>JBKECO010000031.1:0-121341 GCA_047974745.1 Lachnospiraceae bacterium
ATCTTCTCATTCCTCCTGTTATTCTAGGTGTCATGTGAAAACTGGCAAAAAAAGAAGACCGCCTGCTTTCACATCAAAGATGTTGAAAACAAGCGGTCTTATAGCGAACTTTGTTCGCATTGGACTTTTTCTTATGAAGTTGTTGATGGTTTATTTTACTGAAATAATCAAATTTATGAACGATATATTTTTGTGTCCACTCATACCAGTTCTATAACTACTGAGACTTTAATCTCATTGGAAATCTCTTTTTTTCTTCCAAAATTCGATTTCCCAGTGAACTTAAAAACCCTCGCAAAGTGCGTAAATTCAAGGATTTCTACATATTCACCCTTTGTAGACAACAGACGGTCTCCACATGCACAGTCCCTGGAAACATGTCTACTAATTTCATCTTCTCTACACGATATCCACTCTGCTGAAATACCTCAAGATCCCGTGCCAGGCTGGTTGGTTTGCAGGAAATATAGACCATTTTTTCAACTCCGTACTCAATGATCTTTGTAAGTGCTTTGGGGTGGATTCCATCTCTTGGCGGGTCTAGGACAATATAGTCAGGTTTTACTTCTATTGTATCTAGTACTTTCAGAACATCACCAACAATAAATTCGCAGTTATTCAGGTTATTTCTCTTTGCATTTTCGATTGCAGCCTCTACAGCTTCAGGCACGATTTCAACACCGATCACCTTCCTAGCTACGGGGGCGAGCATCTGAGCGATGGTTCCGGTTCCACTGTATAAGTCAAACACTACATTGCCCGCATCGCCAATATAGTCTCGCGCTGCTTCATATAGCACCTCTGCCCCGAGAGAATTCGTTTGGAAAAATGAAAATGGAGATATTTGAAATTCAAGTCCTAGGACTTGTTCGACGAAATGATCCTGCCCGTATAATATATGAGTTTCATCATTTTTGACAACATCGGCCAGGCTATCATTGACTGTATGAAGGATTCCCTGGAGTTTTCCTTGATAGGACAACTGCGTAAGTCTTGCTGTCAGGTCTTCCAGAAGGACTTCCTCGCGAATGTGATGCGGAATTTGAGAGGAGGTGATGAGCACAACCAGGATTTCGCCTGTTTTTGCAGCTTTCCTTACAAGGAGGTGGCGCAGATACCCTTCATGTTGCATTCGATGGTAAAAGGGCACTTCCCTGCGTGCAAAAAATTCTTTGCAGCAGGATAATATGATACGAAAATCCTTATCAACAATCTGACATTTATTAACATTGACAATATCGTAAAAACTGCCTCTCTTGTGCATTCCAAGTGCGAGCGGTCCATTTTTTGATGTATCCCCAAAAGAAAACTCCATCTTATTGCGATATTCGAACTGCCTTGGACTCTCTTTGATTCCTTCATAAACATCATTCCAGGATGTCTGGTCTCTTGCAAGTACCGGAGTGAACAATTCTTTCATCTGTGTTTCTTTTAATGTAAGCTGCTCTTTGTAACTAAGATTCTGATAAGAACAGCCTCCACACTCGCCGAAATGTATGCATACCGGCATTTCCAATTCGGATTCTGACTTTTGAAGGATCTCAAGAAGTCTTGCTTCCGCTTTTCCTTTTCGGATTTTATTCACCATAAAGGATATTTTTTGTCCAGGAATTGTATTCTTGACAATTATATCTCGATCCTCTACTGTAACTAAGCCTTTATTGGGAAATAAGACTTTTTCTACGGTTCCTTCCAGTATCTGTCCCTTTTTCATTGCGTATATCCTCACCTTAAAACCTTTTTATTATCATAAAACATTTTTTTCTTGAAACATATTTTATGTACTTTCATTGAAATCATCATCATTTTTTGCAAAAGAAGAGGGTCTGCATAGTATGCGACCCTATTCTATCTTTTACTAAGTATTTTTATTCTTCTGTTTCTTTTATAGCCTCTTCCTCTTCGTCATCATCGTCAAAGAAGTCGTCTTCGAATTCATCGTCAAAATCATCTTCAAAATCATCCAGATAGTCAGGTGTAAAGTAACGATATATTCCATATGCAGCTGCTGCTACAGCAACTATAATGCCGATCACTGCAAATACCCACAGAACTCTCGAAGGTTTCTTCACTTTAACTACCACTTCATCTTTCTTTTTCAGTAGGTCGCTAAGTCCTGTTGTTGAAAGAAAATCATCCATCTTATTCATTTTATACACTCCTTTTTCTGTTCATAATTAATATGCCAACACTATTTCCGATTTAAAACTGTTATACAATTAAACTAATTATAACACAGATTTAGTCAATCATAAATAAAAAACATATAGTTTTTCATATTTATTTCTAAATTTTTCTTAATTTTGCAAAGGATGCGAACATCTTTTTTATTCCTGCAATTTGAAAATCTACTGTGACTTCATAATCACGACCCCCATCCACAATTTCCTTTACAGTACCCTGACCAAATTTGATATGCATGACCGTATCGCCGATACTGTAATCCAAAGATGATTTTTCTGCACTGCCAAAGCTACGTGATGTCCCTGCAGATGTCTTTGCTGCAGTGGGCTTTGCTCGAAAAGCTTCTTTTGCCTGCTGATAGGAGGAGGACTTTGCCATCTCCATTTCAGAACGATTTTTTTTCAAAGGACATGCAAGCAGATGCTCGGGAATCTCCTTGGCGAATCTTGATAATTTGTGAAATCTCGTTTCACCTCTCACCATCCTCATCTGAGCTGAGGTGATGACCAGATTTTCACGCGCTCTTGTAATGCCCACATAGGCGAGTCGTCTTTCTTCTTCAATCTCAGCATCTGGCTGGTCTGCCATGATTGACATATAACTTGGGAATAGCCCATCCTCCATTCCGGCAAGATAGACATTTGGAAATTCCAGACCCTTTGCACTATGCAGTGTCATCAATACCACATAGTCACTATTTTCATCCAGGCTGTCTATATCTGCGACCAGCGCAACCTCTTCCAGAAATCCACTCAGTGTAGGATGCTCTTCACCCTCCTCGTATGCGGTGACTTTACTGATAAATTCATCTATATTACTGATTCGATCTTGAGCTTCTTCGGTACCTTCTGCCTCAAGGTCGGCTAGATATCCTGTTGTGTCCAGTATCTCTTCTACCAGTTCTGTCAGGCTGATCAGAGTCAGCTTACTTCTCATTGCCTGAATAAATAAGACAAATGGCTTGATTTTGACTGCAGCTTTCCCAAGTGAAGGAATCTCACCTGCCAGTTTCAGTGCATTGAAAAAACTGAGTTCCTGTGTGATGGCGTAATCAGATACTTTCGTCAGAGTAGTGGCGCCGATCCCTCGTTTGGGAACATTGATAATTCTTCTTACCGCAATTTCATCGAGGGCATTATCAATTGTTTTTAAATATGCCATGATATCTTTGATTTCTCTTCTTGAATAGAAGTTGATTCCACCAACGATCTTATATGGTATATTGGATGCGACAAATCGTTCTTCAAACAAACGGGATTGAGCATTTGTACGATATAAAATGGCATTGTCTTTAAAAGAGTATCCATCATTACGCTTCTTTAATATATCACCAGCGATAAAATCTGCTTCATCAAAACCATTCGAAAATTGCTTCAGATGTATCTTCTCCCCTGAATCATTCGAGGTCCAAAGTGATTTTGCCTTACGCCCTTTATTATTTGCAATTACATGATTTGCAGCATCCAGAATATTTTGCGAAGAACGATAATTCTGCTCTAATTTTATGACCTTTGCATCAGGAAAATGCTTTTCAAAGTTTAAGATATTATAAATATTTGCTCCTCGAAATTTGTAGATCGATTGGTCGTCATCACCGACCACGCAAAGATTTTGATATTTCGATGCCAGAAGGCGAACAAGCTCGAACTGAGCTGTATTGGTATCCTGATACTCATCTACCATGATATATTTGAATTTTTCCTGATAGTAATCCAGTACTTCTTTGTCGATTTTAAAAAGTTCGACTGTCTGCACAATCAGATCATCAAAATCCATTGCATTGTTTCTCTTTAATGCCAACTGATATTCCCGATATACCTCAGCCTGCCGTTTCTTGCCATATTCAAAGGAACTCTGCATCAGCGCAGTCTCAGGTGAGATCAGTTCATTTTTGAAAGAAGAAACAGCATGAAGGAGCGCTGACTCTTTATATATTTTCGTATCTATTGCAAGTCGTTTGCATAGATCCTTCATCACAGCTTTCTGATCATCACTGTCATATATGGAAAAATTCGTTCCGTAGCCAAGTCTATCTGCAAATCGTCGGAGTATTCTGACACATGTCGAATGAAACGTCGAGACCCAGATGCTTTCGGATCCAAATCCTACCATCGCATCGATTCGCTCTCTCATCTCACCAGCTGCCTTATTTGTAAAAGTAATCGCCAGTATGTTATATGGATTGATTCCACATTCCTCAATTAGATATGCTGTTCTGTGTGTCAGCACTCTTGTTTTCCCGGAGCCGGCACCGGCCAATATCAAAAGTGGTCCTTCTGCATGAAGTACAGCTTCTTTTTGTTGTGGATTTAAAGTATCATTTATGCTCATTTCAGATTCTCCTTGCAGTGCTATCTCCATCTATTATATAATTTCCAGCACTTCTGTGCAATCCATTTCGAAACTATGTTCTATTTTTTCTACATTATACTCTGTGATTCACGCCGTTGGTGCCTTTCATATCAAAATTACTTGTCATCTAGTATTCAATACTATATAATATGACCTGAGGTGAATGAACATGTCCAATGATATCCATGATTTTCTGAAAGAAATTCTTGAAAAACTACAGACGATCGACTATGTAAGACCCGACGCTCTCCCCAATATTGATTTATATATGGATCAGGTCACGACTTTTATGGACTCTGAACTCGATTCTACAAAACGTCATGATTCGGATAAGATATTGACTAAGACAATGATTAATAACTATGCCAAGAACAATCTGCTTCCTCCTCCTAACAAGAAGAAATACTCAAAGGAGCACATACTCACGCTGATTTTTATATACTATTTTAAAAATATACTCAGTATAAGTGACATTCAAAGTATATTGAATCCGATTACGGATAAATATTTCGGGAATAAAGAAAGCGAATTGAATCTGTCTGATATTTATGATGAGGTATTTAGTCTCGAACACTCTGAAGTGCAGACTGTACTAAAAGATCTGGCAAAAAAGTACCGGACCAGTCTCAAGACCTTTCCTGACCTACCACCTGACGAAGCCGTTATGTTGAATAACTTTGCCTTTATCTGTATGCTCAGCTTTGATGTCTATATCAAGAAGATGGTGATTGAAGGTATGATCGATGACTATTTGTCGACCCCTGCTCCCACAGCCAAAGCGAAAAGTTCCGGCTCTGAGGGACAGAGGAAAAGTTCTAATCCTGGAACCCAAAAGAAAAGTTCCGGCTCAGGAACTCAAAGGAAAAGCTCTAATTCCGCTACTCAAAACAAAAAAAGCGATTCCTAGGAACCGCTTTTTTAAAAGGATGATATAAAGACAAGATCGTCTGCATTACATTTCATCTGATTTGCATAAATCCTGTCAGGCTGACAACTTAATTCTCGTCCTTTTTGACCTGTACCATCCCGAGTCTTTCGAATACCATATCATAACCATCATTACCGTAATTCAAAGACCGATTCACTCTGCTGATCGTTGCTGTAGATGCCCCCGTTTTCTCTGCAATATCCAGATATGTCTTATGCTGTCGCAGCATGTGTGCGACCTCATATCTCTGAGACAATGAGAGTAGCTCATTTACTGTACACACATCTTCAAAAAATGTATAACAGTCCTCCCTGTCTTTCAGACAAAGAATTGCATCAAAAAGACCATTTACTTCATCTGTCCGAATTTTTTTACTCATAGCTTCTCCTTCACTTCAGTCATGCTTATAAAAAAATTTTAACATATTAAAGCATGAAAGTAAATATTCTGTTTTCAGGTACCAAGGTATTTTATTCTATACTTGATCAAAGATTTCTGTGTTCAACACTTGTTCAAACATTTCTGTTGACACAGATTTTTATATCACATATAATTAGACAAAATTAAGCTTTTGTGGTCATGCTATGTTTGGTAGTATGAATGGACAAGGGAATCAGGTGAGAATCCTGAACGGTACCGCCGCTGTATACGTTGAACTTTTTTCCATTGGTGAAAGCCAGTCATTGGGGTGACCTGAGAAGGCAGGAATAAAGTGTGAGCCTGGAATCCAACAGTAGTTTTCCATCTCAAATACGTGAGTCAGAAGACCTACAAGAGACGTCTGTCTATAGGGTAAAGCTCTATAGCAGTAAAATCACACGAATACGGCTGTGACAATACTATTATTGTCACAGTTTTCTTTTTGAGATCTGTGACATCAAGGAGGGTATATGAAAAATTGGAACAAACCGGAAAGAATTGTTTTTTTACTTTCCATCACAATCGCTGCCGTATTTGGCAGCACACAAAATGTCTCCGCAATGCACATAATGGAAGGTTATCTTCCCCTGGCATTTTGCATTCTCTGGGGATTGATCTGTCTTCCGTTCCTGACCGCCGGATATATTAATATTCGACGAAATGTAAGAAAAAAGAGAAGAACACTAATCTTATATGCTATGTCGGGAGCCTTTATTTTTGTAATCTCCTCATTGAAGATCCCATCTGTGACCGGCAGCTGCTCCCACATGACAGGCACTGGTCTCTCGGCCATCCTCTTCGGTGTGACAAGCACGAGTATTCTTGGTATTATTGTCCTGATCTTTCAGGCACTGCTTCTGGCTCATGGAGGACTTACTACTCTGGGCGCGAATACCTTTAGTATGGCAATCGCTGGTCCTATCATCGCTTTTCTCATCTACAGACTTGGTATGAAACTGAAATGGAATCGTCTCGTCACGATTTTCTTTGCCGCAATGCTTGGTGATTTTATGACGTATTGTATCACTAGTATTCAGCTGGCGCTGGCATACCCTGATTCAACAGGTGGTCTCTCTGTCAGCCTTGTTAAATTTCTGGCAGTTTTTGCACCTACCCAGATTCCACTGGCCATTATGGAAGGAATCCTGACCGTTCTGATATTTATGGGACTACAGACATACGCAGCACCTGAACTCAGAGATCTTGGAATCATAACGGAGGATACACGCCATGTCGAAAAATAAGAAAATTGTTATTATTCTATTACTTTGTATCGTCGCCCTCATTTTTATACCTCTACTCGTACTTCGAGATGCCGAGTTCAGCGGAACTGATGATGCAGGCAGTCAGGTAATCCAAGAAATCAATTCTGATTACCAACCCTGGTTCGAACCGGTTTTTGAAAAAATGCTGGGAAGGGAACTCCCGGGCGAAGTTGAGTCGCTGTTCTTTAGCATTCAGACTGCGATCGGTGTTGGGATACTGGGCTATTGCTTTGGGTATCTCGTTGCACGAAAGAAATACAAAAGGACTGACTAATCAGTCCTTTTCGTTTAGCCAAATATAGTTGTCAGAACTCCCAGGGCTCCAGCACTTAAAAGTCCCATAATAATACCTGCGAGCAAGACTCCGAGCATGACTGCGATTACACTGGATTTGAAATCCATATCTAACAGACTGGCTGCCAGTGTACCGGTCCATGCACCTGTTCCCGGGATCGGTATCCCAACAAATAAAAGTAGCGCCAGGAATAGTCCTTTTCCAGCCTTCTCCTGTAGCTTTTTCCCTCCTTTTTCCCCTTTGACAAGGCAAAAAGTAAAGAATTTACCTATAATAGGTTTATCCGCACCCCACTCAAGTACCTTTCTGGCAAAAAGATAAATAATGGGTACAGGCAGCATGTTTCCTACGATACAGACAATATAAGAGGGTAAAAAAGGCAATCCCATTGTCTGTGCAATCGGGATCGCACCACGCAATTCTATCAGTGGTACCATGGAAACAAAGAAAATGATCAAATAGTTCTTCAGCATACATAACTCCAATCCATTCTATTTTTCTAGTATTCGTTCTAATGTTGCAAACAGCTCTTCCATCTCACTTTGAGTGCCAATGGTAATGCGCAGATAATTACTGATCTTCTCAGGTCTTTTGAAGTGTCTCACATAGATTCCTGCTTCTTTCAATTGTTCAAAAATTGAGAAAGCATTCTTCTTAGGATGTGTCACAAACACAAAATTACTCTTGGAATCCCAAAATTCGAATCCTAATCTTTGAAACTGTTCCTGGGACCACTCCCGTGTATCAATGATTTTTTGGCAGATCTTATGAAAATATTCCTGATCTGCAGCTGCAGCAGCTCCCGCCACAATAGCAGTCTGATTCATCGTATAGGAATTAAATGAGTACTTCACATCTAAGATATATCGAATCAGTTGTTCATTGCCCATTAAATACCCAATTCGCATTCCAGCAAGAGATCTGGACTTTGAAAAAGTCTGTGCAATCAGAAGATTATCATATTTTTCCAGTAATGGCAATGCACTCGTTCCGCCAAAATCGATATATGCCTCATCCACAATTACTATCACATCACGATTTTTCTCGATGATAGCTTCAATAGCAGAAAGATCCATATGCTTTCCCGTAGGTGCATTTGGATTTGGAAAAATAATGCCGCCGTTCCTTCTATTATAATCCTGCGGAAGAATATCAAATTCCTCGTTCAGGGGAATCGTTTCAAATGGAATATCGTAAAGCTGTGCCCAGACATCATAAAAGGAATATGTGATATCCGGAAATAGAATTGGTTCCTTAGAATGAAAGCATGTTAAAAACGCAAAAGCAAGAGCTTCATCAGAACCTACACCCACAAAGACCTGCTCTTTGTTCAGTCCATACTCTGACGCAATCGCATCCACAAGAAGCGAAGCAGCAGGATCCGGATATCTTCTTAGAAGATCCGTGTTCATTTCCTGAATTGCTTTGACAGCTGCCGGTGACGGAGGGTATGGATTCTCATTCGTATTCAGCTTTATAATATTATGTTTCTTCGGCTGCTCCCCTGGAGTGTAGGGAGTTACCTTTTTTATGTTGTGTTCCCAACTATACAATGATTTTCACCACTTTCTCATCAGCGTATTGTAATAATTCGCTGTTTTATCGGTCTGTCAAATGTCTGTACTAAAGTCTTTTGCCAGCTGTTCGAACATCTTAAGCGAGCGAAGGATCTGTATATGTGGAATACAATAGGAAAGTCGGACATATCCTCCGCAGCCAAAGGCTGCTCCACTGACCATTATGATATTGTATTTTTTTGCTGCAGCTATGAACTCTTTTTCATTCTCTATCGGTGATTTCATCCATAGGTAAAAAGCGCCCTTTGGTCTTATACATTCAAATCCCAGCCTCGTGAGTCCTTCATAAAGGGTAATTCTGTTCTTGTCATAGAATGACAGATCTGTTTTTTCCTGAATGCACATAGCAACAGATTTTTGTATTAATGAAGGCGCATTGACAAATCCCAGAATACGATTCGCAATATTCAGTCCCTGAAGAATCTCATCTGCATCCTCGCATTCTTCAGGCACTGCCAGATATCCGATTCGTTCTCCCGGAAGAGATAAGGATTTACTGAACGAGTAACCAACTATCGTATTCTGATAGAATTTTGTCAGGAATTTCTCTGTTTCTCCATCATAGATCAATTCCCGGTAAGGTTCATCCGATACAAGATAGATCGTTGTTCCATATTCCTTCTCTTTCTCACGAAGTATTTCCCCAATACCAGCCAGTGTTTCATCTGAATAAATAACTCCAGTCGGATTGTTCGGGGTATTGACCAGTACAATTTTGGTTTTTGCTGTAACAGCATCTGAAAAAGCAGCCAGATTCGGCTGAAAGTCAGTTCGGTCGGGCTCTACAGTCACAAGGATGGCATCAAAATTATTGGTATAATTCCTATATTCCGCAAAAAAAGGCGCAAACACTACCACCTCATCGCCTGGATCTAGGAGTGTCTTGAATAGAATGTTCAATCCGCCTGCTGCACCGACTGTCATCACGATCTGGCTGCCGGCAAAGGAAGTCAAAAATCGTTGATTCAAATCAAAAGCGATCGTCTCACGAACATCCAGAAAACCCGAGTTATCCATATAACCATGCAGTTCCAAAGGGCTCATTTGATCTGCCAGTGTTTTAATCACTTCTCTTACAGAATCGGGTGCAGGTGAGGCGGGATTCCCAAGACTAAAATCAAAAACATTCTCTGCTCCGTATTTTGCAGACAGCTCTTTCCCTTCTATGAACATTGCGCGGATCGCTGAGCTGCCGGCCAGAGCCTCCTGTATTTTCTTTGAAAGCATATTCTACCTTCTTTCTGAGTCATTTACTTCATGATGCCCTTGTATCAAGTGCCTTTTTTCGTTCCTATTACTTTACTATATTACCGACAAAAATTCAAGAATCGATAAAATGCATTTCTTCCAGTCTCTGTACATGCAAAGACACCTGCATCGATCAGCACTTGCTCAAATACCAGACCAATCTCAGTCTCAAATATCTCATCAATATTTGCATGATTTATAACATCGTACTTACTTAGGATCTCCTCGCTCCAGGCGGCATGCGAAAAGAGCTCAGGAATTGTTTTCACGTCCTTTTGCTCAAGAATGGCTGCTTTTAGTGCTGCCATTTCAGATTTCAGCCGAGACGGCAGAACAGCCAGCCCCATAACTTCGATCAAGCCAATATTTTCCTTTTTTATATGATGGAGATTTTCATGGGGATGATATACTCCAAGGGGATGCTCTTTTGTTGTGATGTTATTGCGAAGCACCAGATCCAGTTCAAAACGCCCCTCCCGCATTCTTGCAATCGGTGTGATCGTATTATGGGGTTCTCCCTCTGTCTGCGCAAAAATAAATGCATCCTCATCGGAATAGCTGCGCCATTTACTTAAAATCTCGTCTGCAAGCTCGATCAGCTCAGCTTTATTCTCTGAATTTAGCCGAATGACAGACATTGGCCATTTCACGATTCCTGCTTTCACATTTGGATAGCCTGGGAATGCTGCCTCTTGTTCTATGTCTGCTTTTGCCATGGCAAATTCATAATTTCCACCTTGAAAGTGATCATGGCTCAATATGGAGCCGCCAACGATCGGCAGATCTGCATTTGACCCTACAAAATAGTGTGGGAATTGTTCCACGAAATCCAATAGCTTTCCAAATGTTGCCCGCTCGATCTTCATAGGTATATGCTTCGAATGAAATACGATACAATGTTCGTTATAATAAACATATGGGGAATACTGAAGGAACCATTCACTGCCATTGATCTTCACCGGAATGATTCTGTGGTTTTGTCTGGCGGGATGATTGATTCGTCCTGCGTATCCTTCATTTTCACGGCAGAGAAGACACTTCGGATAGCCTGACTGCTTTTCATTCTTTGCAGCTGCAATGGCTCTGGGATCCTTCTCTGGTTTCGAAAGATTGATCGTAATATCTAATGTCCCAAATTTTGTTTCTGTTTTCCATTTCTGGTCTTTTTTGATACGATATCTTCTAATATAATCCGTGTCGCAGCTAAATCTGTAGAAATCCTCAGTTGCAAGTTCTGGAGATTTTTGATAAAGGTCAAAGAAACGTCTGATTACCTCAGATGGCCGTTGAACCATTACAGACATGAGCTTTGTATCGAAGAGATCCCGATATACGATGCTATCCGCTTCTAATTGCCCCTGTGCAAAAGCGTAATCCGTCAGTGTATTCAGAGTAGATTCCAATTCCAAGCAAGCCACATCTCGATCAGAAAATGCATATTCTCTGCTGTAAAATGTCTCCATTGCTTCCTCGCTCAACTCATCAAGACCAAATAATTCCAAGTAGCTGTTCAGCATGAAAACTCTGTCTTCCTCTTTTATTAGTCCAGTCGTCATTCCATATTCGATCAGACGGATGAGTTCTTTCTCCATTATTGCAGCTCCTCCTCTTTTAGCCTTCGCGGCCCATCTCCAATTTCAACTACATAAAAATCAGCCTCATATCCTACTTTTTCCTTATAAGCTTCTCCCACCGTTTTGATGAAATGATCTATATCCTCGTTTTTTACAATACTCACAGTACAGCCTCCAAATCCAGCTCCTGTCATTCGAGAACCTATCACTCCATCGATCTTCCAGGCTTCCTCTACCAAAGTATCCAGTTCAAATCCTGTCACCTCATAATCATCTCGCAAAGAAACGTGGGAGGCATTCATCAACCGTCCGAATTCTTCGATATTCCCCTGTGCAAGTGCATTGACAGCTTTTATCGTCCTTTGATTTTCATAGACAGCATGCTTTGCTCTTTTTGCACAGACCTCATCTTTAATGGCCGATTTGAACTGCTGGAACTGTTCTTCTGTGAGATCCCCAAGTGCATTGATTCCTACCACTTCTCCGATTTGAGCCAGGGCACTTTCGCATTCCAGACGTCTTTCGTTGTATTTAGAATCACCCAGTCCCCGCCTTTTGTTACTGCTGGCAATCACGATCTTTGCATCCTTGAGCCTGAGTGGTGCATAGCTGTATTCTAAGGTTGCAGTATCCAGAAATATTGCATGCTCCTTTTTACCCATTGCGATCGCAAATTGATCCATGATTCCACAGTTGACACCGTTGAAGTTATTCTCCGCATATTGTCCGATCAATGCAATTTCCTGATTCGTGACTTCAAGACCAAAAAGATCCTTTAGGATATAGCCTGTTAGGACTTCCACGGAAGCAGATGATGAAAGACCTGAGCCATTTGGAATATTTCCATATAACAGCATCTCGAATCCATTTGTTATCTTTTTGTCTTTTTCCTGAAATGCCCAGATGACACCCTTAGGATAATTCGTCCAGTCTGCCTCTTTCTCTGGCTTAAGATCCTGCAGTGAGGATTCGATTATGCCTTTTTCCTCAAAATTCATGGAATAGAAAAGAAGCTTATCATCCTCTCTTTTACGTACTACTGCATAGGTTCCGATCGTCAATGCACTTGGAAATACGTGTCCGCCATTGTAATCCGTATGTTCTCCGATCAGGTTCACTCTGCCTGGTGCAAAATAGATCCGGATATCTCCACCCGCTCCAAAAAGCTGTATAAATCTGTTCCATATGTTTTTTTCCATTTCAGATTTCCTTTCCATCTGTTCGTTTTTCATGCATTAATTATAAATGGCACCTCATAAAATTACAATGACGTGCCATTTGCATGCAACATTTTTACTATATTTTAGCAACAAAATCTCGCTCGGAATCTATTGTGCAGGCACCGCTTCCACAGGCACTGCAGCTGTCTGCATTGCTGTAAATTGTGCCTCTGCTGCAACCAGGGTATCATAGTTGGTGACTAGTGCCCTTCCATCGGGAAGCAGGGAATTATATTGCGCCCGCACCGAGGCAAGATAAGCACCGCTTTCTAATGTGATTTCACCAATCGCATTGATACTATTCACCACTTCCGATGCAAGCTGTGCTTCCGTTGGCCCCTTCTGGGTTCCATCCAGCGTATAAAGAAGGACCGGATCGCCTTGCTCTATATTCTCATAAATTTTTGCTGCCACAGCGGGTGGAAGATTGACACATCCATGAGAACCGCCTGTTTTATAGATGGTTCCACCAAAGGTCGTTCTCCAGGTGGCGTCATGGAGGCCAATGTTCAGATTAAAAGGCATCCAGTAGCTGACCGGGGTAGAATAATCTTCTCCATTTAATGTTGCATCTCGTTCTTTATAGGTAATCATATAGGCACCTGGCGGAGTTCCATAGTCCTTTGTTGTATTTCCCGACACAAAATCCGATTCAACAATCAGATTTCCATCTTTATAAAAGAAAATATGCTGCGCTGTCAGATTGATCTCTACATATGTATCACCGTAATCATTCTCTCCTCGGCTGCCGGCTGTCGTTGCATAGACCAGATCTCTTTCCACTTTTTCTCCGTTTTCCAGATCCAGAAGAATCTGCGCCTGTTCGCCCTCTTTATCCACCTTCCACCCATAATCCCCGCCTACAATATTAACGGTAGATCCATAAGAGGTTTTCAGGGTCCGCTTTCGAAAGGCGGTATTGAATTCCTTGGCTAGCTCTGTTACATACTCTGCGACCAATTCGGTATTCAGTTCGACACTGGTTCCATCCACGACCAGCCACTCCTGTATTGTAGTTCCATCAAGTATCTTTGTCTCATCTCCAACGGAATATGTAATCGACGCATTAACATAACGATTCATATTCTCTGTCAATGTGATCAGCTCATTTGATTCGGCTGTGACTTCAGGTTTCTGATAGCAATCACTATCTACGAGAGAAAATGAACTTTCCAGATTGGAAACTGCTTCACTGACTCCTCTTTGCAGTGTTTGGACTTTGATCGTAGATCCCGGATCCTCCGGTATAATTTCAAATCCACCATCTAAATAGTCTGATATGTATGCATCCATCGGTGCTGCCTGATTTGCCTGTCGCATTGCTGTAAGACGTGAGAGCTCCTGATTTAAAGCATCCTCGTCAAATACCACCATCGTTTTTTCACTGAATCTTGTCCACTCAAAGATACTTCCTGGCCAAAAGAATGGGTTCTGCGATTTTCTCAGCGTCTTTATTGTATTATTGAACTCAGGTTCCAGCAGTATATAGGAACCTTTGATCGTTTCACTGGTTCCATCAATCATCACGAGTGACAGTTCATATCCATTTACTTCATCTGTGATCATGTCCTCCACGGACTGAACCGATTTTCCTGATATGTTCAAACCATTCATTGTTGTCTTAAATTGAAAATGACTGGCAAAATATATCACACCTGACAGGTATATTGCCAGCAGGAGGAATCCCACAACTGTGAAATTGCGCTGTCTCCTCCTTTTTCTTTTTCTAGTCTGACGTATTGTCATTCCTTTACTCCTATGAATCTTACCGTTAACGTTTCAAGTTCTGCAAATAAAAACGTCTCCCTCTTTCCATTTTTACTGTTAAGATTTATTTTAACATGCTTCGCGAACTTCGGACAACTAATTTTTAAGCAAGAATCAACATTCGTTTTTATTGCTGAGCTGAATTTTGGATTCCGAGTGTGCCCCGACTTATTCCAGTTAAAGTGTTGTCGTTCTAAAATTGTTGTGTTATAATCAGAAAAAACTCAGATTACGAAAGTCGGTGATCCCTTTGAAACAGTTATTTTATAAAAAAAAGACCTTTTTTACGTCTTGTACCATCTTTTTCCAAGAATACAAACACGCTCTGCTGCTTATGTATATGCTGCTATATTTTCCATGGTTCAGCCTTCTCGAACGAAGCGTGACAACACATTTTCATGTGATTCATATGGCTGTGGATGATTTGATCCCCTTTTGTGAATATTTCATCATTCCCTATCTGGCATGGTTCCCCTATGTTGCCGGAACTGTTCTTTATTTCATGTTCACGAACAGGGTTGATTACCTTAGACTGTGCATATTCCTTTTTACCGGAATGACTGTTTTTTTACTGATTTCAACCATCTATCCAAATGGTGCCTATTTAAGACCAGTCATTTTCACAGACAACAATATTTTTATCAGAATGGTACGCTCCTTATATAGGATCGACACACCAACTAATCTGTTTCCAAGCATCCATGTATATAATTCGATCGGTGTCTGGCTTGCTGTATGGAAATCCCCGCAGTTCACAAATAATTTTAGGATTCGAATTGGTGCAACAGTTATGAGTTCTCTGATTATAATGTCTACTGTATTTTTAAAGCAGCATTCTGTGTTCGATGTCATTACTGCATTTGTTATGGCTGCCTTCATGTATATGTTCACCTATGCAAAAAGCGAAGTTAGAGAACCTGCGATCATCACCAAGAAATGCTACCAGAATACCTGATCCAATAAAAGAGCAAGGAGCTTACCTCCAATTCTTGTAATTTCAAAGAATTGCTGTAAGCTCCATTTTTTTATTGCTTTTGTACGTCATACTGCAGCTTCAGATTGTCGATTTCTTTCATCCAGATCGCAGCACTGGCATCTGATGGCATTCGAAGATCTCCCCTTGGTGATACTGCGATCGTACCAACCTTTGGTCCATCCGGAAGACAGGAACGTTTGAATTGCTGGGAGAAGAATCGGCGGTAAAAGTTTTCAAGCCATTTTACAATCGTTTCGGTATCGTATCGATCTGCAAAAGCAATGTCAGCCAGTCGGAATACTTTTTTCGGTGTGCATCCTTCACGCAACATGTGATATAGGAAAAAGTCATGCAGCTCGTAGGGTCCGACTATGTCCTCCGTCTTCTGAATGATCTCTCCATCCTGAGGCGGAAGTAATTCGGGACTCACAGGAGTATCCAGGATATCCATCAAAACGGCTCCAAGCTTTGCATCATTGCTGGTCTCAGCATAATAACGGACGAGATGGCGTACCAGCGTCTTTGGTACAGAGGCGTTTACACCATACATTGACATATGATCTCCATTATAAGTTGCCCACCCCAGTGCAAGTTCAGACATATCTCCTGTTCCAATGACCAGTCCCCCCGCCTTATTGGCAACGTCCATTAAGATCTGTGTTCTTTCTCTCGCCTGCCCATTTTCATAGGTCACATCCTGAATCGATGCATCGTGTCCAATGTCTCGGAAATGAAGAGTCACAGATTCTACAATCGGAATCTCAAAAAAGGATGCTTCGAGAGAATCAATCAGACGCACTGCGTTTTGATATGTTCTGTCTGTTGTCCCAAATCCTGGCATTGTGACAGCATAGATCCCCTTTTTATCCAGTCCTGCCAGTTCAAATGCTCTGACAGTGACTAAAAGAGCCAGAGTAGAATCCAGTCCTCCGGAGATTCCTATGACTGCGCACCGCAATTGCGTATGTAACAGACGTTTTTTGAGTCCCATGGACTGAATCATGAGAATTTCATCACAACGTCTATCTCTGTCTTCTTTCCTGCCGGGAACAAATGGCATCGGGTCAATATAACGAGTAAGCAGAGTTTCCTCACACTGCAAAGAGAATTCGATCTGCCGGTAACTATTCGAATGTATATGAAATGTTGACATCCTGCGGCGTTCTTCTGCGATTTTTTTGATATCCAGCTCCGTAATTATTGCCTGATTGATAAATCTTTCGGATTCTTTTAAAATTCGACCATTCTCACAGATTAGATTGTGTCCGGAATAGACAACGTCCTGTGTTGATTCTCCATCCCCTGCACTTGCATACACATAGCCACAGAGCAATCTTGCTGATTGTCCGTTGACTAGCTCTCTTCTATAAATATTCTTTCCTGTGGTTTCGTCGCTTGCTGACAAGTTCACAATAACTGTGGCTCCATGCAGGGCATGCGAAATACTCGGTGGTTCCGGAGTCCAAAGATCCTCACAGATCTCTGCTGCAAGAATGAGCTCCGGTATCTTTGACTCCTGAAAAAGTAAGTTCGTCCCAAACCATGTGTCAGTATCTTCGAACAGACGAAGGGATATTGCTTCCCCTTGTCCTGATTCGAAATAGCGCACCTCATAGAATTCGTTGTAATTAGGCAGGAACTTTTTGGGAATCAGACCTAATAATCTTCCAGCAGAGACTGCAGCAGCTGTGTTGTAGAGCTTTCCACGAAATGAAAAAGGCAGTCCGACAAAAATAATACCATCTATAGTTTTCGAGAAATCGATGATAGACTTCAGTCCAAGAAGTGCCTGTTCCAGAAGAAGATCCTGAAGGAAAAGATCTCCACATGTATACCCAGTAAGGCAGAGTTCGGGGAATACCATGATTTTTACACCTTCATTTGCACATGTAGTGATCTCATTGCATATTTGCTTCACATTATAGGTCACATCAGCGACTTTCACCTTTGGTGTGACGGCTGCTACTTTTATAAATCCCTGCTTCACCCGTGTATCTCCTTCAACTCTTCTGTGCTGAATGTATAGTTCGTATTGCAAAAATGACAGTTGATTTCTATGGGCTCACCCTCTGCGATCATGCTATCCAGCTCCTCTTTGCTGATACTTGTAAGTGCCTTTTTCACTCGTTCTTTTGAGCAGTTGCAGTAAAAAGATACTTCCATTCGATCTGTGAAAACGACTCCCATTTCACCCAGTATCTGCTTTAGGATTCCCTCCGGATTCAATCCCTGCTCCATCATTTCTGTTACAGATTTCAGATCCTTTAATTTTGTTTCCAGAAGTTCAATGGTCTCATCCGATGCATTTGGCATCAGTTGAATGATAAATCCCCCTGCCTGTCTGACGGTATTGTCCTTATTCATCAATACACCCAGTCCTACAGCGGAAGGCACCTGCTCTGAGGTGGCAAAATAGTATGTCAAATCCTCTGCTATCTCTCCGGTCTGTAGCTCGATTTGCCCAATGTATGGCTCTTTTAAGCCCATATCCTTGATTACATTAAGTATGCCGCCTCCAATGGAACCTCCTACATCTAGTTTTCCCTTATCATTTGGGGGAAGCATCACGTCTGGGACTTGAGCATAGCCCTTCACGTTCCCCTTCGCATCTGCTGTCACGACAAGTGTGCGGACTGGTCCATCTCCTAGAATCTGAAGTGTAAGAATATCATCCTCACCCTTCATCATAGAACCCATCATCACTGCTGCTGACATGAGTCTTCCCAGTCCGGCTGTTACGACTGGACTGGTATTATGACGAGCACGAGCCTCTTCCACAAGATCTCTGGATGTGACCGCAAATGCCCGAATCTGCTGCTCTGCAGCAGTTGCACGTATCATATAATCTTTCATTCGAATTCCTCTGGTCTTTCCTTTATTTCTTTTACACTATGTTCAACTGCATTGTCTTTTGCTTTTCACGGGCGATTACATAGACTCGTTCTGCATCGAAGGGTGGTGTCACGTTCCCTTCCTCATCGCAAAGTGAAAGAAATTCAAGTCCAGCCTCTTCGATGAACCTTCTTAATGTTTCGATTCTATACGCTTTTTGAAAATGCATCTCATCATATCGGCTGTATCTGCCATCTTCATCTTTTATATAAAATGTCATATCATACATATTGATCATCGTTTCACTGTTATAATAATTATCCCAGATAAAACTTCCTTCTTCTCTGTTTTCACAGATCGTCTGATCCCCCAGTATCTCTTCATATTTATAGATCGTATTGAAGTCAAAAATAAACAGACCTCCCGGATCAAGATAATTGTTGACCAGTTCAAATACATGTAAAAGGTCCTTCTCATCTGTAATATAGTTAATGGAATCACAAATGCTGACAATTGCTTTTACCGTTCCATACAGTTCAAATTCTCGCATATCCTGATTCAGATATAGAATGCTGTCCTGTCTTTCCTGTTCTTTCTTCTGAGCGATTGCAAGCATCTCTTCTGACAGATCGAGCCCGATCATGTCATATCCATCCTCCGATAACAGTCTCGTCATCTTCCCCGTGCCACATCCAAGATCTAGTATGAGACCCTCTGAAATTGCATGTGAATTCAGAATGGAATGTAGATGACGGTGCCATTTTTCATATGGGACATCGTCCATGAATAGGTCATAGACCTCCGCAAATCCTGTATACTCTTCCATGTTTCCTCCCAGACTTCCACTAAAAAATTAGTAGTTATCTATGTAATACTAACAAGATTCGCTTTTAAAAGCAAGCTTGATTATTACCTGTTAAACCAGTATACTTAGGCTTATATTTAAGATTCAGGAGGAATCATGGCTGAAAATTATGAACACTATATCAGTAAACATTTAAAAGATATTTATAAAAAACGTCTTATTACACCGATCATCTATCTGCTGCTGATTTTCATCCTGTTGCAGTTCGTTCCAATTCTTGCAGTCGCAAGTCCTTATTCTGTAAATCCGGAAGATACCTTAGACCGTCTCTATCAGGAAAGCGAAGTCTATGTACACACCCAACTTAATGACCTGCAGTTTACCGGTTATACGAGAAATCAGTTCGGTCAGACCATTGGCTACTACTATTATTATCTGAATTCTGACAATGCTTTTTCCTTGGTCCTTTTATCACCTGCAACGAGTGAACAGGGGCTTCCATCCATCGATCAGGTCACTGTATTCGCTAAAATCATGCCTCGTTCCACTGTACTCACAGATCTTTATAAAAATCTTGCCGCAGATCTTGGCTGGACGCTGGCGGGTGTCACTTCAAGATCTAGCCTGTATTATCTGAGTGAACCTGATTATCATTTTTTTGCTGGACTAATTCTGTTTTTATTTGCTGCTATTACTTCACTGGTCGCACTTTTATCCATAGTGTGCAGTATGGTCTATATCCTGTTTCCGCATCTTTCGCCACCGGTCAGACGGCTGTCACCATTTGGGAAGCCAAAACAGCTCCTCGCTCAGGCTGAGGAGGAGCTGGTGACACTTCCCCAGCTTGCCACGGAGGATATGTTCATCACAGAGAATTTTTTTATTGAAACATCAAAGTACGGAACTGCTCTAATTCCCATCAAAGATATTCTATGGATCTATAAGCATTCTACACTGCATAAAATTTTTTGGTATCATATGAGTATTTCTTATTCCTTAAATATCTCTGCGACTAAGAAGATCTTTATAAGCTGTCCAAAAAATATCAAATCCGATATCGATGGTATTATAGATTATCTTGCTGAAGCCAATCACAATATCCTTGTTGGCTTCAACGAAGAAAATCGCCTGAAAGTCAGAGAGATCCAGGGGCATCCTTTTCATCTTGAAAGACTCTTCGGGTTCTTGAAAAATCGATCGTAATTTTATGGATTACCTGTTATTACAGCATACCCTTTAATTTTTCAAAGAGTCCTGATAAAAATTCAACGATCTGATCCCAGAGATTCGTATTGCCAGTGAGTTCAGATATCTTATCATAAACACTTTGTGCGGCATCCTTAAGATCGTCAACATTTAAATCCAGTGCTCCAATTTTCGTCATCAGGTCAGTGATTTCACTGATCTGTTCTTCTGTCAGGCTCACATTGAACTCTTCCATTGCTTCCTCTATTACCTGCTGAATGCTTGCCTCATCAGTTAGTTCACCAGCAACTATTTGTTCCTTTATGTATGCGATCATACCTTCGATTTCTTCCGGAGAAGCATTTACAGAGCTTTCCAGTGCGCCTGTTATGACGATCTCCTGAATTGCCGCATCTACATTCTCCTGTGGGATCTCTTCGCCTGTGATTTCTTTATAAGTCTTGAATATTCCAACTAACGCTGCTGTTCCAGAGATTGGAAAAGGCGCTGCTACAATGATATCCGCATTATTAATACCGGCAGTAGCCAGAGCATTTTTATACATTCCAATCGTACAGTAGTTGATATTTTTTGTCGAAATCTTAAGTCCATTTCCGTCTTTTCTCTCGACAATCACAACAGAAGACAGTGATTTTGTTCCGATCTTTGAGGCGTCGATATAGGTTCCAAGATACGTATGCTCTTCTTCATTCGTTACATATAGAACATCATATTCACTCAAGGAGGCTGGATCTACGCCCATCAGCGATAAAACTGTTTGCTGCTGATCTGCTGTCAGATTTTCACCGAGAGCCAGAAATGGCTTGTCGTTCTTTTTCACTACGACACCATCATCATTTGCATCCTCATTGACAGTGATCTCTGCCTTTATTTCTGTTGTTGGAACATATTGTGATTCTGTACTCTCTGTACTTTCTGTACTTTGCGAAGCCTCTGTACTTTCTGTACTGATGGTGCTTTCTGTACTGACGGTGCTTTCTGTACTTCCTGAATCGCTTTCTGTTGTTGCATACGCCTCAGTTTCAGTTTCGGACGTCACCTCTGCTGTCACTTCTGCACTCACTGTTTCAGCCGCTGCCTGTAATGGTGTCTGGATCAGCATTGTTGCTGCAAGCAGACCTACCAGTAATCTTTTTCCATTTGATTTTTTCATGTTTCCTCCCTTTCAGATCCTTCTACATTTTTTTTGCTCTCTACTGGCAACCCAGTAAAATGAACTGTATACTTTCGATGCCCTGATATACATTGAGTTCCGGATAATACAGTATGGATACTTCGGTATTGTCCTCCAGATAAGCATTCATCTGTTCTACCTCTCCAAAATAAATCGCCTGATAGCTGTATCCATTATTGTCCGCAATTGAGATTCGCAGCACATTTTTGTTTTTTCCGATAATTCGCTTACTTCTGATTCGAATATTACGATCTGCAAATACAGGTTTCGTATTTCCCTTGCCAAAAGGCTCCAGATAAGAGAACTGCTGTATAAGTTCCTTTGATACATAGGACAGAGGCAGATGCAGATCGATCTTAATTTTAGGAACAAAGTCTTCCGGTACCAATCCTGAATTTTCATTCAGATATTTTTTTAGGTTAGGAAGATTTTCATGTAATAAGGACAAACCGGCTGCCATAGGGTGTCCACCGAACTTTTCCATAAGATGTCTGGCCTCTGACATTTTCTCGAACATGGAATATTCTTCAATCGATCTTCCGGATCCTTTTATTCCATGCTCCGCATTCGTCAATACGAACACCGGATGATGATAACGCTCTCGGATTCTCCCTGCAATAATTCCAGCCAGACTCTCATGCAATGTCGGCAAATAGATGATCATAATATCATCTGTAAAAAGTTCATTGGATCGAATTTGATCCTCGGCTTCTTTCACGCCTAATGCAGTCATTTCCTTTCGTTCCTCATTTAATAGATCAAGTTCCAGAGCAATTTGATCTGCCTCAGTTTTATTTTCTGACAGTAGCAGTTTTAAGGAACGCTGCGCTGTAGAAATTCTGCCGCTGGCATTAAGACATGGTCCCAGCACAAATCCAATGTGATATACAGACAATGCATTACGATCTATCTGCTTTCGTTCGATCAGTGACTGCAGACCAAAATTTTTTGTCTCTCTCATCTTCCTGAGACCGAATTTGACAATGATCCTGTTTTCATCCACCAGATCCATAACATCGCCGATCGTAGCAAATGCAGCATTTTCTATATATTCCATTGCACCGTCAATCTCCATAAGATCATACAAGGCTTGGATCAGTTTCCAGGCTACCGTAGCACCACAGATTTTTTTAAAAGGATAACTGCATTTCTCCTGTTTTGGATTGATGACTGCATCTGCTGTGTTCTTTAATTCGCGTTTTATACCATGTTCCTCAACAAAGGGAATTTCGTGATGATCTGTGATTATAACTTTCATCCCCAGCTTCTTCGCATATTCGATCGCTTCAATTGCTGCGATTCCATTGTCACAAGTCACAATGACATCAATCTTTTGCTCATACGCCTGCAGAATTAGGTTCTCATTGATTCCATATCCATCCATGATTCGATCCGGAATTGCAACCGATACTTGCCCGCCTGCCTTTTCAATTCCTCTGTATAGTATATAGGATGACTGAATTCCGTCAATATCATAATCGCCGATTATATGAATTCTTTCTCCTTTTTTAATACTTTCTTTAATAATTCCGGCTGCTTTATCCGCATCTTTCAGCAGATGAGGGGAATAGAGCATGTCCAGATCTCCATTTAAAAATGTGTTGATCTCCTTCTCATCTACGATATCTTTATTTCGAATTAATCGTGCAATTACCGGATCGATACTGAATTTCTCACTGATTCCGGCGAAATCAGCTCCTTTATTGATTAAGATCCATTTCTCTTTCTGCATAGTTCTTCCTTATCCTGATCAAATTTCTAATATGTGCAGAATAGCTTTGTCAAAGCATTTTGTCCTAATGAAAAAAACACCTGTGAACATGCCAGGTGCTTTTATTCCTTATTTTCTCCGGTGCTCTAGTTAGGAAACCTTGAACTGGCTTGCTTCTGTATTCATTCGCTCGGACATTTCTGCATTTCTTTCCATTTCAGTCTTGACTGTTTCAATATTATTTACAAGTGCATTTGTGTTCTCTGCTGCATTTGTGACACCACCTGCACTTTCTTCAATTGCCGTGGAGATATCCATGATGGCCTGCTCGATATTCTGCATGATCTGCTCTAATCTCATTGCTTTATCGCTGAAGTCTGTCATTGTAGTAGTTACATGCTCTGCATCTTCGCTATACTTCATACCGGTTTCTACAAAATTCTCATAATCCGGCATTATGGTATCATCAATATAGTTTACAATGCTCTGTGAGTTATCGATCAATTCATTCACTGCTTTTGTAACACTAGAATTAATCATCTGGATATTGTTTGCTGTATCTCTTGTCGAATCTGCCAGCTGGCGGATCTCATCCGCCACCACTGCGAATCCTTTGCCAGCCTCTCCTGCCCTGGCAGCTTCTATGGATGCATTCAGTGCTAGCAGATTTGTCTGGCTCGAGATACTTAATATTTCAGAGGTCAGCTTCGTGACCTGTTCTACGCTTTTACTATTGATTATGGCCTGATTTAATGTCTGTATAATATTGCGGATCATATCTTCTGTCGAATTTTTATTCGTAACTGCCTGTTCTCGAAGATGATTTGCACGCCCCCGCATTTTTCCTGCATAGTCATTCATGGAACCTGCTTCACCAGAGATCGCACTCACTTCATTACCAATATCACTTACATCTTTGCTCACACTTATGACGGAAGCGGAAATTTCCTCCATTGCAGCCGAAAGCTCTTCAAGAAGAACAGAAATATCACAGGCATTTAGGTTTGCTGTCCCTACTGAATTCACCACAGATACTGTGATCTTATCCAGACCACGCGCACTTTTTGCAACATTGCGTATTAGCTTTTGCAGTGTGTCCAGGAACAGATTGATACCACTCGCAAGCTGTCCAATTTCATCA
This sequence comes from Lachnospiraceae bacterium, assembly GCA_047974745.1. Lineage (GTDB taxonomy): Bacteria > Bacillota > Clostridia > Lachnospirales > Lachnospiraceae > JBKECO01. The sequence goes on from JBKECO010000031.1 coordinate 24,676, forward strand.
TTTGTTGAAATAGATACGCGTTTGGTAAGATCTCCATTGCCGCGTGTAATGTCTGTCACTATCTCACTAAGCTGCTCCTGTGTCTTGGCGATTGGCTTAAGAACTGTTTTTGTTATGGTCACGACAATGATGATCATAACAGCGATCGCTATACTTACAACTGCTATCGTGGAAAGGATCGCTGAACGATACACGTTGTTCTGCGCAAGTATCGCCTGATCGACCTTTGCCTGGTTCAGTTCCACCAGCTTATTGAGATCCTTTGCAAGGATCTTTGCACTATCCTTTAAGATGGAGTTTGAATAGGAGCGAGCCGTAACCCTGCTGTTATCCTCAACTGCGGCTACAATTTTCTGATAGATATCCCAGAAATTTGCATATTCTGCCTGAAAAGAATCAAATGCTTCAACTTCTTCCTGGGAGATCACATACTTCTCGTAATCCGCAATATTTGTCTCCAGTGTCTCTTTGGTCTCATTGATCTCTGCAATTGTTTTCTCTGCCGAAGCAAGTGTATCTGACATGGATAGTGAAAATGCAAATTTTTCCAGATCTTTAAAGTTCGAATTGATTCGATTTAAAGACTGAATGCTCTGCATATCCTTGGCTACGATTTTTTCACTTGTCTGAAATACATTCGTAACACTCCACAGACCCCATACGGATGCGAAAATTGCAAGGATGCCCAGTAATATGACTGGAATGATGATTTTAGTTTTTATGCTCGATAACATAGAAAATCCCCTTCTCTTTTCTACTCTCTAGTAAAATCTAGTTTTTATTCAGTTAAGTTGTGTGCACAGATTCAATCCTATCTTTTAGTTGGAATCGATATCCAGTGTCCAGCCATATTTATCCTCTACATCGCCCCACTGAATTCCCGTCAGGTAATCATAGAGCTTTTGTGTCAGCTTACCAATGCAAAAATCATTCACTGTTATGCTGTCATCTTTATAGACAAATTCTCCTACCGGAGAAATAACTGCTGCCGTTCCTGTACCAAATACCTCCTCCAGGCTGCCATCATGACCAGATTTCATAAGGTCATCTATTTCAAGACTCGTCTCAAGCACTTCATAGCCCCAGTCCTTTAATATATGAAGAATGGAGTCTCTTGTAACTCCGGGAAGTACGGTTCCGTTGATTGGAGCAGTATAAATCTTTCCATCGATCTTAAAAAGAATATTCATGGTGCCGACTTCTTCCACATATTTGCGGTGGACGCCGTCCAGCCATAAAACCTGGGTACAGCCCAGCTTCTCTGCTTTGACCTGTCCTGCGATCGAAGATGCATAGTTGCCGCCGCACTTTGCAAAACCGGTACCACCCTTTACAGCTCTTACAAATTCATCCTCAACCAGAATTCTCACCGGATTGATACCCTCTGGATAGTATGCACCTACTGGGCAGCAGATGATCATGAATACATAATTTTTCGCCATATGTACGCCAAGTGAATGCTCTGTTGCAAACATAAATGGTCTGATATAGAGTGAGGTTCCCGGTTCTGATGGTACCCAGTCTCTCTCTACCTTCACCAGTTCTCTGACTGCTTCTACGAACATATTCTCCGGAAATTCCGGCATACAGAGACGCTCGTTCGATTTGATCATTCGTCTGGCATTCATTTCAGGACGAAACAGCTGAATGCTTCCATTTTTGGTTCTATATGCTTTCAGTCCTTCAAATGTCTCCTGTGCATAATGTAGTGTCACACAAGCGGGTTCTAATGAAAGTGGTCCGTAAGGAATGATCCTCGCATCATGCCATCCCTCCTGCATATCCCAATCCATCATGAACATATGATCCGTCATATGCTTTCCAAATCCAAGATTCATTTGATCAGGTTTTTTCTTAAGCTGTTCTGCTTGTTCAAAACGTATTTCCATTCTATCCTCCGGTTCCTTATTCCACATTTTAATAGCGACAGGATGTTGCAATGCTTTCCACTGCGACAGCACCGCCGCGAACGATCTCTATCGCATGAAAGCTGTTCTTTAACAGCTTGATCAGATCATTGTTACGGCGTTCTGTCAGCTTGCATTCCAGTAATACACTATCTTCACCAATATCAACAACTTTCACATCAAAGACCTGTGCGATTCTAAATACTTCATCCTTTTCCTTGAAGCCGCACTTATTGATTTTTGCGAACATGATTTCTTTCATATGAATTGGCACATTGGTAAGATCGATCACTTTAATTACCTCCACCATGCGATTCAGCTGCTTTTTGATCTGTTCGAACGTCGTGTCATCACTATGGACACCGATTGTCATTCGTGAGATCGTTTCATCTTCAGTTGGTCCAACAGTCAGGCTCTGCAGGTTGTATGACTTGCCTGAAAAAAGCCCGGCGACCTTAGCCAGTACACCAACTTCATTTTCAACATACAATGCTATCCATCTGCTCTTCATCTATATTCCTCCTATTTTAAGATCATTTCACTCATAGGATTTCCGCCTTTTACCATTGGAAGCACAATATCATCGCTGGAAATCATAAATTCAATAATGGTCGGTGCATCAGTATATGCTTTGGCCTGGTTGAGTGCAGACTGTATTTCATTTTCTTCAAAAACACGAATTCCGTGGGCTCCATATGCTTCGGCGAATTTGACGAAATCTGGTACGTACGGAGGACATCCCGGGTTTGGACCTTTACAGTTAGCAGGACAAGTCTCCCGCTTTCTCAGACAAGTGATCTCATATCGTTTGCCATAGAAAAGCTGCTGCATCTGTCTTACCATTCCAAGATACTGATTATTCAGCAGACAAATAATGACTGGTGTTCCTTCCGTTACCGCTGTGGCCATTTCCTGCAAATTCATCTGAAATCCACCATCACCGGTGATACAGATTACATGCTTCTTTGGATTACCGAACTTTGCTCCAATCGCTGCCGGGAATCCAAAGCCCATGGTACCAAGACCACCAGATGTTATGAACTGTTTCTGTTTGGTTATTTCAAGGTACTGGGATGCCCACATCTGATGCTGACCTACATCTGTTACAAGTATGCCAGAATCAAAGGTCTCGTTGATATACTCCATGATCATTTGAGGAGTCATGCCTTTATCACGTCTCATTGCCAGAGGATTTTCCGAATTCCAGGTCGATATTTTGGCGATCCAGGTGGAATTATCTCCGGGCTCAGACCACTCGATCAGCTTTTCCAGTGCCATTTTTGCATCTGCAACAATTGGAACATCCACAACTACATTTCGAGAGATCGAAGCTGTATCCACATCAATATGTATGATTTTTGCATCTGGCGCAAACTCCTCCAGATCACCTGTTATTCTGTCATTAAAACGAGAGCCGATAGAAAAAAGCACATCGCAGCCCATAATTGCCTTGTTTGCCGCAAATCTACCGTGCATACCGCAGTTTCCAATATATAGCGGATGTGCAGCATCCATTGCTCCCTTTCCCATTACAGTAGTTGCTACGGGGATATTTAGAATCTCAGCAAATCTGGCCAGTTCATCGGATGCATGACTGATATTGATGCCACCGCCAGCCAGAATGACTGGTCGCTCTGCTGATTTTAGGAGTTTATATGCCTTTTTCAGTTGTCCAACGTGAACGCTGTCATTTGGTCTATAGCCTCTGATATGAATTTCTTTCGGGTATACTTCATCACCGGTCTGCTTTTGTATATCACCTGGGATATCAACGAGAACTGGGCCTGGTTTTCCAGATTGTGCGATATGGAATGCTTTTTTCAAAATGGTGCCAAGATCTTTACGGTCTCTTACTGTCACGCCATATTTCACGATACTTCTGGTCATTCCTACAATATCCACTTCCTGAAATGCATCATTGCCAATTAAGTGGAGAGGCACCTGACCCGTTATACATACCAATGGTATACTGTCATAATGTGCATCTGCAATTCCAGTGATCGTATTGGTTGCTCCAGGACCACTTGTTACAATACAAACCCCACATTTACCGGTGGATTTTGCATAGCCTTCCGCTTCATGAATCAGAGCCTGCTCATGTCTTGGAAGAATAACTCTGATCTCCTCCTGCTTATATAGTTCGTCAAGAATATCCGTGACCATTCCGCCAGGATACCCAAAAACAGTATCAACGCCTTCCTCAAGTAAGGCTTTCACAATTAATTTTCTACCTGTAATATCCATACTTTACACCTCTTTCCAACTAACCGTAATCTGACTTCATTCGTCAGATATATCCAAAAGTGCGCAGGAGATAGATAAAGCCTGTCAAAGTAAATGCTGCTAATAGCGTTGTTACAACAACGATACTAGCTGTAAGCTCTCCATCATTACCCATATTCTTTGCCATAATATAACAGCTTGGTGTTGCTGGTGCACCAAGCATGATCAGAATTGCAATCAGTTTCTCTCCGGTATAGCCTGCTAAAATCGCAAGGGGAACAAATACCAGGACCTGCAGGACAAGTTTTATCCCTGCTGCTGCAAGTGTCGGTCTGATTTTTTGCACCGCATGACTGCCTTTGAATCCTGCTCCCATGGCAAGCAGTGCCAAGGGTGTTGCTATTCTTCCTATACTCTCCAGTGTTTTATCAATGATCAAAGGGAATTGTAGCTGAAGCAGTGATACTAGGATTCCAAGAAGAATTGCAATGATTATTGGATTGCAGATGATGGCCATCAGTGTATCCTTCACCTTCTTTTTCAAATCGATCTCTGCTGCTTCACTACTCTCCACTGAAAGTACGATAACTGAAAAAATATTATAAAGTGGTACTGCACCGATGATCATCAGTGGTCCCATCGCTGAGCTGCCATAAATATTGTCTATGAAGGCCAGTCCCATGACTGCTGCACTGCTTCGAAAGGATGCCTGTACAAATGCTCCCCGCATCGAGGAATTCTTTAGAAATTTTCTGGTTAGTGCCCAGATCGCAAAAAAACTGATACTGCTCGCAGCCGCACAGAATGCAACATAAGATGCGTCGAAGGTCGTTCTGATATCCAGACCTGCTATATCCAAAAAAACCAGAACCGGCAGTGTGACATTGAAATTCAAGCGGTTGGCCACTGTCACAAAATTCTCGTTTAACATCTTTGCCCGTTTTAATATCCAGCCAATGACCATGACCAGAAAAATCGGCATTGTTACATTGAGACTAAAAATCAAATTACTCATGTCTGATTCTTTCATACTTCAGGAAATAGTATTCCAGATCAAAGTAGGTCTGTTCCTCGCTGTCTGCAGTCACTTCCCATTCAGGGTCTTTATCCAGATTCGGAAAAAAAGTGTCTGCCGAGTAAGCATAGTCGATCTTTGTGACGTGTGCTGTGTCGCAATAGGGCAGGAGCAGTCTGTAAATGGATTCTCCTCCGATCACATAGATGTCCTTTGAGTGAAAGGGTTCCAGCTCGGTCATTAACTGTTCCACCGTGTGAACGACCGTCGCATCTTTGACTTGGAATTGTTTATTTTCTGTTAATACAAAATTTGTTCTATTTTTCAGGGGCAGCCCGTTAGGCAGACTTTCTAACGTCTTTCTGCCCATAATGACGACTTTTCCAGCTGTTGTTTCGCGAAAGAACTTCATGTCAGCCGGAATACTGACCAGAAGCTTATTGCCACAGCCTATTGCCCAGTTCTTATCAACTGCTACGATTATATTCATGGTATCACTCCTTTAGACAGCAATCGGTATATTTTTGATCTGCTCTCCGGTCACATAGTCATTTATTATAATATCCTTTGGAGTAAAGTCGTAAAAATCTGAAATCTCAGGATTTAAAGCAAAGGAAGGTGCTGCGAACTGTTCTCTTTGAATCAGCTCCTTGATCAATGGAATATGCCTGTCATAAATATGAGCATCAGCGATCACATGCAGCAGTGCACCGGCCTCCATATCGCAGGTCTGAGCCAGCATGTGTATCAGGATGGCGTATTGGCAGACATTCCAGTTGTTTGCTGCGAGCACGTCCTGTGATCTCTGGTTTAGTACCGCATTCAGTGTCAGCTTATCCCTGCCTGGTTTTTTTGTTACATTAAATGTCATGCTGTAGGCGCATGGGTAAAGATGCATCTCATGAAGATCCTGGTGCACATAGAGATTCGTCATGATTCTTCTGCTGTATGGATTGTTCTTTAGGTCATAGATCACTCTGTCGACCTGATCCATCATACCTTCTTTATATTGATGCTTTATTCCGAGCTGATAGCCGTATGCCTTGCCGATCGAACCTTGTTCATCCGCCCATTCATCCCATACACTACTATTGAGATCATGTATATTATTGGATTTTCTCTGCCAGATCCAGAGCATCTCTTCCGTGCAGGTCTTAATTGCTGTTTTTCGTAAAGTCATTGCCGGAAACTCTTGTGATAGGTCATATCGGTTTACGACTCCGAATTTCTTGATTGTATAGGCACTCGTTCCATCTTCCCATTTTGGCCGTACCAGTTCTCCCTCCGTACTGACTCCGTTCTGTAGAATATCTTCACACATTTTTACAAAGATCTGGTCTGCATAGCTCATTGAAAACCTCCCGAATCAATCACTCTGTTCAAATTCTAATTGTATCGAATTTCAAGTAGAAACGCAATCATATATCCTTGAATTTTTTCGCATTTTCCATTACACTCAGTAGGTGAAATAGTGTATAATAGAGAAAAATAATTTAGTTCAAAGGAGAATAGAATGAGTCAGGCAAAGGTCGACCGCTACAAGAAGAATAAGAAGAACCGTGCAAAGATCATGCGCAGGGAGAAAATAGAGGTTGTTGTTTTGAAAGTAGTTGGAGTACTGGCAGCAGCGTTTATCATAGGATGGGCAGGTGTATCTGCCTACAATTCTTATGAGGCATCTAGACCAGTCGTAACTACCGCAATTGATACGACTGCAATTTCAGATTATCTGAACGGTATTGTTGTAGAATAAACTGTTATCAAAAAGGTGCTGTCCAATGACAACGGTTGTCACTGAGCAGCACCTTTTAAAAATTCGTTTTTCGATAGAAGAAACGCAGAGACTGTACTATACGGGTTTAATCTCTAAATGCCTCCCTTGCATTTCAGAAATAATACCATCTGCTTCTGCTTCTTCCATTGTATGAATCTTGAATTTGATCGGTTCCGTCAGATCCATGCTCAGTATCCCCAGTATTGATTTTGCATCGATCATATAATGACCTGCAATGACATCGACATCGATATCGAATTGATTAGTAACATCGCAGAAATTTTTTATTTTTTCTACACTGTCAAGAAGTACTGAAAATTTCCTCATTTCTGTCTCTCTCCTAGTCCTATTTGCTATTATCTTTTTTCATAACGTGTGATTGCTATTATCTTTTTTCATAACGTGTGATCATGCTCTGTATTTTATAATAATACGATTTTTCATTTTTACAACACATAATTATTTGTTTATGAAATATTATTGCAATTTCTAAAAATTTTATAAATTTCAGAATCCAAATTGATAAAGTTTGGTTAGTTTTCTAGTAGATTTTTTCAAACGGATTGTATCTAAAAAAATACAATTTGGCTCGTTCCCAGAATTTTAACCAATGATTCCATCTTGAAAACCATTTATTTATAACTGATTTCGCTTATTTTCAGGCTGATTTGACCGATATACTAAGTATATATTGACACCTGATCAAAATAGCAGAAACACAAAAACAGATCTGTATTATAGCAGAGAGGGGGAGATCCGGTCCATGATCGGGCAAAAGACAGCATGAGACAGAAAACCTATACTCGATTTCTAAGCAAACGAATTATCATTTTTACATCCGTAGTCATACTATTTTCCATACTGTCTGTCTATTTGATCTTCAGCAGATATGGGACACTCATTTCAGAGAAGAAGGATGAATTGTACAGGCAGGAAGTTGAGAAAACACTGGTCACAACGATTCAGGCTGGAATTTCAGAATTTGAAGGCAATATAGAGATTATTGAAAAGGCACTGAACTATCTCAGACTAAGCTATGAGGAAGGAATATCCAGTCCTTCTGACAGCATCAGTGAGGTCGACACCTCGGATTTTAAGACCGAGAACAATGAGGTGCTTTACAGCTCTGATTCAAGTGGTGCCAGTCTTTACTATATTTATGGAGATGGAAGTGAGCAGTCGCAGCCCGACTGGGACAGAGTGGGACGTGTCATGGAGATGGAGAGTTCCATGATCAAGGTGCAGGACTCATTGACACTGACTGATCAGATTTATTTTAATTCAAGTAACCGAATGACTCTGATATATCCCGGAATTCCTAATCTGAATGAGGTTTTTGACCCACATACCGATGCTGGCGACTATCTCTTTTACTACCTGGCTGACGAGACCAATAACCCAATGCGGGAATCGCTGTGGACACCTGTCTATGTTGATCCGGCCAGAGCAGGATGGGTTCTTTCCTATATAACGCCTATCTACAATGGCGATGTTCTCGAAGGTGTTTTAGGTGCAGATATAACAATAAAGACATTTACGGACAGACTCACCTCCATTGACACAAAAATTCCTTATACCATTCTGATTACAGAGGGTGAGAATATCATCAGTTACAATGATGAACTCAATTTTATTGATGATGGAAGAATTGATGAGTACTATTATAGCAAGCCTGTTGGCGAATCCATTCTCCTTTCCGAAGAATATAGTCTGAAAAATATTCTGAATGAAGAAAAATATAACTTTATCTCAGATCTTTTATCCAAGTCAGAAGGGCACAGTGATTTTATCCGAGAAGCACTGACGGTGAATGACGAGGAGTACTTTTTTTACAAGAGCTCTTCGACTCATTTAGGATGGAGCGTTATCTGTATCATATCCAAAGAAGATACAAAAATGCCGCTAGAGGCAGCGAATCAGCAATACAGACCGTATCTGATCTTTGCTAATATACTTCTGGTCCTCATTTTAATTATCCTGCTGCTGATCACTTCAAAACTTGCAAATCAGATGTCGAATGCATTGATCCGCCCACTTAACCTCTTTGTTCAAAAAGTAAAAGATGGCGATCTTGGACTTGGTCCCGATCTTGATCTGAAGTCTGATATTACTGAAATCATCTTATTGCAGAATACCTTCAATGATCTGCAGCAGAATTTAAATAAACATATTTTGCAGCTCGTTCATACAGAAAAGGAAAAAGAGAAAGAAATTGCAGCAAATTTACTGCTCCGTGAGCTTTCTTACAAAGACATGCTGACCGGTGTCTATAATCGTCGGCGTCTCGAGGAGGAGCTGGATCGGATGATCAATCAGTCTTATCCGAACCACCAGGCATTTTCTGTGATTTTAATGGATATTGACTATTTTAAAAAGATCAATGACACCTATGGACATGATAAGGGAGATGAAGTCTTAAAGAGCATTAGCCGAATTATTCAAAAAGAGCTGTCACCGGATGAGATTTTCGGAAGATGGGGCGGCGAAGAATTTCTTATTATTTCAGCTAAGTCTGAATTTGCATCTGTTGTTCATCTTGGTGAGCGAATTCGAACGAAAATATATGATGCGATCCTGATTCCAAATCATCCGATCAGTATCAGCCTTGGAATTGCTGAGATCTGCAGCTGTGATGATAAGTATTCTCTGTTCAAGCGAGTTGATGAATTACTCTATAAAGCTAAGAATTCCGGCCGCAACCGTGTGGTCGCTTCTGATGAATGCAACCTAGAACGAAATGATTCCTCTGATGAATAAAAATATCCCCCTGTCTTTTGGTGACAGGGGGATATTTTATGGAGATATCCTGTTAGCTTTCCAGATTCATAGTCATATCGATGGTACCTATCCATTATCATTTCGATGCTACCAGAAATTCTTCTGCTTCCTCCACACTGGATGCAAAAAAAACATCTTTTCCATTGTTGCATTCATAGATAAAATCCTGTAATGCTTTACTTGTATACTTGGAAAAATCTCCTACAATTGCAATTTTCATATCATAATTGACATATTTTTGCAGGATCTCACCCGCAAGCTTTGAACTCAGATCAAAAAAATCTTCTATAATTGCCTCTTTGTGAATAATCATCCCATGACATTCATATTCAAACTGAATTGTCGCCATCAAATCCAGTGCTGACTGCAGGTCTGTCACCAGAATTTCCTCTGTCTGAATATGTGCGATTTTTTCATTTTTCAATTGTACTACTTTCATCTGAACCTCCAATTCTTCTTCGTCCAATCCTGTCGTTTTGTGCTGATCATGTACTTGCAAAGCATTCCTATTTATGGAATTCTTAATTTCAAAAGAACTTGCCGCTAACATACAAAAAAACCAGCTCATACTCGGAATCCCTTGTATTTACTGGTTTTTTTAAGCGATAGACGGGACTCGAACCCGCGGTCTCGACCTTGGCAAGGTCGCGCGTTACCAACTACGCCACTATCGCAAATGCCATAAATCAAACTCATTTCTTGCCTTCCTGTCTTAGGCACATGTGTTATATTACATGATAAATTGTACTTTGTCAATATATATTTCCAAAAATTGATTACAGTGTCAAAAGTGTTTTACCATGTCATGCTCGCATGTAAGTGGTAACAACACTTTATGACACGCCCCACAATGAGGATGAAATGGGGCAGCTGCCCCATGAGAATCCGAATTGGGGGGAGGATTGTGGGAGTGCAAAGCACGAAACAATCCGTAATCAATAAAGAAATGGGGCGGCATGTTTTACCACCTTAACCAATATTATAATAATGGCTGCCTCTTATCCGTGTACATCATCATATCTGCCTGATGTATTACTTCATAAATACTGGAATCCTCGACGCGCCCTGTAGCGTATCCAATTGCGATATGACCCAAAAAGCAATAGTCCTCAGATTCAACAATAATCTTTGCTTTTCTGATTTTTGACAGGATACATTGCTTTTCCTTCTCAGTGAGGTGCTCACAAAATACACAGAATTCATCTCCGCCGATCCGGTAGATCTTGTGATCAAAATAGAAACTGGAGCGAATGATCTCTCCTGCTCTTTTTATATAGGTATCACCCTCTGTATGACCAATATTGTCATTGCAGTATTTCAAATGATTCAGATCCATCATGAACACAGTGACTGCTGTCAAATCCTGATTCTCATATTTTCTAAGATCCCTGTTAAAAGCAGTTCGATTCAATAGATCTGTCATAGAATCGGTAAATGCCAGATTTTGGAAGCTGTCAGCTTTATTGGCCAGTCGAACATAGGAAACTGCATCGCTGGATATCAAAAATCCCATGATAATAATGTAGACAAAATATGTAATTCGTCCGAATCGATTTCTATCCTCCAACGTCCAGTACAGTAAAATGATATCAATTATAAAGCCAAGTACCATGAAGCCCGTCAGACTTAAGTAGAGTATGTGTTTTTGATCCAAAAGCCGATTCTTGATTTCACGAAAAAATTCACACATGATATATAGGGTAAAAAGAATCATTACTATGTGAATATAGAACAAAGACTCGTGATAATCCACTTCATTTGCAATCTGCAAAAGAGTACTAAAAATCAAAAGGGAAAGAATGATCCCGATAAACACATCCCAGATCTTTGATGCCCTGTTTGCGAACATCATTCTGATATAGGAGATCCACGCAATAAAGGTAAGGTACATCAACTGACCGGCAGTGTAATCCACGATCAGATTGTTAGATATCATGATCCTGGTAAAATCCAGCTTGCACAACGACCACACTCCGATCATTATGGAAAAAACAGAAAGAAGCAGCAGCTCATTGTTTTTTTTTGGTTCCGCCTTCCATAGCAGAAACCAGTAAAAAAGCAATCCCAGACCTGTCATGATCGTCAGAAAATTGATTATCATCGATGCATGGTCACGGCTGAATAAATAAGCGGTGATCTGCTGCACTTCACCTACAAGGATCTCATCAGTCATTTTCGAGACTCCCAAATGAGGATAGATATCCTGCAGCAATATCGTGATCGGTCTGCCCAAATCAGTCGGCAAGATCGTGATATAGTTCCATCGAGTTCCTGTGGTATGACCAAACAGATTATTGCCAGGACGAAGCTCACACAGAATATGGTTCTCTGTGTATACTGTCAGTATCTGATTCTGTGTCCTGACTGCCATGATTATCAGATCTGTTGGCTGGTCCGGGATTTCAAATACGATCTGAACCTCATTCTCTGACGGATAAGACATTGTATATTCCGTCACTTCCTGAAATCCATCCCAGTTAAAGATCGCAGTATTTTCATGATTACCAACCCGAAGACCAACAAGAAAAATCAGTAATGAAGACAAAGCTACAGCAAATAGAATTCCAGCTGTAAAAATTCGATTCATTACATCACCTCCCCCTTGTGATCATGAACATATATTAGGTAAGTAAATTCAGAGCATCTTTAACTTCCTTAAAATAATAATAACTAACACGCAAATAATTGCAGCCAGAGCACATATGATTAAAAATCCGTATGGTACGTTGGCTAGTGGTACCCATTTTGAGGCAACATTCATCCCATAAAGTCCGGAGATGACGGTCGGGATAGCCATGACCAGTGTAATGGAGGTTAGGAATTTCATGATATCATTCATACGGTTATTAATCATACTCGATACAAGATCTCTGGTTCCGTGAATGATATCCCGATAAATATTCGTCATCTCGATGGCCTGTCGATTCTCGACGATCACATCATCCAACAGCTCTTTGTCCTCCGGGTAGAGTTCGATTCTCTCATAGCGGGTCAAACGCTCAAGAACGATGCTGTTCGCACTTAACGAAGTCGCAAAGTAAACAAGGTTCGTATCCAGCTCATGCAGATTGATCAAATCAGAATCCTCTGTTATATCCGTTCCGACTCTTTTCTCGATCTCACTTCTCTTCTTATCGATCACTCGCAGAAATGCCTGATATAGATTTGTCGTACGAAGCAGGATCTGATACACAAACCGCATCTTCTTCTTCGTACTAAATCCTCGCATCCTGTTATTGGAAAAGTAATTTAATATAATGGTGTCATCACCACAAACAGTAATGATCGCATTGCGCACTAATAGAATGCCTAATGGCATTGTTGTATAAGCTCTTTGTTCATTTCTGATTTCTTCAAAAGGAATATCTACCAAGATCAGGGTATACCCTTCTTCCATCTGAACACGGGAGCTTTCCTCTTCATCGAGCGCAGCCCTAAGGTCGGCTATATCGATATCATAATATTTTGCGACTTCTGTCAGTTCTTCCATACTGGGAGAGATCATATTGATCCAGACATCAGGCTCAAAGCCCTCTTTTTCTTCAATAGCGCCGCTTTCTGTTTTATAAATCGTTCTCATTCTTGCGCCTCCGAGATCCTTATATCATACTTATCTATGATTATATCAAGACTATTCTTTTTTTACTAGTACAATGTAGAAATCACTGTAGACGATTCTGGTTACTGCTTGTAGAATTCATGGATCAGGAGTATGATAATAAAATACTGGAACAAAAAAGGAGTTTTTTATGATTACAGAGGAAATTACACAGATTTTGACAGAAAAGTTGAATTTTTGGGATAAACTGACAAATAACCAGAAAGCCAGACTGATCGACAGTACCATGGTCTTTAAATATGAAAAAGGCAGAGCTCTGCACTTTGGTGATTTTGATTGTGTCGGTGTACTGATCGTCAAAGAAGGAATCATGAGAACCTATATTACCTCGGAAGAAGGTCGTGAAGCTACCTTGTACCGACTCGATCGGGGTGATATCTGCATTTTATCTGCATCTTGTATCCTGCAGACCATCAGCTTTGATGTCTCGATCGATGCCGAAACCGATTGTGAAGTCATACAGATATCCACTTCCACCTTTGCAAAAATTGCAGAAGAAAATATATATGCTGAGTTGTTTTCTTACCGGCTTGCAACAGAGCGGTTTTCTGATGTCATGTGGGCAATGCAGCAGCTGTTATTTACCAGTATTGACAAGAGACTTGCGGCTTTCCTGATCGATGAGAGTACAAAAAATCACTCCCCGAGCATCCTGATGACGCATGAACAGATCGCAAAAAATCTTGGAACTGCCCGAGAAGTGATTTCTCGTATGTTAAAACAATTTTCTCACAAAGGATATGTATCCTTGTTTCGTGGTGGTATCACCATCGTAGATAAACAGGCATTGAAAAATACTGTTCTACATTTGAACTGAACCCATAGGAATTCAACTTATATCTATTGACCTTATATCTATTGATCTTATATAAACAGATTTACATTTGACTCTTCCGCATCTCCCAGATAGGAGGCAACGCCTGCATATTCTACTCCATCCAGCAGTTCTTCTTTTGTGATTCCCATAATATCCATGGACATTGTACATGCTATGAGCTTAACGCCATTGTCCATGGCCTTTTTCATGAGTTCTTCCAGTGAATCGACATTCTTATCATTCATGACCTTTTTCATCATGGCCGTTCCCATTCCACTCATATTCATTTTAGAGAGCTTCAGCTTCTTGCTTCCCTTAGGCATCATCCCACCGAACATGGAATCGATCAGTGATTTTTTCACTTTTGGACCATCGCTCTTACGAAGAATGTTCAGTCCCCAGAAAGTAAAGAACAACGTGACCTTTCTTCCCATTGCAGCAGCACCATTCGCAATAATAAATGCAGCAAGCGCCTTGTCAAAATCCCCGCTGAATACAACGATCGTCTTGCCATCAGGCAGTGCTGTCAAGGTGCCTTCATTGATATCACAATCTTCAGAACCCTTTTTAATAAATACGATATTCTCTTTATTTTTACGCTCGACTCTCAGAAGTGTATTTCCTGTTCTTCTGCACCAGGAATCTACATCTGCTGCAAATCCCATATCCGTTGCTGAGACTTGCAGAACCTCATTTTCTTCCATTTCACAGATCGCTTCATGTACCTTCATAATTGGACCAGGGCACTGGAGGCCGCTGCAGTCGAGAATACGGATCTCCTTACTGCTGATAATATTGCTTCCAGAATTCTCGGACTCTGCTTTGTGTGCTATCATGATCTCTTTCTCCTGATATCCTTGTTTCTTCTTATCAAAATGGTGCATTGACTTATAGAATGAGGTTCCGCCGGAAAGTACCTTCACATGCTCGAATCCTCTTTGTATCAGTATTCTGGCCGCATTATAAGAGCGAACACCTACTGCACAATATACAACGATCGTTTTGCCAGAATCCAGTTCTCCAATCCTGTCCCGAAGCTGTCCGAGCGGGATGTGAACGGAATTTGGAATGGAATATACCATCCGTTCCATCTCTTCCGTGATATCCAGTATTATCAGATCATTGACTTTGAATGGATCTTTGCTCCACTCATCCATTTCATCCCATTCCATAAAACTCACGAGACCGTTCAGTACATTTTCTGCCACGAAACCAAGCATGTTTACAGGATCCTTCGCTGATGAGAAGGGTGGTGCATAGGCCAGCTCCAGATCTTTGAGATCGGATACCGTTCCATTCAGTCGCATTGTCGTTGCAATTGTATCAATTCGTTTGTCTACACCCTCCTGACCGACGATCTGAGCCCCATAAATGGTCTTGTCCTCATCAAAGATCAGCTTTAGTGTGACCGGTACTGCTCCGGGATAATAACCGGCATGAGACTTCTGATTGATTAAAATCGTGAAATAGTCCCTATCTTTTTTCTTTCCCATTGCAGCCAACTGCTTCTCA
The DNA here is from genome assembly GCA_047974745.1 of Lachnospiraceae bacterium. Classification (GTDB taxonomy): domain Bacteria; phylum Bacillota; class Clostridia; order Lachnospirales; family Lachnospiraceae; genus JBKECO01. Next base: position 40,321 of record JBKECO010000031.1, read on the forward strand.
TTGAGTCCTACCGACGCCACATCCAGATCAAATACTTTTGCCACTGCGGTTCCTAGTGATCCTTTATAACTGACTGTTGTATCACCAGTTAGAATGTCTGCTAGTATCCTGGCCTGCTTATTTGCCGGTCCGGCAAGGGGAATCATCGTTTTCTCTTTCGTAACGTATTGATCGACTTCTATTACGTCTCCAACTGCATAAACACTCTTGGCAGATGTTTCAAAATGCTTGTTGACAATGATACCGCCTCTGCTGTTGCGTGCAATTCCTGCGTCTGTGGCAAGTTCACTATTTGGCTTGACTCCAATTGCCAGTACGATCAGATCAGAACGTAAGGAATGACCGCTTGTCAGCTCGATTTTTGTCATATCATTTTCATGGGTGAACGAAGCGACTCCATCACCAAGGATAAGATCGACTTTGTTCTGCCGCATGTTTTCATGCAATAGATTTGCCATTTCGAAATCAACTGGAGCCATGACCTGGTTCTGCATTTCAATGAGGGTCACTTTCAAACCTAATTCATGGAGATTCTCTGCCATCTCAAGCCCAATAAATCCACCACCTACAATAGCAGCAGATTTCAAATTGTGTTCACTGATATATTTTTTAATTCGGTCTGTATCGGGTACTGTCCAGACAGTAAATACATTTTCCGCATCTATACCAGGAATGTTTGGTCTGATCGGTGCTGATCCTGTTGCAATAACAAGATAATCATAGGCCTCTTCATAGGATTCCTGTGTCTTTTTATTTTGGACAATGACCTTTTTCTCATCCGGAAGTATTTTCGTCACTTCACTGAGCACTCTGACATCAATATTGAATTTCTTCTTCATTGCCTCAGGGGTCTGCAGCAATAATGCATCTCTGCTTTTTATAACATCACCAACAAAATAGGGAAGTCCGCAGTTTGCATAGGAGATATATTCCCCCTTCTCAAACATAATGATTTCCATCGACTCATCTTTTCTTCTGAGTCGAGCTGCAGTGGTCGCTCCACCAGCAACACCGCCAATAATGATCGTCTTTTTACTCATTTCTACTCCTTTAATCCCTTTTATCTGTATTGTTAAATCTTTGTCAATCCTGCCTGCGATTCTACATTTTGTTTTTTACAACACAAATGATGGGTTGTGGCAGGAATATCCTTACCTATCATACAGAAAAAACGGCAGTACTTCTGTGACATTATCACATTGATCCTTACAGGGAGTTTCCAACCGCTTCTTTCGCCAGTCTGTCCGCCACTTCATTTCCCTCCACGCCGGCATGTCCCTTTACTTTAACAAACCTGATATTAATCTTTTGCATCGCTTCCTGCATAAAGGAATAGTATTGCTTTGTTCCCTCTTTATTCCTCTTCCATCTGCCTGCGGCCCACTCTTCAATTCCCAGATAATCATAATAGATCGTCAGATCAGAAAGGCCAAGCTCGATCGCTTTTTCTACCGCTGCCATACTTGCGCATATTTCACCTGCAACATTGCGCATCGTGGCCATTTCTTCATCCTGTCCTGATCCCTGTAGGGTCTCTCGGATTCCATCATGAACTAGAATCCCACCATAACCATATATTTTATTCTTTGCATGATAGGAACCATCTACAAAGGCATAATTTATAGGATAGGTCTCTGCTGCCTCTTCCTTATGCTCATCTGCAGGGATATCTGCCTCTAGGATTAGCTTATGCAGTACTGCTGCAGATTTCTGCAATTTGATTTGTTCTTCTTCATTCAGCGAAATCGGAACTTTTTTCTCCATTCCCCGTTTTCCAATGATCGCCGGAAGACTTAGCACAACATCCTCAATACCATATTCACCATGCATCAGTCCCGAAACAGGAAGAATCGACTTTTCATCCCTCATGATGGCTTCACAAATGCGCTTTACCGCCATTGCGATTCCATAATAGGTCGCATGTTTTTTCGAAATAATATCATAGGCACTGTTCTTTACTGTGGATGCGATCAGATCCGTTGCCTCATCGTGTTCGAAGAAACCTCTCATCTCGCAAAAATCATCCAGTTTGATGCCGGACACATTTGCGCTGCTCCAGGCAGCGATCTCACTATCGCCATGTTCACCGATGATAAAAGCATGGACGCTCCTGCTGTCAACCTTGAGTCGCTCTCCCAAAGCATATTTTAACCTTGCAGTATCAAGAACGGTGCCTGAACCTATTACTCTCTCTTCCGGAAAGCCACTTAGTTTAAGCGCTACGTAAGTGAGTATATCCACAGGATTTGAAACGATTAGTAAAATACCTGCGCAATCTCTTTTCTTGATCTCAGGTATAATGCTTTTGAAAATAGAAATATTCTTATATACAAGATCCAGTCTGGTTTCTTCCGGTTTCTGATTTGCACCAGCGGTAATGACAATGATCGCTGCATCAGCAATATCATCATAACTGCCGGCATAGATCTGCATCGGGCGGGCAAACGGGATTCCATGGCTTATATCAAGAGCTTCACCGATCGCTCTGTTTTCATCTGCATCGATGAGAACCATTTCAGAGAACATTCCACTCTGCATCAGACTGAAGGCAGACGCAGAACCCACGAACCCACAGCCAATGATAGCAACCTTTCTTAAATTAATATGCTTTTCCTTATTCATATGTATTTCCTCCTTGTATCCGTACTTCTCATGGATAGAAAAAGGGTGCACCAACTACTGGAGCACCCAAAATCATCTGATTTTTCTCTATGATACTGATTTCCATAAACCGTGAAGGTTACAGTGTTCATAAGCAGCGATCAGTTCATCTGAATCTGTCAGAACAAATACTGCGACCGGTTCTTCACCTGGACTTAATGCTTTTCTTTGAACGCCCTCTTTCGTCTCGATTGAAATAAATTCAATATGATGTTCTTCGAGCATTGGATGAGCTACTTCCCCGACTTTGACTGTAACTGTGCTTCCATCTACTTCTACTACTGGTACATGCTTTTCCGTTGCTGCATCCGTTGTACCTGGAATCAGTTCTTTCATTGGTTGTCCACAACAGACAAGAGTGCTTTGAGAATCTTTTACAATTTCCACCATTCTTCCACATAGTTCGCATTTGTAATACGTCATTTTTTTCCTCCTTGTCCTTAATCCTATATTTTTACGTTTGGGTCAAAGTATTTTGCTTTATTATATCAGTAAGCATTTTGAAAAACAACTACCTGATGCAGACATTTGAAACCTTTTTTTGAATATGTTATACTAACAACAGTTTGATATAACTCACAAAATATGAGGTGAATCTTATGAACCATATTAATGAATCCGCAGAGAATTATCTTGAGACGATTCTCCTGCTCAGCAAACAGCTGCCGGTTGTTCGTTCCGTCGATATCGCCAATGAATTAGGGTTCAAAAAATCCAGCGTTAGTATCGCTATGAAAAATCTTCGAGAGAAAGAGCATATTACGGTTACCAATACAGGATTTATATATCTGACAGAGAAAGGTCTAGCGATTGCGGAGATGATTTATGATCGCCATCAGGTGCTCTCATCGATGTTGATACGTCTTGGTGTCAATCAGGAAACAGCACTGGATGATGCATGCAGAATAGAACATCTGATCAGCCAGGAAAGCTTTGATGCGATAAAAAAATACATGAAACAAATCAGCAGTATCTGAATATCAGGCAATTCCTCAGATCTGTTTACACGAGGATAATACATGCGTAAAATTTTAATTGTCGACGACAATCGACTAAATCTAAAGATCCTGGAAGACATCCTTTTGGAAGAAGGCTATGAAATACACTGCCTGTCCGACAGTACTCAGGTAGTAGACACGGTCACGAGCTTATTACCAGATGCGATTTTTTTAGATCTTATTATGCCAGGTCTGGATGGGTTCTGTGTCTGTGACCTTCTTCAAAATCAAGAGGAGTTACAAAACATCCCCATTATCATCATGACTTCCCTATCTGGCACAGGTTCTCTGGATAAAGCTTTTGAAAAGGGTGCTTTCGACTTTATCAGAAAGCCTTTTGACAAGGTAGAGGTACAGGCCAGGCTAAAGTCTGCATTGCGTTATTATGACCAGCATAGGATCCTTGAACACTTGGCAATGCGTGATGGTCTTACCAATCTTTATAACCACAGATACAGTATGGAATATTTGAGAAAAGAGTGCTTTCTCGCCAAAGAAAATGGGTATCCTATCGCATTTATGATGTTAGATATTGATTACTTTAAGTCTGTCAATGATACCTTTGGTCACAAAGCAGGAGATCTGATATTAAAAGAGGTCAGCAAGCTCTTGCAGGAAATCGTTGACTGTGATGGTTTAGTGGGGAGATACGGAGGGGAGGAATTTAGTGTTACACTAAATGACTGGCCATTGCCAAATGTTCTCGAGCTTGCCGAGAAGCTGCGCAGACAGATTGAAGATCATATCTTCTGGGTCTCTGAAGAAATCAAAATCACGATCACATTGAGCATCGGTATATCGTATTCAGAGACAGATGTAGGTAAACGAGCTGGTCTGCTGGTCGAAAAAGCGGATCATGGGTTATACAAAGCAAAAGATACAGGCAGAAACAGAGTCATACATCAGATTCTCTGATGGACATTCTCAGTTTCTGGTCAAAAAAATTGTCTCTGACTCCATCGGGAGGAAGAGACAATTTTTAGTAGATCAGACCATAGTTCATAGTTCTCTATTTTATTATTTCCTAATTACAGTCTTTCAGGATTATCAATGAGAAAAATGTATTCTGCAACTGATCTGTCAAATGTTTTGATATGATGGAAGAGCCAGTCCACAACATCTTTCTCCACCTGCTGTACAAATTCTTCTGTCGGTCCTTCTGATTCTAAAAGCAGAATATTGAGATCCTGCAGAGTATTTTTGAACTCTTTGTGCTTTTCTTTATGATGTGCGATCTCCGGATAACTAACTTCTGCCTGCAATTTCTCTTCTTCCGCAAAGTGATAGTCCGTGTATTCTAATAAAAAGTCAAGCATTTTTATTGATTTTACCTTGGCATTGCCCTCTTCACAGCTCTCAACGAACTGAGCGATTCTGTCGATCAACTCTCTGTGTTGATCATCGATCATATGATTCCCCGTTATCAGATTATCATCAAATTCTATTTTCATTTTATAGTCCACCTTTCTGCAAATGTATTGTTTTAATTATACATGCTGCAGCGGGAAAATTCACCCTTTTTTTGAAATGCTCCGACTCTTTTGTGATATAATCACAGTATTAGAATTGAAATTTGGTATACTTGACATATAAAACATGTGCACGAAACATTTTCAGTCCGCAGGAGGATACTTATGTTCAATTTATTTAATACGAAAAAAAATGTAATTAATGTCAATGATCTTGATCCATTACTTGGAAAAATAGAATTGATCGATATACGTGAACCCTCAGAGGTCAGCAACGGAACTCTCCTTACCGCAAAAAATATTCCAATGAACTCACTGATGAATAACCCCGGAAAATATCTGATCAAGGATAAGACCTACTATATCATGTGCCAGTCCGGTGGCAGAAGCTCACGAACCACGTCTTTTTTGGAAAAGCAGGGTTATAATGTCATCAATGTTTCAGGCGGAATGGGTTCTTATGCCGGAAATAAAATCAAAAAATAGGATTCTATCTTTCTTTAGCGATCTTTCTTTATGCCAGTTTGAAGAACTCGATCATTGCATCGAGTTTTTCCGAGCTGACTTCATTTTCCTGAGCTCGCTCCAGGATCTCGTTAGCCTGTGTTGCAATATCTGCTATTCTCATGGCAATCTCCGTTGTTCCTGTCGCACCTTCTGATGCAGCCTCAGTAATTTCATCGATGGCGATTCTCAGCTGATGAATCGATTCGTAAAGCTGTTCTGCCACTTCATTGATTCCTGATACCACCTCTCCGACTTCCTGCGCATCATTATAATACTGAGAACTAGTCTCAACGAGCTTTTCGTAATCGCCTAGAATTCTTGTATCCATGAATTTTAAAAGTGTACCGGAATCTTCAACAACACCCTCTACTGCTTCCGAAACATTCATTGTGATATCATTGATTCTGGAAACTGCGTTTTTGGAATTTTCTGCAAGTACCCTGATTTCATCTGCCACCACCGCAGACCTTTTCCTGCTTCACCTGCCCTTGCTGCTTCAATCGCTGCATTCAGTGCCAGAAGATTTGTCTGTGATGTAATCTGCAGTATTGTCTGCGACAATTCCCTGATTTCCTCGATTGCTCTGGTTCTTTCAATGGATTCTCGCAGCTTTAGATTTGTATCGTGATATATTTTTGTCGCCTGTTCTCTTGCAATGGTCGTTTCTGATTTTAATTTTTCGGCTCTCTCCCGAATCTCCTCTGACAGCTTTGCTCCGCTCTCAGTCTGCTTTTGCATCAGAGAAACCTCTTCCTCCATCTCTATTGTTGATGCATTCATCTCTTGGGTCGAAGCCGACATTTCTTCCATCGCCGCAGAAAGCTCTTCTGTAGTGGATGAGATATCCTCAACTCCAAGATGCAGTTGTGAAATGCGTTTTACTGCCTTTTCTGAGGTTCCTCTGACAGCAGCAGATTCCGACTGTATTCCGCTGATCGTACTAGATATTTTTTGCTGCATATCCTGCGTGGATCTGACGATCTCTCCAATTTCATCCTTGCGATCGCTTCCGCCCTGTATTACTGAAACACGAAAATTACCGGATGAAAGTTCCTCCATTCCGCTCTGTAGCTTTTGTATCGCTCTTGCTATGGAATTTCCCAGCCAGAAAGAAATAAAAGCACCAAGCAAAAGGATTATGATGGCAATGCCTGTGATGACTTGCATGCTTCGCATGATCTGTTTATTCACTTCGTCCATGTATTTTCCAACGAACCACATTCCAATGACTTCACCATCGCTTGAATAGATCGGTGTATAGTAGGTCTGTGCTTTTTTTCCTAGGATATCAGCCGTTCCCTGATATTCTTCTCCTTTTCCAAGAACCGTTTCAATGACAACATCTGAAGCCTGGGTGCCTACCTGACGCTCTCCATTATCATCTACAACATTTGTTGAAATCCTGGTATCCCCCATAAAAATCGTTGCCAGGATCGTTGTTCCATCTGTTATTTCATCGATCACTTCGAAATTATCGTTGATAAGGGCCTCCCCCTTATACATCTGCCCCTCTACGATTGACCAGTCTCCTTCATAGGTACTATCGATTAACTCGCTCCCCAGCTTCAGATAGTTATGCAGTGACTCACTCGTATCAGCCTTAACTAATGCGGATACCTGTGTATAGGTAATCGCTAGAATTGACATTACGAGCACAGAAATTACACTGACCGAGGTCAGCACTATTTTCCACTTTATTTTCATCTAAATCCTCCGGATAATTATGATGCAGCAATTAAGAGTAGAGGCTTAATCCGACAAGTGCACATCCTTCGAAAAAAGGTATGTCTCTTTTTTCAAGTAGCTCGGTGATCTCGGAGCTTTCAGCACCAGGTTGAATCAGAACACATTTGCATTCTTTCTTTAATTCCTGTAGCAGCTTTAGCCCTTTTGCAGGATGAATGCACAGATCAATGATATCGATAGGACTTTCTGTGTCATTGATAGACTCAAGCTCCTTGCCAACTGCTTCCACATGATATCCTGCATCGATAAGACGATGTTTGATCCGATAGGCGTATTTTGTTTCATTCAAAGTATCACCTACTACTACGAAATTGTGCTGCTTCATGATCTCTTCCAGTGTCATTCGCTTCCTCCATTCTTCTCTTAACTGCAAATCCGCATGCAGCGGTGATGTCAGTTTCTGCAAATGATCAAGACCAATGTCCCTCTCATATCCTTCATGATTTGGCATCGTTTGATTCATTTGTACTTTAACTATCGGGTGATTTCGTTCAAAGCATTAGGTCATTCAAAACAAAATTTTCCTCAATTCTTACAGTCCCAAAGGAAATACTCTGCAGAGTCTCATTTAATGTGTTCTGCTGTTGTTCGTCCATAAGAATTGTCGTTGCATTCGTAGCTTTTGCCGGAAGTATTTCTGCTGATGAGCTGCCTTTTTGATCAACAGTGATCTCCAGCAGCATGGTACTTTCAATTGTACTGTTAAAAATAAAATTTCCCAAGCTATAGAAAATAGGTTTCCCTTCGTAATACTCGATTCCCTGCAGAACATGGGGATGAGCACCGATTACCAGATCTGCTCCGGCATCGATATAACTGTGTGCAAGTTCTGTCTGATATGCCTGGGGCTGGGTTTCCCGTTCAATTCCCCAGTGTACAAAAACCGTCAGATGATCGCATTTCGTCACGGCCTGCTCGATCGACTCGACCAGTGCTGTTTTATCATAGGTCGAGAACACCCCCGGTACCTGATTCTCAGCATTCCAGGAAACTACTGGCAATACTCGGGAAGCGGCCAGAAAGCCAAATACTGTTCCATTTTTTTCAACAGTAATCAATTCTCTTGCTCTCTCATAGGTACTGCCTGCACCAGCATACAAGATGCCCTCCTCATCCAGTGCGGCGAAGTTCTCCTCTAAAACGACCGTACCGTAATCCAGGACGTGATTGTTCGCAAGACTTACAATATCCACACTTAGATCCTGCAATAACGAGGTATATGCGGGATCGACACGAAAGGTATATTGCTTATCGGGTGCTTTCTCTCCTTTCGTACCAAAGGGGAACTCCTGATTGACCATTACGATATCCGCAGTCTGAAGACGAGAAAGTATTTCCTCCGAAACGACGCCTTGAATGCCTTGTGAATCATAATTGTCCAAAACATAAGGACTCAGATAGACATCTCCGCCAAAAATCAATGTCGTAGTTGCATTTGTCACCTCTGTTGATGGCACCTGTGACAGAATGTTTTCCTCTGATTCCATCACTTCGGACTCAGTTACTGCTTCAACTATGGTCGTCTCAGTGGTTCCCTCATCAGAATCAGCACTATTTTTTACACCAGATACATTTGCGATTTCCGACTCTCTGGCATCCATTGCTTCCAAATATATTGTAGATAACAAAAGAACCATACCTGTTGTGAGTATTATCACTGCTGAAATTAAAATTCTTCTCAAAATGTACTCCTTCGAACTGGCTTGCTCGATATTCTTCAATCTGGCTATTTCGCTTATGCCAGATTTGCGGTATGCTTAGCGAAGCAACATCGTTTGATACCTACATTACAATTTAACATGAGGTGATTTTATGAAAACAAAGACACTTGTACTTTCTGCATTAATGGCTGCGTTGACCTGCGTTGCCACTATGATCATTAAAATTCCGACCCCGACCTTCGGCTACATACATCCCGGTGATGGGTTTGTACTTTTAAGCGGAATCCTCCTTGGACCTTTCTATGGTGCACTGGCTGCCGGTATTGGTTCCATGTTCGCAGATATCTTTTCAGGTTATGCCTCCTGGGCTCCTGCTACCTTTATCATTAAGGCACTGTGTGCCGCACTGATCGGACTCATCTATCGTAAGTTCGCAGTTGGCACTGCCATTTCCATGAAGCGAAAATATCTCATTGTGCTGTTTGGTGGCATTTTGGGCGAAGCTGTTATGGTCTTGGGTTATTTTCTCTACGAGACTGGTCTCGCTGCTTTTGCCGGAGGTACGTTCTCCGCTGCGGCACTTGCCTCCGGACTGGCTGTTTCCCTGCTCTCGATCCCATTCAATACCGCACAGGGAATCATAGGGATTGTGATCAGTCTTCTCCTGTTTCCCATCATTATAAGAATCGATCCACTCAGATCGAATCAAGTCAGGAACTGATAAGAGGTTCTGGAACGAAATTCCGTATCTGCCTTTTGGACCGGATCAGGAAACGCTTCACAATTTACTGCATTTGGATATTGCTGTGATTCAAAGCAGTAGCCACTTCTATTTCCATAGACTGCTTTGTTCTTTCCCGTGTGACTGCTGATAAAATTGCCCGCATAGAACTGCATTCCAGGGCAGTCCGTAAAAGCAATCATGTGGATACCTGTTTTTCCGCTCTTAGCCTCAGCCATGATGCGAAAGCCTTCGCCGGTGATTGCATAGTTATGATCATATCCACCGCAATACGTAAGCTGTGGGTATGGGTCATCTATATCGAGCTCTATCGCTTTCATAACTCGAAAGTCCATAGGTGTATGTTCCACCTGGCGGATTTCACCCGTTGGTATCAACCCGATTTCTCTGATTGGTGTAAAGGCATCTGCGTAGATCTTGACTTCCTGATCTTCGGCATTCCCAGAGTCATGACCTGACAGGTTAAAGTAAGAATGATTTGTAAAATTGATGATGGTATTCTGATCACAAATCGCTGTATAATCAATATTTAAGGTATTATCGGAAGTCAGCTGATAGCATATTTTTGCAACTAGTCTGCCAGGAAACCCATCCTCTAAATGCTCCATAACACAAGAAAGCGTTACAGAAGTATCATATTGGCTGATTTCTTCGAGCTGAAATAGTTTCTGATGCATACCATGAGCGCCACTATGAAGATTGTTTTCTCCATCGTTCTTTTCTAATTGAAATTCTGTATCTCCAATCTGAAATCGTGCATTCTCAATACGATTACTGTTCCGTCCGATCATAGCACCAAAAAAGTAATTATGATCCAGATATTCCTGCGGTGTATCATATCCAAGTACGATATCCACCATTTCATCTAGTTCATTCGGCACACGAATAGCTCTGATCACAGCGCCTAGCGTTATGATCTCGACCTCGACTCCAGCCTCTCCAATCAGTGTGAACTTATCAATAATTTGATTATTGCTGTTTAAACCAAATATCTCCCTTTTTACCATTACGTCTCCCTCCTGTCTGTCTTCTAAACCAGAATCTCCTTGATCAATGGTATAAGATCTTTGACGGATTCTGCTCTTGGAACGAGCTCGTTTATCGTTCCAAACCCATAGGCGGCATGAATAAATGGCACACCAGCTTTTACGGCAGAATCATAATCTCCCTGTATATCCCCTATATAAACTGCTTTGCTGATCCGATTTCGCTCAATAATCCTCTTTATATTCTCTGCTTTTGGCAGATTTGCATTACCATAACATTCAAAATCCGTAAAATAATGTTCAAAGCCATAGTGTCTTAACATACCTTCTATATAACCGCTCTGACAGTTACTTACAATAAAAAGCTTATAAGATACCTGTAATTCTTTGAGCATGGACTCCAACCCAGGATAAAGATTTCCTCCATGCTGCTCTAGATACTCATTTTCTCTGGCACAGCAAATATCCAGTAGTTTTACCGCTTCCTCTCTGGATAACGTGGGAAACAGGCCAACTGCAATAATATCCATTGACAGTCCGAACAGCCCTCTGATATCCTCTGGCAATATCCGTCCCAAAGCAGGATTTAACTCCTGCACGACCTCATCCCATGCTTTTGCGACATTTGCTACAGAATCCCATAGAGTTCCATCTAAATCAAAAATCACTCCTTGTTTCATTTCTGCTCCGATCCAGTTCGTATATTTATATGCTTTTTCCATCGTATGATTTATACTATTCGATTGCTTTTCCAATATCAGTTCTCATATATTTATTCGCAAAATCGACCCACGCAGTCGCTTTATATGCATTTTCCCTGGCAGATCTAAGGTCTTTTCCCTTTGCAGTCACACCAAGGACACGACCGCCATTCGTTACGATCCTGTGTTCCTGATCAAACGCCGTTCCTGCATGAAAGCAATGATATCCCTCTTCGTGATCAAATTTATCAAGTCCGGATATTTCAAATCCCTTTTGATAGGATACTGGATAACCATCGGAAGCAAGCACGACACAAACTGCTGCATTTTGCTCAAATTCTAAATCAACAGTATCAAGACTTCCATCTGTACATGCTATCATCACATCAAGCAGATCCGTTTTCATTCGTGGCAGTACGACCTGCGCCTCTGGATCTCCAAATCTTGCGTTATATTCTAACACCTTTGGACCATCCTCTGTCAGCATCAGTCCAAAGAAAATGATTCCGATAAATGGTCTTCCTTCGGAAGCCATTGCATCCACGGTCTGTTGGTAGATATATGTTCTACAAAATTCATCCACCTCTGGTGTATAGAACGGACTTGGTGAAAAAGTTCCCATTCCTCCTGTATTTAAGCCCTGGTCTCCATCCTGTGCACGTTTATGATCCTGAGCCGAGGACATGATTCGGATCGTGTGGCCATCTACAAAGGAAAGCACTGAGACTTCACGCCCTGTCATAAATTCCTCCACGACCATGGTGCTACCTGCCTCACCGAATTTTCTCTCTTCCATGATTTCTTTTACGCCTGCCTCTGCCTCTTTAAAAGTATTACAAATCAATACCCCTTTACCCAAGGCAAGTCCATCTGCTTTCAAGACAATAGGCATCCTGGCTGTTCTTAAATAGTCGATCGCTATGGCTGGATCATGAAAGGTCTCATAGCCGGCAGTTGGAATATTATATTTTTTCATCAGATCTTTGGAAAATGACTTGGAGCCTTCCAGAATCGCCGCATTTTTTCGCGGTCCAAATACTTTGAGACCTCGCTCTTCGAAAAAATCCACAATGCCGCCGACAAGTGGATCGTCCATTCCTATGATTGTAAAATCTATTTTTTCCTTCTCGGCAAAGTCAGCCAATGCCTCAAAATCCATAGCCGAAATAGATACACAGGAAGCCAGTGATGCGATTCCGGCATTCCCCGGTGCACAAAAGATTTTTTCAACATTTGGATTTTTCGAGATATTCTGCGCAATTGCATGCTCTCTGCCGCCGCTTCCAACAATTAAGACTTTCATAATGAATTCTCCTGACTGATTTGTACTTTTCCATCCGTTATTACAATTCTTCCATTTGCAATCAGATCAACAGCCTTCGGTAGCAGTTGCCACTCCGCTTCCAACATCACCCTCTTCTGTAGGGATTCTGCTGAATCTGTGAACAACACTTCGACCGCTTTCTGTAAAATGATTGGTCCGGTGTCTGTTCCTTCGTCCACAAAATGAACTGTAGCCCCACTGATTTTGACACCTCTTTCTAAGGCGGCTTCATGGACTCTCAGGCCATAATAGCCCTTGCCGCAAAAAGCAGGGATCAGTGATGGATGTATATTGATCATGCGAAAATGATACATCTTTATCATTTCAGGTGGAATCACAACGAGAAATCCTGCAAGTACGACCAGATCAGGTGCAAATCCATTCAATTTGTCCAAAAAATCTCTATTAAAGGCCTCTCTGTCCAAATAGTCCTTCGGTGATATACAAAGTGCCGGGATCTCATTCTTTTTTGCCCGCTCCAGCGCATATGCATTAGGATTATTACTTATCACTGCTACGATTTCAGCATTGGTGGTGCTCTTATTGTTTATTGCATCAATCAGAGCTTGTAGATTCGTGCCTCCTCCGGACACAAGGACAGCGATTCTTAACATAGAACCACACCCTTCTCTCCATTCGTTATTTTGCCTACCACATAAGCGCTTTCTCCTGCTGACTCAATGGCAGCCACTGCCTCCTCCACATGTTCTGGATCTACTGCTAAAATCATTCCAAGTCCCATGTTATAAGTATTGTACATCATGACATCCTCGATATTTCCTTCCTTTTGAATCAGTTGGAAAATTGGAGGTATAGGATAGCTTCCTTTATCTACATGAGCTGTTTTTCCTTCCGGAAGCATTCTCGGTATGTTTTCATAGAATCCTCCACCTGTGATATGACTGCACGCTTTTATACGAATTCCAGACTCTTTAAGTTTCCGAAGAGCAGTGACATAAATTTTTGTAGGAGCAATCAAGGCTTCACCAAGGGTCATGCCGAGATCCTCATGGAAGGTGTTCAATGCTTCCACTGTCATGGGAAATACTTTTCTGACTAGTGAGAAGCCGTTAGAATGCACTCCGGATGAGGCCATGCCAATCAAAATATCTCCATCCTTTAATTCCTTGCCAGTAATGATGTCCTTCTCGTCAACAACACCAACCGCAAATCCTGCAAGATCATATTCCTCCTCAGGATAAAATCCCGGCATCTCAGCGGTTTCCCCACCAATTAATGCTGCATTCGACTGTCTGCATCCCTCTGCAACGCCGCTGACGATCGTAGCAATTTTCTCAGGATAATTTTTCCCACAGGCAATATAGTCAAGAAAGAACAGTGGTTCTCCGCCAGCGCAGGCGATATCATTCACACACATTGCAACACAGTCGATCCCAATCGTATCATGTTTGTCCATAAGAAAGGCCAGCTTCAGTTTCGTTCCGACTCCATCTGTCCCAGATACAAGTGTAGGCTTTTCCATGCTTTTAAAAGCTTCCATAGAAAAAGCTCCTGAAAATCCACCCAGGTTCGTGAGAACCTCTGGCCTCATCGTCGCCTGTACATGCTTTTTCATTAACTCTACCGACTTATAACCGGCTTCTATATCCACTCCTGCATTTTTGTAATCCATCTGATCTTCCTCCTGCCTGTTCGACAATAGTTCTGCAATATTTTCTCTCTCTAGTTTAAATAATATTTCAGTGGAATTCAAATTATTAAAATTTATACACTTATTATTATCACTTATGTTATATGCTTAATATATAAGTATTGCATCTATTCTAAAGGACCATTCAGCTCTTCGGTTCCGGGTACTGCAAATTTACCCTCTTCTATAATAGGTATCATGTCCCCTGCTGATGTGATTGCATGGATAGAAGAAAGCTCATCATAGGGAATCGTAATGTCTGTGTGACAATTAAAATATGCATCCTTACTATCGACGTTCCTCTTGGCAGAAATCTCATTTTCTCTTGCTACGATTTCTTTTCCGTCTGGATTAAAGACCTTTATTTCTTCTGCATGAGAATAACAAGTATCTCCTACAGCAAAGTGTGGGCCCATTTTTTCAGCAATCAGGATCGGTAGTTTGTCTGCGATCTGATAAGTCTTTGCCATTTTATAAGCTGTTGTATTTGTACCAATAGCAAATTCACCGATCGGCAGTGATTCATGACGATTCAGCAAATTCTCGAAAATGAATTGTTTGTTTTCCTTCTCGGATGCAAAATTGGAACAGTTATACTCAACGATGATTCCATCCGCAAAAAGAAGTTCCAAATCCAAATACTTTAACCCATTTAAAAATACTTGCGTCACGTGAAGTGTTCCATTTGTTCCCTTTAAAACAGGTGATGTAAAAACTTCACCCACTGGAATATTCACATCCGCAACACAGTTCTCGAACTTGGTCTCTTTCTCCGCATCCGTCAAAGGATAAAGCGAAATAGTCAGATCCGTTCTGTTCTTTCCTGCACCTTTTACCACAACAGAATCTGCTGCGTCTAGAACATCGATCAGCTTCTGTTGGATAGTGCGGTATATCATGTAATCAAGGGTATTGATCTTGACTGTCTCTCGAAAGATCTCTTCAAAATTGTTACCAATAACCGGAATAGGATAGGCGATGATCGTGAAGCTACGCTCTTCATCCGGTATGTACATATTCGTTAGTTCCGCTGCCCGGCTTTGATAGCTTACATTTAGTTCATTCTGTTCCTTTGAGTAGGCAGGTGCTTCTTTTTTATTGCTCGGTGCAAAAGGTGCTTCCCCAAAAATCTCTATGACAGCAGGACCTGCATGACCCCTCGACTCTATTCTATAAAGCTCAAAGGCAGATTTCAGAGTCTCTAATCTTCGCTCTACAAATGCTTTGTCCAGATAGAAGAATTTGTCGTTTCGATGATCGAACTCGAACTGATGGTTCACCGGCTTTGTATAGTAGCCATAGCTTCTCCGACCAGTTACAAAGAAAGAAGATGTATTATTTCTCGAAATGGTTGTTTTTAAACCTTTTGCCTCAATATTTCTAACCGCAGCTGCTGCTACCCGTTCAAAACCTACCGGATAGATCAATGCGATCGTGGATTTTTTCGACAAGTCCTTGCCAAGTGCCTGATAACCTGTATAAAATCCTTCCGTCATAGTATCAGCCATGGACTGTATTTCTTCCTCAGAAAATTGATTCAAAAAAGTGGCGGTATTCATTTCACTGGTCGTTATATACTCCCCATATCGATACAGATACCGTAAGTCATTCAGATCGGCTTCTTTCAAAATCGATGTATAAAAATCATATTCCGGATCCACCATCTCACCAATTTTTTCTTCCGAAAAAATTTCACTGTAATCATGAAAGAACCAGCGGATGATATCTTGGATCTCATCATAGGAGGTTCCCGTCTCGGATTCAAAACAATTATAAATTTCAACGAACAGTTCGGTATAAATCGTGATATCCCGTTTTCGGCCTTCAAATGCAAATCCGATCAAAGAACGAAGCTCTGTATATAAAAAACATAGTATCGAACCAAATTCCTCGCCGAGAAGTCTGACTGCTACTTCTGGATTAGCATAGCTTCTATCATAGTTACCTGGAAGTATTTCGTAGTAGAAATTCCAATTTGTCTCTTCACATTCTTCTATCGACCGATCATACATTGCTCCCGTTTCGACCTGCCTAACTACCTGATCGATCTGTTTTAAAAAATCCGCTGTCTTGCGAAAGTAATCCCAGAATTGATCAGGAACTGCATGCTCCGTCCTGATCAAAAGTACACGATCCATGATTAGTTCATAGCGTTCGCGTACATCTTCATTTGCTTCATGTATTCTTTCTTTATATCCCATTCTCTGCTCCCTGTCCTTCATCATCGATCAGATTTTCCTTTTCCAGATTCGAATAGATCATCTCCTCGATTACCTGCCATAGTATTTGCGAGCCTTCCGCAGTTCTGCTGTTTCTTTTCATGATCTGGCTCTTTGTGACCTGATGTTCACGCCAGGATAATCCACCCTGAGCGTTCGTCAGCAGAACCGGTTGGATTTTATCCAGTGTATTGGCAAATTTAGCCTCTGGTGTCTCCATCGCTTCAAATTCTTCCCAGATGCTGAGATATTCATCTCTTTGTCCCTCCGGAAGCAATCCATATAAGCGATCTGCTGCTATTTGCTCGCGCTGTATTTTTGTTTCATTTCCACTTGTGTCGTAGGCATAGGTGTCACCCGCATCTATTTCGATAATATCGTGCAACAGAACCATTTTAACAGTTCTTAGGATATCTATTTTTTCGTTCGCATAGTCTGCAAGAAGGACTGCCATTACTGCTAGATGCCATCCATGCTCAGCATCGTTTTCTTTTCGTACGCCGCTTGCCAGATATGTCTGCCGCATGATTTCCTTTTGCTTATCCAGTTCCAATATGAAATTCAGGGTATCCTGCAGATTATTATCCATACGTTGCATCCTTTCCTTCTGACCCTCATATCAGCTCAAGATCAGGTAGATTCCGTTGAAATAGAAAATCGTCCAGATCAAAGTCATTGCGATAGACAAAAATACAGAAAGTCTGGGAAACAACCGATATGTTTCCTCTTCCCGAAAACTCATGATTCCAATGATGATTGCTCCGACGGCGAGAATAAATGCCAGTATACCGGCACTTCCCAAATAAACACTTCCTTCTCCACCCTTTTGATAGGATGCCAATACGACTAAAAAAAGGGTCAGCATAGATCCTGCTGAAATACAGCAGGATATGATTCCCTTTTTAGAGTGTTTTTTTCTTGTGAATTTATAGTTGCTTTTTCTCCTCATGATACTTGTTCCAGACCCTTCTTAATAGCAGATACAACAGGAACCCAATGGCTCCGCCTATCGTATTTAAAATCATGTCATCCACATCAAAGCTGCCAACCCTAGCGACCAGCTGCACTAATTCAATCGACAGGCTAAGGACAAAGGACAAGAGGATCACACAGATCCATTTTCTGCATTTTTTTAACAGCATCGGCAAGAACATTCCGAAGGGAATGAGAACTATGACATTGCCAATCAGATTTAGACAAACGACCCTCATCGATAAAATATCTCTATACGTCCAAAAGCGTAGTATTTCCTTAAAGGGTATAAAGTTGTAATGATAGTCTTCCGTAAGGTGAGTCCTCCCCCAGCTGTCTGCAAAAAAGAGAAAATAAGCCAAAAGTATCAGATATAATGTAAATAGAATTATGATTCCCGTTCTGATTATTTTTTTCTTTTTTCTATATTCCAATTTTTGGACCCTCGTTCAGATTATTGCACACCGTACTGCATATAATAGCTGTCGATCGCATCCTTTAATGGTTCATCAATAATAACATTCCCTTTATACGGGCGATTGTAAAGATGCTCGACCACGTCCTTCATAGTAACAATTGCAGTCGTTGTAAGACCATAAGTCTCCTTGATTTCCTCCAGTGCACTTTTTGTTCCCTGCCCGCGCTCCATTCGGTCTACGGATACCACCAGACCACGTACATCCGTGTCGCCCTGAGCTTTTAAGATCGGGAGTGTTTCACCGATCGAGGTGCCGGCTGTTGTGACATCCTCAATGATAATTATACGATCTCCATCCTTGATCGGGCTGCCCAGAAGGATTCCGGTATCCCCATGATCTTTTACTTCCTTCCTGTTCGAGCAATAGCGGATATCTGCACCATACTGCTCGCTCAGTGCAATAGAAGTGGTAACAGTCAGCGGAATACCCTTATAGGCCGGTCCAAAAAGGACATCAAATTCCAGATCAAATGTATCATGAATCGCTTTTGCATAGTACTCGCCCAGTTTTTTCAACTGTGCTCCCGTTCTGTAAAATCCCGTATTGACAAAAAAAGGTGTCTTTCTTCCACTTTTTGTTACAAAGTCCCCAAATTTAAGGACATTACAATCTATCATAAATTCAATAAATTCCTGTTTGTATTGTTCCATACTATCCTAAAACCTCCTGTTTGAATGTCTTTCGCTTAATTGCCGATCTATCCAAAATCTCTTCGACTTGACTAAAAAAAATCTCTGCCTCACTTACCGTCAATACTCTTCGTTCTTTCTCTTCTATCTTAGAAATCACAGTATCGATCTGCCTTGCAGAATTTTTGATAAGTAAATCAGAGTCAATCGCTTTTCCAGCATGATAACAAGAATTCTATAAATTCCTGCGTTCATTGTCTGTTTCTAATTCGTTACTGACATGTAGCATGATAATCAGATTAAGTGATGTGAGTTTTCTCCGACCCAGATCCTGTTGAACACGTCTGTAATAGGAAGGACTCCAAATATCTCCACTATTCTATCATAAAGCTCAAGCAGTTTCAATCCGTTTCAAAAGGACATTTTACCAACAATATTACCATTTAGAACTGTCACTACACCTAAATCGCCTTGTTTACTGCCAAAGTCGTCAATATAAATGCTGCAGTACCCAAATCGGTTGGCAATGTTTTTTGATGTACTATGGTAATAGTTTCTCCTATAATCAAAAATGCCCTCAAAGCTTGTAAAATCAAGCATTCAAGGGCATCGTCATGGATATTCAAGAATGATTATGCAGGATATTCTGTATCACTCACCTTTTCGCACCATTCAGTGGAAGTATTCTCACCAGGTACTTCCACAGCAATATGGCTGAACCAGGAGTCTTTTTTGGCACCATGCCAGTGCTTTACATTCGCAGGGATCGTAATTACCATACCAGGAATGAGGCTCACTGCATCTTTCCCTTCCTCCTGATACCAACCTTCTCCAGCCGTACAGATCAAAATTTGTCCGCCTCCGGATGCAGCGTGGTGAATATGCCAATTATTTTTACAGCCTGGTTCAAAGGTGATGTTGGCAAGAAAGACAGGACATGTTCCACGCTCTGTCAGAGGATTTAAAAAAGAAGCTCCACTGAAATACTCGGCGTATCCATCATTAGGTAATCCGGTTCCGAACATATTTGCTTTTTCAAATTCTTCTCTATTCTGCATTTTCATTTTCCGTGTAACCCTCCTTTGTTTTCAAATTCTCTTCAAATTTGGCCAGTTGATTCTCGTACCCATCTATTTTTCCATCTAGATAATCCAGAGTCTCCTGAAGATTCAAAATCCTATCGTAAATCTGTGCTCGCTGCTCCAATAACAGATTTTTTCTTGCTTCGATGGTATCTTCCTCTCTTTGAAACAGATCTACATATTCAATCAGTAATTCGATCGATAATCCTGCATTTCGCATGCATTTGATAAAATATACCCATCTGCAGTCTGCCTCTGTATAATCCCGGTTGCCACTTGCACCTCTGTTTACAGGCGGCAGCAATCCTATTCTTTCATAGTATCGAAGCGTATCAGCAGTCAGTCCGTACTTTTTACTTACTTCAGCAATTGTCATACCTTTCATCTCCTGTACACTACAGTGCTTAGCTTATTATGAAATATCCACTGCTCTTACCCATTCCAAAAGCTCTTTTTCGGATGTTCGGGTGTTAAATACCTTACCTTCTATAAAATGTGTGGATACAGGACAGCTTGTTTTCAGTTCCTTGAGTGTATTTCCAAATTTACTCCCACCAGAGGTCGCAAATACCACGATCGTCTTGCCCTCCAGATTAACTCTTTCAAGAAATGTATTCACGATCGTCGGTGCTACATACCACCAGATCGGGAACCCGAGATAAATAACATCATACTCCTCTGCATTCTTCAAACTGCTTCCCATAACAGGACGAAATTCTTTGTTTTTCATTTCTATTGTGCTTCTTGATTTATTATTCATCCAATCCAGATCGGCATTTGTATAGATTTCCTCAGGTTCTATTTCAAAAAGGTCCGCATTTGCTGCTTTGGCAAGTACTGATGCGACTGATTTTGTGACACCACTTGCTGAAAAGTATGCTACAAGTTTTTTACCATTCATCATTTTTCACCTCTTTTTTTCTAAATACCTTTCCATGTACTTCAAACTTACAGGCAGTTCTGAAAGATATTTACAACATCTGCTTCATTTAGTGGTTTGAATGCATATTTCAACCCGCCGCTCATAGATTTTTTGGCCATGAGTTCAAAGTTACTGTTATCTATTCCTATTTCTGTAAATGTACTTTGGAGCCCAAGTGTCTGAAACAAAAATTCTGATACCTTTTCTATGCTCAATTTGGCAACTTCCATCTGTGGCAAAGAAGCATCGATGCCAAATACATTCACACCGAACTGATAATATTTGGATACTGTCGTCTCGTCTAAACAGTATTCCAGCCACCTTGGGGTCAGAATCGCAAGACCAAGACCATGTGTTATGTCATAAATGGCAGAAATCTCATGTTCCATTGGATGGCAGCTCCAGGCCTGTCTTTTTCCACCATTCACAAAACCATTGATCGCCCAGGATGAGGTCCACATTAAATTGGCTCTGGCTTCATAATCATCTGGCTTTTCCAATGCAACAGGAGCATACTTGATAATTGTTTTCATCAGACCTTCCATAACAGTATCTAACATAAATAAATCCTGGTTCATGTTAAAATATACTTCCAGAATGTGATTCAGCATATCTGCTGCACCACAAGCGGTCTGATATTGATTCACAGTATATGTATTTGTTGGATCTAAAAAAGATACTTTTGGCTGCATGACAGGGAATAATAGCCCTATTTTATCATGAGTCTGCGGATTGCTGATGACACCACCGCAGTCCATTTCTGATCCGGTTGCTGCCAGAGTAAGGATATCTATAATAGGGAGGCACTTCTCCACTCCCGTTTTCTGTGTCAGGATATCCCATGCATCCCCATCGTAAAAAGCTGCTGCTCCAATATATTTTGTACAGTCAATGACCGAGCCTCCACCCACAGCTAAAAGCACATCAATGTTTTCTTTTTTGCAGATATCGGCACCTACATTGACAGAACTCACTCTCGGATTGGGATCAATTCCTGATAGTTCAAATAATTCCAGTCCTGCCTTTTTGATTTCAGTAATTACTTTGTCATAGAGCCCTATTTTCTTTATGGATCCTCCTCCATACGTCAAAAGAACTTTTGTGCCATACCTGCTCAGCTCTGCTCCAAGATGTTCTAACTGGTCTTCTCCAAAATACACTTTTGTGGGTATATCATAAATAAAACTATTCATTCTGTTCTCCTTGTATCTCATCTTTTGTTAGTTGATACAGTTACTGTATCACTTGGAGTGAGCTCCAAGGCAAGTGCTTTTTTAAAATTTTTGAATTTTACTCTTTTTTGCGCTCTTCAACCATGTTAACGAACCATTCCACCATTGCCGGATCCTGATGTGAGAAAAAGGAACTTTTTTCCTGATCCAGCTCTGCTATTTTGTTCATATCATCATCTGACATCTCAAAGTCAAATACATCCAGGTTCTCCTTCATTCTTTCAAAATGAGTCGACTTTGGAATTACAACAACACCACGTTGAATATGCCAGCGGAGCATGATCTGTGCAACCGTTTTTTTATATCTGTCAGCAATTTCCACGAGGACTGGGTTCGAAAACATTTCCCCCCGTCCTTCACCGAATGGTGCCCATGCTTCGATCTGCACATTATATTTGTCCATCCATTCCTTCGCTGCCTTCTGCTGGTTCAGTGGATGTGTCTCAACCTGATTGACCATCGGCGTAATTTCTGAAAATGCTGCAATATCTACCATTCTGTCTGCGTAAAAATTAGAAATACCGATTGCCCTGATTTTACCTTCTTTATAAAGATCTTCCAGTGCGCGATATGCTCCATAATAATCTCCAAATGGCTGATGGAGCAGGACAAGATCCAGATAATTTGTTTTCAACTTTCTCATTGACTCTAGCACGGATGCTTTTGCCTTTTCATAGCCATAAAATTCGACCCATATTTTTGTTGTCAAAAATATTTCTTCTCTTGGAACCCCGCTGTTCAAAATTGCATTCCCTACTTCTTCCTCATTCGCGTAGCTCTGTGCGGTATCTATCGACCGATAACCAGCCTTCAGTGCATCCAGAACACATCTTTCACACTCTTCTTTCGTCACCTGATATACACCGTATCCTAAAATTGGCATTTTTACTCCATTGTTTAAACTTACATATTCCATTTTTTTCCTCCGATTTTCCTCATTCACAATGCCAGATACTTCTGACAGAGTCTCGAGATCTGGTGTTTTGACTTCTTCTTTTGATACTCATTTTTGTGCAGCGCATGCATTTCTTTTATGACATTAGTTTACATCCAATGTTTCTGAATGTACAATAAGAATATAGGAAACTGCATTTCATAATATGAATAGTAAATGTCCTGACTTTTCGATCCGGACAGGAGGGAATATGTTAAATTTAATTGAATTGGAACAGTTCATTGCTTTTTCAGAATATGGTACACTTTCAAAAGCTGCCGAAAAACTAAACATCTCTCAACCGACGATCACGCGTACTATGCAGCGTGTAGAGGATAGTTTTGGAATCCCTTTGTTCATCAGAAGCAAAAACAAAATTGAGCTTAGCGAGTCTGGCATGAAAGCAGTTGAATACTCAAGAAATCTATTGGCAGATGCTGACAACACGATTCACTTGGTTCAGCAATTTTACAAAGGTCTGCATACTGTTTCCGTAGAATCCTGTGCGCCGGCTCCTCTTTGGTCCTTTCTTCCAGAATTATCCTCTCGCGTTCCAGAAAAATCGATTATTTCCAGAATTGCTCCTATTTCAGAAATCATCGAAAATATCAGATCCGACCACAGTGATATCGGCATCCTGCCACATCCAGTCGATCTGGATGGGATTCACTGTGTTTCCTTAATGAAGGAGTCATTATCTGTCTGCGTCCGACCGGAGCATGATCTTGCACATAAAAATTCGCTGTCATTTCATGAACTGAATGGATTTAATTTTCTGCTTCGATCACAGATCGGGTTTTGGAATGAGCTCTGCCATGAAAAAATGCCTTCCTCGAAATTTTTAATTCAAACAGATGAATTCGCATTCAATGAGTTGATTCGTGAATCTTCTCTTCCCTTCTTTGCAACAAATCTGACGAAAGATACGCAAGGATTAATAAAAGACAGAGTTAGAATTCCTATAACGGATCCTGAAGCCAATGTCACATATTATATGATTTCAAAATATTCTTGGTCGTTGTGAGCATAGCTGACTCTTATAAAATGCCGTTTCGCGTTCGCTTCAATAAAAAAGCGATTATCTTTTTCATAAGATGATCGCTTTGCTTATTACATTTATGATCCTTATATAGAATCTCGTTTCTTACTGATGTACTGCACCAATCAGATCATTGATGTCCTTTACACCATAAAGTTTCATATAATCTTCGATACCTTCCACAATTTCCAGAGATACTGATGGATTTCTAAAATTCGCCGTTCCCACTGATATCGCGGTCGCTCCTGCCAGAATCATCTCAATTGCATCCTCTGCAGTCATGATTCCACCCATTCCAATAATTGGAACAGACACTGCCTGTGCCGCCTGGTACACCATTCGAACCGCAATTGGATGAATGGCCGGACCTGACAATCCACCTGTTCTATTCCCAAGCAGAAAACGTTTGCTGTGGATATCGATTTTCATGGCAGTCAGAGTATTGATCAGAGAAAGTAAATCTGCGCCTCCTGCCTCTGCTGCTTTTGCCATGTCTGTAATATCGGTCACATTCGGACTCAGCTTCATAACGACAGGCTGTCTGGCCAGTCTTTTTATTTCCTTGGTGATCGATTCGATACAGGAGGCATCCTGCCCAAAAGCAATGCCGCCTTCTTTCACATTCGGACATGAAATATTGATTTCCAACAGATCAACTGGCTGATCGGAAAGGCGCTCCACTACTTCGCAATAGTCACTGATGCTCTTCCCGCAGACATTGACAATGATTTTTGTATCATATTTTGACAGAAATGGAATATCCCGTTCTATAAAGACTTCTATCCCCGGATTCTGCAATCCGATCGCATTCAGCATTCCACCATAAACTTCTGCTACTCTGGGAACTACATTTCCCTCCCAGGGAATATTGGATACACCTTTTGTGATGATACCTCCGAGTTTATTCAGGTCCATGAATTCTGAAAATTCTTCACCGGAACCAAATGTTCCAGATGCTGTTGTTACAGGATTCTTCAGCTTTACTCCTGCAAGACTAACTGATGTATTCACTAGATTTCCACCTCCTCAGCTCGAAATACAGGACCTTCTTTGCAGACCCTTTTATTTTTTACATTTGTATGTGAGTCCTTGTTCTTTGATTTGCATACACATCCAAGACACGCTCCGATTCCACAGGCCATCCTTTCTTCCAAAGATAGCCAGCATTCAATATGATGTTCCTGTGCGTAACGCTTGATTGCACGAAGCATGGGAGTTGGACCGCAGGCATATATAATATCTGCTGAGAGCCCATTTTCTCGAATTGCATCCAGGACATTACCCTGTGTTCCGGTTCCGCCCTCTTCTGTTGCGATATATACATCTGAAAAAAGCCGAAAATCATCTACAAGAAAAGTATCTTCCCGAAAACCTAAAATTGCTTTTTTTTCACAGTCCAGCTGCTTTGCCAGCTCCAGCATGGGAGGAATTCCAATTCCACCGCCAATCAGAAATGCCTTTTTTGTTTTTAATGGGAATCCATTTCCAAGGGGTCCGATCACATCGAGCCACATTCCAGCACTCAGATTTGAAAACTCCTCGGTTCCTTTACCAAGTATACGATACACGAGGCGAATGGAGCTGTCAGCTTTGTCAATTTCACAGATACTGATCGGCCTTGGAAGCAGTCTGCTTCCATCTGTGCAGTACATATCTACAAACTGGCCTGGAACTGCAACGTCTGCGATTCCTTCCGCTCTTAACCACATGTCGAACACACCACTGGAAATTTCTTTCTGCCGAATCACGATTGCTTTCACTTTTTTCTTTACAGACATTTTATATGCTCTCCTGATATACGATATTTCCATCGTTTATTGTCATGACCACTTTGCCAAAAACTTCCTTTCCAACAAAGGGCGAATTTTTACTTTTCCCGGCGAAATCAGCTTCACTGATTTTATAGAAAGCTTCTGGATCAAATATGGTTACATCTGCTGCCTTTCCAACTGCCAGACTTCCTTTCTCTATGTTCAGGATTGCCGCTGGGTTTCTGCTCATTTTCTCTGCCATCTGCATGGGTGTAAGATATCCCTCTTTCACAAGTGCTGTGTAGGTCAAGGATGCAGCAGTCTCAAGACCAATGATACCAAATGGTGCAGATGCCATTGACTGTGATTTCTCCTTCCCAGTATGTGGAGCGTGATCTGTAGAGATCACTTCTAAGGTTCCGTCAGAGAGACCTTTAATCAGTTCCTCCACATCTTCTTTGCTTCGAAGTGGCGGGTTCATCTTATAATTTGCATCATCACATAAGATATCCTCATCGGTCAGAATGAAATGATGCGGACATACCTCGCCTGAAACCTTTACTCCAACAGATTTTCCATATCGGATGATATCCACGCTTCCTTTTGTTGAGCAATGACACAGATGCAGCTGACATCCAGTCGCTCCTGCTAAGATCGTATCTCTGGCTGCGATCACATCCTCTGTGTAATTGCCAATTCCTTTCATGCCAAGTTCATCGGCGCGTTTTCCCTTATTCATGACTCCGCCTGCAACCAGCGATTTATCTTCACAATGCGCAAATACAGGTGCACCTAGCTTTGCTGCGATTTCCATTCCCTGGCGGTAAAGCTCTGCATCCATTACGGACTTTCCATCTTCAGAATAGGCTCTGCATCCAGCATCGAACATTTTCTTCATATCGGAAAGAGCTTGACCGCCCTGTCCTTTGGTAATTGCCCCTGCCTGCAGAACATGGACCAGACCGATTTCATCTGCCCTATGCTGTACATAGGTTATGATCTGGGCGCAGTCCGCCGAAGGGCTGGTGTTCGGCATAGCCACGATTGTAGTGAATCCACCCCTTACTGCTGCCCTGGACCCTGATTCAATATCTTCTTTTTCTGTAAAGCCGGGATCTCTAAGATGCACATGGAGATCGATAAATCCAGGCATCACAAAATATCCTTTTGCATCTACGACTGTTGCATCTATCCCGATTACATCCTTGCTATCTATATTTGGACTGATGTCTTTAATGACACCATCTTCGATCAATAGATCACGTATACTGTCGATCTGCTGATCCGGATCAATGACCCTGCCGTTCTTAATCAGTAATTTCATTTGTTTTTCCTCATTCAGTCATCATCCTCACAAACAAATTCATTGTACCATAAATTCGAATATGGGAAAAGTCAAAAAGGGTACGAAAGTTGCGACTCTCGTACCCCTGTTTCTTAGGAAAGCTTCCAAATATCGTTATTATACTGCTCGATTGTTCGATCAGATGAGAAGTAACCTGACTGGCTGATATTGATCAGCATTTTTTTTGCCCACACTTGCTGTTTTTCATAATCCTTTAGGGCCTTATCCTTTGTCTGAATATAGGATTTGAAATCTAGCAGTGTCATGAACCAGTCCTTATTCAAGATCTCATTATATAGTCTGGTGAGATTCTCTTCTTTTCCGATTGAGAGCATTTTATCACTAATAATAAAATCCAGCGCCTGTTTCACATTTTTATCTTTTTTATAGAAATCCTTCGCAACATAGTCTCCCAGCCTGTAGTGCTCAATGACCGTATCGCTGGACTCACCAAAGATATATATATTGTCTTCCCCCACGAGTTCGGCGATCTCTACATTGGCACCATCCATGGTACCCAGGGCGACTGCTCCATTCAACATGAACTTCATATTACTCGTACCACTCGCCTCTTTCGATGCCAGCGAAATCTGTTCATGTATATCTGCTGCCGGAATCAGTTTTTCAGCCAGTGTTACATTGTAATTCTCAACCATTACCACACTAAGATGCTGGCTGACGATTGGATCCTCTGCGATTAATTCCTGCAGACACAGGATCAGATGAATGATATCTTTGGCAATGATATAAGCCGGCGCAGCTTTTGCTCCAAAAATCACAGTAATGGGACGCTTCGGAAGCTTACCTGCCTTGATCTCAAAATATTTGTGAATTACATAAAGTGCATTCATCTGCTGTCTCTTATACTCGTGAAGACGTTTGATCTGAATATCAAAAATGGAATCAGGATTTATTTTAATCCCCTGCACACGTTCCAAGTACTCAACAAGGTCACCCTTATTGCGATTCTTAATATCCAGCAGTTTCTGCCAAACTGTGGGGTCTGCTGCAAATGCCGCTAGTTTCTGTAGCTCCATGGCGTCTTTTTTAAATCCGGGACCAATGAGTTCTTCGATAAATTCTGCAAGACTTGGATCGCTGTGAAGCAGCCATCTGCGGAATGTTATTCCATTCGTTTTATTATTAAATTTTTCCGGATACAACTTATAGAACTTATTTAATTCACTATTCTTTAAGATCTCTGTATGCAGATACGCAACACCATTCACGCTAAAACCGTAATGAATATCTATATGTGCCATATGAATCGTTTTGTTCGCATCTATGATAGCTACAGCTGGATCCTTGAACTTCTTCATAACCCTGTTGTTCAGCTCATAAATAATTGGAATCAGCTGCGGAACGACCTGCTGCATATATTTCATAGGCCATTTTTCCAGAGCTTCGGCTAAAATTGTATGATTTGTATAAGCGCATGTCTTTGAAACGATCTTAATTGCTTCATCCATACAAATTCCCTCTTCCAGAAGTAATCTGATCAGTTCAGGGATGATCATTGTAGGATGAGTATCATTGATCTGAATCACCGCATAATCATAAAGATTCTTAAGGTTTGAGCCTTTCTTCTTAGCTTCATCGATTATAAGTCTTGCGCCGCAGCTAACCATCATGTACTGCTGATAAATTCTCAACATTCTTCCGGCATCATCACTGTCATCTGGGTAGAGGAACAGCGTCAGGTTCTTTTTGATATTTGTTTTATCAAAGTCAATACCATCTCCCTTTACGATTTTCTCGCTTACAGATTCGATATCGAACAGATGCAATTGATTGATTCGGTTCTCATAACCGATCACATCGATATCGTACATTCTGGCCTGTACTTCGAAGCCCCCATAATTCACAGGGTAGACCACATCCGTCTTTTTAAGCCAGCTTGTCTTCTCGATCCATGGATTTGGCGCCTCGAACTGCAGATTGTCTTCAAATAGCTGTTTAAAAAGCCCAAAATGATAATTGAGACCAATCCCATCTCCTTCCAGTCCAAGCGTTGCGATCGAATCCAGAAAGCAGGCTGCTAATCTGCCGAGTCCTCCATTTCCCAATGATGGCTCAGGCTCCGTCTCCTCGATTTCTGCCATGGACTTCCCATAAGCAGCAAGCAGTTCCTTCATTTCATCATAGATGCCTAGATTGATTAAATTATTAGACAGCAGCTTTCCGATCAAAAATTCTGCTGAAACATAATAGAGTTTCTTTTTCTTCTCTACTTGATTTTTTAACTTGGCACTCTCCTTAACATAGGAGAGAAGAGCATAGTACAATTCCTGATTTGTGCATTCCCCGATTTCTTTTTGAAATTTTCGTTTTACTATTGTTTGTAAACTCATACACAGCCTCCCTCATTATTGTATAACTGGTAACGTTACCAGTACGACTAGATTATACTACTCCTTTACATCGTTTGTATAGTCCTAATCATAACACTTTATGATATTTAGTTGCAATATATGGCAAAAGAATAGTACAATACAGGGATAACCGGAATGTAACTTGAGAAAGATGAGGTAATTTATTTGAATACGGCCAATACAATTCAATTGTTATGTCTACTGTTGCTGCTGATGCTGTCTGCTTTTTTTTCTTCTGCAGAAACATCATACACAACGGTGAATCAAATTCGAATTCGGACGCTTTCAGAAGCAGGTGATAAACGAGCAAAACGAGTTCTTCTTATCACCAGTGATATGCATAAAATGCTGAGCGCTATACTGATTGGCAACAATATTGCAAATTTGTCCGCCTCGTCGCTGGCCACGATCCTGTCGATCCGCTTATTTGGCAGTGCTGGAGCAGGAATTGCAACTGGTGTCCTTACTTTTCTCATTCTAATCTTTGGCGAGATTTCTCCAAAAACAATCGCTACTCGCCATGCCGACACAATCGCTCTAGCCTACTCAGGAATCGTATATGGACTTATGAAGGTTCTGACTCCTGTTATTATAATTGTGAATTTTCTTTCAAAAATGTTTCTGCGTCTGCTTCGTGTGGATGTAACAGCAAATGGTCAGACAATGACGGAAGAGGAATTTAAAACGATCGTGGATGTCGGACACGAAAGTGGTGTACTTGAAATAACGGAACATGAGATGATCAATAATCTATTCGACTTTGGTGATGCCCAGGCGAAAGAGATCATGATACCAAGAATCGATATGACTTTTGCACGACTCGACAGCAGTTATGATGAGATCATTGCTATCTTCCAGGAGGACAAATTTACTCGACTTCCAGTCTATGAAGATACCACAGACAATGTGATTGGCATCATTAATGTAAAGGACCTGCTATTAGTGAATGACAAAGCATCCTTTCATGTGAAAGATTATCTTAGAGAACCTTATTTCACATATGAGCATAAAAATACAGCAGAGCTTTTTATTGAAATGCGGCAGAATTTTGTCAATAATATAGCGATCGTACTTGATGAGTACGGTGTTACAGCTGGCATGATCACACTTGAAGATCTCCTTGAAGAAATCGTGGGTGAAATTCGAGATGAGTACGATGCCGATGAAGAAGATCCTATTGTACGCTTGAACGCACGGGAATTTATTGTGCAGGGTTCTTATAATCTAGAGGATCTTTGTGATGAACTGGATCTTTCATTCCACTCTGAAGATTATGATACAATCGGTGGTTATCTGATCGGGTTGCTGGACCATGTCCCGGAAAAAAATGAGATCGTCATAACAGATGACAATACTCTTTTAAAGGTCGAGAAAATGGATAAGAACCGCATTGAAAAGGTATATATTAAGCTCCCTCTCGTTTCACATTCAGAGTAAACTTTGACATGAAGTACCGCACTCGCAATAATGTTGCACCTGACGTCAGACTCTCACCCGTATCGTCTTACTATAGGAACCATAGATTCTTTTACCATTCTTCATGATATAGGATCTGGTTCTGATGTAGTATACTTTTTTCTTATTGAATTTTGAAATGATAACATGATCTTTTTTTTCGTTTTTAATATAGTAATTTTTCTTTTGTGAGGAAAAATCTCGTTTTCTGGAAATCTGTACCTGATATCCATCAGCCATGATATCTGTTTTTAGTTTTACCTTGATCTTACCATCTCCTGTAATCTCAGCCTTTGCTTTATTTCTTTTTGGCACCACAGTGAGCATTGCTTCTGCACTGCCATTTTCATCTGTCACCCTGATACGAACGATACCTGTTCGTTTGATCGTGACCTTTCCTGACCTCTTTCCGATTGTCGCTATTTTTCTATTCATGCTTTGATATTCAGGATTGCCTTCCAGATTTTGAACATCCAGATAAATGCATTTGTTTTTCTTATAGGATACTATTTTATCTGCTATGGAGAGTTCTTGTTTCACGACCTCAGGTTCTTCTGCTACCTCAACAGGTACTGGAAGATCTGGCTTCACATACTCAGGTATATTTTTTCCAGGCTCTGCTTCCTCGATCGTGAAGAGAATATACATTGGACTAAAGTCATTATTTTTGTAGTTGTAATAAAGTCCAATTCCCTCCACTACTATAGTAGCAATCCCTGCCCTGAAATTATGATAGTAATGGAGTGTATAATCCACATTTTCCTTAAGCAGAAGATTCTGATATCTTATGATCGGTTTTGGACAGATGAATTCATCATCGTGTATCTTTTGTACTGGAATGGGATCCGCTTTTGCATCTGCAATGTGTGCCTGTACAATGATTTCCATCTGCTCTTTTTTGATGATACCATCTTCCTCTACCTCTGCGTAAATTTGTGTAATACCTGGATATTTTCCAATCACATCCACACTATGATGTCTTATATCATTCAATTGTGCTATTTTAGGATCCTCTACTGACCATCTGACCGGATCTAAATAAGCCAGGCAGTCTTCCGGTAAAATTCGAACACCAATTGTAGCAGCCGCTTCACCGATTCGCGCAACGGTTCCATTGGGTACATAGATTTCCATTTCTGTCATCGGTTTCTTTATCACTAGGTTCAGCTGAATACTGTGACCGCTCTCATCTTCGCCTGTAATAACGATTCTTCCTCCCTTCCTAGTACTAAGTAGACCATTCGACATGACGACAGCAGTCTCCGGATTGCTGCTAGTCCATTTTATGGCATCTGTTGTGTCAGCAGGAAATATTTCCGCCAGCTCATAGAGTTTAACCATATCTTCAACATTACAGGTCAGCTCCATTTTGACGCTGCCATCCACAAACTGCAGTTGAGTGGATGGATATCGTTCGATCATGACACTTACTTTATCCATTCCTGATGCGTATCCTGCCGTATCCTTCATCTTACTATCCAGCATTTCCTTGACAGAATCCAACTTTACCACATATGCAGACCCTATCGGCATGCCAAAAAAGATACCATCCAAATAATAAGCGGACTCTATCTTCGTCCTTTTTAAATACAAATGAAGGGGATTGACAAAATGGCAGAAGGATGCGGAAGAAAGGACATCGACAGTCTCAGGTACTATAATTTTCTTTAGGTATTTACTTTTCATAAAAGCGTACTGATGTACATAGTTGATTCCATTCGGAATAATATAATTCTCTCCTTCCCTTGAAGCAGGGTAGACCCAGATATTAGTACCAGCATATAACACTCCATCTATGGAATAAAAGACTTCGCGGTTCGAGCCCGCTTCAATTGACCGCAGTGAGGGGACGAGGGAGAAAGCGATGGAAGATACTGCGCCAATGCTTTTTGGCAAAGTTAATGTTTCGATATTTCGCCGTTCCAGAAATGTACCGGAATTAAGTCCCATTACAATCATGTTCTGAGCAGTATCTGGAATTGTTACATCAACATCATTGCCCAAAT
The DNA here is from genome assembly GCA_047974745.1 of Lachnospiraceae bacterium. Lineage (GTDB taxonomy): Bacteria > Bacillota > Clostridia > Lachnospirales > Lachnospiraceae > JBKECO01. The sequence goes on from JBKECO010000031.1 coordinate 73,204, forward strand.
ATCTCTCAACCCAAAGAAAATCTATTCCGCTGTATGTTTTGATCTCATATATAAAATCTCCCTCAGTAATCAGTCTTGGTTCTTCGGCTGTTCTCGAAAAGGATGAAGAAACTCTATCCAAAATTATTTCATCGCCCCGCATAAATTCGATGCTCTTCATATATTCTGAGTTCTGCATGACTTCGGCAGCCTGTACCTGCATTACATCCGTGCCTTGAATAGCAAGACCTGTAAATAGCATTAAGATCCATAATCCTTTAATTATCTTGAAGTAATTCATGTTTTCCCTCTTTTCTCCCCTGTTCTAAAAATGTCTGATAGTACATTTCATTCGCCGTATTTGGTCCCAATTGTTTAATCCATTCCTGCATTTCCAGAATTTTTTCATGTGTGAATTCAAAACGACCTGCAAGATTCTCATATACTCCACTTCCCGGCACAGGGATCGGCGTGGCTCCTAGTGCCAATTCTGTTACTCCTGGCTCGGTATATAAAATATCCTTTTTCTTTATATTCAGAACCTGCAGCAGATACTCTTGATACGCTCCCTCGCTCCAAATGGATGACGCATCCACTGTCGGCAAAAAGTCCTTTGAAATGAACCGTGGATCGCCTAGATCGAAATTTTGTACTTCTGTATCAACAAGGAAAACGAAAATTGTTTTTTTCGAAATATTCCCCACCTGATCCGGCGCCTGGATCCAGATTGAAAAGCTGTCATCCGATTCGGCGCCGGTAAATTCAGTTTCCTGATAATCCAGGATCGCCTTCTCGCAGTTCGGCGTATCATCAAGAACCTGTATACAATCTAGAATATACTGCTCCGTCAATACTCCATTTCTGGCATCCTCCAGCGAAAAGTACAGATCTGATGCCAAAATCTGAGGGAAGGAATCCCATACTGCATAAAAATTAAGGAAAGGCATACGGTTTGTCGAAAACTCCTCGGGTATTGGCAACGGATCTTGTCCACCCTCTGCAGAATAATAGTCTGCTGAGGGTGCACCAATGGAAAGACCCATCTTATTAGAAAGATGCTTTTCATTTGAAGCCTCCGCAAACAGAATATGCCCATGTACTGGATCCTTCGTATAAATCATACTGTCTCTTTGGGCATACCTGTCTTTTTCCAGGCTCCATCCAATCAGCTGATAGGGTATTGTCTCCAACATCTCATTTCCATTTATATCCGTAGAACTGCCTGTTCTAAGATCGATCGTCTGTCTCTCGTCATATTTTTCAAAATGCATACCGCCTGCTTGCGTATTACCCTTGTCGTTACTTGAAAACATCACAGAGTCAAATATAGAATCAATCTGCTCCAGATAATTACCTCCCGCATTCTGTCCATTGCCAATAAAAACGATCTGGAATGAAGTATCCCACTGTGCATAGAGTACACAATCTCCGTTCTCTGTTATCTCATATACAGGGCGTTTCTTTGATAGAACAAGATCCTGCTCGCCGTTAATCTCTGGTGTGAGGCTCCATCCAAGGAATCGATATGCTTTCTCAAAGATAGGGTCTGTAACTCTTGCCTCCTCATAGTTGAGTGTCATACTTTTTCCTGTACTTTTCCATTGGATATCTGGTACCTTAACATTGCCAAGATTCACGACTGCCAGATCATTCTTATTTACGTTGCCAAGAAATCTGACAGCTTCATAGGGACGCCAATGGGCATGTACCGTTGTATCTGCAGCAAAATATGTAAATTCTGCATACCCGCCTATTTTTGAAAGCAGCTCTCCGTTCTGCCCAATGAAAGCGGTGCCTTTTCCCTCTTTTTCCGTAAAGTATCCCATGAACTGATATTTTCTTTTACCACCTGGAAGTGAAGAATCCTCAGCATATTTTATTGGAACTGTGATCCTATTATTTAAAAAAATTTGATTTAATTCTTTATCTGCAAAATATCCGATAGTATATTTCTGATAAACATATTTTGTTGGCCTATTGCTTTGCTCACTACCAGGTGCATTTAGGTTTATTAAGAAAGTCCCTGGCATCCATACTGGTGTGAATACCACTGAGGTATTCGTGGTATAGGCAGATCCACATTGATATTCTTTTCCATCAGAACACTTCCAACCAGTCAGAATATATCCCCTTTTTGTGATCTGATCCTGCGCAGGTGTTCTTCCAGACCCACTACCCCATTCTGCGCTCAGGTCGATTGTAGCACCATGCACAGATGTGAGGTTTATAATAGACTGGTTTTCGGAAAAAAGTGTACTCCGGTCTCTTCTCCATCCCAAAAAACTTCTATATAGTGACTGGTTTCTGACAGAGGGATCTCGTGGGACTTCATCTGCTCCCAGCCTGAACTCTGCTGTTATAGGAAAGTTGAAATAATTCCTGGAAAGCCAGCTACTCTTATTATAAACATGTGTTGTTGCAGCAGTCTTTCCCTTACCCCCACCCGGGTTATATTTTATGATATATTGATTTGGTGCAAAGTATCGCCTGACAGACTGTGAATTTACAAGCTGCTTTGGTGCATAGTAATTAGCTTCTGTATCCGATTCAAAATGATACCCTGTATACGGAGATGAAATGCCCCACATTCTGCCTTGCACCAGAGTATCTGGGTATAGCCTCTTCATATTGATGCCAGAACTGCCTGCCTTTAGACCAGTATCAGAATAATAATCCTCAGATTTGGCTGTGACAGAATACGGTTTCTGATGTATTTTCGCTATGGCATGCACACTATTAGGATCATCGATCCATTTTACTCCATTGTGGATTGATCCTTGCCCCGTATTGGTCGCATTGATCTGTAGTGTAAAACTTCTTCTCCTATCATCGATCTCAGCTTCAGATCGAAGCGTGTCCTTAGCTCCGGCAGAATTATTGATATCATATTCTCTTGTATTAAGCCTAAATCCTGATCGATAGTGCTCGATCGAAAACTTCTGATCATGGAACTCTTTCGTCAGATAGGAGAGATCAACCGTATATACACTATATTTCATATTTGTTTCGGCAGAATCTCCGCCCTGCTTTCTCTTCGAAGTACTGCGATCCAGCTTTAGATTAAAATAATCGGAAGGATTCAGGCTGCCATCCTGCCTGTATTTATTATCAATCGTCATTGTCACACGTCTGTCCTGATCTCCCGATGCATGGTTGATCAGATTGATCTTGTAATCTGTGCGGACATCTCCCCTTTGTGCAGGATCCTGACTGTAATAATAATTTCCACATGACATCTTAAGCCAAAAGTACCCACTCAAATGTCCAATATCCAGGCCGGCCGATGTGTGAAATTCTCCCAGATCCAGCGTGAGATAGTATTCATATTTTTTGGTACCCAGCACTATTGTGGGATCATTCGTCAAAAGAGGTTCCTTTAAATCTTCTAATCGATGAAGCAGCAGCTCCAGTTTATCCGAATTTGCCTGAACAAAACCAGCGATCTCTGTAATATCAGAATTCACATAGGCTCGTATCAGCTGATCCTCTGTACAGCTCTCCCAGTCCTTTAATGAAAGAAGTGTCCGTTCCGAGGTTTCTGCAGAAAAATTCACCCTGTTCCCTGCTATTTCAGCACCCAGATATCCATGCCCGGTATATAGATCCCATCCTTCGACACCCTGATCTGTTGCATCTTCCACCAGTCGACGTTCCAGTTCTTCGGGATTTAGATGAATTTCTTCTGATTTTATCATAGCCGCAATGGCTGTTACCTGCGCTGCTGCATAGGAAGTACCTTCTTGCACCCCCTCTGGCTCCACTCCATCTGAGACAAAATCCAGTGTTTTTCCATAATTGGAAAAATCCGCTCTCTGTCCATCCTTACCTAATGCTCCCACAACTATGACCTGGTCTAAATCAGACGGTGAGTAATTCATGGTATTTCCACCTTCATTTCCAGCGGACACAATGACCGTAATTCCACTCTCGACTGCTAAAAGCAGTGACTCACTGATCTTTTCTGTTGTTTTTCCGGCTATGCTGTTCATACTAAGATTAATAATGTGTACCCCTTCTGACATTGCCGCCTCAATTGCAAGCGAAACGGATTCAGCAGAAGCCTCACCCATTTGGTCAGCTGCTTTTATAGGCATGATTTTTACATTTTCATCTGAGTAGGATGCAATGATTCTGCATATTTGAGAGCCATGACCATTTAAATCAAATACAGTGTCATCCTTTGTAAAATTGTAGTTGGTATGGAGCATTCTGTTATGTGGAATTGGAATGGACTCCGCTGCTCCTGTATCTATTACCCCAACGATTACATCTTTGCGCTTTTCTTCTTCGATTACTGTGTTAGCTTCTATGTCTCTCCCCGATTCAACCTCTGATTCTTCTGTGCTTGGTACTGATCCTTCATCTGCCTCGTAAAAGTATTCTTGCACTGAATTTATATTTGAATCTTTAGAAATTTTATAGACTCCCTTCTCACCCCTGAGATCTGCATACGTTCTAAGAGAATCACTCCCAGAGGAAAGAAGTTCGACAAGTATCATCAACGTACAAATCAGCCTTGTGATCACTTTTTTCATATTCAAACCCTTCTCCCGTTAATTAAATTTTGCCGTAAATACCCGATCTCCATGCAGTATAACAGCTGATCCTTCCTGATCTGTTGCGACCTCCCTCTTAACACCTGTCACATCACCTGTCTCGGTCAAAAATGTCTGCGCATTTCCTGTTTCATTCGTCCAGCCAAGAAAGGATTGTCCAGATCGTGCTGGATCCTTTGGTTTTGGTATGTGAGAACCTTCTTCAAGACCATATTGCTTATAGATATCACCTGTAGGATACAGATAGGTCACTGTATAATTTACCGGTTCAAACTCTATTTCACGATCCAGAATAATGGTACGGAGTTCAGAAATTCTTCCTATTTTTCCATTTGGATAAGAATATGTCATAAGTACATCAGCCGATAGAATACCCATTTCTGGATCCGCAGATAGAATTTCGACCTTTAGATCAGATTCACTGTGTATTCCAGATATAAGACTTTGCATGAAAATAGAAATGAATTCCTCCTGGGACATTCCACCATCATCCTGTACCAAAGCAAGCTCACGAATCGTCAGATCCAAAGCTGCCGCAAGCTCCTGTCGCAGTTCATTTTCCCGAAGGGTCTTAGAAGAAACAGATAGGAGCATAACAAAGCCAAGAAGAATGGATACAAACAAAATTCCCCCATATATTATGTGCCTGATACGAACACCTCCCGTGCACCCAGAATGGGAATCCGGAAAAACACTGTCGTTCTTTTTCCACGATCATCTTGTGCACTGACTCGAATTTTATAGACCCCGGCTGTCGGAAAGCGAAAACTGTTTTGATTTTCTGCATCTGGGATCCAAAGACTGTTTCCCTCTGCATCCCAGATGTCATGAATTTTTATGACAACATTTTCACTTTTATAATCCACTCCATAGAACCAGTGCTCCAGATCATAGTCCTGATCAGCAAATGCATTTTCCCGCATGTAAAATATATCTGGATTCCCAACTTCCACCTTGACCTCCGGTCGCATATGACCAGTAAGATTGTTCCTGCGTACTGTTTGTGTTATACGATCAGCAAACACCGGTATCAGTCCTTTCCTCCCCTGAATATCTACAGCATTAAAAATCAAAAACAGTATGGCCGTGCCTGCTGCGATCGAAATTACAACTCTTCCATATTCTTGAAATAATAGCTTCATGTTTCCTCCCTGCTAAACGATCCTTTGTCCCCAAATATATAGAAACTGCCAGAGCAGTCCGTTTCTTTCTATCATAGCTGCAATGACAGAAATGATACCGATGGTCGCACTTGCAGCCAATATCATTCCCCCATATTCCTCCATTACTTCTGTCAACCTATTCACCCTCTCTCGAACTAAGAAGTTAACATGTTTAATATAATTCCAAGCGCCAGAAACATAGAAGCACCAGTAATCATATACAACAATGCTGATCCATATTCTTCCATTATTTTCCTCATGTGTACCTTACCTCGTATATCCTCTGAAGGTACAATTAATCTCATCAGAAAAAGGATTCGGCCTATACAAAAAAGTCAGCTGGACTTCAGCCATCTTTATCTTTGCAGGCATGGATCCACCACTATTGTCTGCTATAATAGCCTGCCCTTTTTCATCATACCCTTGTACATTCAGAAGATAATTTCTATTCTCTGCCTCCTGAATACAGTTGCTCATCACATTACTGTCAAAGTCACTGTTTTCCAAAACAGAGATAACATCATTTTTAAAATCCTGTGCATTTGAAACCTCAATCTGAGCACCAAGCATCCCCCCTGCTGTAAATAAAAAGAAAATCAACATGAAGAATCCAAGGTATATTTTAATGACTACCTCCATATCCCCTCCTCCCTACGTGCTTATTGATCCAAGATAGGAAATGACCAGAAAACTCATATCCGCCATCATTTTCAGCATTCCGAGAAAAGCCGGAACTAAGAACAAAAGATACATGGCTGCCATCTTGTCTTCATTGATTAAACTTTCAGACTGCAGTAACAGTTCTCTGTTTCTCTCTAAAATCTCGCCTGTCTGCTGCTGTACATCTCCGCTTCCCTGCGTGACAGCATAGAGCATGCCCATTGCTGAGGTTATCTCAGGAATTGAAAATTCTTTTAAAAACTCAGTATATGGATAGTTGGATTCTGGATATTCCTGAATCTGGATCCATAATCTTCTGATAGCCGGCTGTAGAACCGGTTCTGAAACATTCATGCTTTTTTGAATCGATATTGCTACATTTTCTGTCTGCATCAGAAGGGAAAGTTCTGTGATCCATTGTGGAAAAAATTTTCGAATCTCCCGACTGGCACTTTTTTTCACAAGATGAAATCCTAGTTGATGCTGCATAAAAAGTATAGATGAAAGTGCCGCCATGAAGCCGGATAAAACTTTTAACCCAGTAATCCAAAGAGCAGCGGAAACCAAAGCTGCACCGGTGCCTGCTATCAGACTGGTGCGCATTTCTTTCTTTTTATTGAAATTCTTTACTTTCCAGTAGAGCTCTTCTCCATTTCTCTTCTTCCGGTTTCCATGCTCCTGCTGGGATTTTAAAATCTTCTTCTCAGCCTGAATATAAACGACAAGTTCAAGAGTGATGTATAGCAGTGTTGAGAGCTGATAGACAAGAGAATTAGTAAATTCGGCATTTTTCGTCACTTTTGAAGTGAAAATTGGAGTGATCAGGCATAGTAGTGACGATAGCACAATAGACATTAGAACATTTCTTTTTCCCTGCCTGCAACTATTTTGATATACACGACTCTGCTTCTCCCAGATATTTCTGTCAGCAAGTAGGACCACAATGGCACTTTCATATTCTCCGCCGTGCTTCTCAACATTTAACATGAGTCTGTGAATACTGTTCATTCTCTGATTTGGGTATTCCTTTTCCATCATTTGTAATGCCTTTTGTTGAACATCTTGCTCAGTATAGGCCGTTTTTAAAAAATGGACAGCTCTGCCTATCACCCGTTTCATTTTTCCCTCAGAAAAAATTCGTTCAACATCTGTGAGGGCATTACCTATTTTGGGATTCATGCGAAAGCTATATAGTATCTGCTCCATATATAAATTGACATCGAGAAAATCCTGTTCAAATGCTTTTGTTCTGCACTGTATCCCACGCAGTATACATGCAAAGACCAGTACTTCTGCGATCGAAACAATTAAAAACACATGGGTTAGCTGAAACAGTTTGCCCAATACAGTGGCGGCGATCATCACAAATAGAAAGAATGGGATGTCTGATTTTTGAAACCGTTGCCCTGGTCTACCCATCCGAATCCTCCTTTGCAGCTGGATTTGCAAAGTAATCCGTGATTCCCTTCTGATTCATTTTCAGGCTGATTTCTTCCGGAAGTGTATTTGTCAGAAGCTTTCCCTGATCTACCAGCATAAATAGTCGGTTCTGATTCTGAGAGCGAGTATATAAGCATATCTGGTCAATGTATCGCCTGATCTCCCCATCTGGAAACATTTTCTTACAAAGAAGAACACCTACGTCAACATAGCTGTAAATATCATTGATGATTCTCTGTGACTCAGTGTCATTCTCCATCATATTCAAAAGTCTCTCAGGTATCTTCTTGACAGAATCCGTGTGAAGTGTTGTGAATCCCTTGATTCCTGTACTCCAACATGTCAGCAGTGCTCTTGCCTCTGTTGATCTTACTTCCGAAAGCATGAGCCAGGAGGGGTTCATTCGTAGAGATGTTTTGATTGCTTTTGTATAATCCATTCTGCGATTTACTTTGATCTCTACCGCATCGTTATTCGGATTGATTTTTTTATAGTGAAGCTCAGGGTTATCCTCGATCGTGATTACTTTTTCATTGACGGGAATGAACTGAGACAAAAACTTGGCACATTCTGTCTTACCAGCTGCAGGCTCCCCACAAAAAACAAAATTCATCTTTGCCGCCACACAATTAATCAGAAATGCGAGAACTTCACGGCTGGCATAGCTATTTGAAATTGCATCCCCAACAGAGAATCTGAGTGCCGGTAGTGACTTTCGTATGCAAAAACTTCTGCCCGTCACCGCAACAGATTCATGAATCATTGTGATTCGCAAGGTCTCCGTTTCTGCTTCTAGAACTGTTTCTGCTGCATTAAAATGACAGCTGACTTCATTCGCAATGATCGAAGTGAACTTCTCAAGAAATCCTTTTTCGATCTGCTGCTTTGCGCATTCGACCTGATAACGGACATTATCCGTAGTTGTCACCCAAAGCTCTGATCCGTTATAGTCAACATCTGTGATGGATTCATTCTGAATATAGGATGTCAGAATTCCGAATACATCTGAATTAATCGGAAGAGATAGTTTTTGCAATTCTCTACCTCCCCTCAAGGCGTCCCAAGTCCAGCGGCCTGATTTGCACTTGCGTAAAAATTATTGATCAGATCGGCAAATGCTTTATATACAATGCTGTTGGTATCATCTCCTATCACCAGTGTCACAATGCCTACAATAGCAAGCACTCCGATCACTGCAATAATAGTCTGTCCGTATTGTTTGAAAATTTCTTCCATAACTGTTCTCCTTCGTATAATTTTCGAATTATAAATTGTATCGATTCCCAAGCTATATTTATCTCACAGCTTAGTTGATGCATTCCATCTTGATTTCCTCTTCTCAAATCAGATTTCCCAGTGAATGATTTTTTTTCCAATAAAAACGGGATCCTGGTGTCGTATGGAATAAACGCAGTATCATTCGCTGAAAGCTTAAATAAATTACAAAAATGGGTGATTTTTTTTGTTTCCATGGGAGTAAATTTTCCAATGAAAAGCATTCTGCGCTGACTGCGCAATGGATATTTCTGAAAGAATTGCTCCAGCCCAGTACTGGACTGATTTGTGTTTAAGATTAAAAGGTCAGCCGTTTGGATCAGCTCTCGCTGATGCAGGCTGCTTTGACCTCCCGTATCTGTTAGAACATGATTTAGCTTGGCCATGTGCCAGAACTCTGATGGATCACAACAGAAAATAAGTGGTTCGATATTCGTGTGATTCCATACTGAATGAAAAAAACGCAGATTCGTACTAGTCCCGGTGCCTTCGCAAACTCCGTGAAATACAATTTTCATAGCTTACCTGTTCATTTTTTAAAATGGGAACTGCAGGAAGAATCGTCCTACATTGATATAAATATAAGATATTGAAATAAGATAACCACATCATACTATTTAAAAGTGCAAATGTAAACATGCATTTCAAATTATTGTAAGTTTTTTCATAAAATGGTATGATAATGAAAATGAAAACTATGGAGGGAATATGAGTACGTTCAAGATTACAACAGATAGCAATGCCGATTTACCAGAAGGTTATATTGCTGAACATAACCTCGATATTGTAACTTTAAATTTCACCATTGATGGTGAGACCTACAATAGAGAGCACAATCTCCCGGTCGACGAATTTTACGCCCGTATGCGTAATGGCTCACTTCCAACGACCGCGCAAGTCAACCCTGTTGATGCAAAAGAGATATTTGAACCGCTGTTAGCTACAGGAACTGATGTTTTACATATTGCATTTTCATCTGCCTTGAGCGGAAGTTATAACAGCTGCAGACTTGCGGCAGAGGAGCTGCGGGAAAAATATCCGGATCGAAGAGTCTATGTCGTAGATTCACTTTGCGCCTCTTTAGGTCAGGGACTTTTCATACATAAGGCTGTTGAAATGCAAACGCGTGGTGAGGATATTGATACTGTGTGTGACTGGCTCGAAGCGCATAAGCTGAATGTAGTCCATAATTTTACAGTGGATGACCTTAATCATTTATATCGCGGGGGACGAGTATCTAAGACTGCTGCTGTTATTGGAACGATCGTTAATATCAAGCCGATTCTGCATGTCGATAACGAAGGTCGTCTGGTGGCACTTTCTAAGATCAGAGGCAGAAAGAAATCCTTACATGCCCTTGTAGAAAATATGGAAAATCAGGTCGGTAGCTGGCGTGATAAAAATGATATTGTATTCATCAGCCATGGAGACTGCGAAGCTGACGCTCAGTATGTCGCAGACCTTGTAAGAGAAAAATTTGGAATCGAGAACTTTCTGATCAACTATGTTGGTCCTGCAATTGGTGCCCACTCCGGACCAGGTACACTTGCACTATTCTTTATGGGTGATACCAGATAACCGAACGCTGGATAAAGCAATCCTATAAACAAGAAATACCATGCATATACTCCTCAATAAAAGGGTATCTGCATGGTATTTTTTTGACTTGTCTAAGCCGCTGATCTTACTCCTTCGACACATCCACGATTTCAATATGCAGCTCTTCGAGCTGTTTTGGTTCAACTCTGCCTGGTGCATTCGACATCAGGCAGGAAGCATCTTTGATCTTTGGAAACGCAATGACATCTCTGATATTTTCAGTCTGTGCCATCAGCATGACCATTCGGTCCAGTCCGTAGGCAAGTCCTGCGTGGGGTGGTACTCCATATGTAAAAGCATCCAACAGGAACCCAAATTGTTCATAGGCTGCTTCCTTTGTAAATCCTAGTAATTCGAACATTTTTTCCTGAATATCACTTTGATGAATTCGCACACTTCCACCGCCAAGCTCACAGCCATTTAAGACGATATCATACGCTTTCGCTCTTACCTTTCCAATGGTTTCCATCGACTCCATCAGAGGAAGATCCTCTTCCATTGGCATCGTGAAGGGGTGATGCATTGCCAAATATCTGTTCTGCTCCTGCGACCATTCCATCAATGGAAATTCTGTTACCCACAAAAAATTGTACTGGTCTTTATCGAAAAGCTCTAATTCCTTCGCCAGTTCCAGGCGGAGTGCACCAAGTACATCCCAAACGACCTTATTCTTATCCGCTGCAAAAAACAGCAGGTCTCCTGGCTTTCCTTCCAGAGCGGCAATGATTTCCGCTGTTTTTTCTTCTGTAAGGAATTTGGAGAAGGATGATTTTACACTTCCATCTTCATTGACTGCAAGATACGCCAGCCCCTTTGCACCATATCCTTTTGCAAATTCCACAAGCTTATCTATTTTCTTTCTTGGCATCTGTCCTTGTCCGGCTGCGTTGATACCTCTCACAGACCCCCCCTGCTCAAGCGCTCCTGTAAATACTGCAAATCCGCAATCCCGAACGAGATCCGAGATATCCTTTAACTCCATTCCGAATCTGGTATCCGGTTTATCTGAACCAAAACGATTCATTGCTTCCTGCCATGGAATTCTTTGCAATGGAAGTTCTACCTTTACTCCCACCGTTTCCTGAAATACTCGTTTTAATAATCTTTCATTTACTTCTAACACATCATCTATATCAACAAAGGACAGCTCCATGTCCAGCTGAGTGAATTCAGGCTGTCGGTCTGCACGCAGATCCTCGTCCCGGAAGCATCTTGCGATCTGAAAGTATCTGTCGTATCCAGAACACATCAGCAGCTGCTTGAAGATCTGGGGCGATTGGGGCAATGCATAAAAATTACCCGGATGAACTCGACTTGGTACCAGATAATCTCTTGCCCCCTCCGGTGTTGATTTATTCAGGATCGGTGTTTCAATATCGATGAAGCCTTCCTGGATCATAAAGTCTCTCAGAATTCCTGTGACCTTACTCCTCATCATCAGATTTCTCTGAATATCTGGTCTTCTCAGATCTAAGTATCTGTATTTTAAACGAACCTCATCTCTCGTCTGGCTATTTTCTTCAATGGGAAATGGCGGTGTCTCTGCTTCCGAAAGGATGCGCAGATCATGCGCGATAAGCTCAATATCACCTGTCGCTAAGTTCTCATTCACAGCAGCAGTCCTTTTGGATATTTTCCCCGTGACTGCGATCACGAATTCATTTCTCAGCATTTCTGCCTTTTGAAAGCCTTCGGCTCCGACACTTTCTTCATCAAAAATGATCTGCAGTATTCCCGAGCGGTCTCTGAGATCTGCAAAAATCAGCGCTCCCAGATTTCTTCTTCTCTGTACCCATCCCATTACCGTAACCGTTTCACCTATCGTTTGATTCGATACCTCTGTACATCTGTGGGTTCTTTTTAGTCCCTGCATAGATTCAGCCATATTAATTCTCCTATTGTTCACATCTCATGTATCCATTAAATCAGTCATTTCTGGAAAAGAATTCTTCAAATTCCTGGTAACCCTCTGCTGAAAGCTTTTCCTTTTGGAATTTTTTATTCTTATTCATTCGGACAACCAGCACATATTTTCCTTCTTTTCTTGCTTCCTGCGCTTTATGGATCACTTCAAAAAGCTTCTCAGCCGGATAGTTCTTCTCGATCAGATATGCTACTTTTAATGGCTGCTCCGGTATTTGATATCCTTGTTCCATCAGCAATAAAATGATTCTCTCGAACCCGATAGAAAATCCGCATGCAGGAGTCTGACTTCCAGTAAAATTGCCGATCATCTCATCATATCGGCCGCCACCGCCACAGCTTCCGCCAAATTCAGGAATTGCAATTTCAAAAATGGTACCTGTATAGTATCCCATTCCTCTTACCAGTGTAGGGTCGAATACCACCTGAAATTCTGCTTCTTTTGTTGCTTCTACGCTCTTTATGATCTCAGTCAGATTTTCATTTACCTCATTGTCAAGATAGGATCCTAACATATCAGCGAGAAGTTTAAGTCTTTCTACCGAATTCTTTTCTTGTAAAGCCACTTCGAATAGGGAGCGGTATTTGTCCACCATTTCCTGTGAAAATCCTGCTTCTATCAGCTCTGACGCCACTCCATCCATGCCGATCTTGTCCATTTTATCCAGAATAATGTACACGGTATCCGTTGCATCTTCAGAAAATCCGCTGTATGCAGCCATCGCCTTTAAAATTCTGCGCTCATTGATACGTATCTCAAAATTTTTAAATCCAAGTCTGCCCAGTGTTGTCGTTGTAGCCAGGATCAGTTCGATCTCAGCCAGATTGGTGGGTTCTCCCAAAATATCGATGTCACATTGAGTGAACTGTCGATATCGACCTCTCTGTGGACGATCTGCTCTCCAAACACTGCCGATCTGCAGAGATTTAAAGGGATTTGGCAGTTCATTTGCGTGATTGGCATAAAATCTCGCAAGGGGAACTGTCAGATCATATCGAAGTCCCATATCTACCAGATCAGCTTCACTCCTGACCTCATCCAACTTTAGCTTTTCACCGCGTTTTAAGACCTTAAAAATAAGTTTCTCATTTTCTCCGCCTTGCTTATTGCTCAGATTTACAATATTCTCCATGACAGGAGTATCCACTGGGGTAAATCCAAAGCTTCGATAAGTATCCTTGATCACACTGATCGCATAATCTCTGATCTGCATCTCCTCCGGGAGGATATCCCGCATGCCCGTAACGGTTTTTTTTACTAAAGCCATTCCAATTCCTCCATTTTGCTGCGTTTTTTTTCTATCATTTCATCCACTCTCGTCAAATAGTGATCGATATCTTTTACATTCTCGACTCGCTGTGCTTTCCTTCCATTGCCCATCACGAACTTGGATGCAGCACCTGCACCCAGTGCCAGAATTGTCTGTTTTTCTTCCATGATCAAAATATTGTAAATACCTTCCTGACCAGGTCTTGCATAACCAACATTCTCAAAATTTCCAGCCATATTTTTCTGTCTGTATAAATAATAGGGACGTAAGCCTATTTCTTTTGCAGCTTTCGCTGTGAGTTCAATAGTCTCATCTGTATTCTCGATGGATAATTCCTTATAGTCCTCGGGAAACATCTTTAACCTTGCGGCTCTTTTAATAGCAAGGGAGTGCACGGTCAGATTATCAGGCGCCATATCGCTTATGTGCTTTAATGTAGATTTCACATCCTCCAGTGATTCATTGGGGAGTCCGATGATCAGATCCATATTAATATCATCAAACCCCAGTTCTCGTGCAAGCTGAAAGCTGTCTATCGTATCCTTTACACTGTGATGCCGTCCGATCAGCTTTAAGGTCTCCTCCTTCATGGTCTGAGGATTGATGGAAATCCTTGTGATACCAAGCTCCTTTAGGGTCGCAAGCTTTTCCCTTGTTATACTGTCAGGTCTTCCGGCCTCAACTGTAAGCTCGACACACTGGGACAGATCAAAGGAGCTCTTGAGCAGTTCGATCAGCCGTCGCAGCTGTGCCGGCTCCAGTGATGTCGGTGTTCCGCCGCCGATATACACTGTCTGCAGTGTTCTGTTCTTACAGGTTTCTGCCGTAAACAGAATTTCTTTCTCCAGAGCGTCCAGATATTCATCTACCCTGCTTCGCCACTTGGCCAGTGGATAGGATGTAAAGGAGCAGTACAGGCAGGTACTCGGGCAGAATGGAATTCCAATATACAGGCTGTAACCGTTCTGATAATCGAGCTTGCTTAAGATCTCAAGCTCCGTCACTGCCACTTCGATACAAAGATCCGCTTTTTCCTCGGAGATCAGATACTGATCCATCATCTGTTCCTTGATCTGAACTGGTGTCCTTCCTTTTTCCAAAAGGTCCATTGGAATTTTTGTTGGTCGGATCCCGGTCAGAGTTCCCCATGGAAGCAGTTTTTTAGTTTGGCAGGAAAGGATCTGATAAAGGGATTTTTTCAGTGCATTCTTTGTTTCCTTTCGGTCATTCCAATCCACTGTCATGACCTTTAGCAGATCCGGCAATTCGGATTCCCTGAATCGACTCGCATCCCATATGTAGTGCTCAAATTCAATTTTATTTTCCAAATAATGGATGACAACATGAAACGATATCTCCTCCCCGTCCTGCGGCATTTCCTCCAAAAATTTAATTTCTTCCTGCGGATAAAATGCTCTGATCAGGGAATGAATATCGTATTCAAAGTCAGTTCTTTTTAATTGTATTGTTACCATATATGTGCTTTCTAAATAAAGGGATTGTGCTCTTTTTCCCATCCGATCGTGGTTGCATCATTATGACCTGCATATACCTTCGTCTGCCCTGGAAGCACAAATAACGATTCTTTAATGGAACGGACGAGTGTCGCATAGCTGCCACCTGGAAAATCTGTTCTTCCGATCGATTCACAAAAAAGAGTATCTCCGGTAAAAATGGTATTCTCCTCTTTCAAATAATAGCAGCAGCCTCCTGCTGTATGTCCGGGTGTGAGAAGTGCCTGGATAAAAAAGCCCGCGATTGTCATCTCCTCACCGTCTCTAAGGTAGCAATCAGCCTGATAGGATTCACTGACTCCTCCCATTGAGCTTAAATTGACAGCTGGATTTTCCAAAGTTTCCTGTTCCGCCTGCTGGGCGTAGATCTGGATACCATAATGATCTGCTATTGTTCTTGCATCCTTTGCGTGATCAAAATGTCCATGTGTCAGCAGAACTGCTTTTGGAACATAGCCAGACTCTTTTATTTTTTGCATCAGTCTTGCTGCTTCATCGCCGGGATCAATGATTACGATTTCGCTGGTCTTAGTATTCACTGCAAAATAGCAATTTGTCATGACCATTCCGACTGTATATTCTTCCACTCTTAGTTCTGCCATTTTCCACTCCTATCCCGTTGTTCTTTCAATGTCGATCACACTCTCGACCTGACGGATCTTATCGACTAAAGAAGTCAGATCACTTCTTCCTTTTATGCTAAACGAAATATCGATCGTTGCAATGCCCTGTTTGCTGGTCTTTGAATGAATGCTGTTGATATCAATGTCACGTTCTGTAAATATCCTTGTGAGATCCACAAGAAGTCCTGTCCTATTATTACCATAGATCTTGACTTCCGCATTGTACAGGCCATTCGTACCTTCTTCTGCACCAGTTTGCCACTCAGCTTCAATCAGACGATTTTGATCGATCTCTGAGAGATTGATCACATTGATACAATCCGTTCTGTGTATGGAGACCCCTCGGCCTCTGGTCACAAATCCAACAATTTCGTCTCCCGGAACCGGGCTGCAGCATTTTGAAAAATGGACAGCGATGTCAAACAATCCCTTGACGATAATTCCGCTCTTAGAGCGAATTGGCTCTGGCTTTTCACGGCTGCTATCTGTGATCGCTTCTAATATTTCCTGATCTGTGATCTGTGTTACATGATCTTTTTTGTACTCCTCATACAGTCGGTTCACGATCTGACTCTCTTTTAGACCTCCATGCCCCACCGTTGCCAGAGCAGAGTTCCAGTCATGAAAACCATATTTATTTAAAATTTTATTCTGATACTGAGATTTGTTGATATCTGAAAGGCTGATTCCCTTTGATTTTGCATATTGCGCAATCAGCTCTTTACCATGTTGAATGTTCTCTTCTTTCAGCTCGCTTCTGAACCACTGATTGATCTTGGTCTTCGCCTGGGTGCTTTTCACGATATTGAGCCAGTCCCTGCTGGGACCCCTTGAATTTTGTGATGTAACGATTTCGATCCGATCCCCGTTCTGGATCACATAATCGATTGTCACAAGCTTTCCATTTACCTTTGCCCCGATCATTTTATTACCAACCGCAGAATGAATACTGTAAGCAAAGTCGATCGGTGTCGAGCCATTGGGCAGATTTTTGACATCCCCAGAAGGCGTAAAGCAAAAAACGGTATCGGAAAAAAGATCGAGATCACTTTTTAGCAGACTCATAAATTCTTTATTGTCAGACATATCTCTCTGCCATTCCAGAATCTGTTTCAGCCAGCTCAGCTTCTCTTCTTCCTGACTCGCATTATTAGAATTGCCGCCTTCTTTATATTTCCAGTGAGCTGCGATTCCATACTCTGCAGTTCGATGCATCTCATAGGTTCTGATCTGTATCTCAAATGGCTGTCCTGTCGGTCCGATCAGGGTCGTATGCAGGGACTGATACATATTCGGCTTTGGCATCGCAATATAATCTTTAAATCTGCCAGGAATCGGCTTGTATTTCTCATGAATCACGCCTAGTGCTGCGTAACAGTCTTTCACGGATTTGACGATTATACGGATTGCGAACAAGTCATAGATCTGGTCGATCGTCTTTTCCTGATTTACCATTTTCTTATAAATGGAGAAAAAGTGCTTTGCACGACCATCGATTTCAGCTGTGATTCCAGCCTGTCCAATGACTTCCTTTACTTCATCCACTAATGACTGTACATAGTCATCTCTGATATATTTTCTGACAGCTACTTTTTCAACCAGGTCATAATATGCTTCCGGCTCCAAATATTTAAGGGAGAGATCATCCAGTTCTGTCTTGATTCTTGAAATACCAAGACGCTGTGCGATCGGTGCGTAGATGTCCATTGTCTCTCTGGCTTTTTCTTTCTGCTTCTCTGGTTTCATATACTTCAATGTCCGCATATTATGAAGACGGTCAGCGAGCTTGATCAAAATGACACGGATATCCTTTGCCATTGCCAGAAACATTTTCCGCAGGTTCTCTGCCTGGACTTCAACCTTGTCTGCATCATAGGACAACTGCCCCAGTTTTGTCACTCCATCCACCAGCAGTGCCACTTCTTTATTAAATTCCTTTGTGATTTCCTCCTCGGTCATGATGGTATCTTCAACCACATCATGAAGAAGTCCTGCAACTATGGTCTCCTTATCTAATTCTAGATCAGCGAGTATGATAGCAACACAAAGAGGGTGAATGATATAAGGTTCACCCGATTTTCGCACTTGTCCCTTGTGTGCGTTTTCCGCAATATGGTAGGCTTTTTCAATCAGGGAGGTATCGGTGGAGGGATGATATTTTAATACACTATGGATCAATTCCTCATACAATTTCTCCGGTGACTGAAAATCCTGCATCTCACGCAGTCTGTCCTCAATGGAGCAATACTGACGTTCCAGTTGTTCTAATTCCAGGGATGATACTTCTGCCATCTTTTCACCAACATTTCGATACTTTACAGGTTTTGTTAATAATGCCACATCCACGAATCATATATTTGTCTATTTTGATAAATACAGAGAATATTATAAAGACTTTTCAGAAAAAAAGCAACGACTATGCCTGTTTTTCGTCATCACGTACATGTATTTACATGTTTTTCTTCCATTCCTATACAGAGTCTCTATTTTTTTGAAACCCAATTTGTCAAGCAGCTTCCCTGACTTAAAGTTGATCGTGTCCGAAAATGCCACGATTTTTCCATATGCAGAAAGCTTGGTCTCTGCATAAGTTATGATCCCTCTGCAGATTTCTTCCCCGTATCCTAGCTGTCGATACTCCGGTAAGACTGCAAACCCAAGCTCAGGAACCGGTTCGCCAGCATCCTCTGAAAGGTTGAGACCTGCCCTTGCAATGAGCCCATCTCCTTCTTGTTCAAAAAACAGCCAGTCACCAAATCCATAAAAGCCATACATATACTTTATATATGATTTAAGCTTCTCTTGTTCTGTTTCTTCATCCCCCATCGCATCGCTTACTACTCTGATGTCATATTCCTGATTCATTTGATACAGCAGCTGCAGATCCGAAATTCTGATTTCCTGCGCTCTGCATCTCTTGGTCAAAAAAATGGTAACGGGCAGACCATAGAATCTGCGGTAAATATGATTTAACTCATGCACCCTTACCAAATGAATTGTTTCATATAATAATGCAGCCTCAAACAGTTCCTCCTTCGGAAACAAATCTGACTTTACTGCGACACAGGGAAGGTTCCATTTTTTTGCCATCGCACAACTGTGATCTGTATATGCAAGTATCAATAGCTTCTTCTCTGATTTTTCCCTCATAGAGCAGATTTTGGGCCAGGAAACCTCCGGAAGATCTGGACAAATTATTTTTTCAAGCATCTGGTAACTCCAATGATTCAATGGTTATTGTCACTAATCATAGCTTACTTTTACAAGAATGACCACAAAAATATTGTGGAACACTCTCATTCCATGATACAATATGGTACGAAAAAAAGAAAAGGAGGATTTACAGATGTCTCAGAATCCAATTGTAACATTTGAAATGGAAAGCGGTGCGCTTATCAAAGCAGAGCTCTATCCAGAAATTGCACCCAATACTGTAAATAACTATATTAGTCTGATCAATAAGAATTTTTATGATGGTGTTATTTTTCATCGTGTCATCAAAGGCTTTATGATCCAGGGCGGAGATCCGGATGGAAATGGAACCGGTGGTCCGGGATATGGAATCAAAGGGGAATTTTCCCAGAATGGATTTCAAAATGATTTGTCACATGATGCAGGTATCCTTTCCATGGCTCGTTCCATGATGCCTGACTCCGCAGGAAGCCAGTTCTTCATCATGCATAAGGACACTCCTTATCTTGATGGCTCTTATGCTGCGTTCGGTAAAGTGACAGAGGGCATGGATGTGGTCAATGCAATTGCAGAGACTTCGACAGATCACAATGACCGACCAATGGAAATACAAAGAATCAAACATGTGTCAGTGGATACTTTTGGGGAAACGTATCCGGAACCAGAAACCAGATAACTGAAAATCAAAGGAGAATTTATGAATCAGGATAGAAAACCAATCTATAATGCGAAAGAACTTGGTATGCCAAAAATGCTAATACTGGGTCTTCAGCATATGTTTGCTATGTTCGGAGCAACTGTTCTTGTGCCAATTTTAGTAAATGGATTTTTTGAAGGTGAAGGACTTTCAGTCCAGGTAACCTTGATCTTTGCAGGTCTTGGCACCTTATTTTTCCACCTATGCACAAAACTTGAAGTTCCAGCCTTTTTGGGATCTTCCTTTGCCTTCCTGGGTGGATTTGCAACCGTTGCTAATCTGGATTCCGGAAAATTTGCAGATATGACCATGGGTGAAAAACTCCCCTATGCAACAGGAGGAATCGTTGTAGCTGGTCTTCTGTATCTGGTTCTTGCACTTATCGTGAAACTAATCGGAATCGAAAAAGTAATGCGCTTTCTTCCTCCAGTCGTTACAGGTCCAATTATTATCTGTATCGGGCTCTCACTGGCGCCAGTGGCGATCTCTAGTGCATCTTCCAACTGGATTCTTGCATTGATCGCACTTGTTACCATTATCGTCTTCAACATCTGGGGAAAAGGAATGTTTCGAATTCTGCCGATCCTGATGGGTGTTGCAATTTCTTATGCAGCAGCTCTAATCATGAATGCTGCTGGTATGACGAATCCGGACGGCTCAGCGATCATCAGTTTTGCTGGTGTACAGGCTGCGGGATGGGTCGGACTTCCACCCTTCCAATTTGCAAAATTTGACATTACGCCAATTCTTGTCATGGCTCCCATTGCCCTTGCTACCATGATGGAACATGTTGGTGATATCTCTGCTATATCAGCAACTGTAGGTAAGAACTTTATTCAAAAACCAGGATTGCACCGCACCCTGATCGGTGATGGACTTGCCACCTCTTTTTCAGCATTGTTCGGTGGTCCTGCAAATACAACTTATGGTGAGAACACAGGTGTACTTGAACTGAGCAAGGTATATGATCCAAAAGTCATTCGTATCGCTGCATGTTTTGCCATATTTCTGAGCTTTTTTCCTAAATTTGCTGCTGTGATCACCTCATTGCCAGCTGCGATCATTGGAGGTGTCAGCTTCATACTATACGGAATGATTTCAGCGATCGGTATTCGTAATGTGGTAGAAAACCATGTGGATCTTACCAAATCCAGAAATCTTATCATCTCAGCAGTGATCCTTGTTTCTGGTCTCGGATTTTCAAGTGGAATTACGTTCAATATCGGTCAGACACCAGTTACTTTGACTGGCCTTGCGATAGCTTCTATTGTTGGAGTTGCGTTAAATGCGATTCTTCCAGGTAAAGACTATGAGTTCGGCATTGATGCAGATGCAGATGAAAACAGTGGAATCGACATGAACCCATTCAGTCATCATTCTTCACAGGAGCATCATAAAGGCGAAAAATAAAATGGATATAAGTAAAAAAATGCAGTTCCCAGATGAAGGGGACTGCATTTTTTGATTCAGATAATTACATTTCCTCTATAGCCTTCACACCTTCAGCTAACTCAGGAACAACAATTTCATGGAAGTTTCCTGCATCTGCTGCTTTAGCGGACTCCGGATCGATGGGAAGCTTGCCAAGGACCGGAATACCAAGTGATGCTGCCACTTCATTGATCTTGCTCTCACCGAATAAATGTATCATAGTTCCACAATCCGGGCACTTGAGATAGCTGAAATTTTCCACAACTCCAAGAATCGGAATATGCATCATTTCCGCCATATGATATGCTTTCTTAACGATCATCTGTACCAGCTCCTGTGGTGATGTCACAATTACGATTCCATCTACCGGAAGAGACTGAAATACTGTCAATGGTACGTCTCCCGTTCCAGGAGGCATATCAACAAACAAATAGTCCAGCTCTCCCCAGATTACATCCGTCCAAAACTGTTTCACTGTACCTGCGATCACCGGACCTCTCCAGATAACAGGTGCTTCTTCATCCTCCACCAGGAGATTCAGGGACATGACTTTGATACCATTAGCGGCTTCACAAGCATACATGCCCTCCTCTGTACCATATGCAGGTCCCTTTAGACCGAACATCTTTGGTATGGATGGACCAGTAATATCTGCGTCCAGAATGCCCACCTGAAAACCTGCATTTTTCATAGCAACTGCTAGTGATGCCGTTACAAAAGACTTACCAACACCACCTTTTCCACTTACAATTCCGATTACATTTTTTATGGTCGAGAACTGGTTTGCCGGTTCCCTGAGATCTTTTGGTGCTGATGCACCGGTACATCCCTCACAGCTCTCCTGAGTGCAGCCTTCTGCGCTGCTGCATGACTGATTTTCTGCCATTTTCTATACCTTCTTTCTTAATCTGTTGTCAGACATTTTTTTCGTTTGAACAATTCCTTTAGTGACTCATCATATGGCGGGTATGCAATCCCGAACTCTGTAATGATTCCTGTGATCAGATCATGATCTGTCACATCGAAGGCAGGGTTATAGACTTTTACTCCTGCTGGTGCCATTCTCTTTTCATACCACATCTCTGTAATTTCGGAATCGGGTCTTTGTTCGATCTCGATCTCTTCTCCAGTCGCTGTATTCATATCGATCGTAGATGTAGGTGCACAAATGTACATGGGAACCTGATATTGCTTTGCAACAGCTGCAACGACCGAAGTTCCGATTTTATTTGCAGTATCTCCATTTGCTGCGACCCTGTCACATCCAACGAACACAACATCCACCCAGCCATTTTTCATGACCATTGCTGACATATTATCACAGATCAGCGTCACGTCCACACCACTGGACTGCAGTTCGAATGCGGTCAGTCTGGCTCCCTGTAAGAGTGGTCTGGTTTCATCTGCGTAGACTCTGAATTGATAGCCTTGTTCCTGCCCCAAATAGATCGGAGCGGTGGCTGTTCCATATTTGCTGGTGGCTAACTGCCCTGCGTTGCAATGGGTCAGGATTCCATCTCCTTTTTTCAAAAGGGAAAGACCATACTCCCCGATCTTCTGGCAGACAGCGATATCTTCCTCCTGGATGGCGATGGCTTCTTCTTTCAGCCGTTCACATATTTCATTTACTTCCTTGTCTGAATTGCTGGTAACAACATCTTCCATCCTATTTAGAGCCCATGAGAGATTGACTGCTGTTGGTCTGGACGAGTCCAGATACTTTCGATACTCTGCAAATTTAAGGTAAAAAAGAGCATAACTATCTTCATGAATGCCACATGCCAGCACATAAATTCCATATGCTGCTGCTACACCAATCGCCGGTGCACCCCTTACTTTTAGAAGATATATGGCATTCCAGATTTCTTCTGCTTCCTTAAGCTCTACAATTTCAATGCTTCCTGGAAGCTTCGTCTGGTCTATGATTCTGACGGAGAGATTCGTTTCGTCAAGGCTCACAGTCTTATATTCCATTATATTTTTTGTTTCCATATTCATTCCTTTTTTGCCTGCTATCAAGTTCCAGATACACATTTATTATATAATAGTTGTCTATTCACTGTAAATAGCTTCATTTTCGTTGCATAAATTGATTCCTCATGATAAAATTTCACCAGACAGTATCAATGTGAACTGTACCGGAGTGTAGAGAGTTTGATTTTTCATAAAGACAGTACCAATCGGACTGTACTTATATCAAGCATGTTTTTGAACCCGGGCATCTTTATGTCCGGGTTTTTAAATCACTTTGATACTGGAAACTATTGTTTGATTCAAAAAGAGGAAAAGACTATGAAAAAAAAGAAATTATCAACAAAGCAACTGGTAGAGATGGCTCTGCTGATTGCAATTATTCTGCTGATGGCTTTTACCCCAATCGGATACATTA
This sequence comes from Lachnospiraceae bacterium, assembly GCA_047974745.1. Taxonomy (GTDB): domain Bacteria; phylum Bacillota; class Clostridia; order Lachnospirales; family Lachnospiraceae; genus JBKECO01. The sequence continues at coordinate 96,916 of JBKECO010000031.1, forward strand.
GAACACCTGGATTAGAAATTACCCTGATCATAATCCCGGTTGCCATTGGAGCTGTCACATTAGGGCCTACTGCAGGTGCTATTCTCGGAGCTGTGTTTGGATTGACTAGTTTTATACAATGCTTTGGAATGAGTGTTTTTGGAACAGCACTGCTTCAGATCAACCCACTGGCAACATTTGTTGTTACCGTCGTGACCAGAACACTTGTAGGTTGGCTGACAGGTCTGATTTATCTGGCATTCGTCAATCTAAAGGTCAATCGTGCTGTTTCCGTCATTATTTCGAGCCTGGCTTGTCCATTACTGAATACTTCACTATTTATGAGTGCACTTGTACTATTTTTCTACAATTCAGATTATATTCAAGGCTTTGCAGATATGATGGGCACTGCGAATGTATTTGCTTTTATCTTTGCCTTTGTCGGTGTCAATGGGCTGATTGAGGCAATTGTCTGCTGTATTGTGGGCAGTGCAGTGATACGTGCCCTTCAGATCACACTAAAAAACTAATTTTACATCAAATCCAATCGGTATAAAAAAAGAGTATTCCCTTCATTACAGGAAGGAATACTCTTTTTTTAGGAACAACAAATCAAATCTATTTGCTGTAGAACAATTTATTTTCCAAGCTCAGCCTTAAGTGCAGCTGTAAGCGCAGGAACAATTTTATGCAGATCTCCAACGATACCATAATCTGCAACATCAAAGATCGGTGCATCCGGATCTTTGTTGATCGCAACAATGATATCAGATTCTTCCATACCGGCAACATGCTGTATCGCACCAGATATTCCGATTGCAAAATAGATATTAGGACGTACGGTCTTACCGGTCTGTCCTACCTGTACATCTCTGATCTGCCATGCACTGTCTACAGCAGCACGGGAACAGCTGACACTGCCGCCGATCACATTCGCAAGGTCTCTCAGCATCATAAAGCCTTCTGCGGATCCTACTCCACGTCCACCAGATACTAATATGGTGGATTCCATAATATCTTCTGATACTGCAGCCTCCTTAACGACCTTTAGTATCTCAACAAACTTATTATTTGGTGTGATTCCGGGATTAAATTCCTCCACATTGGCCTGAGCACCTTCAATTGGTTCAATCTTTTGCATAACACCTGGACGAACTGTAGCCATCTGAGGGCGATGGTCTGGACACGCAATCGTAGCAATGGTATTTCCGCCGAAAGCAGGGCGTGTCATGAGAAGCTGATTGTGCATCTGCTCTTTTCCAGCCTGTGCCACTAATGGAAAATCTCCGATTTCAAGTACTGTACAGTCTGCAGTAAGACCCGTCTTCACGCGTGCTGAAACTCTAGGACCTAAATCTCTTCCGATCGCTGTTGCCCCGACCAGCATGATTTCAGGCTTATAATTATTTATCACGGAAGCCAGTGCATGGGTATATGGTTCTGTGCGGTATACCTCCAGCTCAGGATCATCCACTAGAATGACTTTGTCCGCACCATAAACAGCCAGCTCATCGCAAAGATTTTTTACATTGTGGCCAAGCAGAACAGCAGTTACTGTTGTTCCCAGTTCACTTGCAAGGTCTTTTCCCTTTCCAATCAGTTCAAATGCGATCGGATTCAGTTCATTGTCGACCTGCTGGGCATAGACATAAACTCCCTTATATTCTTCTAAATTCATTATGATCACCACTTTTCCTTTATGTATTAAATAACGTGTTTCTCTTTAAATTTACCCATGATATAAGCTACCGATTCATCGACTGATTCGAACTGGACTTTTTCTCCCACACCTTTTCTGACCTTATCAGATGCTTTTGCGATCTTTGTCGGAGAACCTTTTAGTCCAAGATCTGAATCATCCACATCGATTAAATCTGCTCTGCTCCATACTATGACCTCTTTCTGGTCATATGCATCAAAGATTCCACCTGGTGTCATATATCTTGGCTCATTTAATTCGGAAAGTGCTGTGATCAAACAAGGCATCTGCACTTTGATCTCATGGTATCTATCTTCATACTGTCTCTGAACGATTACGAATTTTCCATCCAGCTTGATATTCTGTGCATAGGAGACAACCGGGATATCCAGGTGTTCGGAAATCTGAGGTCCTACCTGTGCAGTATCACCATCTATTGCCTGTCTTCCTGCAATGATCAGGTCATATTCAAGGTTTTTTATAGCACCAGCCAGTGTGATGGAGGTCGCCCATGTATCAGCGCCGCCAAGTACTCTATCTGTTACCAGAATCGCTTTATCTGCTCCCATTGCAAGTGCTTCACGAAGCATATCATCAGCTTTTGGAAGTCCCATGGTTATGACTGTTATTTCAGCACCAGTTGCATCTTTTATTCTAAGTGCAGCTTCCAGACCAGCCTTGTCATCTGGATTCATGATCGCAAGCATAGAACCTCTGTCCAATGTACCATCTGGATTAAATCTGACTCCGCCTTTCGTATCAGGTACCTGCTTTAAACATACTACTATCTTCACAGTTTTCACTCCTTATTGTTTATCATCCACTATTGGTTCCTGTTATGCTAAAATAGTTGCTGCAATTACCATACGCTGAACTTCTGAAGTTCCTTCGTAGATCTCTGTGATCTTAGCATCTCTCATCATACGTTCCACATCATACTCTCTGATGTATCCATATCCACCATGTAGCTGGACGCATTTGGTCGTAACTGCCATTGCGACTTCTGCCGCAAATAATTTTGCTTTTGCTGCTTCAAATGAATAATTTCTCTGTGTCTGTTTTGCAATTGCGGCTTTATAGACCAGAAGCTGAGCTGCCTCTACCTGTGTTGCCATTGTAGCAAGTTCAAATTGAGTATTCTGCTGCTGTGCAATCGAACGACCGAACTGCTTTCTTTCTTTCGTATATTCTATGGTTGCTTCTAATGCACCCTCTGCAAGTCCAAGTGCCTGAGCTGCAATTCCAATACGCCCGCCATCTAATGTATGCATAGCGATCGGGAACCCTTTGCCCAGTGCTCCTAAAAGGTTTTCTTTCGGAATTCTGCAGTCCTCGAAGATAAGTTCATAGGTCGCAGAACCTCTGATACCCATTTTCTTTTCTTTTGCTCCAAAGGAGAAGCCTGGTGTACCTTTTTCGACAATGAACGTTGAAAAATGCTTTTTCGCTCGTCCTCGTTTATCAACTGTTACATCTGTGATCGCAATAATAATATAAATGTCTGCGACTTTACCATTTGTGATAAAGACCTTTGTCCCATTTAATACCCATTCCTCACCATCTAAGATGGCTTTTGTCTGACATCCCTGTGCATCTGTTCCTGCACCTGGCTCAGTTAGTCCAAATGCGCCAAGTTTTTCGCCCTTTGCCAGAGCTGGTACAAATTTCTGTTTCTGCTCCTCTGTTCCATAGGTCATGATCGGATCTATGCAGAGCGAAGTATGTGCTGACACGATTACACCCGTTGTACCACAAACCTTCGACAGCTCTTCCACACACATGGCATATGTCAGTACATCACATCCCTGTCCGCCATATTCTTTCGGCACCGGAATTCCCATAAATCCCTGCTTTGCCATCTTCTTAACTGTTTCCATCGGAAATTCTTCTGTCTCATCGACCTCCTGAGCCAGTGGTTTGACTTCATTGACTGCGAAATCTCTAAATAAAGTCCTCGCAAGTTCATGTTTCTTACTTAAAGAAAAATCCATGATTCTAACACTCCTTTATGATCAAAATTTAATAACTCATGCTCCGCGCATTTAGCGTGAATAATCGTAGAAGCCAATTCCGGTTTTCATGCCAAGTTTATTGGCACGAACCATTTTCTTCAGGTATGGATGTGGACGATATTTTGGATCACCGGTTTCATCATACAATACGTTCATAATTGCAAGGCAGATATCGAGTCCGACCAGGTCTCCTAATGCAAGTGGTCCCATTGGATGGTTCGCTCCTAACTTCATTGCTGTATCGATGCCTTCAACAGAAGCTACGCCATCAGCATAAATCCCTACCGCTTCATTGATCATAGGAATTAGAATTCTATTTACAACAAATCCAGCTGCTTCATTTACTTCAACCGGAGTTTTTCCGATCTCTTTTGCGATCTCAACGATTCTGTCTTTTAATTCGTCAGGGGTGTTCTCTCCCTTGATGACTTCGATCAGCTTCATTACTGGTGCAGGATTGAAAAAGTGCATTCCGATCACAGGTCTGTCCAGTCCTGCTCCGATCTCTGTAATGGATAAAGATGATGTATTTGTGGCAAAAATGCATTCCGCTTTACAAATAGAGGCAAGCTCTTTGAAGGTCTGCTTCTTGATTTCCATATTTTCTAATGCAGCTTCTACAACCAGGTCACATTCTGTACAGATATCCTTAACACCTGTTGTAATTTTCGCAAGGATTTTGTCAGCAGCATCCTGAGTCATTTTCTCTTTTGCAATCCTTTTATCAAATCCTTTTGCGATCTTCTTCTTTCCATTCGCTGCAAATTCTTCATTAATGTCACAAAGGAAAACTTCATACCCTTCTGTCTGTGCAAACGCCTGTGCGATTCCAGAACCCATCGTTCCTGCACCAATGATACCAACTTTCATTGTAGATCCTCCTAATTTAATTGTTTTACCAGCTACTTATATTTTCATTATAATAACTATTTTGTTCATGCCGGTTTCTTATCTGTGAAACCAGTGTACAAAATCTAATACTTCTCAACAATGGTAGAGCATCCCATTCCACCGCCGATGCAAAGAGTTGCAAGTCCTCGTTTAGCATCTCTCTTTTGCATCTCATGAAGAAGTGTTACCAGGATACGACAGCCTGACGCTCCCACCGGATGACCAAGAGCGATGGCTCCCCCATTCACATTAACTTTGTTCATATCAAATTTCAATTCTCTTGCTACTGGTATAGACTGTGCGGCAAAAGCCTCATTTGCCTCGATCAGATCCATATCTTCTATAGTAAGTCCAGTTCTGTCAAATACTTTCGCAGTTGATGAAACAGGTCCGATTCCCATGATTTCAGGCTCAACTCCACCTAATGCTCCTGCTACCCAAACTGCCATTGGTGTAACACCAAGCTCTTTCGCTTTTTCTTCACTCATCACTACAACTGCTGCTGCACCATCATTGATTCCTGATGCATTTCCTGCAGTTACAATTCCGCCTTCTTTTCCTGAGCAGCATCTGAGAGATGAAAGTGCTTCTGCTGTCACACCAGCACGAGGTCCCTCATCCTTTGTAAACAGTACTGTTTCTTTCTTTACTTTGACCGGAACCGGTACGATTTCATCGTCAAATCGACCTTCTGCAATTGCTTTTTCAGCTTTGTTCTGACTGTCAGCTGCGAATTGATCCAGTTCTTCTCTGGTCAACTCATATTTATCACAAAGATTTTCAGCGGTGATCATCATATGATAGTGGTTGAAAGCATCTGTCAACGCATCATTTACCATAGTATCTATAACTGCTCCGTTATTCATTCGGTATCCATAACGCGCATTTGGAAGTGAATATGGTGCAAGTGACATGTTCTCCATTCCGCCTGCTACCACGATATCAGCCTGTCCAGATGCGATCAGAGAAGCTGCTTCGTTGACACATTTCAGACCGGATCCACATACAACATTCAATGTAAATGCTGGAACTTCTATAGGGAGACCTGCTTTAATGGAAGCCTGACGTGCCACATTCTGTCCAAGGCCTGCCTGAATAACGCACCCCATCATGACCTCGTCCACCTGTTCTGGCTTCACACCTGCTCTACTGATCGCTTCTTTAATAACGATCGCTCCAAGATCTGCAGCGGGTATATTGCTTAGTGTTCCACCCATTCTTCCGATTGCTGTTCTGCATGCACCTGCTAATACAACTTTGTTTGACATGTTTTTCTCCTTACTGATAATTGGATTTTTAGTTTCTGTTAATATTTTAACAATTTCTTCTTGAAAAAAAAGAATTTATTTCAATTCATTTTCCAAATCATCCCTATTATAAACCAAATATTTTCAAATATCTACGATTGTTAAGCACTTCACCAGCTTGTTAATCGTTTCACCAAGATGTCGGAATCTCTCGAACTGTCAGTTATTTCGATTTACTGTTCTACCACGTAAACCTTATCACAAATCGAATCTGAATACAAGGTTTAATTCGTTAAATTTTTGTCAATTTAAAAAAGTAAAACAATTGTCCGTTTTTGACATCTATTAATAAAATACATGATTCCCAATCACTGTACCAGCTACTTCTCCATTGTTCCTGCAAAAATACAATGCAGATATATTCAGTTGTCCAGAAATAGCCTGACTCGCTGCCTGCCGGGCACTGGCCGAGGCACCTCTGGCAAGAACGACTGCAAATCTGCCGCTTGCAACTGGTGAGAATTGTCCTCCTTGGTAGATCACACCAGAGATTGAATTTGGAAAAGACCCACTTCTTACACGGTTAATGACAACACTTGCAACTGCTAACTGTCCTTCATAGCTCTCTCCACCGGCTTCACACTCCACGATAGCAGCAAGCATGGCCAAATCAGAATCCGAAGCTGTTATCTGTCCACCCCCCGTATCCTCTGGTGTCTGAGCTGCAGCAGCCTGCTCTGCTTCCTCTGCTTTCTTCCGTTCTTCGGCAAGTCGCTTTGCTTCTTCGATCTTTAACTGCTCAAGCTCTTCTTCATAGGCCTTCATTTGTGCGATCTGGGCATCATATGCTGCAATTTCTTCCTGACTTTGAATTAATTCCTGCTGATTTTGTGCCTGAGTGACCTCTACCTTATCAATCAGAGTGTCTATCTGTTCACTCTTTTCTTCCAGATCTATTTTCATGAATGCAAGGGCTGCACCCTGTGCCTCTAACTCCTGTTTCTTCTGAGCAATCTGTTCAGTGATGATCTCATACTCGTTCAGTTTGCTCCGATCATACTGGCTCATGGATTCGATATAAACTGCCTTGTTCAAAAAATCTGACATGGACTCACTTTCTAACAAGACTCCGATCATAGATTCGCTTCCCTGCTCATACAAAAAAACGATCCGCTTTTTCATACTGACATACTGTTCAGCCTGGATCGCTTCTGCTTCTGCAAGTTCATTCTTGCTCATTTCTATTTCTGTATTTTTTGTAACAATCTGTTGTTCAAGATCTGTGATCTGAGCTGCAGTATCTGATAATTGCTGATTCAGATCTGTCAGTTCCACATCCAGTTCATTTGAGATATCTAACAGTGCATCCTGCGCTGCCTCTGCCTCTTGTTTGCTCTCTTCCAGCTGATCCAGATTGTCTGTTGCCTCTTGTAATTTTTCGTCCGTTGTGGAAGCACTTGCTGTTAATATTCCTGAAAACAGAACAATAAAAGTCAATGTGCATAAAATAATTCTTTTCATTTCGACCTCATCACAAATTCAGATACTTCAAATCATGCAATAAGATAAGTATAGCGAAATTATCTCTTTAGGGCAAGTGCCTATCCCTTTCGTGAATTTTTATTATCTTTTTTAAAAGAACTGCAAAAAAAGAAACTCAAGTATGTGGAGCGAAAAAACTGATTCGCATCCACTTGGAATTCTTTACTTGAGCTTCCCAGAGATCAAAATTCATATTTACAGCGTCCTTCAACTATATACATTAGGTAAATATGTACGGAAGAGGCGACTCTTTTTAGATGCATAAATTGAATTAGCGGTTTTCTACTTTGGCGATGTCGATTGGTGTCAGATCATCGATCGTTGTCTCTAGACTGCTTGCAAGTGCATTGGCCGTATCGAGGGAGGTGATGCAGTAGACACCGGTTTCTATGGCATTTCTTCGGATGAGGAATCCGTCTCTTGACTTGTCTGTTCCCTGTGTTGGAATATCTATGACAAGATCGATCTTGTGCCCTAAAATCAGATCCATTACATTTGGAGATTCCTGGCTGATCTTATTGACCCAGAGTGCATCGATTCCGTGCTCCTGCAGGTATCTGGCTGTACTTCTAGTAGCATAGATTTTATAGCCGAGTGCTGCAAATCGCCTTGCGACTTCTACGGACTCTTCCTTATCTGAGTCTTTGACTGTCATGATCATTTGCTTATACTTTGGCAGCTGTACCCCAGCTCCTAAAAAGGCTTTGTACAATGCTTCATTAAAGGTTGGAGCAATTCCCAGACACTCGCCTGTTGATTTCATTTCAGGTCCCAGACTGATTTCTGCTCCACGCAGTTTTTCAAAGGAAAATACTGGCATTTTGATTGCAAAGTAGTCAGCTTCTTTCGCAAGTCCCGGTGTAAAACCAAGGCTCTTTAAGGTGTTGCCTATAATGACCTTCGTGGCCAGATCAACAATCTGAATTCCTGTTACCTTACTGATATATGGCACCGTTCTTGAGGAACGAGGATTTACCTCGATTACAAAAACTTCATCCTCCATTGCAATGAACTGAATATTGATCAGTCCCACTACATGAAGTGCTCTAGCCAGTCTTCCCGTATAGTCAACAATGGTCTCCTTGACCTTATCACTTATTGTAAATGCAGGGTATACGGAAATACTATCTCCGGAATGCACGCCAGTTCTTTCGATATGTTCCATGATGCCCGGAATCAGAATATCAGTTCCATCACAAACTGCATCTACCTCGATCTCTTTTCCCTGCAGGTATTTGTCCACCAGGATCGGATGATCTTGTGCGATTCGATTTATAATTCCGATAAACTCTTCGATCTCGTCATCATTAAAGGCAATTCGCATTCCCTGCCCGCCCAGTACATAGGAGGGTCTTACAAGTACCGGGTACCCAAGACGATTCGCTACCACTTTTGCTTCCTCTGCCGTAAAAACAGTGTCACCATCTGCTCTTGGAATCTTTGTCGCTTCCAGAATCTTGTCAAAGAGTTCTCTATCTTCTGCCGCATCCACATCTTCCGCTTTGGTTCCAAGGATTGGCACGCCCATTTTAAGAAGTGCCTCGGTCAGTTTGATTGCGGTTTGCCCTCCAAACTGCACCACAGCACCGTCTGGCTTTTCAATATTTACAATACTTTCCACATCTTCCGGTGTCAGTGGCTCAAAGTAAAGCTTATCTGCTATATCAAAATCTGTAGAAACTGTCTCAGGATTATTATTTACAATAATCGTTTCATACCCTTCATTTCTGAAAGCCCAGGTACTGTGAACGGAGCAGTAATCGAACTCAATTCCCTGTCCAATTCGAATTGGACCAGAGCCAAGCACTATGACTTTTTTAGGTGGATGTGTCTCTTCTGCTTCATTTTCTCCGCCGAATACAGAGTAGTAGTACGGTGTGGAAGCAGTAAATTCAGCTGCACAGGTGTCCACCATCTTATAAACAGCCGTTATGCCATTCTCGTAGCGCAGATTCTTGACCTGACTTTCTGTCTTGCCAGCAAGCTCTGCAATAACTTTATCAGGAAATTCGATCCGCTTTGCTTCACGCAGCAGGTCGACAGTCAGTTCTTCTGATTTAAGCCGTTCTTCCATTTCCACCAAAATTGAAATTTTGTCGATGAACCAGATATCGATTTTTGTAATATCATGGATTTTTTCGTAGGATATCTTCCTGCGCAGAGCCTCTGCAATCGTAAATATCCTGCGATCGTCCACAGTTGCAAGCGCTTCGAACAGCTCTTCTGTAGTCAGTTGATCCATATCATACGCCATCATGCTGTCTACATGCTGTTCTAATGATCTGACTGCTTTCATGAGTGCACCTTCAAAGTTGTTACAGATGCTCATGACTTCTCCGGTTGCCTTCATTTGTGTCGTCAGTGTTCTTTTTGCAGTAATAAATTTGTCAAAGGGCAGTCTTGGGATTTTTACAACACAATAATCAAGCATTGGCTCAAAGCTGGCATAGGTCTTTCTTGTAATTGCATTTAAAATCTCATCCAGTGTATAGCCAAGTGCAATTTTTGCTGCAACCTTTGCAATCGGATAACCAGTCGCTTTTGATGCAAGAGCGGAAGAGCGACTTACACGAGGATTCACTTCGATAACACAGTACTCAAAGCTCTCTGGGTGAAGTGCGTATTGCACATTACAACCTCCGGTAATTTTAAGCTCGGATATTATGTTTACTGCAGAAGTCCGAAGCATCTGGTATTCTTTGTCTCCCAGTGTCTGGGAAGGAGCAACCACAATACTGTCACCTGTATGCACGCCGACTGGATCGATATTTTCCATATTACAAACGGTGATGCAATTCCCGTTCGCATCACGCATTACTTCGTATTCGATTTCTTTCCAGCCTGCAATACAGCGCTCGACCAGCACCTCACCCACACGGCTCAGTCTGAGACCATTTGTCAGGATATCGATGAGCTCCTGTTCATTATTGGCAATTCCACCGCCGCTCCCACCAAGTGTGTAGGCAGGACGAAGCACAATGGGATATCCAATCGTATTTGTGAAACGAATCCCATCCTCTACATTTTTCACTACGAGAGAAGGTGCACAAGGCTCACCGATCTTCTCCATGGTATCTTTAAATTCCTGACGATCTTCTGCTTTACGAATCGTTTCTGCAGTCGTGCCGATCAATCTGACATCATATTTATCGAGAATCCCCTGTTCGTCGAGCTCCATTCCCAGATTAAGACCAGCCTGACCACCAAGTGTTGGGAGAATGCTGTCTGGTTTTTCCTTTGCTATGATTTTTTCCAGCACCGGAATCGTAAGCGGCTCAATATATACGACATCCGCTATTTCCTTATCTGTCATAATGGTCGCTGGATTCGAATTCACAAGTACGACCTCAACACCTTCTTCCTTGAGGGAACGGCAGGCCTGAGTTCCGGCGTAATCAAATTCTGCGGCCTGTCCGATAATGATTGGACCGGAGCCGATAACAAGTACCTTTTTTATCTCTAGATTCTTTGGCATTATTTCACTCCCTCCATCATCTCAATAAATCGGTCGAACAGATACGCACTATCCTGTGGTCCCGGTGAAGCCTCCGGATGAAACTGCACTGTAAAAATATTTTTACCTTTATATTCAAGCCCCTCATTGGTACCATCATTCACATTTACGAATGCTTCGACTGCAACAGAGGGATCGAGATTATCAATATCAACGACATACCCATGGTTCTGGGAGGATATATAGACACGGTTCGTTTTTAGGTCTTTGACCGGGTGATTGCCGCCACGATGTCCGTATTTCATCTTATGAGTATCAGCTCCATTAGCCAGAGCCATGAGCTGGTGTCCCAGGCAGATCGCAAAGATCGGAATATTTGAATCATACAATTTTTTGATTTCTGCGATGATATCTGTACATTCTTTTGGGTCTCCAGGTCCATTACTAAGCATGATTCCGTCACAGCTGCTGTTTATGATCTCTTCTGCAGTTGTGTGCGCAGGATAGATTGTCACCTCACAGCCTCGACTATTTAATGACTGTGCAATGTTATTCTTTGCACCGAGATCCAACAGTGCCACATGCTTTCCTGATCCCTTCAGCACTTCTTTTTCTTGACAAGTCACTTTGTCAACAACATTACCAGTTGTATATTCTTTCAATTTTGGAAGTATGACATCCAGGTCATAAGCCTCGTTGGTTGTAATCATTCCATTCATGGTTCCATTTTCACGAAGAATCTTTGTCAGTGCTCTGGTATCGATCCCTGCCACTCCGGGAATATCATGTTTGAGTAAAAAGTCCTGAATGGTACCCTCACATCGAAAGTTGCTCGGCAGTCTGGAAAGCTCTCTTACTATATATCCATCAGGCCACGGTCTTTTGGACTCCATATCCGGAGTGATTCCATAATTCCCGATCAATGGGTAAGTCATTACTACTGCCTGTCCGGCATAAGACGGATCTGTCAATACCTCCAAATATCCAGTCATTGAAGTATTAAATACGATCTCGCTGATTATTTCTTTTGTGGAGCCGATACTGGTTCCTTCGAACACATTCCCATCTTCAAGTATTAAAAATGCTTTCATGTTTCACCCTGTCCTTTCTTAATTCTTCTCAAAAAAAAAAAGACCTCGCTTTTTTTCAGATATCCCTATGTATCGTATTTCTCCCTGAAACACGTTTGATCACTGCCACTAGCTCGCATTACTTACATAAATTGTAAAAATTTTACCATAACGACCATGACTTTACAACCTTTTTGCCCAAACAAATAGTGCCGAGATTTTATCCCGACACTATGATATTTTATACATTATGCCAAAGTCTATGACTGGATCTTTGTTTTTCCGCCCATATACATGCGAAGTGCTTCCGGAATATTGATGCTTCCGTCTTCATTCAGGTTGTTTTCCAGAAATGCGATCAGCATACGGGGTGGAGCAACCACTGTATTATTCAGAGTATGAGCAAAATATTTCTGCCCGTCTTCACCCTTCACACGAATCTTAAGTCTTCTTGCCTGTGCATCCCCAAGGTTTGAACAGCTACCCACTTCAAAATATTTCTTCTGTCTCGGTGACCAGGCTTCTACATCACAAGATTTGACCTTGAGATCGGCAAGATCTCCGGAACAACATTCTAGTGTACGTACGGGTATGTCCAGCGTACGGAACAGGTCTACTGTATTTTCCCAAAGTTTATCATACCAATGCATGGAATCCTCAGGTCTGCAGACCACGATCATTTCCTGCTTCTCAAATTGATGAATACGGTAAACACCACGTTCTTCTATCCCATGTGCACCTTTTTCTTTGCGGAAGCAGGGAGAATAGCTGGTCAGAGTATATGGCAGCACTGTCTCTTCGTTGATCGTATCAATAAATTTTCCAATCATGGAATGCTCTGAGGTTCCGATCAAATACAAATCTTCCCCTTCTATTTTATACATCATGGCATCCATTTCTTCGAAGCTCATAACACCAGTCACAACATTGCTTCGAATCATAAATGGAGGGATCACATAGGTGAAGCCTCTGTCGATCATGAAATCTCTCGCATAGCTGATCACTGCGGAATGCAGACGGGCAATATCGCCCATAAGATAGTAAAACCCATTACCTGCAACCTTTCCAGCTGCTTCTATATCCACGCCATTGAATTTTGACATGATATCTGTATGGTAAGGAATTTCAAATTCAGGAACGACTGGATCTCCAAATTTCATGATCTCCACATTATCCTCATCATTTCTTCCTATTGGTACAGAAGGATCGATGATGTTGGGAATCGTCATCATGATCGAAGTCACTTTATCCTGAAGTTCTTTTTCCTGCTCCTCCAAGGCACTCAGTCTTTCTGCGTCCATTTGCACCTGCTCTTTCAGAGACATTGCTTCTTCTTTTTGACCCTGACTCATTAGTGTGCCGATCTGCTTAGATACCTGATTCCGATTGGCACGCAATGTATCGGCTTCCTGCTTCGCCCTTCTGGCCTGTTCATCGAGTTCAATTACCTCATCGACCAGTGGAAGCTTATGATCCTGGAATTTATTCTGAATATTTTTTTTGACTATTTCTGGATTTTCCCGTAAAAATTTAATATCTATCATGTGTTCTCCTTTGCCTTCTAGCAATCCCAGCCTATTCTGCCGCAGACTGATTCTGTGACATTATACAATGAAATTGTTCGACTTGCAAGGTGCTTTCAGGTCACTGGCACGTTCTGCGCTGTGCGGTGCTGTAAGACCATTATTCTCTTCTTAGTGCTTCGATCGGATCCAGATTCGCTGCTTTATAGGATGGCAGCATACCGAATATGATTCCGATCAGCATAGAAAAAATAACAGATGCAACAGCTGCAGGCGCACTGATCGCAACTGGAGTCGAACTGACTCTGGAAATAACTTCCGCAAGTCCAATTCCGCTGATCACACCCAGAATTCCTCCCAGACTTGTAAGTACTGCTGATTCCGTCAGAAACTGTCCCAGAATATTTGATCTGCGAGCGCCGATCGATTTCTTTAATCCAATCTCCTGAGTTCTTTCGGTCACGGATACCAGCATGATATTCATAACACCGATTCCACCTACGATCAGGGAAATACCTGCGATCCAGATCAGCATGCTATTCGTCGATTCGCTCAGCTGCTGTATCTCTCTGGCCTGCTCTAAAATATCCTCTGCTTTGTATTTAATCGTGTCATCTGTGACTGATAGATATCCATTTAAAATATCTGCGCTTTCTTTACCAGCTTTTGTCATATCGTCTGTTGAAACCGCTTTGATCAAAAGACGCTGAGGTTCATCATATTTATATACCGTCGGCCAGGTCGTGTAGGGAATATATATTTTTCCCATAGCATCACTTTCATAAGTATAGTAATCATCGATGGAATTGATGACGGGCTCGAATTCGACCGCATTAACTGCAATTCCAATGACCGTAAAGGGGTGCGACTTGATTTCAATCGTTTTACCGATGGGATCCTCACCTTGAAAAAGAGCATCTGCCGAATCACTGTCTAAAATTGCGACTGACTTATATCCTGTATAGTCGGCCTGAGTGAATCCACGGCCCTTTTGTATGGCATAGTTCGCTGTATCCAGAAATGAGTTGTCAATTCCCATGACATAGCCGCCGGAAAGTGCGGTATTCATATAATACACGCCGTCATAATCCTGCCTCTGATAGTACAAAGAAGCACTTTCTACAGTTGGAATATCCTGAATATCTGAAAATACTGCATCAGATATGACAGGGACTCCGACAGGAGCATCGGAATAGGACATGTCATATTCCCAATCTCCCTGATATAGTGCGATATCCACTGTATTATTTCCTGATCCGATCAGATTCTGCTTGATCTGCTCGTTGGTTCCTTTTATAGTCGATACGATTGCAATGATCGCTGCGATACCTATGATGATTCCAAGCATTGTCAGAAAGGATCTCATTTTGTGAGACCAAATTCCTTTAAATGATAATCTAATATTTTCAAACATACCTGTCATCACCCCCCCAAATTCATATTAGACTGTTCATCAACGTTTACTTTAATACCTTCTTGGGCTGTCACTCCGTATGGAAAAGCGATACTGTCCTCTAATGTCAATCCCTGCTTGATTTCCACAGAATACCCCCAAAGAGTTTTCCCTGTCTCCACATACTGCTTGACCAGCGTATTATCCGGTCCGACTTTATAGACATAGGACTGTCCATTTTCTTTACGGACATAGGCTTTTTCGATATAAATGGAATTCACCTCTTCTTCCGTTGTTTCTTTTACGATCGATATTTGAACGTATTCCCCTGCAGATAAATCATCTCCATTGGAAACCACTGCTGTGAATGGATAATAAGATACATTTGGATTTCCATCTGCATAGTATTGATTTCCATCCTCAGAAGGGTATTCCGAGATGGTCTGTACTATTGCAGAGTAGGTCATGCCTGTATTCCAGGAATTCAGTGTGATTTCAGTTCCTACCTGTATGGCATCCAGGGACAGTTCACTGATCTCACCGACTACAAACAATCCTTCTTCACCTGAAACGACCATAAAAGGGGCTCCGTCAGTGGAAGGATTCTCCGGATCGCCTACAGACTGCACGACTCCATTTACAGTAGCCTTTACGGTATAATCGTCACGCTTACTCTCTAGACGCTCTAACTCCAGCTCCTTTGTTCTGCGTTCTACATCATTATCTTTAATGTCCTGCTGCTTATCTGCCTTCGCTTCCTCTAATTCTTTGGCTGTATAAGTCTGTCCAGTCGTAACTTCCTCAGAATCCCGCTCAGCTTCTGCCTCCGCAAGTGCTGATTCTAGTGCCGCCATCCTCTCAATATCATAAGCTTCCCTGAGGTTTTCATGAGTCGTCACAGCATATCTTCCATTTGGTGTGACTTCCGTATATTCTGCTCCATTGATCGTCCACAGGGTAATCATGGTTCCATTGACAGGATCATTATTGCTCCAGATCTCAAATGCAGCCGTTTGCTGGAACTCGATCAGGGTATTGATATAAACACCAAGAACATAGCTGTCCTGTGTGCAGAGGAAACGGAATGGGTTCTCTGCCGTGCCATCCCCTGCATAAGGTACGGAATTGCCATTGACGAAATTATAAGCCGCTCCATCCATCTGCTCCGGAGTTTCTATTGCAGGGTAGTCAAAATCGATATCGTCCTCGGTAAGCGGCTCCTCGATCTCAGTTGATTCCACAACAGGCACTGTGGCATTTAAAATATCCAGATCTCTCTGGGCTTTTATAATATCATTTTCTGCATTTTGAATTTCAAGCTGCTTCATTTCGATATCAAGATCCAGACTTCGGGTATCATACTGAAACAGGGGATCTCCAATGCTGACTGTATCGCCCTGGCTCACGAGTATTTCTTTTACCTTATTATCATTTAATTTGATGGACTGGGATGAGCTGTTCGAGACATAGCCCGCACTGGACGTTGCTCCCATATCATAACCCATATTTAAATTCGAGACCAGGAACACATCTGCTCTTAAATTGCTCTTTTGATAATTCATGTAAAAATAGATTCCACCTACACTGACTCCTCCAAGTACAAGAAGAACAATGACTGTGATCAGTAGTCCTTTCCAGCGTTTCATGAAACCACCTCCTCACGAACTGCTTCCGTCAGAACACCGTCGACAATATGAAATATCCTTTTTGCATGAGAAGCAATCTGCATATCATGTGTGATCATAACGATCGTCACGCCCTCCTGATTCAATTTCTTGAACAGTTCCATGATCTGGGCTCCGGATGTCTGATCCAAGGCTCCTGTCGGTTCATCCGCTAACAGCAGCTTTGGATTATTTACCATGGCTCTTGCAATCGCCACCCTTTGTTTCTGCCCGCCGGAAAGCTGTGTAGGCGTGAACAGTGCACGATCCTCAAGCCCCACTCTTGTCAGCGCAGTCATTGCTCGTTCCCTGCGTTCCCTGACCTTGACTTTTGCATAGCTGAGTGGCAGCTCAACATTCTCAAGTGCACTTTCTCGTGGCATCAGATGAAAGCTCTGGAACACGAACCCGATGCTGTTCAGTCGCACTCCGGATAACTCTCTGTCCTTTAATTTTTTTATTTCCTGTCCTGCAAAAATGTATTCTCCGGAGGTCGGGCGATCCAGGCACCCTATGATATTCATGAGGGTGGTCTTTCCAGACCCTGACGGTCCCATGATCGCAACATATTCTCCTTCTTCTACCGAAAAAGAGACATCCTTTAATACAGGAACTACCATTTTTTCCTGAGTATAATCTTTAAATATATTTTTTAGATCAAGAATCATTCTGCAACCTCCGTACCTGCCTCGTTCACAGCTTCCTCTTGTCCTTGTGTATCATAAAACTCTGTCGCATTCATCTCAGGATCGATCACTTCGGTGCCATACATTTCCTCGTCATACATTTCTTCATCATACATTTCTTCATCATAAAATTCTGTATCGTAAAATTCCGTATCCAGGCTCTCGGTACTGCTTTCCTGATTATACAAATCGGAAGTATAATCTACTTCTTCCTGAGTCGTGACAGTGGTGACACCTTCATACAATGCTTCCATCGGCCAGGCAATATAGTCATCGATCGTAAGTCCGGCTGTAATTTCATATTCATCCAATGACTCGTCATATTCCCCAAGTGTCACTTTTTTCCTGATCAGTTTGTTGCTGCCATCATCTGCCCAGACATAAGAACCAGTCTCATCTGTTACCATATATCCACTGTAGAGCCATAACCCTTCTTTCACTTCCGTCTGACCCATATCGAGTTCAATATAGACGTGCTGTCCAAGCATCAGATCGCCAATATCATCCAGACTGATGTAAAAAGGATAATTGGAAGAGCTTGTAAGTGAGGATTCCTCCGTTGTCCCATACTCACTATTGTCAGAATTTGATTCCGGGCTTTCCACATCGATGGTATCAACCACACCGTTCCAGGTCTGTTCTTCATTGATCCTGGAACGAATGATAACGGGCAGGCCTGCAGAGAGCATACTAACATTCTGCTCATTGACTTCTCCACGTATACGATATCCACCTGTAGCAAGAATACTGATGAAGGGCTGTGATGTATCTTCTGATGGAGTCACGCCATCTGTACTGTTGATTGTTTTTACTACACCACTAATCGGTGCAGTCACTTCAGAATTGGAAATATTAGCCTCGATCTTGTCGATATCCAGCTGTTTTGATTCCTTCTGATATTCAGACTGCTTGATATTCGTCTGCAGTGTCTGTATCTGAGTCGTATAGTCAAATTTATCTGCCTCTGCCGCAGCATCACGTTCTGCGGTAAGCTCTGTTATCTGTGTTTTATAGTTGGCAATTTCGTTGTCGATATTCTCCATTTCAAGCTTTGCTTGCTCCAGATCCATCTCCAGATCCTGTGTCTTATAATTGAAAAGCACAGCGCCTTCTTCGACGATGTCACCTTCCTCGACCTGAAGCTCATTGACAGTTCGCTCTGCATCTGCATTCACATTGACCGTTTTTTGAGGCTCTACAACTCCAGAGTAGCGGTTCGAAAAACCAGCGGACATCCCTGTGATTACGGAAACCTTCTCTACATAGACTTTATCATTTTTGTCTTTTGCCGAGTTTCCAAAATAATACCAGATTCCATATGAAATTCCTGCAACTGCAAGCAATAGAATGATTACAGTTATCACTACTCTCTTTTTTTTCATTTTGTTTTCTCCTTTTTAGCCAAAATATATAATAAAAACGGAGGATGTGAATCATCCCCCGTATCATTTTAACACTATAAAATTATAAAATCAAATAAAACGTACTTATTGCAGCGGATATTTCCCCGTCAGTGATGATACAATTTCTCTTGCTCTAGTTGCTGCATCTTCACCTTCTTTTATCATCATAGCAATGATTTCAGCAATCTGATCCATGTCATCTACATTCATTCCACGCGCAGTTACAGCCGGAGTTCCGATTCTTACACCACTTGTTACAAATGGCGATTTTGGGTCGTTCGGAATCGTATTTTTATTGCAAGTCACATTTACAGAATCCAGAATCTTCTCGACATCTTTCCCTGTCAGCTCAAAATTCGTAAGATCTATGAGCATGAGATGATTGTCTGTTCCACCTGATACAAGTCTGATTCCTCTCTCCAGCAGTCCTTTGCTCAATGCCTGCGCATTGTCTATAATATTCTGTTGATATGTCATAAATTCCGGCTCAAGCGCTTCCTTGAAACAGACTGCCTTCGCTGCAATCACATGCATGAGCGGACCGCCCTGAATTCCTGGAAAAACCGCCTTATTAAAGTTGTATTTTTCTGCAGCTTCCTGATTGCAGAGTATCATTCCGCCTCGAGGACCTCTTAATGTCTTATGTGTAGTCGTTGTCACCACATCTGCATGCGGAAATGGACTTGGATGAAGTCCTGCAGCTACCAAACCTGCAATATGCGCCATATCAACCATTAAGATTGCACCGCATGCATCTGCTATTTCCCGAAATTTTGCAAAATCCAAGGTTCTGGCATAGGCACTTGCACCTGCAATGATCATTTTAGGCTTATTCGCGATTGCAATTTCCATTACATTGTCATAATCAAGAAAGCCATCATCATTTACGCCATAGGGAACGATATTAAAATAGGTTCCGGAAAAATTGACAGGGCTGCCATGTGTCAGATGCCCACCATGATTCAGATTCATGCCCATCACTGTATCTCCGGGTGTAAGCATGGCAAACTGCACTGCCATGTTGGCCTGTGCCCCAGAATGTGGCTGTACATTGGCATAGTCACATCCAAATATTTTTTTTGCACGTTCAATCGCCAACTCTTCCACGATATCAACGCACTCACATCCTCCATAGTAACGTTTGCCCGGATAACCTTCAGCATATTTATTCGTCATGACGCTTCCCATTGCTGCCATTACCGCCGGACTTACCCAGTTCTCTGAAGCAATCAGCTCAATATGACTGTTCTGTCTGTCCATTTCAGCCTTGATGGCATCTGCGACTTCACGATCAGTTCTTTCAATATCTTCCATTGTATACATAGTTAAAGACCTCCATTTTACCGCTTTTCATCAACATGTGTTCATTATAGACAACCTGATATCGCTTTTCAATAAAAACATATACCTTACATAGTGTATTTGATCAACCATGCTCCAATGCATTGAAGAATCAGAATCAGCGGCATTCCAAATAGAAAATACCAGTGTTTTGTTTTGTGACGAAATACCTGCATCCCAACAATACTTCCAATACTTCCTCCAAAGATCGCACTTGCAAAAAGTGCCTTTTCAGAAATTCTCCATTCCTGGTGGATCGCACGATGCTTGTCTAGCCCCATGAGTCCAAATGCGATCAAATTCATAACTACAAGATAGGCGATGAACAAAAGCATAGAATTTACCATTCTAATTCCTCCTGGATCTATTGATCCGATGCAGAAAGGACTGCCCGAAGGGCAGTCCTTTCTGTCAGTTATTGTCCCTTTTTCTGAATCAGTTTATTTTTACCAATATGCAGTCTGGATATATACCAGAGTTCAGTTGCAATACAAACTGAGGAATATGCTCCACTGAAAAGACCAACCATCAGAGGAAGTGCAAAATCTCTGATCGAGGATACACCGAGCAGCCAAAGTAAAAATACCATGATAAAGGTCGTCAGCGAAGTGTTGATGCTTCGAGACAGAGTCTGTGTCAGGCTGCGATTTGCAATTTCTTTCAGACTTTCTACTGTCTGCGGTTTTGTTGTATGTAATAGATTCTCACGAATTCTGTCAAAAATTACGATGGTGTCATTGATCGAATATCCGATGATCGTCAGCATGCAAGCGATAAATGTACTACCAACAGATATTCGAAGCACAGCATAACAAGTAAGTACTACAAGCACATCATGCAGTAAGGCCAAAATTGCCGATACCGCATATCTGGGATCTCTGAATCGCAGCCAGATATAGATCAGCATCAGGAAGGTCGCCACAAGAACTGCCATTATGGCATCACCCCGCATCTCAGAGCTGATTGTCGAGCTGATACTTTCCGATGCAATATTAGCTTCATCTATATCATACTGATCGACAAATGCCTGATTGATTTCATCACGCTCATCTAATGTCAGGGTTCTGGTCTTAAAGATCACATCGTTCGTTCCCTGAACCTTTGTACTTTGGACATTGGAATCTCCAGTTACATTCTCGATCAGCGGAACCATATCTGCATCGATCTCTGCAATACTGTAATCCTGACTAAAAGGAATCGTAGTTGAGGTTCCACCCACAAAGTCGAGACTATAGTTTAACCCACGTCCTCCATTAGCACTGGATATGCCCATTGCACCAAATCCTGCAAGAATTACAACTACTGAAATCAGAAAGAATACTCTGCGAAATTCCATGAAACGGATTCCTTTGCGTTCTTTAGCACGTCCATAATACTTCTCTTCACGTAGTCCGATCGCAAAAAATGCACTTAGTATAAATCTCGTAATGACAAGGGCAGTGAACATAGACAGCAAAATACCAATTGCCAGCGTACTTGCAAATCCTTTGACGGTACCACTTCCTAGAACCCAGAGCACTGCAGCAGCAATCAGTGTAGTAACATTTCCGTCCACAATGGCTGACATCGCCTTTTTAAATCCTTGATCTATGGAAGTACTTACTGTTTTACCGGTAGCAAGTTCCTCACGAATACGCGAAAATATAATAACATTCGCATCCACCGCCATACCTATGGAAAGGATAATTCCTGCGATTCCGGGCAGTGTCAGTGTGACTTCAAATAAGTATAGGACTGAAATAACCAGTGTCGTATAGATCGCCAGTGCAATGGAAGCTGCAACTCCGGCAATTGAATAAAAAATAATCATAAAAACAGCAACAATAGCAAGACCGATGGCACCAGCCTTCAAGCTGGTGGAAATGGCTTCTGTACCAAGCTGAGCACCAACTACCTGTGATCGAAGTTCTGTCAATGTAAGCGAAAGAGAGCCGATTCTGATATTTGATGCAAGATCCTCTGCTTCCTGATAGCTGGACATGCCTGATATCTGTGCGTCCCCTCCAGTAATCGCACCCTGTACGACTGGATTACTGATCACTTCCTCGTCATAGACGATCGGCAGAGTGTTTCCAATATTTTCAGAAGTCACTTCACCAAAGACCTGTGCACCTTCCTCTGTCAGAGTCAGATTAACGACGAATTCATTGTTTCCAAGATTATTTTGCTGCGTTCCTGCCTGTGCATCCGCTACCTGTTCACCTGTCATAAAAACAGTTCCGTCACTAGTCTGAAACTCAAGTGAACCTGGTTTTCCAAGCTCTTCGAGAATTGCATTGGCATCTGTAACTCCAGGAATTTCAACCGTGATTCTGTCACTTCCCTCCTGGTAGACCTGTGCTTCTGTACTGTAGCCCTCGACACGCTTTTGCAGCTTATAGATTGTATCGCTCATTTGCTCTGCTGTCGGATTCTCATTCTCTACCTGGTAGGTAATACTGACGCCACCATTCAGGTCCAGCCCGAGTTTAATACTCTTATCTTTTCCAGGTCCTGTCGTTGAAAGTATGATGGATGCATAATAAGACATACATGCCAGTACCAGCAAAATAACGATAAGGACTGAAATTCCCCAACTCTTTTTGTGTTTGTTCTTCATCCCGCCTGTCTTCCTCTCTTATCTTTCCTCTTCCATTTCTGCTTCTGCAGCTTTTATCATAATCGCACATTCTACACGCTTTTTCTGAAGTGCACAGCCGATATCATACGCATTATGTATATCTCCATGAAAATGATAGGAGTTCGCAGCACAGCCACCGCTGCAGTAATATCTGGCAAAACAGTCTCTGCACTTTTCTTTTTCATAAACATTACAAGATTTAAATTCGTCGCAAATAGTTTGTTTTACGATACCGTCATCTACATTTCCAAGCAGGAATTCTTCATTGCCCACAAATTGATGACATGGATAAAAATCTCCCCATGGCGTCACCGCCAGATATTCTGTCCCGGATCCGCAGCCTGATAACCTTTTTGCAACACAAGGACCACCTTCCAAATCGATCATAAAGTGAAAAAAGTTAAAATCTTTGTCCTGTTTCTTTCTTTCTATCATCATGGCAGCGAGTCTGTCGTATTCCTCAAAAAGAATCGGAAGGTCATCTTCTTGTATCGCATATTCAGCTGTATCTTCAGCAACGACCGGTTCCACCGAGACCTGCTTAAAACCAAGATCCGCAAGGTGCAGCACATCCTTGGAAAAATCAGTATTGAAATGTGTAAAAGTCCCTCTCACATAATAATTCATCTGATTTCTGCTCTCTGCGAATTTCTGGAACTTTGGAACGATGAGCTCATAACTGCCTTTTCCATTGCGGAAAGGACGTATAAAATCATTCGTTTCTTTGCGGCCATCGATGCTGAGCACCACATTCGCCATCTCTTTGTTCGCATATTCTATGATTTCATCGTTCAGCAGCACTCCATTTGTCGTCAGCGTAAATCTGAACTTCTTGGAGTGTCTGTCTTCTAAAGATCTGCCATAAGCTACGATCTCTTTGACCACTTCAAAATTCATGGTAGGCTCACCGCCAAAAAAATCCACTTCAAGATTTGTACGGCTTCCTGAATTTGCAATCAGGAAATCTATAGCCTTCTTCCCGACCTCTGCACTCATAAGCGCTCTTCTTCCGTGGTATTCGCCCTCATGTGCAAAACAATATCCACAGGCCAGATTGCAGTCATGTGCAATGTGCAGGCAAAGTGCCTTTACAACTGTTTTCCGATTTGAAACATCCTGAATATATTCTTTATATTCATCTTCCGTAAAAAGTTCGCCTTCTTTTTGCAGCTGCTCAATTTCATCATAGCATTCTCTGAGATCCTGCTCTAAATAGGTGTTTGACAGCTGTTCTATTATTCTATCTTTATCCTGCTTATCGAACAGTGCGATCATATCATACATCATGTCATCGACCACGTGGATCGCACCGCTGTTTACATCCAGAACAATATTATAGCCGTTATTTTTGTATTGATGAACCACTACAATATTTCCTCTCTTTCTAAAAAACATTTTTCACACAAAACCGACCGAACGCGTAGCGAACGGTCGTCTTAATTATTTCTTATATAAGGAACTACCTATTTCGTGTTCTCACAAGACTGGTTTCCTACTGTACAGGATGTCTTACATGCGGACTGACAGGAAGTCTGACATTCACCGCATCCACCCTTCTTGATCGTATTCTGTAATCTCTTTGTTTTTAATGTTCTTACATGTTTCATAAACACGTCTCCTTTACTGGTTCTTTTCAAAGCAACCGCTGATTTAAAGTATTATAACATATCATTTTTTATAAAGAAAGTCCTTTTTACCGAAAGGTGATCGTATAAGATCTCTCAAAAACTTCACCTGGAGCCAGCTTATTGCCCCACTCTCTGTCCTTGAGCCTGCCTTCAAAAGTCTCTCTGTCACAGCGTCCATACCATGGTTCAATACAGATAAATGGCGCCTGTTTCTTTTCCGGTGACCAAATACCAAACAGAGGTGCCTGAAATTCTACTTTAATATATTCTGCGC
>JBKECO010000052.1:0-27319 GCA_047974745.1 Lachnospiraceae bacterium
ATATTTTATTTATTAATGAATACGCACCAATATTACGAATCTTTGAAATGGTTGAAAAACCAGTGCCTTTTTGATATACTACATCCATGTTTTGTGAAAATCTATTTAGATGGAGTAAATGACAATGTCAAAACCAATTGAATTGCTAGGTATTAAGATAGACAATTATACTGTAAGGGAATCCATTCTCCAATTGGAAGCATTTCTCAGTAATAATATCCTGAATATAATTAAGACGGTTTCCATGGAACAGATTCTAATGGCTGGTGAAAATCTAAGTGTCAGAAATGCCATCAGTCAGGCTGACCTAACATTGATCAAGGAGCGTGAGTTGCTCATGATTACCGGGAATGAATCCTTGCAGCGTCTGAGGGAAATCCAGGATAATACATTTCTGATCGAACTTGTGAATCGAATCGTGAAAAATAAAAAGAGAATCTATCTGATCGCTGACAGTAAGGCGAATCTCGAGAAGATGAATATTTTCTTCCAGCAGGTCAATGAGGAGTTCTCTGCCGAGGGAGAGCATGCAGTCAATGAGTATGTAAATGATATGGATGCCCTGATCAACTTAATAAACAGTACCGATCCAGATATCATTCTTTCTTCCATGGGTTCTCCGAAAGAAGAAGAGATCCTGAATACTTACAAGAACCGCATTACGGCGACAGTCTGGTTCAGTCTCGGTGAGTATTATTCAGTAGCATACAGAGGACTTCACTTTATAAAATTTCTGCGACGGTTTCTGATTCGCAAGAAGCTGCAGATGGAGCTTGAAAAGTATAAATCCGGAACAGGAGCTTATATATGAATTTTAGTGGCAAACGTCCGATCTATCTGGATTATTTGTTCATGGTGCTCGGGACAGGTCTGATGGGTATTGGCATCAAAACACTATTTGATCCGACTGGGCTAGTAACAGGAGGATTTACAGGAATTGCAATTATTGTAAAGGCGTATTCAGAACCTTTTATTGAGGGCGGTGTTCCTCTATGGCTGGCGAACTTGATTCTGAATATTCCTGTTTTTCTTATAGCATTGAAGATGAAAGGGAAGAGATTTATTGGCAGAACCACATTTTCGACCTTGATGCTTTCACTCTGGCTCTACCTGATCCCGCCTATAGATATATCGCAGGGCGACTTTACGATCGCAGCACTGTTCGGAGGTGTCTTATGTGGGATAGGGATCGGATTGGTATTACTTGCCCGGGCGACTACAGGCGGGACGGATATGGTTGCAGTACTGATACAAAAAAAGCTAAGACACTATTCCATTGTACAGATCATGCAGGTTCTTGATGGAACAATTGTACTACTGGGACTTTATGTGTTTGGGTTAAAGGCTGCACTCTATGCGATTGTTGCGATTTTTGTGGCGACAAAGGTCTCAGATGCTTTGATGGAAGGTCTGAAATATTCGAAAAGTGCGATCATAATTACGGACCAGCACGAGAAAATTTCGAAGGAGATTATGTCACAGCTGGATCGAGGAGTCACAGGTCTAGAGGCGGTCGGGATGTATTCAGGACATCAAAAGACTGTATTGTACAGTATTGTATCAAAGAAAGAGATTATACAACTAAAGGAGCTGGTCGCTAAAATAGATCCAAATGCATTCGTGATCGTATCAGATGCAAGAGAAGTTCTGGGCGAGGGATTCATAGAATATTCATCCTAAAATGAAGTATGTGAAAATTGTACAGGATTTTTTTGGTTGAAAATGCAAAAAAAAAGAGGAAATGCATAAAATTTATGCTTTTCCTCTTTCTTTTTTTGTAATTTTATCTTAAAATGTTTTCTAGGTGTTAATTTTTTAAAGAAAGAGCTTACGATTGATTGTGAAAGGTGCATATCTGGTGGGAATGCAATCTATAACATTTGCCTAAATCAAATGGGACAAAATAAAAAAAGGAGAGTTAAATATGATTTCGAACCAAATACTTCAGAATACGATCGATGGATTAAAAGGGATTACTAGAATTGATTTGTGCATCATTGATACAGAAGGGAAGGTACTTGCTGCAACCATGCCGGATGCAGATAAGTATGTGCCTGCGGCTGAGAATTTTGTGGACTCCCCCGCAGACAGCCAGGTAGTGCAGGGCTGCCAGTTCTTTAAAGTATTCGATGAACATCAGCTGGAATACGTTTTGCTTGCAAATGGTGACAGCGATGATGTATATATGGTCGGGAAAATAGCTGGCTTTCAGATTCAGAATCTTTTAGTGGCATATAAGGAGAGGTTCGATAAGGATAATTTCATTAAGAACCTGCTGCTGGACAATCTCCTGCTTGTGGATATTTATAATCGCGCTAAGAAGCTTCATATTGAAACAGATGTAAAACGCGTCGTATTCATTGTAGAGACGAACCGTGACAAGGATGGAAATGAGATGGAAAAGATCCGCAGCGTGTTCGGGGGAAAAAGCAAGGATTTTGTAACAGCGGTGGATGAAAAAAATATTATCGTGGTGAAGGAGTTAGGAGAAAGTGAATCCCTGGAATCCCTGAATAAAACTGCAGAAGTGATACTGAATCTTTTTTATGCAGATACGACACATGATGTACATATCGCTTACGGCACGGTAGTCAATGAGATCAAAGAGGTATCACGTTCTTATAAGGAAGCCAGAATGGCTCTTGATGTTGGACGTATTTTCTTTGAAGAAAAACATATCATTGCATATTCCACACTTGGAATAGGGCGATTGATCTATCAGCTTCCCATTCCTCTGTGCAAAATGTTCATCAAAGAAATTTTTGATGGAAAATCACCGGATGAATTTGACGAAGAAACACTGACTACTATCAATAAATTTTTTGAGAATAATCTCAATGTATCTGAAACCTCAAGACAGTTATATATTCACAGGAATACCCTTGTCTATCGTCTGGATAAGCTTCAGAAGAGTACAGGTCTGGACCTGCGCGTGTTTGAGGATGCGATAACATTTAAAATAGCGCTGATGGTAGTTAAGTACATGAAGTATATGGAGTCATTGGATTTTTAATCAGGAGGAAATATGATCAAACTGGAACATGTCAGTAAATCGTACACAACAGGGGTTCCGGCATTAAATGATGTCAATGTGGAGATTGATGCTGGTGAATTTGTTTTTATTGTGGGGGACAGTGGTTCAGGCAAATCTACTTTTATAAAACTGCTGCTGAAGGAATTGGAACCATCAGAGGGAATTCTGACAATTGATTCTCAAAAGCTTCCGCTGATCGGACACAGACAGGTTCCGAAATTTCGTAGGAAAATCGGTGTGGTATTTCAGGATTTCAGGCTCCTGAAGGATAGAAATGTCTATGATAATGTGGCGTTTGCTCAAAAAGTGGTCGGTGCATCTTCCCGAGAGATCAGAAGAAGAGTCCCTGCGATCCTTTCCATGGTAGGGCTTGCAGCAAAGTATAAATCCTATCCCAAACAGCTTTCTGGTGGAGAACAGCAAAGAGTTGCGATTGCTAGAGCATTGGTGAATCAGCCAAAGATCTTATTGGCAGACGAACCGACCGGTAACCTGGATACGAACAATGCTTGGGAGATCATGAAGCTATTAGAGGAAATCAATGAAACCGGAACGACGGTAGTCGTTGTATCACATAATACAGAAATTGTCAAAGTCATGAATAAAAGAGTGATTACAATTAAAAAAGGTGTCATCATTTCTGATGAAAAAGGAGGAATGAATGAGATTTAATACGATTGTATACACGATAAAACAAGGTTTTACTAATATTTTCAAGAACAAAATGTTCTCACTCGCTTCTATGACGACCATGGCAGCATGTATCTTTATGTTCGGCATCTTCTATTCCATCGTGACGAATTTTTCGGCGATGGTCGATAATGCAGAGCAGAATGTATCCATCACAGTTTTCTTTGATGAGGGAATCGGCCAAGAGCAGATCGATGTGATTGGTTTTGCAATTGGGGGTCGATCCGAAGTGGCAAGCTATCGCTTCATTTCCGCTGAAGAGGCATGGTCCAGTTTTAAAGAGGACTATTTTGGTGATTCTGAGGGACTTGCAGATGGATTTGCAGAAGATAATCCACTGGCGAATTCTGCCAGCTATGAGATTTATTTAAACGATGTATCCAAACAGGCTGAGCTGGTAACCTATCTGGAAGGGCTCGAGGGAGTCAGAGAAGTACGAAAATCAGAAATTGCTGCGAATACACTATCTGACTTTAACAGGCTTCTGGGTTATATTTCGATCGGTATTATTGCAATCCTGTTGTTCGTAGCTGTATTTTTGATCAGTAACACCATAACCACAGGAATTACAGTCCGTAAAGAAGAAATTGCAATTATGAAACTGATTGGTGCAACAGATTTTTTTGTTCGAGCACCATTTATGGTAGAGGGTGTTATTATTGGTCTGGTGGGATCAAGCTTACCGCTGGTGATCCTTTACCTGATGTATAATCGGATGATTATCTATGTGGCTGAAAAATTCAGCTTTTTGAACAACCTGATACAGTTCAAGCCGGCAGGAGAGGTATTTGAAGTACTGGTTCCGGTAGCACTTGCTCTCGGTTTTGGGATTGGATTCATAGGAAGCCGGTTGACACTGCACAGGCATTTGAAGGTATAGTGACGTAAAGTAAGAAAACGTAAGGAAAAGCAAGGAAAAGGTGAATATGCGTATCTGGAATCGATTTATCCAAAAAACAGCATTTATACTGGCGTTACTGCTTCTTTTTACTGCTCCCACATCCATTCTGGCAGAATCACTCAATGATATGCAGGAAGAGAAAGAGCAGTTAGAAAGCGCACTGGAAAGCGCCCAGGAGCTGGTAGACACGCTGGAGGACTCTCAGACCGAAATTGAGACCAAAGTAGAACAGCTAGACACAGAGTTGAGCGGTATCACAGCCGAAATTGGAGATCTGGAAGCACAACTTCTCCAGAAGGAAGAGGCGATCGCGCAAAAAAAAGAAGGATTGACAGCCGCCCAGGAAGATGTTGAGCAGCAGTACGAGAGTATGAAGCTGCGTATTAAGTATATGTATGAGAACAGCAATACATCTATGCTGGAAATGCTTGTTACATCCACAAGTCTTACAGAATTTTTAAGTTCGGTGGAATATGTGCGTCAGCTTGCCTCCTATGACAGATCAATGCTCGAACGATATCAGCTGACCTGTCAGCAGATCGAAACGGCAAAGGCTGAGCTGGAAGCGGAGCAAAGGGAGCTGGTCTCGCTGCAGCAGAAGTATGAAGGGGATCAGCAGGCAGTGACTCTGCTCTTAGATGCAAAACAGTCGGAGCTCCAGGAAGTAGAAGAGAATCTGAGTGATGCCTCAGAACTGACTGAAGTATACCAGGCAGAAATCGATGCACAAAACGAAATTATAGAACAAATCAGGCAGGCCGAGGAAGCAAAAAAGGCTGCAAAAGAAGCTGAACGCCTCGCAGCGGAAGAAGCGGCACGAAAGGCTGCGGAAGAAGCTGCAAAGAAGGCAGAAGAAGAAGCAGCACAAAAGGCTGAGGAAGAAGCACAAGGTACCGAAACAGAAGGTACTGAATCGACAGAGTCGGACAGTGAAACACAGGAACCCGAATCAGAAGAACCCAAAACGCAAGAGCCTGTGATTGTTGAAGATGACAAATATAATGGTGGAACCTTTGCATGGCCCGTTCCTTCAAGTACCAGAGTGACAAGTGACTATGGTGCCAGACCTGCCCCAACGGCAGGAGCTTCTACATTTCATAAAGGCATTGATATAGGAGCGGCTGGAGGAGCAGACATAGTGGCTGCTGCAGACGGAACCGTCATCTTTGCAGGATATAGCAGCGGAGCTGGGAACTATCTTATGGTTGATCACGGTGGTAGTGTATATACAGTCTATATGCACTGCTCTTCGATCGTAGTTGCAAATGGCACTAAGGTGACCAGAGGACAGGTGATAGCGAAGGTAGGAAGTACGGGGATTTCGACCGGGAACCATCTGCATTTTGGAGTGTCGCAGGATGGAAGCTATGTTTCACCATGGAGTTATCTTGGAAGATAAGAACCTTGTCACTGGACAGGGTTTTTTCCAATAGTACGAGTCAAAATGTATGATACAAAATGCTAGGATCAGTTAGAAAGGATCAAATGGACGATTATAAGAACGAAAATTATGAGGAATCAAATACAGAACAAGACAGAGAAAAGTATGAGGAAACCATTAAACCAGGAGGAGAAAGACCATACAAGAGGTCTGGATTTGGAAGAGGAC
Source organism: Lachnospiraceae bacterium (assembly GCA_047974745.1). Taxonomy (GTDB): domain Bacteria; phylum Bacillota; class Clostridia; order Lachnospirales; family Lachnospiraceae; genus JBKECO01. The sequence continues at coordinate 6,235 of JBKECO010000052.1, forward strand.
TAGTGGCAGGTATTGCGGTTTCATTGATATGCGGACTCCTATTCCTGGTACTATATCAGAACCTATCTGGAAAAAGGGCATATTTTCTGCCCTCTGATTCCTCGGAGAATGAGTCTGTCATGACCTCAGAAACCATAAGTAAAATCGATACACTTACCGATTACATTCGAATGTACTACTATGAAGATGTCACAGATGAAACACTTGAAGATGGACTTTACAAGGGTATTATGGAAAGTATGGGTGATAACTATACAGACTATTATACAGTGGAAGAGTATGAAAATCTGCAGATATCCGCAACACAGAATTACTATGGTATTGGTGCTGGTCTTCTCCAGGATGAAGATACCATGGCGGTGTCAATCATAAGAGTATACGAAGGAACACCAGCAGAGGCTGCCGGACTCAAAAAGGGTGACATCATTGTTTCGGTTGATGAAGTGCAGGCAGATACAATCGATGTATCCGAGCTTGTAACATATATCAGAGGCGAAGAAGGAACGAAAGTCCATCTGGAAATTATCAGAGATGATGAGCAGATGAGCTTTGATGTTGTGCGTGCCAATGTAGATCTCCCTACTGTCACTTCAAAAATGCTAGAGGAAGGAATCGGATATTTGCGTATTACAGAATTTGGTGCCGGAACTGCAGCACAGTTCGAAGAAGCGGTTGCAGAACTCTCAAAAGAAGGTATGGAATCGATGATCGTGGATCTGCGGGATAATCCCGGTGGAATGGTATCTAGTGTAACGACTATTCTGGATGATATTCTGCCGGAAGGAGTTTTAGTCTACACAGAAGATAAATATGGACAGCGGGATGATTTTACCTCATCCGGTGATTCAAAGATGTCCTATCCGATGGCAGTGCTTATCAATGGGAACAGTGCAAGTGCATCTGAAATTTTTGCAGGAGCGATCCGTGATTACGACTATGGCACACTGATCGGAACAACAACATTCGGAAAAGGAATCGTTCAGACGATTTTCCCACTTGAGGATGGGGATGCGATCAAACTGACTACGTCGAAATACTTCACACCATCTGGAGAAAATATTCATGGTACCGGAATTGAGCCTGATATCACACTTGAATATGAATATACAGGCGACCCGGAAGCAGAAGAGTACAACGAACTTGAAGACAATCAGGTACTGAAGGCGCTAGAGGTGCTAAAAGAAAAATAGGATCCCTGGAATTTTGGATTTTGAGGGTATTCTATTGCCGAATGAAAGAATGTATGGGAAAATGGAAATCATAGAAGTCTCTTCGTGTCAAAGAAGAGATGGAGAAAGAAAAGGAAAGAGGTGAAGTTAGTGGTCGAATTAGATCAGTTCAAATTTATTTTGAATCATTATGAAAAACCATTGATGGAAGTGAGGGATTCACTTTGACCTGGCGAATAAAGAACGCCGAATCCAGGAAATGGAAAAAGAAATGGAAGCACCTGACTTCTGGGAAGATGTCCTGACATCTCAGGAGAAAATGAAAACACTAAAAAGTCTTAAAGATGATGTTGAAGTCTTTGCAATGCTGTCTGCACAATATAAGGATATCTATATTCTTATGGAAATGGCTGCAGAAGAAAATGACAGTTCACTGCTGGATGAGATTCAACAGGAAATCGAAGCTTTTGAAGATACCTTTGAAAAAATCCGAATCAAAACACTGTTATCTGGTGAATATGATAAAGATCATGCGATCGTCGCGCTTCATGCAGGTGCGGGAGGAACGGAATCCTGTGACTGGGCGTCCATGCTTTATCGCATGTACTCCAGATGGGCTTTAGACAAAGGATATTCTGTAGATATCCTTGATTCGCTTGACGGTGACGAAGCCGGTATCAAGTCGATTACCTTCGAAGTACACGGTGAGAATGCCTATGGATATTTAAAGTCCGAACATGGGGTACATAGACTCGTAAGAATATCGCCATTTAATGCGGCAGGAAAGCGGCAGACCTCTTTTGTCTCCTGTGATGTGATGCCAGACATTGAAGAGGATATCGACATCGACATCAACGAGGATGATCTGAGGATCGATACTTATCGAGCAAGCGGAGCCGGAGGTCAGCATATCAATAAAACCTCCTCAGCGATCAGAATCACCCATCTGCCAACTGGGACTGTGGTGCAGTGCCAGAACGAGCGATCACAGCATTCGAATAAAGATAAAGCGATGCAGATGTTAAAAGCAAAACTTTTCTTATTGAAGCAGCAGGAAAATGCAGCGAAGGCTGCCGGCATCCGTGGTGAAGTGACAGATATAGGATGGGGAAATCAGATCCGCTCTTATGTCATGCAGCCATATACTATGGTCAAAGATCATAGAACAGGTGTCGAGACTGGGAATGTGGATAGTGTCATGGATGGTAAGATTGATCTGTTCATGAACGGATATTTGAAGTGGCTGTCCCTTGGATGTCCAAAGGGAACGATATCATCCGATGATATGTAACCAGAGATAGAATCTATAAGCAGGAGGAATAGTATGGGAATTATCAGAGCGGCAGCGCAGGCTGTAGGTACTGGATTTGCGGATCAGTGGCTTGAAGTCATTGAACCGGATGACATGGGGGACCAGACCGTATTTACATCAGGAATAAAGACTCGAAAAGGTCAGAATGTCAAAGGAACAGACAATACAATATCTGATGGGTCGATCATACATGTTTATGATAACCAGATGATGCTTTTAGTCGATGGAGGAAAAGTGGTCGATTATACAGCAGAGCCTGGTTATTACAAGGTGGATAATTCATCTATTCCTTCATTGTTCAATGGACAGCTGAAAGAGACAGTAAAAGAGTCATTTTCTCGTATTAAATTCGGAGGACAGACACCGTTCAAGCAGCTTGTTTTTTATCTGAACCTTCAAGAAATCAAAGGAATCAAGTTTGGAACCAGAAATCCGGTGAATTATTTTGACAATTTCTACAATGCAGAGCTTTTTTTGCGTGCACATGGAACCTATTCGATCCAAATTACAGATCCGTTGAGATTTTATGAGCAGGTCATACCAAGAAATGGTGAGCATGTAGATATAGACGATATCAATGAGCAGTACCTTTCGGAATTTTTAGAAGCTCTGCAGGCTTCCATCAATCAGATGTCTGCAGATGGAATCAGAATTTCATACGTTCCATCAAAGGGCAGAGAGCTCAGTAAATATATGGCAGAGATACTCGACGAAGAGTGGCGGCAGATCAGAGGAATGGAAGTACTCTCAGTAGGTATTGCCAGCATTTCCTACGACGAAGAATCTCAAAAGATGATACAGATGAGGAATCAGGGTGCTATGCTCTCGGATGCTTCTGTCAGAGAAGGCTATGTTCAGGGTGCTATGGCAAGGGGTATCGAAAATGCTGGATCAAATGCAGCGGGTAGCATGGCAGGCTTCATGGGAGTTGGGTTGGGCATGTCTGCAGGTGGAAACCTGGCAGAGGCAACATCTAGAGCAAATATGGCTCAGATGCAGCAGCAGAATCAGAATGAGCAGAACAGACAGGCTGCACAGATGCAGCAAAATCAGGCAGCACAGCAAAGTGCACAGGCGGCGAATGCAGCAGGAGCATGGGTATGCGAAAGTGGGCATGAGAATACTGGCAAGTTCTGTAGTGAGTGTGGAAAGTCGAAACCGGAGACCGAAAGCTGGACCTGCGAGTGCGGCCATGAGAATTCAGGTAAGTTCTGTAGCGAGTGTGGAAAACAAAAGCCGGAAGCTTCTACCTGGACCTGTAGCTGCGGCCATGAGAATACAGGAAAATTCTGCAGCGAATGTGGAACATCCAAAGAATAAAGGAGTGAATATATGTCAGTTATTACATTGAAATGCCCAAATTGTGATGGTGAATTATTATTCGACCCGAATTCACAAAAATACAAATGTGAGTACTGTACATCTGTTTTTAGCAAGACTGACCTGGATGCATTTCTTTCAGAGGAAGATGCATCCAACACCCAGAAGGAAGCAACGGAGCAGGATACATCAACAGAACAGAACAAATCCGCTCCGTTGGATGCAGCTTTGTATCACTGCCCCAGCTGTGGTGCTGAAATAGTTACGGATGATACAACAGCGGCATCCTTTTGTTATTACTGTAAAAATCCTGTGATTTTAGAAGGAAGGGTCAGCGGAGAGTTCCTGCCGGAACAGCTGATCCCATTTTTTATTGACAAAAAGGAAGCAGTCAGACGTTTTGAACAGGAATTGGGAAAGCGGAAATTCGTACCAAAATATTTTTTTTCCAAGAAAAAAATTGAGGAGATCAACGGGATCTATTTCCCCTATTGGAAGTTTGATGCGGATATGGAAGGTTTTTATCAGGCCAATGGAACAAAAACGAGAGTCTGGATCGTTGGAGAGATCGAATTTACAGAGACAAAGTTCTTTGAAATAAGAAGAGATGGTGCAGTCGCCCTCAAGAACATGAAACAATTAGCTCTAAAAAAAGCAAATAAGGAGCTGATCGAAGGAGTTTTTCCCTATCGGATGGATATGACTGAAAAATTCGATATGAGCAAGCTGTCTGGCTTTTTTGCTGAAAAGAGAGATATCTCAAAAGAGGAAATGGAAACGGTATTCGAAAGTGAAGCAATGGATAACGCAGATATCTTGATGCGCAGCACGGTGAAAGGATATCAGACAGTCACAAAAGTAAATAAGGATTATAAGATCACAAAAGAAAATTTCACCTATATCATGCTCCCTGTCTGGACGATCACCTACAAAGCAGATAACAATAAGATCTATTACTATTCGCTGAATGGCCAGACCGGAAAGATGTATGGTATTTTACCTGTGGATTATTTGAAACTAGGCATTTTTTCAGCAGTATCAGCAATACTGGTTCTGCTGCTTCTACTGGCGGGAGGGTATTTCATATGGTAAACATAAAATCAAGAGGAGTATTGCCATCTCTGGTTCTTCTGCTTTTTCTGTGGCTGGGAACGACAACTGTATCGGCTCAGGAAACAGTCATTGCTTCAAGTCTGGATAATGCAGGTCTTTTTACCGAATCAGAGCAAGAGGAAATTTTGGAGCTGGCGGAAAAAGTATCAGAGGAGACGGGCTGGGATATAATCGCTGTTACGTCGGATGATACGACTTACGGCAATGCCCAGACAACGGGCGAGGTGTACTTTAACGATAATGCGGCAACCGATAACGGCGTGGTCTGTCTGATCGATATGGATCAGAGAGAGCTTCGCATTGTAACGGCTGGTGAGGCGATCAGTTATCTTACAGACAGCCGCATCGATGACATCCTGGATCAGGCGTACGAGGATGCTTCAAATGAGGACTATGCACAAAGCATGATGGAGCTCTTGAATGGTGTTCTTGTGATGTATCAGAAGGGCGTTCCGGATAACAGCAGGATCTACGATACAGACACAGGCGAGGTCACAATTCTCCGGCGCATCACACTTGCAGATTTTTTGATCGGGTTAGGAGCTGCGCTGGGAGTGGCAGGATTTTTTGCCGGAAGTGTTATACTTCGATATCGTATGAAGTCAGGAACCTATCATTATGATCCCCATGAAGATGGTAAGCTGGATCTGAAGGAGGACGAGGATATTTTAATCAATCAGATCGTGACACAGAGACGTATACCAAGAAGTAATACGAACAGCGGAGGCGGCGGTATGTCTGGACGAGGCGGAAGCAGTGTACATAGTGGAGCAGGTGGCCGCTCCTTTGGCGGAGGCGGGCGTAAATTCTGAGAAATAGGTTGCACACCGACACTAAGTATGTTATTATCTTTCGAGTGAGAACAGTTGTGTCTGTACCGCGAACACATGGAGGGCTAAATGTCAGAAAAGACATCGTATTTTGTTTTAAAAGAAAAAGCAGTACCAGAAGTTCTGCTAAAGGTCGTTGCTGCCAAGCGGATGCTTGACTGCGGAAAGGCTTCCAGTATACAGGAGGCAACAGAGACAGTCGGTATCAGCAGAAGTTCCTTTTATAAATATAAAGATGATATCTTTCCCTTCCATGATAATGCAAAGGGGAAGACAATCACTGTTATTATTCAGATGGATGATGAACCTGGACTTTTGTCGATCGTTCTAAAAACGGTTGCAGATTTCCGTGCCAATATTCTGACGATTCATCAGAGTATACCAGTCAATGGGGTAGCATCGCTTACTTTAAGTATCGACATTCTTCCGGATACCGGAGATATATCAGAGATGGTGGATACGATCGAAGAAGCGAAAGGAGTACATTACTTGAAAATATTATCTAGAGAATAATTTCACATAAATCATTGAACTGGAGGAAGCAGGATGAAAATCGCAGTAATGGGCTATGGTAATATTGGCTCTGGTGTCGTGGAGGTCTTAGATACGAACAGAGAAAGTATAACAAAGAGAGCCGGAGAAGAAATCAGTGTAAAATACATATTGGATCTAAGAGAATTCAAAGGCGATCCAATCGAGCACAAAGTCGTGCATGATTATAAAGTCATTGTAAATGATCCTGAAGTTGGTGTGGTCGTAGAGACCATGGGTGGTGTGGAACCTGCTTATACCTTTGTAAAAGAGATGATTAATGCAGGCAAGCATGTTACAACGTCTAACAAAGCTCTTGTCGCTGAAAAAGGTGCAGATCTGATCGCATTAGCCAAAGAAAAGAATGTGAATTTTTTATTTGAAGCTAGTGTTGGAGGAGGAATTCCAATCATTCGTCCTCTGAACTCATCTCTGACTGCTGACGAGATCGAGGAAGTGACCGGTATTGTCAATGGAACCACAAATTATATGCTTACCAAAATGTCCGAGGAAGGTCTTGAGTTCGAGGATGTGTTAAGGGATGCACAGGAGCGCGGCTATGCCGAAAGGGATCCCTCTGCAGATATTGAGGGCTATGATTCCTGCAGAAAAATTGCAATTCTGACTTCGCTGGCCTGTGGACAGCAGGTGGATTTCAATGATATTCATACAGAAGGAATTACAAAGATATCTGCAGCAGATATCAAATATGCAAAAGAAATGGGACTTGCGATCAAGTTGCTTGCCTCAAGTAAGAAGGTCGAGGGCGGTTATTCAGCCATTGTAGCACCGTTCCTGCTTTCGTCAGAACATCCACTCTTTCACGTTAAGGGTGTCTTTAATGCTATTTTTGTACATGGGAATGTCCTTGGAGATGCAATGTTCTATGGCAGCGGGGCAGGAAAGCTGCCTACCGCTTCTGCTGTAGTGGCGGACATCGTTGACATTGTGAAACACAAGGATCGCAATATATGGGTAGAATGGAGCTCCGGGAAATTGGAGCTTGTGGACTATAAGCAGACTAGCAATCGTTTTTTTGTACGGACAACACAGACAAAAGAAAGAATTGAAGAAGTATTTGCGGATATCAAATTTGTGACTGTAAAAGAGATCACCGGAGAGATAGGATTTGTAACCTCAAGAATGAAAGAGGAAGAATTTACAGAGAAAGCAGCAGAGCTTGGAAGCGTGCTTTCCGTGATCCGAGCAGACATCTAAGTGCAAAAGGAGCAGACAAAATGAAGTATGTAATTATACTTGGAGATGGAATGGCAGACTGGGACATTGCTGAGTTAGGGGAGCAGACCCCGCTGGCCTATGCAAAGACACCCATGATGGATGAACTCGCTTCGAAGGGAGAAGTCGGAATGGTTCACACGATTCCGGATGGCATGAGTCCCGGAAGTGATACGGCGAATCTTTCGGTACTGGGATATGATCCCAAAAAGTACTATTCTGGTCGTTCGCCACTAGAAGCACTCAGCATCGGTGTTGACCTCTCGGATACGGATGTGGCATTGCGCTGCAATCTTGTGACTCTGTCAGAGGAAGAAGAAGCGTATCAGGATAGAACCATGATCGATCATAGCTCCAGTGAAATAAGTACAGAAGATGCCACAGTTCTTTTGGAGGCGGTCCGGCAAGAGCTAGAGACAAATGTCTATAAATTCTATCCAGGAACGAGCTACAGACATTTGCTGGTATGGGATCAGGGTGAAGTCATTAATCTGGTCCAGCCGCATGATATCCTGACTAAGAGCATTGCAGACAAGCTGCCTGCTCAGCCAGAGCTTAGAGCTATGATGGAAAAGAGCTATGAAATTCTCGTAAATCACCCGATCAATCTGGAACGAAAGAAGCAGGGACTTAATCCTGCAAATTCGGTCTGGTTCTGGGGTGCAGGGACAAGACCCTCTCTGTCCTCTTTTGAAGAAAAAACAGGAAAAAAGGGTGCAATGATATCTGCAGTTGATTTACTAAAAGGGATTGCCGTCGGATCCAAAATGAAGGTAATCAATGTAGAAGGTGCAAATGGCGGACTGCATACCAATTACGAGGGGAAAGCACAGGCTTGTGTTGATGTACTGACAAAAGAAGGCTGCGATTTTGTCTATCTGCATGTGGAAGCTCCAGATGAAATGGGGCATCAGGGAAGTGTCAGCAAGAAAATACAAGCGATCGAAAATCTGGATCAGCGCGTGATACGACCAGTCTTTGAAGGGCTGCAAAAATCCGGGGAAGCGTTCAGAATTCTGATTCTGCCAGATCACCCAACGCCGATTGCATTGCGAACCCATACATCCGACAATGTCCCATATCTTTTTTATGACTCTTCGGATGAAAAAAAGAGTACAAAAAAATATAACGAGAAAGAAGCGGAAAATACCGGCAGACTTGTCGCTTACGGTCACGAACTGATCGAATATCTTTTCCGATAGAAATAGAGAGAAACAGAGGAGAAAGCAATGATAAAAGTAGTGAAATTTGGCGGGAGCTCCCTTGCAAGTGCTGTACAGTTCGCCAAAGTAGGTGATATCATCCGGGCTGATGAAAGCAGGAAATATGTAGTACCCAGTGCACCGGGCAAGAGAAATGATAAAGATGTAAAAGTAACAGACATGCTTTATCAATGCTATGAGGCAGCAGAGGCAGGGGAAGAATTTAAGCACCAGCTGCATAAAATAAAGGAACGTTACGAATCTATCATAAATGGTCTGAATTTAAAGATGACCCTCAATGAAGAATTTAAAGTAATCGAAGAAGACTTTTCCAAAAAAGCAGGTGTCGATTATGCGGCATCTCGTGGAGAATTTTTAAATGGAAAAATCATGGCAGTTTATCTTGGTTATGATTTTATAGATGCAGCAGACGTGATTTTTTTTCATGATAATGGTGATTTTGACTCCTATCGAACCAATAAAGTGCTGTCAGAGAGATTGAGAAAAAGTGAAAGAGCAGTCATTCCGGGATTCTATGGATCCATGTCAGATGGAACAGTAAAAACATTTTCCAGAGGAGGCTCCGATGTGACAGGTTCCATTGTTGCCCAGGCTGCCTGTGCAGATATGTATGAGAACTGGACGGATGTATCAGGATTCCTCGTAGCGGATCCACGTGTTATTCACAATCCAAAGACGATCAATGTAATTACCTATAAAGAACTAAGAGAGCTTTCATATATGGGAGCAACTGTTCTACATGAAGCAGCCGTTTTTCCAGTCAGAAAGTCTGGCATTCCCATCAATATCAGAAATACGAACGAACCGGAGGAGAGCGGAACGCTGATCGTTGAAAGCACCTGTCACCAGCCGGAGTATACAATTACGGGTATTGCGGGGAAAAAAGGATTTGTCGCAGTTAATATCGACAAAGATATGATGAATGCAGAAGTCGGATTTGGACGCAAAGTACTGACTGCATTTGAAGAGAGCGGGATTTCATTCGAGCATATGCCTTCTGGAATAGATACAATGACAGTGTTTGTTCATCAGGCAGAATTTGAAGGAAAAGAACAGGAAGTTCTTTCTGCGATTCACAGACATGCAAAGCCGGATATCATCGATCTGGAAGGAGAGTTGGCATTGATTGCAGTCGTAGGACGTGGAATGCGATCGACAAGAGGAACTGCGGGCAGGATTTTTTCTGCATTGGCACATGCGAATGTCAATGTTAGAATGATCGACCAGGGATCCAGTGAGCTTAATATCATCATTGGTGTATCGAACTCGGATTTTGATGCAGCGGTGAAAGCGATCTACGATATCTTTGTTCATACAAAGCTGTAGCAGTAAGAGTAAGAATAAAAAGACCCACTGTCCAGTGATACTAGTATCCTGGCGGTGGGTCTTTTTAGTTCTATTCCTGAAATAGATCAGTGGACGTACGAAGCAAAATATCCTGATAAAAGGCAGCTTGCGTCTGAAGGTAGTATGGCTGTATCCATAGTATTCCAATACCAATCGTAAACAAATACATGAACCCCCAGCCGAGAAAGCTGAACTCCAGATAGAGTCGTCTTTTTCGATTGCCTTTCATATAGATAGCAGATTGCCTGAGACATTTCATGACCGACCAGTCATCCTGGTCTAGGAGTAGAAAATAGAACAGCGAATAGGTGATCGAGAGATAAAATATTAGGAAGATCGATATCAAAATACATAAGAGTGCTGCGAACAATGCTGTATAAGAGCTGTAAAATAAAAGTAGAACAAAGGCTAGGAACATGGGAATCATACCGACTGCTTTGATGAGCAGGATCAGTGCGCCTGCAATAAGATATCGGTCTGTATGATGTCTGTAACAGTCAAAGACTTCAATATAGGTCACTTTTTGTTCCCGTCCCATCCTTAAATGAATCTTGTGAGCCCCGATCTTCATAGGGGAGACAAGGATCAGAATCAAAAAGAGAGAGCAGTAATGAATCAATACGGAAGGCCAGGATGCTACAGTTGTCATATTGGATCCAAATGGGAGCTGTCCAAGAAATGACACTGCGAGAATCGCCAGGATGGCAGTCATGGGGACAGCAAATTTACCATAGAGGGTTCCCCGTGCAAGACGTTTGAGCTCAGCAGAAGATTTATGCATAAAAAATTCCTTTCGTTTTTTAAAGAATCCTTGTATGCTATACAAGTAGAAACATTATAGCATAGAATTACCATTGAAAAAAAGTGAAAACAAGTAACAGAAGTAAAAGTGAGGGAACGATGTATAACAAAACAGAAGAATTGGATAAAATAGAGCATGTATTTTATGTGACCGGACTGAGTCTGGCAGTGTTTGCTTTTGCAATATATACGCTGGTCAGAGGGTTCGGCATCGATTTGTCAGCTTTTTTGTTTCCCTGCGCATTTTACAGTATGACCAGTCTTTACTGTCCGGGATGTGGAGGAACCAGAGCTGTTGAGTCATTAATTCATGGTGATTTTTTATCATCCATTATCTATCATCCGATCGTTATCTACGGAGCGGTATTCTATTTGCTCTTTATGGTGACACACACCATCGAGCTGCTTTCCAGAGGGAAATTAAAAACAGGCATACGTTATCGAAACATATACCTGTGGATCGCATTAGGAATCGTAATTGCGAATGTCATTGTAAAAAATGCATCTGTACTGGTATTGCACTATGATATATTGACAGGGACATATTATACCCCATAGCTAATACCCAAGAATCTGATTGAGTTCTTCCAAAGAATCCACACCGTAGATCTGCATAACCTGCTGCATGACACCATCATATCCGCCATAATAGCTTAATGTAAAAAGAATCAGACCTACAAAGACGATGATGGAAAAAAGAAATCCGGCTGTACTGATAATGAGTGCAAGCTTACTCATTTGTGGAAATTTCATCTGACCACCTCTGGATAACAGTGCAAGCGTAATGCCAAGAGCACCACTGGGAAATGCAAGATAAACACAAAAGAATGTGGAAAGTGATATAATGCCCAGAATCAGTGCAGCAGTCGCCATGATATTTTTTTCCTGACTGGCTGGCTGCGAGTTTGTATACTGTGGTTCGATTGGCATAAAGGTTCCTCCTACTACGACATACTATCCTATTCTATCATGCAAAAATTAAAATTACAACGAGTAATATTCTTGAGGTTTCGAATGGAATCTTGTATAATAAAACATGTTTTTGAAACAGAAATGGAAATATAGAGAGGACATATAAATGGATATTATCTCAGTATTAGCACAAGAACTTGGAGTCAAAAAGCACCAGGTTTCAGCAACAGTGAACCTGATCGATGAAGGGAATACGATCCCCTTTATTGCCCGATACCGTAAGGAAGCAACAGGTTCGCTAGATGATGAGATCCTTCGTAATCTTAATGAAAGACTGACCTATCTGAGAAATCTAGAGGAGAAAAAAACGCAGGTCATTACAAGTATAGAAGAACAGGGGCTTTTGACAGAGGAATTGAAAACACAGATCACACAAGCCATGACTCTGGTCGTTGTCGAAGATCTTTACCGCCCATTCCGACCGAAGAGACGGACAAGAGCAACAATCGCAAAAGAGAAGGGTCTTGAGCCACTGGCAAATATCATCAGAATCCAGTGTGCAAAGCATGGAATTGAAAAAGAAGCGCAAGCTTTTATCAATGTAGAATCTGGGGTACTGACAGTTACAGATGCCATTGATGGTGCCAAAGATATACTGGCAGAAGCCATATCCGACGAAGCAGATTATCGTATCTACATTAGAGAGCTGACGACAAAAAAGGGAAGGATCCAGTCTCAGGCAAAGGATTCGGATACGGAATCAGTCTATGAAATGTATTACAATTTCGATGAACCAGTGGCAAAACTGGCTGGACACAGAGTGCTTGCGATTAACCGTGGAGAGGCAGAGAAAATTCTGACAGTTAAAATAGAAGCTCCGGTGGAAGACATAGAAAGATACCTGATCAAAAAGGTCATCATGCAGGCGGAGCCAGAGTCAGAAACGATTCTAAAAGAAGTCATAACGGATGCCTATAAACGTTTGATTGCACCTTCTATCGAACGAGAGATCAGAAATGAACTGACCGAGCAGGCCGAGGATGGAGCGATCCACGTGTTCGGCAAAAATCTTGAGCAGCTTTTAATGCAGCCGCCGATCTCCGGGCAAGTGGTATTAGGCTGGGATCCAGCATTTCGAACTGGATGCAAGCTTGCTGTCGTGGATGCGACAGGAAAAGTGTTAGATACCTGTGTGATCTATCCGACTGCTCCGCAAAATAAAGTAGATGAATCAAAAAGAGTCTTAAAAAATCTGATTCAAAAGTATAATATTACCTTAATATCAGTAGGAAATGGTACGGCCTCTCGAGAATCTGAGGTCATTATTGTGGATCTGTTGAAGGAGATTGCAAAGCCACTGCAGTATATCATCGTAAATGAGGCAGGAGCATCTGTATATTCTGCCAGCAAGCTGGCAACGGAGGAGTTCCCAAACTTTGACGTTGGCCAAAGAAGTGCAGCTTCGATTGCAAGAAGGCTTCAGGATCCATTGGCAGAGCTTGTTAAGATCGATCCAAAATCAATCGGAGTCGGTCAGTATCAGCATGACATGAATCAGAAAAAGCTGGGCGAAGCCCTTGGTGGTGTTGTGGAAGGCTGTGTGAATAAGGTCGGTGTTGATCTAAATACCGCATCGGCTTCCCTTTTGGAATATATCTCTGGAATCACAAAGGTCATTGCCAAGAATATTGTGAGTTACAGAGAAGAAAATGGAAGATTCAAAACCAGAAAGGAACTGCTTAAAGTAGCAAAGCTAGGACCAAAAGCATTTGAGCAGTGTGCAGGTTTCCTGAGGATTCCAGATGGAAAAAACCCCCTAGATTCTACAAGTGTGCATCCGGAGAGCTATGAGGCGACCTTAGTCTTGTTAAAGAATATGAATATGGATGAGAGTGCGATTCGGGATGGAAGGCTTAAAAATATTGACAGCAAGGTCACAGATCATAAAAAAATGGCAGAGACCCTAGGTGTCGGACTAATTACACTAAATGATATTTTGATGGAGCTCGCAAAACCGGCACGAGATCCGAGAGAAGATATGCCAAAACCGATCTTAAGAAGTGACGTATTAGAAATGAAGGATCTAAAGCCTGGAATGGAACTGAAAGGAACCGTGAGAAATGTAATAGATTTTGGTGCATTTGTAGATATCGGTGTCCATCAGGATGGCCTGGTCCACATATCTCAGTTGTCTGATAAATTTATCAAACATCCTCTTGAGGTTGTAAGTGTAGGTGATATCGTAGATGTCAGTGTCATGAGTGTCGATGAGAAGAAGCAGAGAATCCAGCTGACCATGAAGAAAAAAAGAACGAATGGATACAATTAAATAAACAAATGGATACAGTTAGATAGAGGCTTGACATTATGAATTGACAAAGGTAAAATGTGGTTGTAAATAAAATCATATAAAAATCATATAGAAATTCTTCGGGGCAGGGTAATGCGCAGGACGCAGATTCCCGACCGACGGTGATGCTGCATATGCAGACGAGTCCGTGAGCCAAAAGGCAGGAGCCGGTTAGAATCCGGTACCGACAGTATAGTCTGGATGTGAGAAGATGAGAAACAGGATATCAGTACCCCGAGCTGCTTTTGCCAGTTCGGGTTTTTTGTCCTTTCTCTGAAGAATTTCAACCAGCATTAGCTGAGAAGGAGAAAGAATGAAAAAAGAAGAATCCCTACAGAACAGACAGGCCGTGCCTGCTCGCAGAACCTCAGTAAACGTAAGATATATGGCAGTTACAGCAATGCTTTCTGCAGTTTCCTTTATCCTTATGTTTTTTGAATTCTGGGTACCTTTTACACCTAGTTTTCTGAAAATGGATTTTTCAGATCTGCCAGCTCTGATCGGAACATTTACATTTGGTCCTGTTTGCGGAATCCTGGTAACTTTGATCAAGAACCTGCTTCATCTTACAACGACACAATCCGGAGGTGTCGGAGAACTCAGTAATTTTTTACTGGGAGTCGCATTTGTTCTGCCAGCCGGACTGATCTATAAGAGAAAGAGGACGAAGAAAGGGGCGTTGATCGCTTCCCTGACAGGGGCAGTCATCATGGCTATATCAAGTATTTTTATCAATTACTTTTTGATCTATCCATTTTACACAGCATTTATGCAAATGGATACGAATGCGATCATAAGTGCATACCAGCTGATCATCCCTTCCATCGATAACCTGCTTGAGGCATTGGTCTACATCAATCTTCCATTTACCTTTATCAAAGCTATGTTCAGCGTAATCGTAACATTTGTCCTTTATAAGCATATTTCGCCAATCTTAAGAGGAAGAAACAGTTATTAAAGAGTCAGGCTGCAGCGGATCCGATGCTGCAGCCTTTTCCATTTGAATTCAGGTGATGCACTTTGTTTTTTGAAAAAAAAATGATATACTTCATATGAATAAGAGTAAGGAGCTTAAAAAGATGGAATTTGATGTATCATTGACGGAACGAGATATTTATCATTTTAGTATGTATCATGCTTATCTGGGAGGAATGCAGGGTGTTTCATCTATTGTTATTGCTGTGCTTATTTTTACGATTGCGACAATAACAGCGGGAACAACTCAGTTCCTGTATACCATATTATATTTTGTTTTTTCGATCGTCTTTCTTGTTTATATTCCAGTCACGCTAAAACTGAGAGCGAAGCAGCAGATGAAGTCATCAGGAATATTAAGCAGACCACTGCATTATAAAGTGGATGATGAGGGTATTAAAGTGATACAGGATGAAGCATCGGCACAACTGGGCTGGGAGCAGATCTATAAGGTCGCAGCAACAAAAAGAAATCTTTTGATCTACAGCAATCGTGTCCATGCATATATCATACCTCGGAATCAGATCGAGGATAACTATGATGAGTTCCAAAGACTTGCCAGGAAAAAACTGGCTGCATACAGAGTCAGGATGAAAGGATAATTCGGAGGACGTTATGAAAGAGCGCAGGCGGACAATATACGAAACGAATTCCGCTCAGGAAACAAGAGAGTTAGGAATTACCTTAGGCCAGCAGGCAAAACAGGGAGATGTTTTTACACTCAATGGCGATCTTGGTGTTGGAAAAACTATTTTAACGAAAGGCGTAGCGGAAGGACTTGGGATAACGGAGACGGTAAGCAGTCCGACCTTTACCATTGTGCAAGTCTATGATAGCGGAAGGCTGCCCTTTTACCATTTTGATGTATACAGGATTTCAGATCCGGAAGAAATGGTTGAAATCGGTTATGAGGATTATATATATGGAGAAGGTGTTAGTATGATCGAATGGGCATGCCTGATCGAGGATGTCCTACCAAAGCACAGATACGACATACGAATGGAAAAAAATATGGAACGTGGGTCTGATTTTCGACGGATAGAATTGACAGAGGTAGGGGAATGAAGATTTTGGCAATAGACAGCTCAGGACTAGTGGCGAGCATAGCAATCATAGAAGAAGACCAGCTTTTGGGTGAATATACGATTAATTATAAAAAGACACACTCACAGACACTGCTCCCCATGCTTTCAGAATTACAGACCATGTTGGAACTTGATCTTTCAACCATTGATGCAATTGCAGTGGCAGGTGGTCCCGGCTCCTTTACTGGACTGAGAATTGGATCTGCAACGGCAAAAGGACTGGGACTGGCACTTGATATCCCACTGATTCCGATTCCAACACTCGAGGGAATGGCTTATAATCTTTTCGGACACAAAGATCTAATCTGTCCGCTCATGGATGCACGCAGAGAGCAGACTTATACCGCATTATATCGCTTTTGGGAGGAAGAGTTTTTGGTCATTCAAGAACAATGCGCTGTAGGTATCGAAGAAATTATTTCAAAAATCAATACACTGGGACAGCCAGTTGTGTTTTTAGGGGATGGGGTTCCAGTCTTTGCTGAATTTATTCGTGCACATATCACAGTTCCCTTTCACTTTGCACCGGCACACCTGAACAGACAAAGAGCGGCAGCACTTGCCGTGCGAGCTTTTTCCTATTATAAGAATGACGAGACACAGACGGCAGCAGAGCATGCTCCAAATTATCTACGTCAGTCCCAGGCAGAACGTGAAAGAGAGAATGAGCTGCAATCGAATCGCCGAAGGAGTATCCATGAATAGAAGTGGAATAGAAGAGGATCTGAGATATCGGGCGGCAGAGATAACGGATCTTGAGATAGTGGTAAGGATCGAACAGGAATGTTTCTCCATGCCATGGAGCAAGATCGCCTTTGCAGCCTGCCTTGATCATACTCATATCTGTTTTATTCTTGCGGAGTATTGCGGTGAAGTCGCTGGTTTTTCCGTGCTGTATTCCTCCGTCGAGGAAGCGGAATTGACGAACATTGCTGTCCGGGAAAGCTTTCGCAAGAAAGGAATAGCAGAAGGACTGATGGAAAGTAACTTAGCATTTGTTAGACAGCGAAATATTACGAATGTCTTTCTGGAGGTTCGAAAATCAAATCAGGCAGCGATTCATCTTTATAAAAAATTTCAGTTTTCTGAATTGGGAATACGAAAGAATTTTTACGAAGAACCGCGGGAAGATGCAATCGTGATGAAGCTGGAAATGTAAACTATGCTGGACAGGAGAATTACATGTTAGATGTTTGTTTATTAGGAACGGGTGGAATGATGCCCCTTCCCCATCGTATGCTGACAGCAATGATGATGCGTTACAATGGGAGCAGCCTATTGATCGATTGTGGAGAAGGAACCCAGGTCGCAGTCAAGAAGCAGGGTTGGAGTTTTAAGCCGATCGATGTGATCTGTTTTACTCATTTTCATGCAGATCATATTGGAGGTCTGCCGGGATTGCTGCTTACCATGGGCAATGCGGAACGGTCAGAGCCACTGACACTGATCGGGCCTAAGGGATTAGAGCGTATCGTGAATTCCCTTCGAGTCATAGCACCGGAACTTCCTTTTGAAATTGTATTTATTGAACTACAGGAACAGCAGGAAATCGTGTCTTTATCAGGATATAAAATAACAGCATTTCGTGTAAATCATAATATATCATGTTATGGTTATTCGATCGAAATCGAACGTAAGGGAAAGTTTCAGGTCGAACAGGCCATGAGGCAAGACATTCCGCAAAAATACTGGAGCAGGCTTCAGCATGGAGAAACTATAGATACCGGGGAAAGGACTCTGAGCCCCGATATGGTGCTTGGTCCGAAAAGAAAAGGAATCAAACTGACTTATTGTACAGATACAAGACCCACAGAATCGATTGTTCGCAATGCAGCAGGTTCAGACCTTTTTATCTGTGAAGGCATGTATGCTGAAAAAGAGAAGCTATCCAAGGCGAAGCAGTATAAGCATATGACTTTTTATGAGGCAGCAGAGATGGCAAGGCAAGCTTGTGTAAAAGAATTATGGCTGACTCATTACAGCCCGTCTTTGACAAATGCGAAAGAATATCTTTCACTGGTACATGAAATATTTTCGGATACGGTTCTAAGCAAAGACGGACAATTCGCCGAAATTGATTTTGAAGAGTAAAATAAATAGAAACAAAATCAACAAAGGACGAATGGATCAAACGGTCGACAGAACAAAGGGAGAAGATTGTTTATGAAAAAATTGAAATTTGTATTGATCGCATTGATATGCGGCACATTAATACTTGGATATTACCTATATTTAGCAAATAAAAATAATGACAGAGAAGTCTCAGAACTGACAGAAGTGCAAAATCTGATCGTGAAGGATCTTGATAAGACCTACCCTCCTACTCCACGAGAAGTGGTAGTTGTGTATAACAGTTATCTCGAAGCGCTGTATAATGAAGAATACACTGAGGAAGAATATGAGCAGCTCGTTGATCAGATCCGCCTGCTGTTAGACGATGAATTGCTGGAGCAAAATAGTCGTGAGCTCTATGTGGCAACACTGGAACAGGAAATCGATGGATATAAAGAAAAAGAACAGACCATACGCTATTCTGAAGTTTCTGACAGTACGCAGGTGCAATATAAGACGGTGGATGACAGAGAGTGTGCATACGTAGATGCCTCCTATCTTTTGAATGACAGCACGGGAAAAGATTTGACCAAGACATATCAGCAATACGTTTTACGGAAAGGCGAGTCGGATGGGAGATGGAAGATTCTGGGATTTGTTCTTACCGAAGGAGAATCGGAGTAAATGACAAAAGACAAGGAAATCAAAATACTGGCGATTGAAAGCTCTTGCGATGAAACAGCCGCATCAGTTGTAATCAATGGCCGGGATGTTAGATCCAATATAATATCCTCCCAAATAGATCTGCATACACTATATGGCGGTGTTGTTCCTGAAATTGCATCACGAAAGCATATAGAACGCATAAATCAGGTTATTCAGGAGGCATTGGTACAAGCGGAAATGACTCTGGATGACCTGGATGCGATTGGCGTCACCTATGGACCTGGTCTGGTTGGGGCGCTTTTAGTTGGAGTTGCAGAAGCTAAGGCAATCAGTTTCGCAAGAAAGATACCTCTCGTCGGGGTACACCATATAGAGGGTCATATTTGTGCAAATTATATTGAGCATCCGGAATTAGAGCCGCCATTCCTTTGCCTGGTCGTATCCGGCGGACATACCCATCTCGTTAAGGTTCTCAATTACAGGAACTATGAGATACTTGGAAGAACCGTGGATGATGCGGCAGGTGAAGCGTTTGATAAGGTGGCTAGGGCGATTGGACTAGGATATCCCGGTGGACCTAAAATTGAGCAGGCAGCCCGCAGTGGGAATCCATGTGCTATTCCATTTCCAAGAGCGAAGGTGACAGGATCCGCATATGATTTTAGCTTTAGTGGCATGAAATCCGCAGTGTTGAACTATTTGAACAGCTGTCAGATGAAAGGGGCCGAGATCAACAAAGATGATGTAGCAGCATCCTTTCAACAGGCGGTGATAGATGTTCTCGCCGGAAATGTTGAAAAAGTACTAAAGGAGACAGGGATCAAAAAATTTGCGATCGCTGGCGGAGTCGCATCCAATCAGACGATCCGTAAGGCACTTAAGACAGTCTGTGAGAAATTCCAGGTTGACTTTTACTGTCCGTCTCCGATTTACTGTACCGACAACGCCGCTATGATTGGTGCAGCTGCTTACCAGGATTATATGGCTGGTATCCGATCAGGCATGGATCTAAATGCCGTTCCGAATTTAAAACTGGGTGAAGGCTATGGAAAATAAGAAACATATTACAGCCATCGTCCTGGCTGGTGGAAGCGGCACGAGAATGGGAGCTGTACAGAAAAAACAGTATTTGCTCATTGGTGGCAGACCAATATTGTATTATTCTCTTCAGACTTTCGAGGAAAGTAGTGTAGATGATATTATTCTCGTGAGTGGGGAAGTGGAGTTTTGTCAGCGAGAGATCATAGAGAAGTATAAATTGAAAAAAGTGGTCAGAATCGTACCACCTGGAGATGAGCGCTACCATTCTGTCTATCATGGTCTTGTGGCTGCAAGTGAAGCGGATTATGTTTTGATCCATGATGGGGCAAGACCCTTTCTTACAAATGATATAATTGAGCGTTCGATCAGCGCTGTGATTCAATATGATGCCTGTGCAGTCGGGATGCCTGTGAAGGACACAATAAAGATATCTGATGAAGATGGGTTTATAAAGTCAACACCTGTTAGAAACCGGGTCTGGTCAATTCAGACACCCCAGAGCTTTTCGTATGCAAAAATCTGTGCTGCTTATGATAACATGATGGAAGTAAACGCAGACAATATCACAGATGATGCCATGGTCATGGAATCATTCGGTGGGACTAAGGTGAAGTTGATCGAGGGGAGCTATCAAAATATCAAGATCACAACACCGGAGGATATGGAAATTGCCCAAATTTGGTTAAGGTGTCAAAACAGCCAGCCTAATTAATTACGGATTGTTTCGTGCCTTGCACTCCCACAATCCTCCCACAATTCGGATTCTCATGGGGCAGCAGTCCCACTTCATCCTCATTGTGGGGCGTGTCATAAAGTGTTGTCACCACTTACATGCTAGCATGAAGTGGTAAAACACTTTTGACACTGTAATCAAATTTTTCTAAAATAAAAAACTTAGAAAATATATAGAAAAGATATTGACAATCAAAGTGATTTGATGCTAAAATATTTTTTGCACTGAGCACGAAAGTGCACACGGAGAAGTATCGAAGTGGTCATAACGAGGCGGTCTTGAAAACCGTTTGTCCGAAAGGGCGCGAGGGTTCGAATCCCTCCTTCTCCGCTAGACCGAAAGGTCTTTTTTTAACTACATATAGTGTTTTGTTCGGAGAAGTACCCAAG
>JBKECO010000029.1:0-2510 GCA_047974745.1 Lachnospiraceae bacterium
ACCAGCTTCATCACCGTGGCTCCTCCACCAACCAAGGGTATCTGAGTCCTCTCCAGAGTGTAACCAGATTCAATTAGCTTGTTTGCTTTTTCTGTCACAAATCTCTTGATCTCAGTTTCAATGATTGCAGAATACCTGCTGTCAATATCACTTGTCCCAGACAGCATTACCTGCTTAATGTCACTTTCATCAATGGTTCCATTTAGCTGCCTAATACATTCATCTTTAATCGTCCTCATACAAGTAAGAAGACCTTCATTAACTGTTCTACATCTTGATTCATCCGGTGATTTATCTTCGATTGGCATAATATCAATTGTCCATGAGCCAATATCTACGACCACTCTTTTTCTGATATAATCTGAAATTTGCTCAGTAACAGCCGCATAGCACTGTGGGAATACTGATACTCTAAAAATAGTTATATTGTAGGTTCTTTTCTCAAATCGAAATGTTACTTGCCTATTTTTAGCCAGATAATCAATGAAGTCCTGCTTCTCTGCTCCAAATCTTGTTAATGGGAGTCCAACAGCAAGAAATACATTTGCACATCGCAATCCCTTTCGCTCTAATTCCTTTGCAACAGCTGCCAACGTTAGCAGATAGTAATTTTCATCTTCCACTTTTGTCTTTTTTACCTCAAGACGTTTCCCGCCAATCTTATAATACTTTCCTTTATATTCAAGTACGTTATCATATAGTGCAGGCTCCGTAGTTATCTCTTTAATACCCGAAACAAAAATTTCATTGCAACTTTTCATATTGGCCCAACCGTGATCTATGCCAATTACTTCAATATTATTGTTTTCCACTTCTTCGCTCCTCCTTAAATTCATTAACAATCTTCTGCATGCAGAATCCAAAACATGTACCAACTTCATTGCCATATGGACAATTTCCTTCCTTGTCCTTGGGACATTTTATTTTCTGGACTATTTTCTTTTCTTCAAAATCTTCTTCTGAATCCAGCGGACATTTCTTTTTCGCTTTACACCTTCTTGGTTTTTCATAATACAGACAATACTTGCAGTCATGTTCCTCGCGGAATGTTTTTAAATCGTCATTATACTTAATTGTTTTATATCGCTTTAAAATATAATCCAGGTCGAGTAACTCCAATTTATCATTATCCGGTCTAGTGATATTTTTGAATTCAATATCTTCATTCATCCGCTTTACAAGCTTAATAAGATCTTTCTTTGACTCAACCTTCATATCAAATGAGTTATCCCACATTATGCTCACCTCCAGCTGGAGTAGCCTTTTTCTGTATGATTTCTACCCATTTTTCATCAGCCAAGCTTGCTGATCTCATTAACGCATACAGGATAATAAATGCACATCCAAGCAATAACATTATTACTATCTTCATCTATCGCCACCTCGTTCCTGCTCATTCTTCTGATGTGATTCTTTTTTAGAACGAGAAATCTCTTCATATTTCTTGGTGTCGATAATATCCTCTAAATCAGAAAGCTTCGATTCCATAGCTCTTTCTACGTTCTCAGGGCTATATAAACCAAGTTCTCTTAATTTGCTTACTACTTCCAATTTAATCTGTTTTTGTACTTCCTCTGGAAGACTCCCTACATAGATTAGAGAAGTTTCCTGAACCACCTCTTCCTCAAATCCAAACTGTTGCTCATATTCGTTCAAAATTTTCTGTGCAATCTCATTCGCTTTTTCTTTGTGAGTTACCTCCACTAACTCTGCTAATTCATTCAGGAACTCTATTAGCTCTCTTTTTGTTAATGCCATCTTGTTTTCCTCCTTTTTCGCATAAAAAAAGCAGGACCAAGTCAGCTGATGATAAAAGTTCAACTTTCATCATAAAGAGCTAATTTAGTCCCACCTAAATAAACATTTTTCAATTTTACCTCTATTAAGGTACACAAAAGGCACTACAAGTTTGCTTGCGTACTTATGTGATTATTTCAATTGTGATATAGCAGCGCTGCCCCATCCAATACCGCTTAAAGGGTATAAAAAATAAGGACTAAATCAGTGCGAACCCTTGTATTTACTGGGTTTCTTCTAACTTGTCCTTATTATAACACGGTCATCATCCATGATAACTAAGCCGTAATCTTTTACCAATTGGTTGATTTCTCCCTTTTTGCCAAGCGATGAAATCATTACAACATCTATAATCCCAGTAAGCGAATTATGTCCTGCATACATACGTCCGATTACACTTTTTCTCTTCTTTATCCTACCGGTAGCAGTTTTGTACACTGGTAGATTTTCCTCAATATGTAGAAACTTTTCAAAATCCTCTACCCAGTTCTTCATAATTTCTGTATTATGAACCAGTATCAGAGTATTCACCTTACGAGCTGATACCAGATATGCTCCAACTGCTGTCTTTCCAAACGCTGTAGCTGCTCCAAGTATCCCAATATCATAAGAAAGCATTTTATCGGCAGCTTTCTTTTGTTCTGGATACAGTTCTCCTATAAAAGAAACTGATATGCTTCTACCAGCTTGTCTACAATCTTCTTTTTTAAATG
>JBKECO010000022.1:0-79263 GCA_047974745.1 Lachnospiraceae bacterium
AGGAAGTTATGTTAAAAGCAGAAGATATAAAAGCATATGATCTGATCGAAATCCACCCTTTAGAAGACATTGATTCAGAGGGATATATTTTAAAGCATAAAAAGAGCGGCGCCAGAATCACCCTTGTTTCGAACAAGGATGAGAACAAAGTCTTTTATGTCGGATTTCGCACGCCACCGACAGACAGCACTGGTGTTGCGCATATCATCGAGCACAGTGTTCTCTGTGGCTCAGAAAAATTTCCATGCAAGGATCCTTTTGTTGAACTAGTCAAAGGATCACTCAATACATTTTTAAATGCAATGACTTATCCGGATAAGACGGTCTATCCAGTAGCCAGCTGCAATGACAAAGATTTTGCCAACTTGATGGATGTTTATTTGAATGCAGTCTTTTACCCGAATATATACAAGAAATCTGAAATTTTCAAGCAGGAAGGCTGGCATTATGAATTAGAGAGCCTTACGGATCCCATAACGATCAATGGTGTTGTCTATAATGAAATGAAAGGCGCATTTTCTTCCCCAGAGGGTGTTGTTGCTCGTGAAATTTCCAATTCTTTATTTCCAGATACGACTTATGGAAATGAATCAGGTGGAAACCCTGAAAACATTCCTGAGCTGACCTATCAGGATTTTATTGATTTCCATCAGAAATACTATCATCCATCGAATTCTTATTTCTATATATATGGGAATATGGATATGGCGGAGAGGCTGGACTGGCTCGATCAAGAATATCTGTCTAAATTTGACAGGATTCCCGTTATTTCAGAAATTGAACTGCAGAAACCTTTTCAAGAGATCCGAGATGTATATAAGACCTATCCGGTTTCGGATGACGATCCGGTGGAACATAGTACTTATTTATCTTATAATATGGCGATCTCAACGGCACTGGACAAAGAACTGTATTTAGCCTTTGAAGTTCTAGACTATGCCCTGCTAAGTGCCCCTGGAGCACCTCTCAAACAGGCACTTATCGATCGCGGAATCGGTAATGATATTCTGGGTTCCTACGATAACGGAACATTGCAGCCAGTGTTCTCAATTGTTTCGAAAAATGCAGACAGCAGCCAAAAGGATGAATTCAAATCCGTCATACTTGAGATTTTAAAGCAGCAGTCGGAGGGAGCTTTAAATAAAAAGTCACTGTATGCTGGTTTAAATAGTATGGAGTTCAAATTCAGAGAATCAGATTTTGGAAATTATCCAAAAGGACTGATTTATGGACTTCAGCTGTTAGACAGCTGGCTCTATGATGAAAGCAGACCATTTCTTCATTTGGAGGCGATCGCTACCTTTGCATTTTTGCGTAGCAAGATCGAAGGAACATATTTTGAGGATCTGATTCAAACCTATATGCTGGACAATACGCACGTATCTATGGTAACAGTGGAGCCGATACAGGGTCAGAATGCAATTGTAGAAAAAGAATTGTCGGACAAGCTCGAAGCCTATAAACAGGGATTGACACAGGATGAACTCTTACAGCTCATTGAGGATACAAAGGCACTGAAACGATACCAAGAGGAGCCATCTCCATTGGAAGAACTGGAAAAAATCCCCATGCTGTCCAGAGAAGATCTGAAAACGGAGGCAATGGATCTAAATCTAAAGATCAGTGAATCGGATGGTGTTAAAATTCTGCATACAGACATGTTCACCAGTGGGATACAATATGTGAATTTATTTTTTGACATTACAGATGTTGCTGTGTCGGATATCCCTTATATCGGACTTCTTAGATCCATGCTTGGATATCTGGATACGAAGTCCTATACATACCAGGATCTTGCTAATGAAATTAATCTGGAAACAGGTGGAATTTCGTTTTCAACAACGATCTATAATAGTATAAAGACAACCGGAACCTTTCAGGTAAAGTTTGTGGTGCACCTAAAGACTCTTTATGCAAAATTGACTAAATCAATGGAGCTAGTAAAGGAGATCATAGCGGGAACCTCCTTCGAAGATGAGAAAAGATTAAAAGAAATGCTTTCTGAAATAAAATCAAGACTGCAGATGGCATTGTCATCCTCCGGACATTCCTTCTCTGCAATTCGAGCAATGTCTTATTTTTCAGAGTCTGCCTTATATACTGAAAGTGTTCAGGGAATCGAGTTCTATCGAGTTGTTTGCGATCTGGAAGAGAATTTTGAGGATCGAAAAGAGGAGTTAAAAGAGAAATTTAAGCATCTCATGCAAAGAATTTTCCGTCAGAAGACCTTTATACTCAGTATAACAGCTGACGAAGAAGGATTTTTGCCAATCAAAAATGAAGTCAAAGGACTAAGAGAAGTATTACCAGTTGTTGATTTCAAAGAATCGATTGAGCCACTCCTGTGCAGCAAGAAAAATGAAGGATTCATGGATTCATCAAAAGTCCAGTATGTAAGCCGTGCCGGTAATTTCTTAGATCAGGGGCATGCATATTCTGGCGCATTGAGAATCCTCAAAGTGATCTTAAGCTATGACTACCTGTGGAATCAGGTTCGTGTTCAGGGTGGAGCATATGGTTGCGGAATAGCATTTCATCGAAGCGGGAATGCCTACTTTTACTCCTATCGCGATCCTAATATCAAAAGAACAAATGATGTGTATAATAAAGTTCCCAACTATTTGCAAGAGTTCTCAGCAGATGAAAGAGAGATGACAAAATATATTATCGGTGCTTTAAGCGAACTGGATACACCTCTAAATCCATCTGCGACCGGATCCCGTTCCGTATCTGCATATTTCAGTGAGATTACACTTGCTGATCTTCAAAGGGAACGAGATGAGATTTTAAATGCAAAGCAAGAACAGATACAGGAGATGTCGAATTTAGTCGAAAGTGTTCTCGCTCAAGAGTATCTTTGTGTGATCGGCAATGAAGATAAGATAAAGGAAGACAAAGAATTATTCATGGAGATTAAAAAGTTATAATGACGGGGTCAAAAAGCAGATTGTCACCTGATAAATGGAAGGAAAAGAATGCAAGATAAAATAAAAACTGGATTTGTTACAATTATAGGTCGACCAAACGTAGGTAAATCCACATTGATGAATCATCTGATCGGTCAGAAAATAGCGATAACTTCGAACAAACCTCAGACGACAAGGAATCGAATTCAGACTGTCTATACAGATGCGCAAAAAGGACAGATCGTATTTTTGGATACACCCGGTATCCATCAAGCTAAAAACAAATTAGGGCAGTACATGGTAAATGTTGCTCAGAAAACACTCAAGGATGTGGATGTTATTTTATGGCTCGTGGAGCCCTCAAATTATATTGGGAGCGGAGACCAGTATATTATTGAACAACTGCAAAAAGTAAAGACACCAGTCATTTTAGTGATCAATAAAATCGATACAGTCAAAAAAGAAGAAATTCTGTCGATTATTGATACTTATCGGAAAGCTTATGAATTTCATGAAATCATTCCAGTATCTGCACTAAGGGAATTAAATCTTGAAGATGTGATTCAGACGATATTTAAATATCTGCCGGTCGGTCCCATGTTTTTTGATGAAGATACCATTACAGATCAGCCTGAGAGACAAATTATAGCAGAAATGATCCGAGAGAAAGCACTGCATGCTCTGAACGAGGAAATTCCCCATGGGATAGCAGTTGTCATTGACAGTATGAAGGATAGGAAAATGTCTGAAATTACGGATATCGAAGCTACCATCATCTGTGAAAGAGATTCTCACAAAGGAATCATTATTGGCAAGGGTGGTTCCATGCTTAAGAAAATAGGAAGTAATGCCAGATTTGAAGTGGAACGTTTGCTGGGGCATCAGGTAAACCTAAAGCTATGGGTAAAAGTCAAAAAGGACTGGCGAGACAGCGACTTCCTCATCAAGAACTTTGGGTATAAAAAGGATGATTACTCATAGGAGTCAATATGAATGAGCACCATATAGTTGTGACTGGAATGGTCATACATGTAATGCCGATCAGCGAATTTGACAAACGGATCCTGATTCTGACAACGGATCGCGGGAAAATAACTGTGTTCGCCAGAGGTGCCAGGAGACCGAACAGTCAGTATTTGGCAGCTTGTAATTTGTTTGCATTTGGTGAATTCGAGCTTTATGAAGGAAAGAATGCATATAATCTGTCTAAAGTACAGATCAGCAATTATTTTCGGGAGTTGATACTGGATTATGAAAATGCCTGTTATGGCTTTTATTTCTTAGAGCTCTCTGAGTACTACGCACGAGAAAATGCTGATGATAAAAATCTCTTGAAACTGCTCTATCAGAGTCTTCGTGCATTAGAAAATAAAGGTCTTGAAAATGCTTTGATACAGAGGATTTTTGAGCTCAAGCTGCTCGTCATTGAAGGGGAATATCCAAATCTTTTTTCCTGCCAGAAATGCGGAAGTACGCAAGACCTTCATTCCTTCGCTGTCAGGGCTGGCGGACTTATTTGCGATACCTGCAGGGTGGATGAAAAAAGAATATTGATGAGTGATGCGCTGATCTACACAATGCAATATATCATCACCTCCTCCATAGAAAAGCTGTATACCTTCAGCCTTTCTGCGGAGGTCTTTACAGAGCTGGATCAGGTGATGGAAGAATTGATAAAAATATACATTCCACATAAGTTCAAGTCATTTGAAATTTTGAAAACGATCCTATCTTGAAAACAAAAAAATTACATAGTATAATGACATGGTTAATCTACAATAGTAGTTAAAAAATAGAACGAAAAATGAATCAAGGAGTGCCAAACGAATGAGAACTTACTTATCAATGACGTTGCTTATGATTTTGATCGCTGCCATGTTAACAGGGTGCGCCGGGAACTTAGATGCAGATACTGACACGATCTATATTGCAGAGAACGGCTCAGTACAAAGCATAGACACAGGCCTTTTTAATCAGACTTACTATGATTTTGATGAATTGAAGCTGTATGTGGAGGAATCGGTACAGGAGATATCTGGTGGAGATACCAGTATTGTAAAGGTGGTAGAGTTTAAGGAAACAGAAGATAGGGTAAAACTATCTCTAAAATACCAAAGTCCGCAATATTATGAAGAATTCAATGGAATGACCCTATTCTCCGGAAGCGTAACAGAAGCGTTGAATGAAGAATATGATTTTGACACCGTGTTCTACTCTGTGACAGATGGAGAAAAAGGGGAAGAATTAGATAGGAATGAGGTCATTAATAACGGGACTGAGAAGATAGTTATCATTGAAGCAGATGTAAATGTAAAGGTTGACGGTAAGATCACTGTAATATCAGGAGAACATACAAAGGTACTGGATCGTAATTTGGCAGAGATATCGACAGATGACGAGGGGGAATCTTCGGAGCTGACATATATAATATATCAATAAGTATGTAAGCGTAAGGTGACAGAAAGGAAGTTCAATATGGAAAAAACAATGGAGAAAATAGTTGCGCTGGCAAAGGCCAGGGGATTTGTATACCCGGGATCCGAGATCTATGGCGGACTTGCGAACACATGGGATTACGGCAATCTTGGAGTGGAACTAAAGAATAATGTCAAGAAAGCATGGTGGCAGAAATTTATTCAGGAGAATCCTTATAATGTAGGTGTGGATTGTGCAATTCTTATGAATCCGCAGACATGGATCGCATCCGGACATCTGGCTGGATTTTCCGATCCTTTAATGGATTGTAAAGAATGCAAAGAAAGATTTCGCGCTGATAAAATAATCGAAGATTTTGCTGCAGAGCATACAATAGTACTGCAAGGCTCTGTTGATGGATGGACCAGAGAGGAGATGGTGGAATTTATTGAAAAGAATAATA
This sequence comes from Lachnospiraceae bacterium, assembly GCA_047974745.1. Lineage (GTDB taxonomy): Bacteria > Bacillota > Clostridia > Lachnospirales > Lachnospiraceae > JBKECO01. The sequence goes on from JBKECO010000022.1 coordinate 5,785, forward strand.
TTCCATGCCCTTCCTGCGGAAAGCATAATTTTACAGATATCAGAAACTTTAATCTGATGTTCAAAACATTTCAGGGTGTTACCGAGGATGCAAAAAACACAGTCTACCTGAGACCTGAGACCGCACAAGGTATTTTTGTGAACTTTAAAAATGTGCAGAGAACCTCTAGAAAAAAAATTCCTTTCGGAATCGGTCAGATCGGAAAGTCATTTCGTAATGAGATCACACCGGGTAACTTTACCTTTCGGACCAGAGAATTCGAACAGATGGAACTTGAGTTCTTCTGTGAACCAGGAACAGATATGAAGTGGTTCCTCTACTGGAGAGGCTTCTGCAGAGACTGGCTACTAAGTCTTGGCATCAAGGAAGATGAAATGCGTCTGCGTGATCATAATCAGGATGAACTTTGTTTTTATTCGAAGGGAACTACAGATATTGAATTCAAATTTCCCTTCGGCTGGGGCGAATTATGGGGAATCGCAGACAGAACGGACTATGATCTGACCCAGCATCAGGAAACTTCAGGTCAGGACATGAGTTATTTTGATGATGAGAAGAAAGAAAAATATATTCCATATGTGATAGAACCTTCCTTAGGAGCTGACCGTGTTGTACTTGCATTCCTATGCGCTGCATATGATGAAGAAGAGCTTGCAGATGGCGAGATGAGAACGGTATTAAGATTTCACCCAGCACTGGCTCCTGTTAAGATCGGAGTACTTCCCCTTTCAAAGAAACTCAACGAAGGGGCAGAAAAGGTGTATACAACATTAGCAAAGCTTTGTAATTGTGAGTTCGATGACCGGGGCAATATCGGTAAAAGATATCGCAGACAGGATGAAATCGGAACGCCATTCTGCGTTACTTATGACTTTGATTCTGAAACAGATGGAGCAGTTACAGTGCGTGACCGCGACACTATGGAACAGGTAAGAATTAAAATAGAAGATCTGACAGCTTATTTTAGTGAGAAGCTCCAATTTGAGATGATCGAAAATTAAGAATGATTAAAAAAATATATTGATAATGGCTAGATTTATGGTAATATAAGTATGTGCGTTTTTCATACATCAATGGATATAGAATTTTGAAAAGCACAATGTTTTGTGTCTCAATACACTTAGCAATAATTTTAGGAGGATTTTGTAAAATGGCAAACAAATGGGTTTATTTGTTCACCGAAGGAAGCGGAACGATGCGTAATCTTCTTGGTGGAAAAGGCTGCAACTTGGCAGAAATGACAAACTTAGGACTTCCGGTACCTCAGGGCTTCACGATCACAACAGAAGCATGTACACAGTACTACGAAGATGGCGAAGTAATCAATGATGAGATCCAGAATCAGATCATGGAAAACATCATAAAAATGGAAGAAATCACCGGCAAGAAATTTGGGGATCAGGAAAATCCATTATTAGTATCAGTTCGTTCTGGTGCGAGAGCATCTATGCCAGGTATGATGGATACCATCTTAAATCTGGGATTGAATGATGACGTGGTTGAAGTTATGGCTACAAAATCTGGAAATCCTCGTTGGGCATATGACTGCTACAGAAGATTTATCCAGATGTATTCCGATGTAGTTATGGAAGTAGGTAAGAAGTACTTCGAAGAACTGATCGATGAAATGAAAGAAAAGAAAGGCGTTGAGAATGACGTTGATCTAACAGATGTTGATCTGAAAGAACTTGCAATGCAGTTCAAGGCTGAATACAAAAGTAAACTGGGAGAAGAATTCCCGGCGGATCCAAAAGAGCAGTTGATGGGAGCAATCAAAGCTGTATTCCGTTCATGGGATAATCCACGTGCGAATGTATATCGTCGTGATAATGATATTCCTTATTCATGGGGAACCGCTGTCAATGTTCAGATGATGGCATTTGGTAACCTGGGAGATACTTCTGGAACAGGTGTAGCATTTACACGTAATCCTGCAACCGGCGAGAAAAAGCTCATGGGAGAATTCCTGATGAATGCTCAGGGCGAAGATGTTGTTGCTGGTGTTCGTACTCCAAAACCAATCTCTGAACTTGCTGATGTTATGCCGGACGTATTTAACCAGTTCGTAGATATCTGCAATAAACTAGAAGATCATTACAGAGATATGCAGGATATGGAGTTTACGATCGAAGATAGAAAACTTTACATGTTGCAGACACGTAATGGAAAGAGAACTGCAAAAGCAGCACTTAACATTGCTTGTGACCTCGTAGATGAAGGAATGATCACAGATGAGAAAGCAGTTTCTATGATCGATCCTAGAAACTTAGATTCTCTGTTACATCCTCAGTTCGACGCTGAAGCGGTTAAAAAAGCAACACCAATGGCGAAAGCTCTTGCAGCAGCACCTGGTGCAGCTTGTGGAAAAATCGTGTTTACAGCAGAAGATGCTAAGAACTGGTCTGCAAAAGGTGAAAAAGTAGTATTAGTTCGTCTTGAGACATCTCCGGAAGATATTGAAGGAATGAAGGCTGCAGAAGGTATCCTGACAGCACGTGGTGGTATGACTTCTCATGCAGCTGTTGTTGCACGCGGAATGGGAACCTGCTGTGTATCTGGCTGCTCAGAATTAAAGATCAATGAAGCTGCTAAAACTGCTACTCTTGCAGGAAAAGTATACAATGAAGGAGATGTAATCTCTTTTGACGGAACGACCGGCTATATCTATGATGGAGCTATGCCAACTGTTGATGCTTCTATCGAAGGAAACTTCGGAAGAATTATGGGTTGGGCAGATAAATACAGAACACTGAAGGTAAGAACAAATGCAGATACACCAGAAGATACACAGAAAGCTCGTGATCTTGGTGCAGAAGGAATTGGTCTTTGCCGTACAGAGCATATGTTCTTTGAAGGAAATCGTATAGATGCCTTCCGTGAGATGATTTGTTCTGATACTCTTGAAGAAAGAGAAGAAGCTCTGGAAAAATTACTGCCATTACAGCAGGGAGATTTTGAAAAGCTTTACGAAGTAATGGAAGGTGATCCAGTAACGATCCGTTTCTTAGATCCACCACTTCATGAGTTCGTACCAACTGATGAAGAAGATATTCAAAAGCTTGCAGACGCAAAAGGAAAGACTGTAGAACAGATCAAAGAGATCATTGAATCCTTACATGAGTTCAATCCAATGATGGGACATAGAGGATGCCGTCTTTCAGTAACATATCCTGAAATTGCCAGAATGCAGACAAGAGCTGTGATCCGTGCAGCAATCAACGTTGCGAATGCTCATCCGGAATGGAATCTTGTTCCGGAAATCATGATTCCATTGATCTCAGAAATCAAAGAGCTTAAGTTCGTAAAGAAAATCGTTGTTGAAACTGCAGATGCTGAAATAGCAGCAGCAGGCTCGAATCTCAAATATGAGGTCGGAACAATGATCGAGATTCCTAGAGCAGCATTGACAGCAGATGAGATTGCTACAGAAGCTGAATTCTTCTGCTTTGGAACGAATGACCTCACACAGATGACCTATGGTTTCTCTCGTGATGATGCTGGTAAGTTCTTGGATGCTTATTACAATACAAAGATTTTTGAATATGATCCATTTGCAAAGCTCGACCAGGTAGGTGTTGGACAGCTTATGATCATGGCTATCGAAAAAGGTAAGAAAACACGTCCTGATATGCATACAGGTATTTGTGGAGAACATGGCGGAGATCCATCTTCCATCGAATTCTGCCACAAGATCGGTCTTGATTATGTTTCCTGCTCACCATTCCGTGTGCCGGTTGCTCGTCTTGCTGCTGCTCAGGCTGCAATTGCAAACAAATAATTACGTATTAATTAAGAAAGGAAGCAGAATCCTACTGCTTCCTTTCTTTTTTTAAATCCGAAAGAATTGCTGGGAAAAGATTTGACTTTTTGATCAAAAAATGATAATTTATCAATATGGATTTTATCAAATGATCAAATTTGCTTCAGGTATCAATACGAGCTTCCTAATCATTGATAAAATGAAAATAAATTTTATAACCCAAAGAATAAAGTACGAAGACGTAGGTAACATATGATATTTATATGTATCTGGCGTCTTTTTTTATATCATAGAAAGCACTCCTATGATATAAAAAAACGCTCCGCTAGGATGCGACCGCCCCAGTAAGGTGAATTATATAACCTGGACGTGGGATCAGTAGAAAGGAAAATATGAGCGAAATCTTATCTATGAGCCAAATATCAAAGAAATTTGGAAACATATATGCGAATAAAGATATCACATTTCAAGTTCAGGAGGGTGAGGTTCATACGCTTCTAGGAGAAAATGGAGCAGGGAAAAGTACGCTAATGAATATTCTCGTTGGCCTATATGAACCATCTGCAGGCAGTATCGTTTATCGGGGCGAGATGGTAAAGATCGATTCGCCGACCAAGGCGGTACATCTGGGAATTGGAATGGTGCATCAGCACTTTATGCTTGTTGAGGCAATGACGGTATTCCAGAATATAATACTTGGTATTACGAATGAAAGATCCTTATTTATAAAAAAGGACAAGTGCAAAAAAGAAATCCTAGAGCTTTCCGAAAAGTACAATCTGGACATCGATCTGAACAAATCGATTACCGATATATCGGTGGGTGAGCAGCAAAGAGTTGAAATTCTAAAGGCATTGTACCGCGGAGCCGATCTCTTAATCCTAGATGAGCCGACTGCAGCTTTAACAGAACTTGAAGTAGAAGGATTGTTTCAGATCATTCGAAAGCTGACATCAGAGAATAAGTCTGTCATATTTATCTCTCATAAAATGAGAGAGGTACTTGAAATTAGTGATAGAATAACGATTCTTAGAGCTGGGGAAACAGTTAAGACACTGAGCAGAAAAGAGGCAGATGCTCAGACATTAGCTTCACTGATGATAGGAAAAGAGTTGGCAGAGTCCGAATATACAAAGATTTCTGAAACAAAAGAGCTGATCATGAAGCTTACACAGGTATGCTACAACAAACAGTCAAAACACAGTGGTGTCAATGATGTGACATTGTCGATCGGAAAGGGAGAAATACTTGGGATCGCTGGTGTGGATGGAAATGGACAGTCGCAGCTGGCACAGCTGGTCACCGGTGTAATCGCTCCCCAGGAGGGAGAGATCTGGCTGAATGGAAATAGTGTTCTAAAAGGTAGTCCGTCATTTTATATCAGTCATGGAATCTCTCATATTCCTGAGGATAGGAATAAAATGGGTCTGATCGGACAGATGTCAGTTAAAGATAATCTCCTATTAAAGCGACTGACAACAAAAAGAGTTTCCGCAGCGAATGGGTGGTTCTTAAAAAGGAAGATCATGCATGAAGAAGCGATCGGACTTGAAAAGAAATATGATATTCGATGTTCATCTGTTGAGCAGGAGACAAGGAATCTATCAGGAGGGAATCAGCAGAAGGTAATTCTGGCAAGGGAACTGGAAGAGAATCCAAAGCTTTTGGTTGCAGTGCATCCGACAAGAGGTTTGGACATAGGTGCAACACGATATGTTCATGAGCGAATGATAGATGCTAGAGATCACGGAGCAGGAGTACTGCTGATCAGTGCTGACTTTGATGAAATCCTACGTATATCGGATAGAATAGCTGTCATGTTCGAGGGGAAAATTGTTGGGATATATGATGGTGCGAATCCTCCGATCGATGAAATTTCAATGGCTATGACAGGAAAAATGGAAAAGGAGTTATTATAATGAACTGGAAAAACCAAATAGTAAAAATAATGATTCCAATTCTGGCTATCTTGATTGCATTTATAATTGGCGCTGTATTGATACTTATCATCGGAGGAAATCCATTAGTATCATTTTCATATCTGATCACTGGAGCAGTAGGCAGTCCTTCTAATATTGCCTCTTGTGTGATAAAGGCAACTCCTTTGATCTTTACCGGACTGGCAGCTACGTTTGCCTATCGTTGCGGCGTCTTTAATTTAGGAATCGAAGGCCAATTCGTCATGGGTGCAATTGCTGCACTTGTATGCTCGCAGCGACTTGCATCAGTACCCGTACCAGTTATGATATGCCTTAGTATTTTATCAGGAGCTGTTGCTGGCGGACTTTGGGGTCTGATACCCGGACTGCTTAAAATATACAGAGGATTAAATGAAATCATAGTTACGATCATGATGAATTATATTGCAATCCTATTTATGGGATTTTTGTATTCCGGTCCATTACGGGAAGGCAATGTTCCCCAGACAGCTGCAGTTACGGCTAAGCTGCCGGCTATCAGCAGCTCCTCGAGAATCCATATCGGTATTGTAATCGCAGTAGTCCTTGGTGTTCTTATTTATTACTTTTTATTTTATACAGCTTTGGGGCTGAAGCTTCGAGCAGTAGGTTTCAATAAAACTGCATCGAATTTCAACGGCTTTCCTGTATTTCGACTAATGATTTCCTCTTTCCTTGTATCGGGAGCAATTGCTGGTCTTGGCGGGGCGGTGGAATTATTTGGATCCCAATACAGACTGATGTCAGGCTTTGGTGACGGGTATGGTTTTGATGGTATAGCGATTGCCCTGATTGCTCAGCTGAATCCGATCGGCACTGTGATCATTGCATTTTTATTCGCAGCACTTAGTACAGGAGCTACCACGATGCAGGTCGGAACTGGTATGCCTACATCTGTGATCGATATTATCAGAGCAATGGTCATCGTATTTGCTGTAGCGGGAGGGGCATTCATCAATCTTCCGAAGGTACGGCAGTTTATGTCAAATAGATTCTTGTTTAAAAAAGCAGAGGAGATCAGGGAATAATGGAACATATATTAACGATTAATTTTATCAGTGACCTGCTTCTTTCCATGATCAGAATGGCTACTCCGATCCTGATCGTTGCACTGGCGGAGCTGTTTTCGGAACGAGCCGGTATGGTCAATATCGGATTGGATGGAATTATGGCATTCGGTGCACTTGTCGGCTTCTATGTCAGCTACAGTACGCAGAATCCAATGCTTGGGATTTTGGCTGGTGCTATAGGCGGAATGGCCATAAACATGGTCTATGCGTTCTGTACGATCAATTTAGGTGCAGAACAGATCGTTTACGGTATGGCGATCAATATTTTTGCTCCGGCACTTGCATCCTTTTTATATAAGGCACTTTTTGGAATCAATTCATCACTGATCACAGGTACTTTAATGCAGCCATTGCCGATTCCGGTTTTAGAAAGCATTCCATATCTGGGCAAGATCCTCTTTCAGCACCCTCCAATCGTCTATCTGGTCTATTTGCTGGTACCTGTGACTTATATATTTTTTACAAAAACAAAGCCTGGACTCAATTTCATGTCAGTGGGAGAATACCCGAAAGCAGCAGAATCACTTGGCATATCGGTAATGAAAACGAAATATATCGCCTGTATGATCTGCGGAGCACTCGCCGGAATCGGCGGCGCTTATCTGACCACTGTGTATATAAACTCATATTCTGATGGAGTAGTTTCCGGAAGAGGCTTCATTGCACTTTCAGCAGTTATTTTTGGCAGATGGTCACCAGTAGGAGTTCTGGCGGCTGCACTGTTATTTGGCTTTACGGACGCACTCCAGCTGAGGCTACAGATCATTAATACTGGTACACAATATCAGCTTCTGGCGATGATTCCATATTTATGCACCTTATTTGTACTTGCCTTTTTCGGAATCAAAAAAGCGGGACCAAAGGCAAATGGAAAGCCATATTTCAGAGAAGAACGGTAATAAAGGATAGTCTTTTATTATAGAAGAATTTCAGGAGGAAATTATTATGAAAAAAAGGATAACATCAATGTTACTGGCAATGATGATGACTGCAGCAGTTCTCGCAGGATGTGCTTCGACCAGTACCACAACATCTGAAACATCATCCGATACCTCAAGTGCAACTACAGAGGCAACCTCGGAAACAACAGCAGCAACAACAGAAGCAACAGAAGCTGCAGCTGCGACAGAAGCAGCTGAGCCGGCAGTCGCTTACAAAGTTGCAATGATCTGTGACTCCACGATCGCTGATGGTGGATGGGGAGCAGCCTGCTACAATGCGATGGTAGATGCAGCAGCAGAATATGGTTTTGAAACACAGTATACCGATGGACTTGCTAATGCTGATTTCGCCACAAGCTTACGTTCATATGCTGATCTTGGATTCGACCTGATCTTTGCACCTGGAAATCAATATTCTGATGCAGTTGCAGAAGTAGCTGCAGAATATCCAGATGTTAAATTTGCATTATTGAATGGAACCCTTGAAACGGAAAACGTAACTTCTATGCTTCCAGATGCAGAACAGATTGGATATATGGCTGGTGCACTGGCAGGTCTGATGTCAACAACAAATGCCATTGGTTTTATCGGTGGAATGGAACTTGATACAACAAAAGCTAAACTGGCTAAATATGAAGAAGCAGCAAAACAGGTGAACCCGGATATTCAGGTATATTCCGCGTATGCAGGCTCATTTAGCGATACAGCTAAAGGAAAAGAAATCGCAGAATCCATGATCTCAATGAATGATGTAGACGTTATGTATGGAGATGCAAGTGCAGTAGACTCCGGAGCAAGAGAAGCTCTGGCAGGTTATGAAAATAAATATGATATCGGTCAGCCAAGTGATCTGCTCGCAACTCAGGAATCCGATGTTATCATCTGCAGCATTGTTACTGACAATGCAACAATGATCGGTCTGTGCATGGAAGATGTTATCAATGATACCTATGGAAACAAAACAATCTATGGTGATCTTTCCAACGGATGTCTCAGTGTTGGAACATTTGGAAGTGCTGTACCGGCAGATATTCAAGCTGAGTATCTGGCAATTGTAGAAGAAATTGAAGCAGGAACATTTATTCAATAATATACCAGATAAAAGACCCCTCGACCGAGGGGTCTTTTGCATGTCTGGAGCGCAATGCAATGGTGGAGAGCACATAGCGAGAAATTCACATATTATTACGGGGATTCGCTGCAATAATATATATAAATTGCATGAAAACAAATGAATTAGCTGACAAATCATGTAAAATATGTTACACTATACTAGTCGCACGAAATCCGTCACCCTATTCAGGTAACGGATTTTTAATGCTGAAATAAATAAATCGTACAGAAGGAGGATGAATCATGTTCGAAACAGGCCAGTTGATCGTTTATGGTGGAACCGGCGTATGTGAAGTTGATGGAATTGAAACCAGGGAAGTGCCAGGAACTCAGGATAAGAAATTATATTATACTTTACGGCCAGTCTATTCGAAGGGGAGTAAAATATATACTCCGGTCAACAATGAGAAAGTCGTGATGCGCCCTCTGATTACCAAAAGTGAAGCGAATACACTGATTAATAGGATCGGTGATATGGATATTTTACAAGAAGAAAATATGAATCTCAGAGATAAAATGTATAAAAAAATCCTTTATTCCTGTGATGCAGAGTCGTGTACCAGGATCATAAAGACATTATATATCAGAAAGAATAAGAGGCAGTCGGCCGGAAAAAGAGTAACGGCTAATGATGCAAAATATATACATCTGACAGAAGAATTTTTATTTGGAGAACTAGCCCTCGCAATTGGTGTACCAAAGGATGAAATTCAAAATGTTGTGACAAATGAGGTGGAAAAGTTGTGTCCGGTTACAAGCTTTGACGAAGAATCTATCAGTTAGACAGAGGCTTTAGGAGAAAGAAGGTAGGACATTGAATAAAGTAAAAACACCGAATATTTCGGCTATTAAGCAGCCGGAGAAGATCAAAATAGAAAAGATCAGGTTTCCTATCCTTTTGACGAAAAAAAGCGGTGCGAAGGATCCTGTCCTGTTGCAGGAAACACAGGTGACTGAGGAAGTCTATTTTGAAGGTAATTCATATTTTGAAGACTCAGTGCGAACGTATTTAAGAGAGATCGGAGAATATCCACTTTTATCAAGAGAGAAAGAAGTCGCTCTGGCACAGAGGATCGAGGCGGGAGATGAAGAGGCGAAACAGGAGATGATCCATTCCAATCTCCGTTTGGTCGTAAGTGTTGCAAAGCGGTATCTGCATGGAAGTAATATGTCTTTGCTGGATCTTATTCAGGAGGGCAATATTGGTCTGATGAGAGCAGTAGAAAAATATAATTACAGGAAGGGCTTCAAATTCAGCACTTATGCCATGTGGTGGATCAGACAGTCTGTAAGCAGGGCAATTTCTGACCAGGGCAAAACAATTCGAATTCCGGTTCATATGAAAGAGCTTATGTATCGAGTGACCAGAGAGTCTAGGAACTTTCTCTTAGAGAACGGGAGAGAACCCACTATCGAGGAGATTGCTGATCTACTTGATCTCCCTGAAAAAAAGATGAGGGAAGTTCTAAGTCTGTATGGGGATACCATATCTCTTGAAACACCAATTGGGGATGAAGTAGATTCGATGCTGAAGGACTTCGTGTCGAATCCCAATGCACAGGAGCAATTCTTGAGCATTGAGAACCAGATGCTCTCGACTGCAATCATGAAGGTGCTTGGTACGCTTTCTGAGCGGGAAAGGCGAATTATAGAACTGCGTTTTGGATTTGAAGGTGACAAGATATGGACGCTTGAGGAAGTTGGGGATGTCTACCATGTTACCAGAGAACGGATTCGGCAGATCGAGGCCAAAGTTATTCGCCATCTTAGAGCAAATGAGGATATGAGGAAATTAAGAAATTATATGGAAGAGTGAAGGTTTTCTATTGTTCCGAGTAAAATGGTATGATAGAATACAAGCATCGAAAATAAAAGCAGAGTAGGATTTGATGCGTTAAGTGTCATGTGAACAGGGAGTTGTCACGTGAACGAAAAGGTTAACTTGCGATATCATTTCCGCATCCCGCTGCTACAAAAGATGGTTTTCCTTCTGCCTGTAGCATTATTTATTGCTCGATAAAATAATACTACAAAGTATAGAAAGGAAGAAAACCATGCAAACAAAATTAACTGCAAAAACGATTTCCGCAGCAGGCATACTTATTGCTGCTGAAATTGTCTTGTCCAGATTCTTGTCTATACAGACATGGAATTTGAGAATCGGATTCAGCTTCATTCCGATCGTGATCGCCGCAATTTTATTTGGACCGATAACGGCAGGACTGATCGCTGTGCTGAGCGATCTGATCGGATACTTTTTAGTTCCGTCAGGAACCTTTTTCCCGGGCTTCACTGTAACGGCGTGTATCACTGGTGTTGTATTTGCCTTGTTTCTCTACAAAAAACAAAGCTTACCAAGAATCATTGCGGCCGTACTTTCAACACAGATCCTGTTAAGTCTGGGAATCAATACACTTTGGCTCTCGATTTTATATGGAACTGCGTATAAGGTCTTGTTTTTGACAAGGATCTACCAGGTCGTTGCCATGTCGATCGTACAGATCGTACTGATTTTAATCATTTCAAAAAAAATCATACCGGTTCTAAAACGAATCATGTGATAAGGTCAACTGCTTTTTCCAGAATGAACAGGCTGGAGGAAGCAGTTTTTTTAATAAATTAATGCCGCAGCTTGGGACTTGAAAAAATGTGAGTCAACAGCAGCAGAAAATAGGTATTGAACAATAGTAGTAAAAAGGATAAAATTGTCAGTGAATTAAGAAAAGGGGATAAATCATGATTGAGATAGTAAAGGCTATTATTTTTGGCATTGTAGAAGGAATTACGGAATGGCTTCCGATCAGCAGTACAGGGCATCTCATACTACTGAATGAGTTCATGAAGCTCAATGTAAGTGCAAAATTCTGGAGTATGTTCGAGGTGGTGATCCAGCTGGGGGCAATTCTGGCGGTGGTCGTTTTATTTTGGAAGGAGATCTGGCCATTTTCCAGTCATGAAAAATATTTCATAAAACAGGATAAATTTCTCATGTGGTTCAAGATACTTTTTGCCTGCATACCCGCTGCATTTATTTCACTTGTTTGGGGTGACGAAATCGAAATTTTGTTTTATAATTATATTGTAATTGCAGTTGCACTGATTGTATTTGGAATTGGATTCATTGTCATTGAAAACAGGAACCGTCATTTGAGACCGGTCATGAATTCAATCGCTGAAATCACTTGGAAGGCAGCATTTTTAATTGGTGTTTTTCAGTTGATCGCAGCAGTATTTCCGGGAACCAGCCGTTCAGGAGCAACCATCTTAGGCGGAATCCTGATTGGGGTTTCACGCAGCGTGGCAGCTGAATTCACATTTTTTCTGGCTATTCCGGTGATGCTGGGAGCCAGCCTGATCAAAATTTTAAAATTTGGCTTTTCCTTCACAGGAATGGAAGCAGCAATCCTGCTTACTGGTATGATCACAGCTTTTATCGTTTCGTTGTTCGTGATCCGTTTTCTGATGAGCTATATCAAGAAGCATGACTTTAAAGTTTTTGGCTGGTACAGAATAATTCTCGGCTGTCTGGTACTTGCTTATTTTACATTTTTGAACTAATTGAACAGGTCGAAAAAACTAAGAAAAGAGGTATTTGCAATGGGTTACATGGAAGAGTACACAAAATGGTGCACAGACAGTTATTTTGATGAGGGGACGAAAGCTGAGTTACAGGCAATTGCAGGAAACGATTCAGAGATCCAGGACAGGTTCTACCGACAGCTGGAATTTGGTACAGGTGGACTGCGGGGTATTATCGGGGCTGGCACGAACCGAATGAATTACTATACAGTCAGACAGGCGACTCAGGGACTTGCCAACTACATCTGCTTACAAAACGGTCAGGATCGTGGCGTTGCCATTGCATATGACTCTAGAATCATGTCACCGGAATTTGCAAGCGAGGCAGCATTATGTTTGAACGCTAATGGCATTAAGACCTATATCTTTGAATCTCTCAGACCAACACCGGAACTGTCATTTGCAGTTCGCGAGCTTGGATGCATTTCAGGTATCGTAGTGACTGCAAGTCATAATCCAAGAGAATATAATGGCTATAAGGTATACTGGGAGGATGGTGCACAGGTGACACCGCCGCATGATACCAATATTCTGGCTGAGGTCGCAAAAGTAACCGATTATTCAAATGTAAAGACCATGTCTTTGGAAGATGCAAAAGCAAAGGGACTCTATAATATCATCGACAGCTCCATGGATGATGCATATATGGCAGTGCTGAAGGAACAGGCGATTCATCCGGAGGTGATCAAACAGGTCGCTAAGGATATCCGTATCGTTTACACACCACTGCATGGAACGGGAAATATTCCTGTTCGAAGAGTATTAAAGGAGCTGGGATTTGAAAATGTATATGTTGTAAAAGAGCAGGAAGAACCAGATGGTAATTTCCCAACAGTAGCATATCCGAATCCGGAAAGCCCAAAGGCCTTCGAGCTGGCTCTGAAGCTTGCAGCGGAGGTGGATGCTGATATTGTGCTTGCTACAGATCCGGATGCAGATCGTCTGGGTGTCTATGCAAAGGACACAGCTACTGGCGAATATATCAGTTTTACAGGAAATATGTCAGGAATGCTCATTGCGGAATATATTTTGAGTGAGAGAACGGCCACTGGAACCATGCCTGCAAATCCGGCTTTGATCGAAACGATCGTTACAACAGATATGGCGAAGGAAATTGCCAAAGCCTATGATGTTGCTCTGATCGAAGTTCTCACGGGATTCAAATATATTGGAGAGCAGATTCTGAAGTTCGAGACCGATAACAGTCATTCTTATGTATTTGGTCTTGAGGAAAGCTATGGATGTCTGACAGGTACTTATGCAAGAGATAAGGATGCCTGTGTTGCTGTCATGATGCTTTGCGAGGTCGCATCCTGGTACAAGCAAAAGGGCATGACTCTGTGGGATGCCATGATATCACTTTATGACAAGTATGGCTATTATAAAGAAGGACTTGAAACCATTACATTGCAGGGAATGGATGGAGCGGCTCAGATCGAATCCATAATTGCCGGCATGAGAGAAAATCCACCTGCTGAATTTGGAGCTTGGAAAGTATTAGCAGCAAGAGATTATAAGAAGGATACAAGAAAGGATATGATTTCTGGAGAAGTTACAACGACCGGTCTTCCATCTTCTAATGTATTGTATTATGAGTTAAGTGATAATTCCTGGTGCTGTGTTCGTCCTTCAGGAACAGAGCCAAAGATTAAATTTTATTTCGGAATCGTTGGCACAGATCTAAGCGACGCAGATCAAAAGCTTGCAGAACTCAGCAAAGCTGTGACCGAAGCAGCGAAGGCTTAAATAGCACTGGATTAGAATGACTGATTCTTATATAGTACTTAATCCGTAGGAGGCGATAGTATGACAGAAATTCCACCTATTTCACAGTATCAGCTGGTTGCACTCGATAAGATCGGCGAATTTGATGTTCGACCGGGGTTTTATGAGATAAATGGAGCAACAGCTATCCCGGGTGGTGTTAATTTCACAATTCATTCCAATCAGGCGACCGAGATCGATTTGCTCCTTTTTCACAGAACAGAGATGGAGCCTTTTGCAGTACTTCCATTTCCGGAATCTTACAGAATCGGAAACGTCTATTCCATGATCGTATTCGGTCTTCAAATCGAAGAGTTTGAATACGCATATCGGGTCTATGGACCTTATAGACCAGAAAAGGGACTTATTTTTGACGACTCCAAAATATTGCTGGATCCATATGCAAAGGCGGTCACGGGTCAGAGCGTATGGGGACAGAAGATCGGGAGCGGACCTCCGCCATATCACGCAAGAGTCGTCAATGACGATTTTGACTGGGGAACTGGAGATCAGCCATTACATCCCATGGAAGATGTTATCATCTATGAGATGCATGTAAGGGGATTTACGAAACACGCATCCTCTATGGTCAGACATCCCGGAACCTTTGCTGCGATCGGTGAAAAGCTTCCCTATTTGAAAGAGCTTGGCGTTACAGCAATCGAACTTATGCCGATTTTTGAATTTGATGAGCTGGCAGAGGCTAGAGAATATGAAGGGAATACACTCATTAATTACTGGGGGTATTCCACTGTGAATTTCTTTTCTCCGAATACGAGCTATGCTGCGAGTGTAGAATACAACAGAGAGGGCAACGAGCTCAAAAGACTGATTAAGACAATGAATCAGAATGGAATCGAAGTATATCTGGATGTGGTATTCAATCATACAGCAGAGGGGAATGAGGATGGTCCGTATTTCTCCTTTAAAGGACTGGATAATAATATTTATTATATGCTGACACCAGAGGGATTCTATTACAATTTCAGTGGATGTGGTAATACATTGAACTGCAATCATCCGATCGTTCAGCAGATGATCTTGGAGTGTCTCAGATATTGGGTCATTTCATATCGTATCGATGGATTTCGTTTTGATCTGGCGAGTATTCTGGGTAGAAATGAAGATGGTTCGCCGATGAGTAAACCGCCTCTGCTTCAGTCCCTTGCATTTGATCCAATACTGGGCAATGTAAAACTGATCGCGGAAGCCTGGGATGCCGGAGGTCTGTATCAGGTGGGATCTTTTCCATCCTGGAACAGATGGATCGAGTGGAATGGAATTTATCGTGATGATATGCGTTCCTTCCTCAAGGGTGATTCCGGTTATGCGGATGCTGCGCTAAAAAGAATACTTGGTTCGACAGAGATGTATTCGAAGGAACGGATGGGACATGATGCATCTGTAAATTTCCTGACCTGTCATGATGGTTTCACCTTATACGACCTATATTCATATAATGAGAAACATAACGAAGAAAATGGCTGGAACAATACAGACGGAGCGAATGATAATCGCAGCTGGAATTGTGGCAGCGAAGGTGAGACAGAGGATGTCGAGGTCATTCAGTTACGAGAGAGGATGATCCGAAATGCAGCAGTTGTTCTGTTCTGCAGCCGTGGGATTCCGATGTTCTTGGCTGGAGATGAATTTGGAAATACGCAGTTCGGGAACAATAATCCATATTGCCAGGATAATGAAATCTCATGGCTCGACTGGTCGTTATTCCGAAAAAATAAAGAACAGTTCAATTTCTTCCGGGATATGATCTCGTTCAGAAAGCGCCACAGACCGATTCGTGCAACGACCCCATCCTGCAGCATTGGATTTCCAGAAGTAAGCGTACATGGAGCAAAGCCGTGGAATATCGAGACTGGATATGATACTCATTACATCGGGGTCATGTATGCCGGAAAAACCGGGACTGCGGATGATATTTTATATATTGCAATCAATACCTATTGGGAAACGATCTGGATCGAGCTTCCTTCGCTGCCAAGTGGTATGGCTTGGAAAAAAACAGTGAATACCTTTGAGAACCCAAGCTATATGAAACCGGCATATTTTGTAAATAATAATTTACAGATCAGAGAGCGGACAGTCATGATTTTTATTGCAGAAAGGCAGTCTGGCTAGAAAGTACAGGGAAATTGTTTGGATCAGCATAGAAGCGTTTTGGCAAGTCATGAGCTCGAGCCGGTTTATAATGAAAAATCGAAAATACTGATTTTAGGCAGTTTTCCGTCGGTGAAATCAAGAGAATCAAATTTTTACTATGGACATCCGAGAAATAGATTCTGGGATGTTCTTAGTTATGTTTATTTAGGTCAAAATAATGCTTCATTCCAAAGTGTGGCAGATAAGAAACAATTCTTATATGATCATGAAATCGCACTTTGGGATGTGATAGATTCCTGCAGGATCACAGGGTCGAGTGACAGCAGTATTAAAGAGGTAATACCTGTCGATATCATAAGGATTCTTCATGCATGCAAGATCTCGGCAATAGTTACTAATGGTCAAACGGCGAACCGATTATACAAACAGCATTTGCTGGCAACTGCGGCGATGGATGCGATCCTTCTTCCTTCAACGAGTCCGGCAAATGCTGCATTTTCACTTGAGAGACTTCAGGAAGTATGGGCAGAAGCGATTCATACGGTGATTGCGAAGTAGGTAGATAGAAAGAGTAAAAGATGAAGAAAGCAATTTTTTTTGATGCTGATGGCACATTAATTGATATCCAAAAAGGAATGACTGAGGAGACGAAAAGATCCTTGCTCGAATTAAAAGAGAATGGTCATGAACTATTTTTGTGTACGGGCAGGGGACGTTCCTTTCTTAGTGATGAACTGGAACATATTCCTTTTACAGGGATGATCTGCAGTATGGGTGCCTATATTGAAATCAATGGAAAAAAAGTATTTTCAAAAGAAATTCCGCTGGATATCGGAAAATACAGTGTAGAGATCCTAAGAAAAAACAAAATGGTGCCTGTTCTGGAGGGTGCATCCTACATGTATTATGATCTGGAAGAATATACAACAGAAATCGACTGGTTCGCAGATTTGATTACTGCGCAGCTTGGGAACAGACATAAGCAGATCCGGGGGAACGAAGAGGAACTTCATTTTTCTAAGATAAGTGCAAAACATAACTCCAGATCAAATATCGAGTCAGCATGTTCCCAATTATCAGAGTTCTATAACTTTATCTATCACGAAGGTGCATTTGTGGGAAGAACCGTTGAAATGATCGTGAAGGGCTGCTCAAAGGGTGTTGCCTGTGCGGTGATCTGCAGTGTGCTGGGGATAGATAAAAAGGATACGATCGCTTTCGGCGACAGTAATAATGATATCGAGCTTTTCGATGCCTGTGGTTTTAAGATCGCTATGGGTGATGCTTCGATCAGACTAAAATCAAGTGCTGATCTGATTACCTCGAATCGCGAACGTGAGGGAATTACAATAGCGCTGCGTAAACTGAATCTGATCGGCTGAGATAATAGAAGGCAGAGCACAGATCAGGATCGAAGGCCACCATGTTCACACGATGAGGAAAGACAATGTTTGATGAATTGACAAAAGATGATATCCAAAAGATGAGTGAAGAAGTAGAACATCGCAGACTCATAGTTCGAAAAGAAGCACTTGAAGCAGTAAAAGAAGCCAGAGCACATGGTGATCTGAGTGAAAACTTTGAATATAAAGCAGCAAAGCAATTCAAAAATCAAAATGAAAGCAGAATACGTTATCTCGAGAAAATGATTCGAACGGCAAAAATCGTAGAAGAAGAGGATTTAGAGAATGTTGTGACATTAAACACAAAAGTCACCGTATTTATGGGAGAAGATGATTGTGAGGAAGAATATCTGGTCGTGACCCCGTTAAGAGGCAATTCTCTTAAAAATATGATCAGTAACAAATCACCGCTTGGCAGTGCGATCTATGGAAAAAAAGCAGGCGAGCGAATAGAAGTACAGGTAGATCAGAATTATTCGTACTTTTTACAGATCATTCGGGTTGAAAGAATAGAGAATCCACATGAATTAGAAATCAAGAAATTTTAAAGCAATTATGACCACGGATACTACGGTACGCTCTGTGCAGGTGCACTTGCGGACGAAACATCATAAACTGAGGAGAATCAGCTATGAAGGGAACAGAATTATCACAGCTATTAAATAAATTGTATAAGGAAACACAGGAAGGCAAGGTGTCCTGGGACATCCACATTCAGACTACAGAGGGGAATGAGGAGAAATTCGAAGTAGAGGAACAAGGAAAGACCTGGCAGGTGGATGAGTGTTATGTCTCCTATTCCTGTACCAGTCAAGGCAGAGAAGTATGCATGATCACCTATGAGATGATCAAAAAAAATGAAGATGATATGCAGTCGATCAATTATGTTTTTGTACCGCCTCTTGGAATCCGTCTGTTTTCTGTACAAACATTGCTGCCTTATAGCGTAGAAACAGATAGAATGCTGATCCATCAGGTTCATAATCTGTGGGAGCTGATTGTGGAGCTGCACCGGAAAAATTCACCTCAGATTCATTGGAGGCTCAGTGAAGCAGAAGTCGTGATCGAGGATGAGTCAGATTCCGTGAACTAGATAGTGATCTGCAGGGGGTGCTAATAATGAGCAGTTTTTTTAGAAACACACAAATGAACAGAATTGAGTCAGAAGTCGTATATTTGCTGCGTGAGGCTGCAAAAGATAACATGGTACTGAATATCCTTTGTGATAATGAATCAGCACGCAGACGTATTACAGAACTTGCTGAAATTGCTCTTTATCCCGAGTGCCCTGAATTGTTTTTTTGTGAAGATCAGAATTTTGTAGATGCAGAGTATCCCGACCTGCGTCCGACCGGACAGGAAAGGACTCTGCTTTTTCATACACATAAACAAATACGTATGCATCGACCGCAGATGTGGCATTTTTACAATCTGCTTCTGCAAAAAGATACGACACTGCTCTTAAGACCATTTATGGGCTTGGATCAAAGAGTCATGGAGAGCAGAAAGAAACGAATGATCAAGCTGATCACATGCGGCGGAGTGGATGATGGAAAATCAACATTGATTGGACGGCTGCTTTTTGAAAGCAGGACAGAGGATGAAAAAAAAGAGCTGATGAGCCGTTCTGAACTGCTGCGAAAGGACCAGACCCTAGATTATGCGCTTCTCGCATCAGAATCCAGAGAAGAGTCGGAACAAGGAATTACAGTTTCGGTATCCTATAGCTGGTTCGAGACGCAAGAACACTGTTTTCTTATGGCGGATACTCCAGGCCACGAAGAATACACCAGAAATATGGCATATGGCGCTTCCGGCGCTGATATTGGTATCATTATGATCGGAGCAGGCAAGGGTATCGTTGCTCAGACAAAAAGACATATCCGAATCTGTGTATTTATGGGGATTACCAGATTTATTTTTGCAATCAATAAAATGGATCTTTGTGACTATAAAGAATCTGTTTATCTGCAGATAAAAGATGAGCTGGAACAGTTCATGGCTCAGTTCACATATCGGGAGATCAGTTTTATTCCGGTGGCGGCAAAAGCAGGTGTCAATATCACTGCAATGGGCAATGAAATGCCCTGGTATCATGGCAGGGACCTGCTGGCAGAAATTGACGGGATCGCCAAATCCCATTTATTGGATGACGAACCCAGAGGAAGCTTTTCAATGCCAGTACAAAGAGTCTGTAAATCCAGTCAGATCAAAGGCGCTGAGATAGCGAGAAGGCAGTATCAGGGCGAAGTATCCGGCCATGAAATCAGCATCACGGATGAGCTCTATGTTCTTCCAACGATGGAAAAGAGCACCATAGCACAGCTGTTCGTAAATGGAGAGTCTCGAAGGAAGGCGTATCCTGGTGATCAGATATCATTGGAATTAGTGAATGAACTAAATATTTCCCAGGGCAGCATTCTTTCCGATTCAAGAGATATCGGCCTGGAGGAGGATTTCATCGTAGATATTCTCTGGATGGCTGATCAACGGCTTAAGGCAGGGGAGTGTTACCTGGTCAAAGAAAAAGGCAATCTCGTGACTGCTAATATCGTTAAGATCTTATATAGCATTGATTTTCAGACTGGGGAAAAGAGAAATGTCAGTCATATTACCAAAAATATGGTGGCAAGATGCGAGATATCCCTTCAAAAGCAGATTCCGGTCATAGCAAATGCTGATGGTAGTAAACCTGAGATTCTATTGATCGACAGGGATACGTTGGAAACCTCAGGATATGGCAAAATCGTGAAGAACTCTCTGTTTTCCGATCTGTTTTCTGATCAGGAAAATGTAACGATGGAGGAACGTGAGTCAGCAATTGGTCAAAAGTCGCTTTTGATTACGGCTGCCGGCGAAGAATCCATTAAATTCCTTCGCTCACTTGATCGAAAACTCCTTCGCTCTGGATTTCATACCAGCTATCTTGAAGGCTGTGACGAAGACGCACTGCTGGCATTAAAGATAAGAACGCTCATGGAAGCGGGAATCATGGTGCTTATTTCAGCCGAACCTGAGACGATCAAGAAGCTTGAGGAGACATCATTTTTAAAGGAACGCCTCTATATTATAGAGAATTCATTTATGACCATCGAAAATCTACTCAAGGTATTCAGAGAGGTAACAGAGGAATTCTGATCGTAAAAAAAGGAGCTGGAGCAATTCCACAAAATGGATTTGCTGCAGCTCCTTTTAAGGGGAGAGTTTATGAAAAAGTTTAATTCTTCAAACGAAGTAATGAGTGGGGGAACTTCATTTGATATACACAGTATAGATCTAAAGTGTGTTGATAGTTTGTTTATAAAATAAAACGTTTATAAACAGATTTAAAGTATTTATTAATTAAGTAAAATATGTATTTCGTAATCATTAGAGTGATATCCTTAAAAATGGTCAAAGTGGTGGTTGACAGACTTGACTGGATGTGATATTTTTAGTTAAATATTGAAAACATGGTTGCAGCTTCAAAACATTCGAACAATAGAGAAGACCTTGGAACCTGTAATCAAATACATGAAAATCAATGATCAAAGAGAGTACTCCAAAGAATCTCCTTACAGAGAGCTATCGGTGGTGGAAGATAGCAGGCAGACTTTGCAGGAATGGGTTTGTGAGATGCGAAGCGAATTATAGTAGCGGATGCCGTTTTCCCAACGTTATATGGGTGAGATATCGAAATACTTGTTTATTTCTGTATCAAAAGAGTCTGTTGAATTGGTGGCGAACATTTTCCGATTATGGGAAGTGTTTTTTTATTCTCAAAATCCAGTGATTGAACAGAGAAACCAGGTGGCACCACGAGGAATCGTCCCGGACTTACATAGTAAGTCCGATTTTTTGTATTCGGAACAGAACAAATTACCGAAGACCCTACTCTTTCCATTCAAAAGGAGAATACTTATGAAGCAGATATTCAGATCATATAAAAAGACTGTCAGTATCGTGAATGAAACCTCTACAGACATGTATCAGAACCTGACGCAGGGAAGAAAAGGCTTTTTACTAGAGAGCTATGATAAGAACTATGACAGATACAGTTTTATGGGAGCAGATCCTGAGATTATCGTTACATCCAGAGAAAATGCACTGGTCCTGTTAAAAAGAGATGGATCCTGCGAAGTGCTTCCTGGCAACCCTATTGAGTTATTCAAAGAATATTACAGTAGCTTTCAGATCAATCGTGAGGATTCAGATTCAGGATTCTCAGGTGGCTTCGTAGGTAACCTCGGTTATGACTTTGTTCGCTATTCCGAAGTGCTGCCAGATGAGAATCAGGATGAAATCGGAATTGAAACGATACAAATGATGCTGATGAAAGAATTTATAGTAGTGGATCACGTTGCAGAAACCTTGACCGCTGTTGTACTTGAGAGTGATGATCAGGATGGTGCCACGAGGGCAGAACAAAAGGCCAATGCTATGATTCATACAGCAAGAAAGCCCTGTACGGTAACTGAGAAAGAAATCAAACGTGATGGAACCATCGTCAAAAAATCCGATTCACTGGAGGAATACTCAGAAAAGGTCTTAAAGATTAAAGACTATATCCGGGAAGGGCATATTTTTCAAACAGTGTTGTCTCAAAGATGGGAGGTCAAGACAGATCAAAAGGGTTTTTCCTTATATCTGAACCTGAGGGAACTCAATCCCTCCCCCTATTTGTATTATTTTAACTTTGGAGAATTTGAAGTCATTGGCAGTTCTCCAGAGATGATCGTGAAACAGCAGGATGATAAGGTATTTACATGCCCGATCGCCGGAACAAGAAAGCGGGGTAAGACAGAGGAAGAGGATGAATTCCTTAAGGCAGAGCTTTTGGCGGATGAGAAGGAACGAGCGGAACATGTTATGCTCGTTGATCTTGCGAGAAATGATATGGGGCGAATCTCTAAGTTTGGAACAGTCAAAGTGACCCAGTTCATGGAGGTTCATAATTATTCCCATGTTATGCATATCGTCAGCATGGTGGAAGGACGCAAAAATGGTGATTTTCACCCATTCGATCTGATTTCCTCCTTTCTTCCTGCAGGAACGCTGAGTGGAGCTCCAAAAATCAGAGCCATGGAAATCATTGAGGAGCTCGAGAGCGTAAAACGAGGACTGTATGGAGGAGCGACCGGATATATTGATTTTAACGGGGATATGGATTTTTGTATCACGATCCGAACGATGATAAAAAAGGGCGACAGAGTTTATCTGCAGGCCGGTGCAGGTATTGTAGCAGATTCTGTACCATTGTCCGAATACAATGAATGCTGTAATAAAGTAATGGCCCTGGCAAAAACACTGGTGGAGGAGGAAGCTCTATGATTCTGCTAATTGATAATTATGACTCATTTACCTATAATTTATATCAATATATCGGTATTTTTCGAGAGGATATAAAGGTGGTCAGAAATGATAAAATAACCCTTCTGGAAATAGAGGAAGGCGATTATGATCATATTATTCTTTCGCCGGGACCAAAGAGTCCTAAAGATGCCGGCATCTGCGTAGATGTCATAAAGAAGTTCTATGATAAAATCCCGATTCTTGGCATCTGTTTAGGGCATCAATGCATTGGTGAAGCACTAGGTGGAACCGTCACCTATGCCAAGGAGCTGTTCCATGGCAAGCAGTCCGTGATCACACATGATTGTTTGGGCATTTTTAAAGGAATCGACACACCGATTCAGGTGGCGAGATATCATTCACTGGCAGTACAGAAGGAGGATCTTCCTGCATGTCTTAGCATAACAGCTGAAACGCAGGACGGCGAGATCATGGCTATCCGGCACAAAGAATTTCCGGTCTTTGGACTTCAGTTCCACCCAGAATCGATCTATACAAATCATGGAAAAAGAATGATCGAGAATTTTTTGGAAGCATAAGATCAAAAGCATAAGATCAAAAGCATAAGATAGGAAGTATAAGAACAGGAGGAGCACATGATCTTAGATATCATTGTGGAAGACAAGAAGATACGGCTGACTGAATTAAAAAAGAGAGTAACGCTGCAGGAAGTCAGATCGAAAGCAGAGGGATATAAAGGGGATTGCCATTCGTTCAAAACTGCTTTGAAAAAAGAAGGTGTCTCCATCATTGGTGAATTCAAGCTTGCTTCGCCAAGTCTTGGAGTCATAAAAAAAACAATCGATCTTGAAGAGAGGATCTGTGCCTACAATCAGGCGGTGGATGCAATTTCCTGCCTGACAGAAGAAGATCACTTTCATGGAAATACAGATTTTTTTAAAGATATAAGAAAAATCAGTACATTACCGATGCTGCGTAAAGACTTTATGATCGATGAATATCAGTTCTATGAAGCAAAGGCAATTGGAGCGGATGCGGTCCTGCTGATCGCAGCTATCCTGGATGATGATCAGATGAAACATTTTTATCAACTTTCCAAGGAGCTGGGGCTTGATGCTTTGGTAGAGGTCCATGATGAAAAAGAGTTGGAGCGTGCACTGCAGATCGGCGCAGAAATCATTGGAATCAACAATCGAAATCTAAATGATTTTTCGGTAGCCTTAGAGACGACCGGAAGACTGAAGCAAATAATTCCGAGAGATAAGATCGTTGTTTCAGAGAGTGGAATCATCAGTGATAAAGATATTTCTTACCTGAAAGAATGTGGAGTCGATGCCTTTTTGATCGGAAGAGCATTGATGGAAAGCAACGATCCAAAGGAGCTTGCAATAAGATGGAAAGGATGAAGGAATATATAAATAAAATTCCGAAAATTAAGATCTGCGGGATTCGCAATTTATCGGATGTCCAGATCATGAATCAGGAAAAACCGAATTATGCAGGTTTTGTCTTTTATGAGAAAAGCAAACGAAATGTTTCAATAGAAGGCGCAAAGGAGCTGTTAAAAAGCCTTGATGGTTCAATTCAACGCGTGGCTGTCATTGTAAGTCCAACACTGCCAGAATTGGAAATCATATCCGAGCTTGGATTCGATATTTTACAGATACATGGAAAGCTTGAGGATTCAGTGCTCATTCACACGAAGCTTCCAATCTGGAGAGCAGTCAATGTAGATGATCAAAAGCAGCTGGAATTGGAGCTAGAACGAATGCAGGCTGTATCCGGGAAGAAAATAGAAGGTATCCTGATCGACGGTGCACACTATGGAGCTGGAGTTACATTTGACTGGATCACGAGCAGTGAGATGATCTTAGACAAGCTGGGCGACAAACTATTGATACTGGCGGGTGGTTTGAATGAGGAAAATATCAAAACCGGAATAGAGATGTTCCATCCTGATATTGTGGATGTCAGCTCTGGCGTTGAAGCAGGCGAAGGAAAAGATGAAGAAAAAGTTCATGGGTTTATCAGAAAGGTGAAATCAATGGAAAAGAAGACTTATTATGGTGAATTTGGAGGTCAGTATGTCGCTGAATCTCTGATGAATACACTGGAGGAGCTGGATCTGGCATATGAAAAAGCGATCAAAGATCCTGACTTTATCCGAGAATATGAATATTATCTGAAGCAATACGTCGGAAGAGAGACACCCCTGTACTTTGCACCGAGATTAAGTGAATTCAGTGGAACAAAGATCTATCTAAAAAGAGAGGATCTCAATCATACCGGAGCGCATAAAATCAATAACGTGATCGGTCAAGTCCTGCTCGCAAAAAGAATGGGAAAAACAAAGGTGATTGCTGAAACAGGCGCCGGACAGCATGGTGTAGCAACTGCGACGGGGGCGGCTTTGTTCAATATGGAATGCACCGTATACATGGGAGAAGAGGATATCAGGCGTCAAGCCCTCAACGTCATGCGAATGAAAATGCTGGGTGCACAAGTAGTATCTGTCAGATCAGGAAGCAATACATTAAAGGACGCAACGAATGAAGCAATTCGAACTTGGGCAAAAACGGCTGAAGATACATTTTATATTATCGGATCCGCTGTCGGTCCATATCCATATCCTAAGATGGTGAAGGAATTTCAACGTATTATCAGTAAAGAAGCAAAACGCCAGATCTTTGAAGCAGAGGGAAAACTTCCAGACGTGGTCATGGCATGTGTTGGTGGCGGTTCCAATTCGATCGGTATGTTCGCAGAGTTCCTAGATGAATCAGAGGTCGAATTAGTTGGCGTAGAAGCAGCCGGATTAGGAATAGAAACAGGTAAACATGCAGCTGCTCTGACAAAAGGTGAGATCGGAACACTGCATGGCATGCGCTCCTATCTTCTTCAGGATGAGGATGGTAACATCCAGCTTGCACACTCCATCTCAGCAGGACTGGATTATCCCGGTGTCGGACCTGAGCATTCTTATCTCAAAGATACAAAAAGAGTCAGCTATGTCTCCATTACAGATGAGGAGGCAATGGATGCGCTGCTTCTGCTGTGCCGGTTAGAAGGAATCATACCGGCGATTGAAAGTGCACATGCGGTCGCCTATGCGCTAAAAAAAGCAAAATCCATGACAATGGATCAAACCCTGATCCTGTGCCTCTCTGGAAGGGGTGACAAAGATGTAAATACGATTGCGCAGTATCTGGAGGAAACAAAATTAGGAGGATCGCATGAATCGAATTGAAGCAAAGCTAGCTGAATTGAAAGAAAAAAATGAAAAAGCATTTATTACATATATCACTGCCGGTCTGCCAGATCTAGAAGTTACAAAACAAGTTGTTTTTGGTCAGGAGCGAGCAGGTACCGATATTCTGGAGCTTGGAGTACCCTTTTCAGACCCAGTCGCAGATGGACCGGTGATTCAGGCCGCATCCTTTGAAGCGATTCAGAATGGAACGAATATTCACAATGTTTTTCAGATGGTGCGTGAGCTTCGTGAAGAGGGATTAAAGCTGCCGCTGGTGTTCATGCTGTACTATAACACAGTCCTGCATTATGGGGTCACTGAATTCATAGAGCAGTGCCGGCTGTCAGGAGTGGATGGCTTGATCATACCGGATCTGCCTTTTGAGGAGCAGGATGAAATAAAAAAAGCATTAGGAGAATCTGACAGTACGATTTTGATTCAGTTAGTTTCACCGGTATCGGGAGGACGAATTTCAAAAATATTGTCCGAGGCAAGAGGATTTGTCTACTGTGTTTCCTCTATGGGCGTCACCGGTCAGTCGGCTGAATTTCATAAAGAAGTCATGGGATATCTGGAACATGTGAAAAATAGCTCGAAAATTCCAGTCATGATGGGATTTGGAATCCGTACACCGGAAGATATTGAGCCAATGAAAGGCCTGATCCACGGTGTGATCGTGGGCTCGCATTTTATTCAGATCTTTCGAGACAGTGGATATGATGTCACTGTGACGGAAGACTATAGCAGAACATTTAAATCAAAGTTGAAGGAACTCTAAAAGATCTCAGTTCATGAAATTGGAAGGAGTATGTATGAAAGATACAATTGCAAAGGTGACAGAAGGAAAGCATCTTACTTCTGCGGAAGCAGCAGATGCGATGAGAATATTACTGAATGGGGAAGCAAGTCAGGCTCAGATCGGCTCCTTTTTAACAGCACTTCGGATGAAGGGAGAGACTGTGGAAGAGCTTTTTGGTTTTGCCTCCGTGATCAGAGAGAAAGCACAAACGATCTCGCCGAAAAAAGAACCGTATCTGGATCTGGTAGGCACAGGCGGTGATAAGACTTTTACGTTCAATGTTTCAACGACAAGTGCAATTGTGGCTGCAGGAGCAGGTCTGCATATTGCCAAGCATGGAAACCGTTCGATTTCATCCAGAAGTGGTGCAGGCGATGTACTGGAAGCATTGGGAGTCAATATTACAGCAGAGCCCGAGGTGGTAGAAGCATGTGTAGATGATGCCGGCATAGGATTCATGTTCGCGCAAACATTCAACAAATCAATGCGCTTTGTAGGGCAGGCCAGAAGTGAAATGGGCATCAGAACTGTTTTTAATATACTCGGACCACTGGCAAATCCATCCAGGGCAAAATATATGATGGTTGGGGTCTACAGTCCTGATTTGGTGGAGCAGATCGCCAAAGTCATGCTGCAGATGGGAATCGAGCGTGCTTTTGTTGTGAGTGGACATGATAATATGGATGAAATCACGACTACAGGAAAGACTAAGATCGCTGAGATCAAGAATGGTGAAATAGAAGTCTATGATTTTTCTCCTGAATCGTATGGGTTTTCGATTGCGACAATGGAAGATCTAAAGGGTGGGGATGGAGTCGAAAACGCAAGGATTACAAGAGCCATTCTGGAAGGGGAGGACGGACCAAAGAGAGATATCGTTCTCATGAATGCCGCAGCTGCACTTTACATTGCAGGTCTTTGTGAATCGATCGAACAGGGCATAGTAAAGGCAAAGGAATCTATAGATTCTGGTCAGGCAATGAAAGTACTGGACGCACTGATCTTACTCTCGAATGCATAATGTACGAGCTTGGTAATGCATAAAGGGAAGGAGTCAAGGATGGAAAAGCTGGTATTTGCAATGATTCAGCATTTCAAAGGGGATCCTCGCAGGATTTCTCATTTTTTAAAAGTACATGCTTTTGCAAAACAAATTGCAGAAATGGAAGCTGTGTCTGCTGAGCTGCTGGAAATCATTGAAGTGGCATCCTATGTTCATGATATTGGAATCAAGGAAGCGGAGCGTATTCATGGGCGAAATGATGGTAAGATGCAGGAGAAGTATGGGCCTGAGCCAGCAAGAAATATGCTGTCTGAGCTGGGGTACCGTGACGAGGTCATAGGCAGAGTGGTCTATCTGATCGCTCACCATCATACGTATCAGAATATCGATGGTATGGATTACCAGATTCTGGTCGAAGCAGATTTTATCGTCAATTTGCAGGAAGATAATGCAAAGATTGCCACAATGCATCATGTATATGATAAAATATTCATGACAAAATCTGGAAAAATACTTTTTAAGGAGATATTTGAAATTGATACGATTTAATAGTGATTATTTGGAAGGTGCACATCCACAGATCCTGCAAAAGCTGGCAGAGACAAATAGGGAGCAGACTGCAGGTTATGGGGAAGATCCCTATTGTAAGCAGGCTGCAGAACTGATTAGAACTCTGTGCAGGAAGCCTGATGCTAAGGTTCACTTTCTTGTAGGCGGCACGTTGACGAACACGATAGCAATTACAGCAGTACTGCGTCCTCATCAGGGGGTGATTTCTGCAGCTTCCGGACATATTAATGTTCATGAAACAGGATCGATCGAGGCAAGAGGACATAAAATACTGGCGCTGCCATCCACAGATGGGAAGATCACAGCATCACAGATCGCTGAGATAGTGAAGCTACATCGTGAGGATGACAGTCATGAACATCTTGTGCAGCCTAAGATGGTGTATATCTCAAATCCAACTGAATTTGGCACGATCTATAAGAGGCACGAACTAGAGGAAATCAGCAGAACCTGCAGGAAAAATGGACTGATTCTCTTTTTGGATGGAGCGAGGCTTGGTTATGGACTTGCATGCAGGGAAAACGATCTGGATCTCCCTTCGATCGCATCCTTTTGTGATATGTTTTATATTGGAGGAACGAAGGTAGGCGCTTTGTTCGGAGAAGCACTCGTTATCTGCAGCCAACAGCTTCAGGAGGACTTCCGTTATATGATCAAGCAGCAGGGTGGTATGCTTGCCAAGGGTAGGCTGCTTGGTCTGCAGTTTCTGGCTCTATTCGAAGATGCACTCTATTTTCAGATTTCTGCCCATGCTGTGGTTCTTGCAGATAAACTTAGGAATTCGATGGAGGAAATGGGCATTCGTTTTGCATACGATTCTCCGACCAATCAGCTGTTCCCGATCCTAAAGAACACTCAGATCGAAAAGCTTGGAGAACACATCTCTTTTTTAAGCATTGAAAAAATAGACAATACACATACCTGCATCCGTTTCTGCACGTCCTGGGCAACGAAAGAAGAGGATGTCGATACTCTGATACAAGTACTAAAGAGCATAAAGAATTGATCTAATTTTTGTTGAATTGCATTGATTTATGTTGATTTATGTTGTATCATTGGATAAAAGGAGTTGATTTGTTTGGAATTTCATATACCGCCTTCAGAAGAAGGTAAAATGAGAATCATTCAGGAAATGGTACCTGGAAAGCAGGTTACCCTGGCACATATCATTGCTAATCCGGATCCAATTGTCTATCGAAAGCTTGGACTTGATCCCAGTGTCGATTACAGCAGGTCGGCCATTGGCATACTAAGCCTGATTCCTTCAGAGATCTCAGTGATTGCCGGAGATCTGGCAATCAAAACAGCTGATATTGAGCTTGGATTTATTGATCGATTTTCGGGCACCCTGATTATTACAGGGACAGTATCCTCTGTGGAAGAAGCCATCAGGGCAATTAATTCGTATCTGATGCAGACGTTGAATTTTACAGTCTGTGACGTGACAAGGACCTGACATGAAGAAAATCATACTAGTGGGTCGCAGCGAGTGCGGAAAGACCACCTTACGACAGGCGCTGAAGGGTGATAAGATCATCTATCATAAAACGCAGTACATCAATCACTTTGATGTAGTGATCGATACACCGGGAGAGTATGCTGAAAATGGTACTCTGGCTGGTGCATTAGCCTTGTATTCCTATGAGGCTGATGTCATTGGCATGCTCATTAGTGCAACGGAAGAGTACTCGTTATATCCCCCTGGTGTGGCTGCAATGAGTACCAGACCTGTGGTCGGAATCGTGACACAGATCGATGCGGCTGATGCCAATGTCGAGCGAGCCAGGAGCTGGCTCGAGCTTGCTGGCTGCAGGACTATTTTCTACATCAGTTCCTATACAGGTGAAGGAATTTGGCAGTTACTTGAATATCTGAAGGATGAAGGAGATAGCTTGCCCTGGGAACAGCAGGAGCCTGTATCGCAAGACCGGAAGATCATCTCAGATAAGAAGGGGAAATTCAAATGAGGGAATCTCTGTTAGAACAGCTGCGAATCGTGACCGAAGAGGAACAAAAGATATTGTCCGGCGAGACAAATATTGAAAAAAGCATCTATACATCGGAATCTTCTTTCATCGTAGACAAAAAGAAGATGCTTGAGAAGGGAAAGCTGATTGATCTGCGTACCCACACCCGCTTCATCCATTTTCCGCCACACAGACATAATTATATTGAGATCATTTATATGTGTTCCGGATCGACCACTCATATGATCAATAAAAAGCAGGAGGTCGTACTGAAAAAAGGCGATCTTCTTTTTTTGAATCAGAATGCAGTGCAAGAAATTATGCCTGCCGGAATGCAGGATATCGCAGTTAACTTTTTGGTACTGCCTGAGTTTTTTAATCAGACCTTTGAACTGATTCAGGATACGCATTCCGTGTGGGATTTTTTTTCGGGAGCACTGCAAAGCAGTAAGAGTACGACTGACTATCTGCTTTTTCGAGTTTCAGATATTCTCCCGGTACAGAATCTGATGGAAAATATGATCTGGTCTCTGATCAACAAACAGACCAATAGAAGAAATATCTATCAGATGACAATGACACTCTTGCTGCTGCATCTTGCAAATCACATGGATCGCCTGGAACTACAGGAGGTTCGGCAATACGACCAGGAAATGATGTCAGCTGTAGTGCGATATGTAGAGGAACGATATATGGAAGGCTCTCTGACAGAATTGGCTAATGCGCAAAA
Organism: Lachnospiraceae bacterium; assembly: GCA_047974745.1. Lineage (GTDB taxonomy): Bacteria > Bacillota > Clostridia > Lachnospirales > Lachnospiraceae > JBKECO01. The sequence goes on from JBKECO010000022.1 coordinate 37,102, forward strand.
TCTGTCGCTGCCCTCTATGAGTAAATACATTAAGAGCAAAAGCGGTCATACTTTCCAACAGCTGATTCAGCAGAAGCGCCTTAATCAGGCAGCCCTGCTGTTATCCACAACAAGGCTGACTGTAGAAGAGGTCATTTCAGCAGTCGGTTATGACAATACAAGCTACTTTCATAGAATATTTAAAGAAAAATATGGTTGTACACCAAAAAAATACAGACAAAATACGAAGAAATGAACAGAACACAAAGAAAATAAGGACGGTAATTATCATAAATCACGTCCTTATTTATATAAAAAACATATCATATAATAAGTTCATAAAGCAATGGCAGTGACATTGCTGTAATCGAAAGGAGAAGTAATGGGTAACTACTATTTAGCGATCGACATTGGGGCATCCAGCGGAAGACACATTCTCGGAAGAATGGAAAATGGCAAAATCGAGCTGGAGGAAGTGTACAGATTTGAAAACGGAATGGAAAAGCGAAACGGTTCACTGTGCTGGAATCATGACAAGCTGTTTTCAAACATCATTGCCGGACTAAAGAAGTGCAAGGAAATCGGCAAAATTCCAGTCAGCATGGGAATTGACACATGGGGCGTTGATTTTGTTCTGTTGGATGAAAATGATCAGATCCTTGGGGATACAGTTGGATACAGAGATGCCAGAACACAGGGGATGGACGAAGAGGTTTATAAGATCATTCCAGAAGAGGATCTGTATGCCAGGACAGGAATCCAGAAAGCGATCTTTAATACGATCTATCAGCTGATGGCTGTCAAAAAGCAGAATCCGGATCACATGGAAAAAGCAAAGGCAATGCTCATGACACCGGATTATTTTCATTTTCTGCTGACAGGCATGAAGGTGCAGGAATATACGATGGCTACAACAGGGCAGCTGGTCAATCCATGGACGAATGATTGGGACTATGAACTGATCGATATGCTTGGTTACAATAGAGAGATCTTTCTTCCAATGAAAACTCCAAAAACACTTGTTGGAAATTTTTTAGAAAAAATTCAGAACGAAGTAGGGTTTGACTGTGAAGTGGTACTTCCCGGAACACATGATACAGCTTCTGCCGTATTGTCAGTGCCTGCAAATGATGAAGATTTCATCTATATCAGTTCAGGAACATGGTCCCTGATGGGAATCGAGAAGCTGGAGGCGAACTGCTCAAAGGAAAGTAAGGATGCTAACTTTACAAATGAAGGCGGAGTGGACTACAGATACCGGTATCTAAAGAATATTATGGGCCTTTGGATGATTCAGAGTGTTAGAAAAGAACTGGACAATCGGTATTCCTTTGCTGAGCTTTGCGACCTTGCTGCAGAAAATGACAGCTTCCCATCCATTGTGGATGCGAACGATGAATGTTTTCTGGCACCAGAGAGTATGATAAAGGCAGTACAGGAGTTCTGCAGAGCGACAGGCCAGCCTGTCCCTGAAACAACAGGCGAGATTTCCACAGTCATCTACAACAGCCTTGCTTCCTACTATGATCAGACTGCAAAGGAAATTGAAAAACTGACAGGCAGAGCTTATAACAGGATCCATGTAGTAGGCGGTGGTGCAAATGCAGTTTATCTGAATGAGCTGACCGCAAAGTATACACAAAAAGAGGTTCATGCCGGACCTACAGAAGCGACAGCAATTGGTAATATTACGGCACAGATGCTAAAAGCAGGTGTTTTTGACAGTATCAAAGCGGCAAGGACCTGCATCTACCATTCATTTGAAATCAAACAATACGAATAATAAAGGAGAACAAAATGGCAAATCAAAGATATGAGCTGGCAAAAGAATCCTATGCAGCACTTGGAGTCAACACAGAGGCGGCAATCAAAAAACTTAGTGAAGTATCTATTTCCATGCATTGCTGGCAGGGGGATGATGTAACAGGATTTGATCATGACGGACCTTTGACCGGTGGAATTCAGACAACAGGAAATTATCCCGGAAAAGCAAGAACACCAGAAGAACTGATGGCAGATATTGAAAAGGTATTCAGCTATCTTCCTGGAAAGCACAAGCTCAATATTCATGCGAACTATGCAATTTTCGGTGAATATGGATTTGCAGATCGTGATGAGCTAGAGCCAAAGCATTTTGAAAAATGGGTGCAGTTCGCAAAGGATAAAGGAATCGGTCTTGATTTTAATCCGACATTCTTTTCCCATGACAAAGTAAAAGATGGACTGACTCTTTCAAGTCCGGATGAAGAGATTCGTAAATTCTGGATCGAACACGGAAAGGCATGTATCAGAATATCAGAATATTTCGCTACAGAGCTTGGACAGCCTTGTCTTATGAATATCTGGATTCCGGATGGATCGAAAGACATTCCTGCAGACAGACTCGGACCAAGAGCAAGATACAAGGATTCACTGGATCAGATCTTATCGATCGATTATGACCGTGAGAAAGTAATTGTTTGTCTGGAATCAAAGGTATTTGGAATCGGCGTAGAATCCTATACAGTAGGATCATCAGAATTCACATTGAATTATGCTGCAAAAAATGGAATCATCAGTCTGATGGACAATGGTCATTATCATCCAACAGAGGTTGTATCGGATAAATTATCTGCAATGCTTTTATTTAATGAGAAGGTCGCACTTCATGTGACAAGACCTGTGAGATGGGATTCCGACCACGTTGTTCTCTTTGATGATGAAACAAAGGAAATGATGAAAGAAATCGTACGCAATGATGCACTTGAGAGAGTATTTATCGCTACCGATTATTTTGATGCCAGCATCAATCGTATTTCTGCATGGACAGTTGGAATGAAGAGTGTACAAAAGGCACTTTTATACGCACTGCTTTCTCCAAATGCTGAGCTGAAAAAACTACAGGATGAATCTAGATTTTCAGAGCTTATGGCAAAACAGGAGGCAGTAAAGGTAGCGCCATTTGGAGATGTTTGGAACTATTTCTGTGAGATCAATGGAGTTCTTTCAGAAAATGAATGGTTCGCAGACGCTGCAGACTATGAGGCAAATGTACTGAGCAAAAGAATATAGAGAACCTGGAAAAGACTGCTTGATTGGGCAGTCTTTTCTGCATTATTCGCAAAAATCTCATTACAGTAGAAGAACAGAAAAAAAAAGCTCCAAAAACAACATAAAACAACATGTTTGCCCTTGACTTGCCATGCTAAATAGAATATACTATGGATAAAACAAATACAAAACAAATACATACCAACAAAAACAATACATATCTTAGGAGGATCAAGTAATGGTATCAGAGTACGAAATCAAAAAACAGATTTGTGACATCGGTAAAAGAATCTACAACAGAAACATGGTTGCAGCAAACGATGGAAATATTTCTGTAAAGCTCAATGACAATGAATTCCTTTGCACTCCAACTGGAGTATCAAAAGGATTCATGACTCCGGATTACATCTGTAAGGTGGATAAGGAAGGTAACGTGATCCAGGCGAATAATGGATTCAAACCATCTTCTGAAATCAAAATGCACATGAGAGTATACCAGGAGAGACCAGATGTGAACTCGGTAGTTCATGCACATCCTGTCTATGCAACATCATTTGCAATCGCAGGAATCCCTCTTACTCAGCCAATCATGCCAGAAGCTGTAATCGCATTGGGTTGCGTTCCGATCGCAAAATACGGCAGACCTTCAACAATGGAAATTCCAGATGCTGTTTCTGAATATGTACAACACTTTGATGCAGTTCTATTGGAAAGTCATGGTGCTCTGACATTTGCTGATTCGCTCCTTTCTGCATATCTTAAAATGGAATCTGTAGAATTCTACGCACAATTATTATATCAATCAAGACTTCTGGGCGGACCAAAAGAATTCACACCACAGCAGGTGGAAGATCTTTACGAAATCAGAAGACAGTTCAATATGTCCGGACGTCATCCGGCAGATGTATGCCCAAATGAAAAAGCAGGATTACCAAGCTGTCACTCATGCGGCGGATCATGCGGAAGTGCAAAATCAAAACCTGCAGACTCACCAGAGCTTGTTGCTGAAATCACTAAGCAGGTAATGAAACAGTTAGGCTACAAATAAGCCATAGGAGCTTTTATGGATGAACGTATTATCAGACAGGTAGTGGAATCTGTTACGGAACAGATGGGCAGAACAAGAACATATGAAGATGTCACGCTGGAAATGGCCGAACTATTGATTCGTGCCGTAGAACAGGAAGCGGCCAGAATGGGCGTGAATGTGGTGATTGCAGTTACGAACAGAGGTGCAAATCCAGTAGCGGTTCACTGTATGGATGACTCTTTTATTGCCAGCTATGATATTGCTCTTTCAAAAGCCTATACCTGTGCTGCTGTCAAAATGTCTACATTGACTTTAAAATCAATGAGTCAGCCTGGCGGTGGTCTGTATGGAATCCAAAATACCAATCAAGGGAAAATTGTAATATTTGGCGGAGGAATACCCATTTTTCATAATCGTGTGTGTATAGGAGGATTGGGTGTAAGTGGTGGTTCGGAAGAACAAGACACGGCACTTGCTGAATACGGCGAAAAACTGATCAAGGAGGGTGTCTTATGGCAATCAACGAAGTAGAGCTGCAACAGATCGTTTCTGCCGTCGTAAAAAAAATGACGGAAGCAGAAGAGGCACCAGTAGCTCAACTTGGAATTTATAATGATATGAACACTGCCATTGCTGCTGCAAAAGATGCGCAAAAAATCATGCAGCGCATGACAATGGACAATAGAGAAGTAATAATAAAGAATATCAGGACAAAAACATTTGAAAATGCAGAGCTGTTAGCAAAAATGGCGGTTGCAGAGACTGGAATGGGTAATGTTGGTGATAAGATATTAAAGCATCAGCTATTAGCAGAGAAAACACCGGGAACAGAAGATATTACAACGACAGCCTGGTCAGGCGACAGAGGTCTTACATTGATCGAGATGGGACCGTTTGGCGTGATCGGTGCAATTGCACCTTGTACAAACCCAAGTGAAACGGTACTCTGTAATGCAATTGGAATGATCGCAGGAGGCAATACGATTGTATTTTGTCCTCATCCTCAGGCTGTAAAGACATCTTTGTTCGCGGTGGATCTGATCAACAGAGCTTCCATTGAAGCAGGCGGACCAAATAATGTTGCGGTTGCATTGAGTGAGCCAACGTTAGAATCTTCGAATGTTATGATGAAGCATCCTGATATTCCACTGATTTCTGCGACAGGCGGACCTGGAGTCGTGACGGCAGTATTGAAATCTGGAAAAAGAGGAATCGGAGCCGGAGCTGGAAATCCACCTGTGCTGGTAGACGATACAGCTGATATCCGTAAAGCAGCAAAAGATATTGTCAACGGCTGTACTTTTGACAATAATCTCCCATGTATCGCTGAAAAAGAGGTGGTTTCGATTGACTCTATTACTGACGAACTGATACACTGGATGTTGGAAGAAAACAACTGCTATCTGCTCAGCAAAGAAGAAGAGAACAAACTGCTATCTGTTGTTTTTGAAGACGGAGGAAGATTAAACCGCAATTGTGTTGGAAGAGATGCAAGGACACTCCTTTCAAAAATCGGTGTGAACGCACCTGCATCCATAAAATGTATAATTTTTGAAGGAACGAAAGAGCATCCAATGATCGCCGAAGAGCTGATGATGCCAATTCTTGGCATCGTACGAGCAGGTAATATTGATGATGCCATCGATAAAGCTGTCTGGCTCGAGCATGGTAACAGACACTCCGCACATATGCATTCAAAGAACATTGATAATCTGACAAGGTTCGGTCAGGCAATTGATACCGCTATCTTCGTTAAAAATGCACCTTCCTATGCAGCACTTGGTTTTGGCGGTGAAGGATTCTGCACATTTACGATCGCAAGTCGTACAGGTGAAGGTCTTACTTCGGCAAGTACATTTACCAAAAGAAGGCGTTGCGTTATGGCTGACAGCCTTTGCATCAGATAAGGAGAATAAAATGGCAGTAAACGAAAGAGATATAGAGGCAATTGTAAAATCTGTCCTCGAAGGGATGAAAAATCCTGAAGCAGCATCACCAGCAAGGACATCTTCCACAGATATCCCGAAAAAAGCTCGTGTTGCTATGCTTACTGAACTAAAGCACTTTGAACTGCAGGAATACAATCTTCCGACTGTTGGTGATGATGACATTCTTGTCAAAGTCGAAGGATGCGGTGTATGTGGTACAGATGCACATGAGTTCAAAAATGATCCATTTAGCCTGATTCCAGTCGTACTAGGACATGAAGGTACCGGCGAGATCGTAAAAATGGGTAAAAATGTTAAAAAAGACAGCGCAGGAAAAAGTCTCGGATTAGGAGATAAGGTTGTTACCTGTATGATCTTTGCAGATAATCCGGACATCACAATGTTCGATCTGAATAAGCAGAATGTTGGCGGTGCTGATGTATTTGGACTGCTTCCGGATGATGAAATTCATTTTAACGGATGGTTCGGTGATTACCTGCTGATTCGTGGTGGATCGACCGTATTCAACGTTAGCGACCTTGATCTTGAATCAAGAATTCTGATCGAGCCAAGTGCAGTTCTCATTCATGCAGTTGAAAGAGCAAAATCTACAAACATTCTAAGATTCAACAGTCGTGTCGTGATTCAAGGATGCGGCCCGATCGGACTGATTTGTATCGCAATATTGAAGACAATGGGAACCGTTAATATTGTTGCAGTCGATGGCAATGCACAGAGACTGGAATTTGCAAAACGACTCGGAGCCTCCGAAACAGTGAACTTCAATGATTTCAAAGGAATCGAAGCGCTGACGGAAGGAGTAAAAGCAGCTTTTGGCGGATATCTGGCAGACTTTGCATTCCAGTGTACCGGAAATCCTCATGCACATTCAAATATCTACAAATTCATTCGCAATGGCGGTGGATTGTGTGAGCTCGGATTTTTCATCAATGGTGGAGATGCAACGATCAATCCTCATTTTGATCTTTGTGCAAAAGAAATCACATTGGTGGGCTCCTGGGTATACACATTAAGAGATTACGCAACGACCTTTGATTTCTTGAAGAGTGCAGCTGCGATCGGACTTCCGTTAAAGGAACTGATCACACATAAATATGCTCTGGAAGATATCAATGAGGCACTGGAGACGAATCTGAAAATGGAAGGTCTCAAGATTGCCATCATCAATAAATAACCGGAGGTAAGTCATGGCACAAGCAGTAGGAATCGTAGAAGTATTTGGTCTGGCAACAGCTTTTGCAGCAGCGGACGCAGGCTGTAAGGCTGCAAATGTGGTCCTTGAACCATTTGATAAGAATAAACCAGCAAATGCAGATGCATTGCCTGTACCTTTGATTGTCTGTATTAAATTCAGAGGCTCAGTAGACGACGTAAAAGCAGCTGTTGAGGCGGCTGTACAGTCTGCAAACCAGACAACGGGAGTGGTAGCACAGCATGTGATCGCACGCCCCGAACCGGGAACTCAGTTGATGCTTGGTATCAATGCGTTTGATAAGAATTAAAAGAAAAGCATAACTGTTAAAATAAAAATAGAAATCGCAAATAATCAAAACAGAAAAATCAAAAAAACATAGTATGAATCGAGAATTCAGGAGGAAAAAATTATGGCACAGGAAGCATTGGGAATGGTAGAAACAAGAGGACTTACAGCAGCGATCGAAGCAGCTGACGCAATGGTAAAAGCAGCAGAAGTTTCATTAGTTGGAACAGAAAAAATCGGATCTGGATTAGTAACAGTAATGGTTCGCGGTGATGTTGGAGCAGTAAAGGCAGCTACAGAAACAGGCGCAGCAGCAGCTTCAAAATTAGGTGAATTAGTTGCAGTTCATGTAATTCCAAGACCTCACAGTGATGTGGAGAAAATCCTTCCTACATTGAAATAGTACAGAAAGACGACGAGGCGAGAGAATGCAAGCTTTAGGATTTTTTGAAATAGCCGGTGTGACACCAGCGGTTACAGCGTTGGATATCATGTGCAAAACTGCAAATGTTGATTTTGTCTCCTGGGAGAGAAAACTTGGTGGACGTCTTGTTACAATTATTGTACAGGGAGAAATTTCTGATGTGACGCAGGCTCTTGAAGCAGCTGCTGCAGGTGGAATCAAAAAACCAGTTAATTATGTTTCGATCGCAAGGCCTCATGAAGAAATCGTGAAGCTGGTCGAAATGTCTGCGAGCCGTATAATCAAGTAAAATTACAGGTGGTGTAAAAATGCCAGAAACCAGAAAAACAACAAATAGTAAGTCGAATGATAAGGCTGTCACAAAGGTGACGGCACCAGAAAAAATGGAGGTAAGGAAAATGTCACAAGAAGCTTTAGGTATGGTAGAAACCAGAGGATTAACAGCAGCCATTGAAGCAGCAGATGCAATGTGTAAAGCAGCAAATGTTTCATTAGTTGGAACAGAAAAAATTGGATCCGGATTAGTAACAGTAATGGTACGCGGTGATGTAGGCGCAGTAAAATCTTCAGTTGAAGCCGGTGCAGCAAATGCTTCCAGACTTGGCGAGCTTGTTGCTACACACGTAATTCCAAGACCACACAGTGATGTTGAGAAAATCTTACCTGCTTTAAAATAACAGCCAAATGACTCGGTATCAGAATGGAATTGATCTGATACCGAGCTGTATATAGGTGCGTGTGCAGAACAAATGTACCTGTAATCAATAGAAGTCAGAGGTCAAAAGTCATGGTAGACGAAAAAAACATTGAACAGATCACAAAACTGGTAATGCAAATGATGTCTCCTGAAGCCTTTACGAGCAAAGATGAAGAGGGTGGATACATGGTGCCGGTCGGTGTTTCGGCCAGACACGTTCATCTGACACAGGAAGATGTAGAAACTTTATTTGGAAAAGGCTATCAGCTGACAAGAAAAAAAGAACTGATGGGCGGACAATTTGCATCAAATGAACAAGTCACAATTGTCGGAGTCAAGTTACGTGCGATAGAGAATGTCAGGATTCTTGGTCCTGTCCGAAGCTTTTCGCAGGTCGAGATCTCTCAGACAGATGCTATGAAGCTTGGAGTCGCAGCACCGCTGCGTAATTCTGGTGACATTGCAGGTTCAGCTCCCATTGCCATCGTAGGACCAAAAGGTGCAGTGTATCTGAATGAAGGCTGCATTATTGCAAAGCGTCATATACATATGTCTCCTCAGGATGCGAAAAGCGCCGGAGTCAAAGATAAGGATGTCGTTAAAGCAACTATGTGCAGCGAGAGAGGAACGACATTTGAGGAAGTACTTGTTCGTGTAGATCCAAGCTTTACACTGGAGATGCATATTGATACCGATGAAGCAAATGCTTCTGGCATCAAGACAGGGGACACCCTAATAATGAAAAAGTAGAATGGATGAATCAGTATGATTATTGGCAGAATTACAGGTAGTGTTATTGCCACGAGGAAGAATGATAACCTGATCGGAAGCAAATTTATGATCGTTGAGCCAATCGGCTCCATGAATAAAAGTGGATGCAGTATGGTTGCGATCGATAATGTCGGAGCAGGTATTGGTGAAGTAGTTCTGGTTGCGACTGGAAGTGCTGCACGCATAGGTTGTGGGATGGAACTGGCGCCAATTGATGCAGCGATTGTCGGCATAATTGATGATGGTGCAGAACTGGAGTAATCATTTATGGAACGAATGGAGCTAATTCAGACAGCAAGAGAATACGGAATTTTTGGAAAAAGTTTTCATCAGGGATCACTATGGGAGCGGCTTTTGCAGCCAGCTTCAATCTTGATTATTAATTGTGCAGAGTGTGAGCCGCTAAATCGCAGAGATAGTCTTTTGCTTGCACATTTTGCACGTGAAATATGTAAAACAGGGAGCATCATTTCAGAGGCACTTGGCGTATCAGAATTTTTTATCGGAATCAATGAATCCAGAGAAAAAGCTGTTCGTTGCGTACAGTCTGAAATTGATGCTTTCCCAAATGCTGGAGTTATTCTTTTAAAGGATCTGTATCCGGCGGGAGACGAGATCGAGCTCGTCTTTGATTGTCTTGGTATACTGGTCTCTCCAGGTAAAAAACCGATCGATTACGGAATTATTGTGATGGGGATCGAGACAGTTTTGCGTTTTTATCAAGCAATCTTTAATAAGGCACCGGTAACATCTTCCTTCCTATCGATCATAGGTGAGGTGGAGACACCTGTGTGCTGCAATGTTCCTTTTGGGACAAATATAATGGAACTTCTCGAACAAAAAGTGCGAATTACTGCGGATCATCCTGCAATTTTAGTAGGAGGAGTGCTGTTCAACAGATTAACGAATGGGTATGAACCTGTTACTGAAAACACAGGCTGCATTTTGATCCTTGAGGAGTCGCATCCACTTGTACAGCGGATGAAAGTTCCACTAAACATAAAATTGAAAAGAGCAATGGCGTCCTGCAGTCAGTGTGAGTCCTGCACACGTTTGTGCCCCAGATATCTGCTTGGATATCCGGTGGAGCCGCACAAACTGATGCGTGCTGTATCCAATTCTGTAACTGCAGAACTTGAGCCATTTTTAAATAGCAGATTTTGTTCGTCGTGTGGCTTATGTGAATATAGTTCCTGTCCGCAGGGATTATCACCGGTTTCCATGATGTTCGAATTTAAGAAGAAATTACAAATTACTAAGGAACTGCCCGTCTCTGAACATCAAATTGCTGTAAGAGATGAAAGAATAGACAGAAGGATATCTGGAAAGAAGTTCAGCCAGAAACTAGGTCTGAGTCGATATGAGAAAGAAATCCGATTAGAGACAAATCCTTTTCATCCTTCCAAAGTAAAGCTTGCTCTTGATAGGAATCGAGAAGTACGCTTTATAGCAGAACCCCAGGAAGTCGTTTCCTGTGGTCAGCAAATCGCCTTTACGATTGCTGATTCAAAAAGTTTTCCGGTCTTTGCAACAGTCAATGGAGTTATTTCAGAAATAGATGCGAGTGGAATCATCATTCAGACGCAAGAAGAATAATATGCAGTAAGTAAATCGAAGGGAATCGACACATGGGAAGATCTTTAGGAATGATAGAATATAAGACAGTTTCGACTGGAGTGCTTGCAGCTGATCTGGTGCTCAAAACTGCTGAAGTGGATCTGATCGAAGCACAGACAGTATGTCCGGGCAAATATATCGTATTGTTTGAAGGGGATATCAGTGCTGTTTCATCTGCTCTTGAAGCAGCAAAGTCTAGATATCCTGAGCAATTAATTGATAGTTTTCTACTTGGTAATCCACACGAGGGCATCTTTCCGGCTCTATATGGAACCGTGGAAATACTTGAAAAGAAAGCACTTGGCATCCTTGAGACCTTCGATGCCGCAGCTATTTTTGTGGCAGCTGACCAAGCTGCAAAAACGGCTCAGATTCAACTAGTAGAAATACGTGTGTCCCGAGGCATGTGCGGAAAATCCTATGTCTTTTTAACAGGTGAGGTGGCTGCAGTCAGTGCAGCGATTTCAAATGCAAAAGAGATCGTAAGCAGAAATGGAATGCTGCTTGACAGCTCTGTACTAGCAAATCCTGATAAAAAGCTTTGGGAATCAATTATGTAGTAGAGAGGGGATTGTGTATGCTTGCAGCTGAAAGGCGGAAAGAAATACTTGAGGTTTTAAAAGAGAATGGCAAGGTCATCGTTTCGGAGCTGAGTAAAAAATATGAAGTTACAGAAGAAACGATCCGCAGAGATCTTGAAAAACTTGAGAAGGACGGTGTGGCGGAAAGAACCTATGGAGGAGCTGTTTTAAAGAACTCTGACAAAGAAGAACTACCATTCCTCGTTAGAAAACGAGCTAACGTAGAAGCAAAAAAAGAAATTGCCAAGAAAATATGTGAGATGATCCATGATGGTGACCGTATTATGCTGGATGCGAGTACGACAGCTTTATTTGTAGCAAAACAGCTGCGACCGAAGAAGAAGATAACGATCATCACAAATTCCATAGAAATATTATTGGAGCTCTCTGATATGAAAGACTGGAAGATCCTATCGACAGGCGGGTCATTGAGAACGGGTGCATTATCACTTGTTGGTTATCAGGCTGAGAGAATGGTAGATGATTTCCATGTGGACAAAGCGATCGTCTCTTGTAAAGGGGTTGACTTTGAACATGGCTTTTCGGATTCCAATGAATTTGATGCCGGTATAAAGAAGAGAATGCTGAACTCAGCAGATGTGAAGGTCATGGTCGTGGACAATGCAAAGTTTGACAAGAGATCATTTACTCAGATCGTTGGGATCAATGGAATTGATGTCATTGCAACGGATATGGTGCTCAGTGAACAGTGGAAGAGAAAATTTGCTGAATATCATGTTGAGATCATAGAATAAATAGCAGGTGTGAAAAATATGGTTCGCCATTTTTTCACACCTTTTGTAATTTTGCACAAAAAAGTAGTTCGAAATACATGAAAACATACAAAATAACAAATAGCATCTTGCAATTATTTCAAAAGTGAGTATACTGAAAACATAGCTGAAAACGTTACCGAAAATGTTACCGAAAATGTTTTCATGTTTCATTAAAGGAGGATATCTAAATGAAAAAAAAGAGTTTGGCGGTTCTATTAATTGCTTCCATGACAGCTGCTATTTTAGCAGGATGCGGAAGTTCTTCAAGCAGTACGACCAGTGAAGCATCTGAATCAACAGATACTGGAGCTGCAGTAACAACAGAAACTACAGTTGCAGAGACAGAAACAACAGCAGCTACAGGCGATGGATCAGTATACTATTTGAATTTTAAGCCAGAGCAAGATGCACAGTGGCAGGAACTTGCAGCAATGTATACAGATGAGACTGGCGTACCTGTAACAGTAGTAACAGCAGCATCTGGAACTTATGAGCAGACATTAAAGTCTGAGATGGCTAAGACAGAAGCTCCTACCTTATTTCAGGTAAATGGACCAGTTGGACTGGCATCCTGGAAAGATTACTGCATGGATCTTAGTGCAACAGATGTTTATTCCCATTTAAAGAGCGATGATTTTGCTTTAAAAGATGGTGATCAGGTTCTTGGTATCGCATACGTAATCGAAACTTATGGATTGATCTACAATAAGACAGTGTTAAATGCATATGCTGGCATGGAAAATGCAGTCATCACATCTGTAGATGAAATCAATAATTTTGAGACTTTGAAAGCAGTTTCAGACGATATTCAGGCAAGACTTGATGAAGTCAGTGCAGCAGCTGGCCCTGATTACGCATTGGAAGGTGCATTTACATCAGCAGGAATGGATTCTTCTTCTGACTGGAGATTCAAGACTCACCTTGCAAATCTTCCGATCTACTATGAATACAAAGAAAAAGGTATCACAGAAACAGATGCGATCGAAGGACTGTATCTTCCTAATTTCAAAATGATCTATGACCTTTATCTGACAGATTCCACAACGGAACCATCTCTTATCGCTACAAAGACCGGTGATGATGCCAATGCAGAATTCTCACTTGGTAATGCAGTATTTTATCAGAACGGAACATGGGCATATCAGGGAATTATCGATGCTGGCATCTTGACAGATGAGGATCTTGGAATGCTTCCGATCTATATTGGTGCAGAAGGTGAAGAAAATCAGGGACTTTGTACTGGATCAGAGAACTACTGGTGCATAAACAGCAAAGCAGATGCAGCTGATATTCAGGCAACAGAAGATTTCTTGAACTGGGTGATCACAAGTGACAGCGGAAGAGATATGCTTGCAAATCAGATGGGATTCGTAACACCTTTCGATTCCTTTGATGAAGGATATACAACTTCAAATCCATTTGTTTTAGAAGCGAACGAATATATTGCAGCTGGAAAAACACCTGTTTCATGGAATTTCTCAACAATTCCTTCAGAGACATGGAAAAACAACCTGGGAAGTGCAATGACAGAATATGCACAGGGCACAGGAACATGGGAGAACGTTCAAACAGCATTTGTTGACGGATGGGCAACCGAGTACGCAGCTACACATCAATAAAGATTATCTTATCAGGGTGGGCAATTTTGCCCACCCTGAATCAGAAAGGATTTGGCATATGGAAAAGTCGATCAAAAAATATTTTCCGATCTTTGCATTACCTACCCTGATTGCATTTATAGTAGGATTCATTGTTCCGTTTTTGCTTGGTATCTATCTGTCTTTTTGTGAATTTACCACAGTGTCAGATGCTACCTTTGTAGGATTTAAGAATTATACAAGAATTACATCAGATCCGGTTTTTTTTCACGCATTGGGATTTACAGTGCTTTTTACAATAGTTTCGGTCGTGCTCATCAATGTCCTTGCCTTCACGATTGCCATGCTTTTGACAAAAGGAATTCGAGGAACAAATATGTTCAGGACCGTATTTTTTATGCCGAACCTAATTGGAGGTATCGTTCTAGGTTATATCTGGCAATTGATTTTAAATGGTATCCTTGCATATTACAGCAGAACCCTTGTTTATAATGAAAAGTATGGATTTTGGGGACTGGTAATTTTGATCTGCTGGCAGCAGATCGGTTATATGATGATTATTTATATTGCAGGTATTCAGAATATCCCTGGTGACCTGATCGAAGCAGCCAAAATAGATGGAGCGAACTCAGTTCAGATCTTGAAAAGCGTCACACTTCCCATGATCAGACCTGCTATCACGATCTGTACCTTTTTAACATTGACCAATGGATTTAAACTATTTGATCAGAATCTGGCATTAACAGCGGGAGCACCTTCGAGAATGTCAGAAATGCTGGCACTCAACATCTACAATACATTTTATGGCAGAAGTGGCTGGGAAGGTGTTGGTCAGGCGAAGGCTGTCATATTCTTTATACTTGTGGCTGTCATAGCGCTGGCACAGAATTATTTAACAAGACGTAAGGAGGTGCAGCAATAATGAAGAAGAATCATAAAAATACAAAGTTTGGAATCATTCTGACCATCTTTTTTTCCCTGCTTTCAATTGCGTATGTTATGCCGATCGTAGTTGTTGTCATCAACTCCTTTAAGCGTAAGGCATATATTAACAAATATCCATTTAAAATCGGAACAGGTAAAATGTTTGTTGGATGGGAGAATTACATTGAAGGAATTAAAAAAATCGATTTTTTCAGTGCCTTTCAAAATTCACTCTTCATTACAGTCTGCTCCGTAGTAGTGATCATTCTTTTTACATCCATGTGTGCCTGGTATATCGTACGAGTGAACAATGCATTTACTAAAACTTTTTATTTGATATGTCTGTTCTCCATGATCGTACCCTTTCAAATGGTCATGTTCACACTATCAAAAATTGCAAATATGATGCGGTTATCAAATCCGGTCGGAATTATTTTTGTATATCTGGGATTTGGCGCCGGATTGGCAGTATTCATGTTCACGGGCTTTATCAAGAGTATACCCCTCGAGATCGAAGAGGCGGCCATGATCGATGGATGCAGTCCAGTTCAGATGTTCTTTCAAGTCGTATTTCCAATACTTCGCCCAACAGCGATAACGGTAGCGATCCTGCAGGCGATGTGGATCTGGAACGATTATCTGCTTCCGTACTTAGTTCTGGACATCAAGAAATATAAAACTATTCCAATTGCGATCCAATATTTAAAGGGTGGATATGGTTCCATAGATTGGGGCGCAATGATGGCAATGCTTGTACTTGCAATTATTCCGATAATCATCTTTTACATTGCTTGCCAAAAGTATATAATAGAGGGTGTAGTGGCAGGTGCTGTAAAAGGCTAACAGACAGGCAGGAAATTATTATGGTAACGATAAAGGATATCGCAAGAGAATCTGGCTATTCAGTGACAACTGTATCGAGAGTATTGAACAAAAGAAGAGACGTAAGTCCCAATGCAAAAAAAATCATTGATGAAATAGTGGAAAAACACCATTTTGTTCCAAATAACAATGCAAAGCACTTAAAGCAGACCAAGAGCAGAACGATTGCAATCTTAGTCAAGGGAACATCAAATATGCTCTTTGCCAATATTGTTGAAGAGATACAAAAAATGCTTGAAAAGACAAAGTACAGTTCCATCGTCGTATATATGGATGAGCTTGATAATGAGGTATTTCAGGCAATACAGATCTGTAAGGAAAGAAAACCGATCGGTATCTTTTTTCTGGGTGGAAACCCTGACAATTTTGAGGAACTGTTTCATGAAGTAGATGTTGCTTCCGTCCTGGTCACGAACAGAGCGGATCTTCTAGAATTTACAAATCTAAGCAGTGTGGCTACAGATGATGTGTCCGGCGGGAAATGTGCGATCGAATATCTTTGTGATAAAGGTCACCGTAATATTGGTATAATCGGAGGCGATTTCAATGGATCCTATACAAGTGCCCAGAGATTCAAAGGATGCCTGGAAGCATTTGAAGAAAATGAAATTGCTTTTGATACAGAATCTGACTATGAGACAGCGAGATTTTCCTATGGCAGTGCATATCGTGCAATGGAACGGATCTTAGCCAGATCGAATGATCTGACGGCTATATTTGCCATGAGTGATGTAATGGCGATCGGAGCAATCCGCGCATTGATCGATCATGGCTACCGTGTACCGGAGGATATGTCAGTGATTGGATTTGATGGAACCCAGCTTGCCAGATATTATAATCCTAAATTAACATCGGTTCAGCAGCAGTATGATATTCTGGCAAAGAGAAGTGTGGAAATTCTGTTTCAGCTGATTGAACTTGAAATTTTACCAATTCATGAGGTAGTATCCTTTGAACTCATACCAGGAGAAAGCGTCAGAACATTATAATAGTGAAAGAAAAGAGGGTATATCTATGAGAAGTGCTGGTATTTTGATGCATATTTCTTCACTTCCGTCAAAGTACGGTATTGGAACTTTTGGAATGGAAGCAAGAGAGTTCGTTGATTTTCTGGTATCTGCCGGTCAGACTTATTGGCAGATCCTTCCAATTGCACCAACGAGTTATGGGGATTCCCCCTATCAGTCGTTTTCTAGTATGGCAGGCAACCCCTATTTCATTGATTTGGAAATACTCTGCATGAAAGGCCTTCTGACAAAATCAGAATGCAAGGCCTTGAATTGGGGGGAAGTGAATACAGAAGTCGATTATGGAATACTTTATCAGAACAGATTTGGATTGCTCAGAAAGGCACATCAGAGATTTCTAAAGAAAAGATCGAATAAATATACCAGATTCTGCAAAGATGAAAAACGATGGCTCGATGATTATGCAATCTTTATGGCATTAAAAGATATGAATGGCGGCAAGTCCTGGATGGAGTGGAGAGATTCCCTTCGTTTTCGGGAGGAGAAGGCGCTGGATCAAGTCCGTATTGAACAGAAAGAAACCATCGAATTCTATAAATTTTTACAATATTTGTTTTATGAACAGTGGTGGAGCCTGAAGAAATATGCGAATCAGAAAGGGATCCAAATTATTGGCGATGTGCCGATCTACGTAGCAGGTGACAGTGCAGATGTCTGGGCAGACCCTGAATTATTCTACCTGGATCAAAATCTGTACCCGGTCGCTGTTGCAGGCTGCCCTCCAGATGCATTTTCTGAAGATGGTCAGCTATGGGGCAATCCACTTTTTCGCTGGGACATCATGAAAAAAGATCATTACAGCTGGTGGACGAATCGAA
This sequence comes from Lachnospiraceae bacterium, assembly GCA_047974745.1. GTDB lineage: Bacteria > Bacillota > Clostridia > Lachnospirales > Lachnospiraceae > JBKECO01. The sequence continues at coordinate 54,686 of JBKECO010000022.1, forward strand.
TAGAGAAAATGTCAGAATTATATGACATTGTACGAATCGATCATTTTAGAGGCTTTGATTCCTATTATGCAATACCGGCAGGAGATGATACGGCAAGAAATGGTAAATGGATGGAAGGTCCAGGGATGGATCTTTTTATACAAATGGAAAAAAAGCTTGGCAAACTAAATATTATTGTCGAGGATCTTGGATTCCTGACACCATCTGTACTTAAGCTTGTGAAGGATTCAGGATTTCCAGGCATGCGGCTGATTCAATTTGCATTTGACAGTCGAGATGACAGCAATTATCTGCCGCATAATTATGAAGTACACTCCATTGTTTACACAGGTACCCATGATAATGACACCATTCTGGGATGGATGAAGAACGCACCGAAAGAAAGTGTGGAATTCGCTGAAAAGTATTTCAATCTTACAAAATCAGAGGGGTACAACTGGGGTATGATGCGTGGAGCCTGGTCGAGTGTCAGCATGCTGGCAATTGTTCCGATGCAGGATATTATTGGTCTGTCAGATTCCGCTAGAATGAATACACCATCGACATTTGGAACGAACTGGAAATGGAGAGCAAAGAGAGGTCAGATTTCCAAAAAGCTTGCAAAAAGAGTTTTGGAATATATGAGGATGTATGGCAGAGAGCGAAAGAACGAATCAACAGTATCATAACAAGATCGAATATTATTTTATTGTAAATTCGAAATCAGGAAACTCAGAAGAATTGGTCGTGTGGGATCAGATCGAGCGGATACTCGAACATGAGGAGATATCATATCAGGTCTTTCTCACGGAATATGTCAGTCATGCAACAGATCTTTGCCGAACTATTACTACAGGACTTACGCAAAGGATTCGTCTGATCGCAGTGGGCGGAGATGGCACTGTGAATGAAGTGCTGAATGGAATTTCAGATTTTGAGAATGTGGAATTTGGCTATCTGCCGACTGGATCGGGCAATGATCTTGCAAGCGGAATGGCAAAAAAGGGCAGTATAGAGAACATGCTCACAGACATCTTACATTCTTCTGAAACATTTACCATGGATCTAGGTGCACTTTTTACGGAAGATGGTAAGCGACGATATTTTGCGATCAGCAGCGGCGCTGGTATGGATGCAATAGTGTGCAAGAAGGCTTTGAGCTCTAAAATCAAATGGTTCTTGAATAAAATTTCTCTGGGACAGCTTTCTTACATGATTTTGACCATAGTTACACTTGCATCCATGCCAAAAGCCAATGTAGTGATCAAATTTGATCAGGAACGGGAGAGAATTTATCCGGAGCTGATATTTGCTGCTGCCATGATACAGAAAACAGAAGGCGGCGGGATACCTATGGCACCGCAGGCTGATCATAGTGACGGATTATTTCATGTGTGCATCGCCTATGGGATCTCAAAATGGCGTGCACTTTTTCTGCTTCCGATCCTTGCACTTGGCAGGCATGAGAAAATCAAACAAATTGAAGTGATAGCCTGTGAGAGCTTTGAACTTCGATCCGGCATTGACATGGAACTGCATACAGATGGCGAATATGCCGGAAGCGGACAGCGGATGAGATATCAATGCATCAAACACAAACTTAATTGCATCAAATAATAAAAATATTGAAAAGCATCTTTTATTTTAATTGTATTACTGCTAATATAGGTTTGAACGAGAAGCTGATACGATACAGACAGATTAAAAAAAGGAGACTTTACAATGAGGAAAACAAAAATCGTATGTACATTAGGTCCTGCAACGGATAGAGATGGCATACTTGAGAAATTGATCTGTTCAGGTGTAAATGTTCTTAGATGCAATTTTTCACATGCTGACCATGAAGAACATGGAAATAGAATAAATCAAGTCAAACAATTACGCGAGAAACACAATAGACCGGTCGCGATTCTTTTGGATACAAAAGGTCCAGAGATCCGCATTGGTGTATTTAAAGATAAAGAAATTGAATTGGTAGAAGGTCAGGAGTTCACACTTTATAATGCAGATGTTGAGGGAACACAGGAAGGTGTATCGATTACATATAAAGAGCTTTATGAAGATGTTCATGCCGGATCCTCCATTCTGATCGATGATGGTCTGGTGGAAATAACCGTCAAAGAGGTCAAAAATAAAGATATTGTCTGTATTGTAAAGAACGGTGCTAAAATATCAAATCGGAAGGGTGTCAATGTTCCGGACATCAAATTGTCAATGCCTTTCCTAAGTGACAAGGATAAAGATGATATTAAATTTGGTATCGAGAACGATATTGATTTTGTAGCTGCATCCTTTGTGAGAAGAGCCGATGACGTAAGAAAATTACGAAAATACATGGATACTCATGGTGGATACGAAGTTCATATCATTGCGAAGATAGAAAATCGTGAGGGTGTCAAAAATATTGATGAGATATTAGAATGTGTAGAAGGAGTCATGGTCGCACGTGGTGATATGGGTGTTGAGATTCCGTATGAAGAAGTGCCTGTAATTCAAAAAATGATCATTAAGAAAGCGATCGACACGGGAAAACAGGTCATCACAGCTACACAGATGCTGGATTCCATGATTAAGAATCCCAGACCTACACGGGCAGAAGCAACGGATGTTGCGAATGCGATTTACGATGGAACCAGTGCGATCATGCTTTCAGGAGAGACGGCAAACGGGCAATATCCATTGGAATCCTTCCTGGCAATGACAAAGATCGCGGAATTTACAGAAGGTGATATCGATTATAGAAAACGATTTTTTGCAAAAGAAAGAAAAGCAAATCCTGATGTCACAGATGCGATCTGTCATGCTACTGTGACAACTGCCCTCGATATCAACGCCAGTGCCATCGTAACGGTAACAAAAAGCGGACTTTCCGCCCGGAATGTATCCAAATATATGCCGCCATGTCAATTGATCAGCTGTACCATGGATCAGAAGGTATGGAGACAGCTGAATCTGGTATGGGGATCTGTACCTATGCTGATAGAAAAACAAAAGGATGTATTTGAATTGTTCGATGTAGCTTGTGACATTGCTCTCGAGCATGGAATCATTTCCAAAGGAGATCTTGTCGTACATACATCCGGTGTGCCAATTGGAGTATCCGGTACAACAAACATGATCAAAGTAAGTATGATCGAATAGGAATCCAAGTAAGTATGATTAAATAGAGAATTTAAGTAAGTATGATTAAATAGAGAATTTAAATTTGAGAGGACCGGAGTAATATCCGGTTCTTTCTTGTGAAAAATATTGTTTCCCATTATAATATGGAGTAAAGAGAAAAGAAAAAGGAGAATAGATATGAGCGACGTATATCAGAAACTGATGAAATGCTATGAAAGTGTAATGAAAAAAATTGATTTTAAACCTGAGATCGCTTTGATACTCGGATCAGGTCTGGGTGATTTTGCAAATGAAATTAAAATTGAAGCAACACTTGATTATCACGACATTGAAGGGTTTCCGGTGTCGACAGTAATGGGACATGCGGGCCGATTTATTTTTGGATATGTAAATCAGGTTCCAGTAGTATGTATGCAAGGTCGTGTTCATTTTTACGAAGGTTACTCTATGACAGACGTTGTATTGCCTACAAGACTAATGATTCTGATGGGGGCAAAGGTCTTGTTTTTGACAAATGCAGCCGGTGGAATACAACAGGGTATGCATGCAGGTGATTTTATGCTGATTACTGGACAGATCTCCTCATTTGTCCCATCTCCTCTGATCGGATCAAATATCGAAGAGCTTGGAACTAGATTCCCGGATATGAGTCATATTTATGATGAAGAGCTGCAGACTATTGTAAAAAGAACGGCTCTGGACTGTGACATTAACCTAAAGCAAGGTGTTTATATCCAGCTTACAGGCCCCCAGTATGAATCTCCGGAAGAAATCAGTATGTGCAGGATCCTTGGAGGCGATGCTGTTGGTATGAGTACTGCCTGTGAAGCAATTGCAGCAAATCATATGGGAATGAAAATCGTAGGAATTTCTTTTATCTCAAATCTGGCGGCCGGCATTACACCAGATCCGCTGACACATAAGGAGATACAGGAAACCGCAGATAAAATCGCTCCGCAGTTTCGAAAGCTCGTTTATGAATCCATTGTCAATATTTCAGAAAGCCTGCATTAGTTCAGGGTGAAAGGAGATGGAATTGAATATTCGACTATATAATGCAAAGATATTGAATCCCCAGAAGGATCATTCGTTTACTATAACAGAGGGCGAGATCTGGATACAGAAGGATCGTATTATTTATCTTGGCGATGGAACGGATATTGACTCAGTCTTTTCTGAGCTTCCCGAAAAAATGATTCTTTGGGATCGGGAAATGGATATCAACGGCAATCTGATCCTGCCTGGATTTAAAAATGCACATACCCATACAGCAATGACATTTTTACGATCACTAGCTGATGATATGCCTCTTTCTGAGTGGCTGACGAATCAGATCTTTCCTCGGGAAGCGCAGTTGACCCCAGAGGATATTTACGTTCTGACGACCCTCGGATTGATGGAATATGTGACAAGTGGGATCACGGCTAATTTTGATATGTATCTCTCACCGATCACAGCTGCCAGAGCAGCCGTCGACTGTGGATTTCGAACCGTTCAGACAAGTGGACTCAATAATTTCAGCCTGTCTCTTTCCTCCATGGAGGAGGACTATTACAGAATCAATGAAATGAGTGATCTGACCAGCTTTGTACTGGGATTTCATGCAGAATATACGATTTCAAAAGAACTTATGGAAGGAGTCTCGACTCTGGCTCATACATTAAAATCACCTGTTTGGCTGCACAATTCTGAAACAAAAAAGGAAGTGGAGGATTGTATCGGTCGTTGGGGAAAGACACCGACCGAACTAACGGATTCGCTTTCCCTTTATGATTATGGCGGAGGCGGGTATCATTGTGTATGGCTGAGTGATCATGATATTGAGATATTTAAGAAAAATAAACTTTCGATCGTAACGAATCCAGCATCTAATCTGAAGCTGGCGAGCGGAATCGCACCGATCCAGAGATATCTGGATGAAGGAATCCCACTTGCGATCGGAACGGATGGACCAGCAAGCAATAATTGTCTCGATATGTTCCGGGAGATGTATCTGTGCACCGCACTTGCAAAAGTACACGAACAGGATGCAGCAGCTGTACCGGCACAGGAAGTGTTATATATGGCTACTTCCGGCGGAGCGCATGCAATGGGGCTGACGGATTGCGTGAACCTTGATCCTGGTCAAAAGGCAGACCTGATCGTGATCGATCTAAAGCAACCCAATATGCAGCCGCAAAACCATCTTGTTAATAACCTTGTTTACTCCGGAAGTAAACAAAATGTAATTATGACAATGGTGAATGGCAGGATTCTTTATCAGGATCAGAAGTTTTATATGGACTCAGATGCAGAAGAAATCTATCAGAAGGCGAATTCGATTATTGGAAGGATGCGGTCATGACGGTAACATTTATACATCATAGCTCTTTTTTAATAGAAACGAAGGAGCATGTCTTATTATTTGACTATTTCGACGGATCGAAAATTGCAAGTATGAATTTTAATGGGAAGCTCCCGGACATCCCGGAACACAAGCGCCTCTATGTATTTGCAAGTCATGCTCACCATGATCATTTTGACCTGACGGTGCTTACTCATTTTGAAGAAAGAGAGCAGGTCAAATTTATTCTCTCTAAAGAGATCAGACTCTCCAGGAAATACCTGGAGAGAAATCAGATCGACGTGAAAATACTGCAGTCTGTGACATTTGTTGCACCCGACAAGTCCTATGAAATCGATGACATAAAGATAAAGACGATCAGATCTACTGACTCCGGCGTTGCTTTTCTTGTAGAACTGCCGGATACCATGATCTATCACGGCGGTGATCTAAACCTGTGGAAATGGGAAGGGGTCGGAGATCTGATCAATGGCAAGGAGGAACGGGAATACAAATCAGCGATCCGCACGATTCGAGATAAAAAGATAGACATTGCTTTTGTTCCGCTGGATCCAAGGCTTGGCACCCATGCACTGGATGGCATCTCTTTTTTTATGGAGAATATACATGCCGACAAAGTATTCCCAATGCATATGTGGGGCGACTATAAATGGATTAAAAGCTTTAAACAACAAACAACGAACAGTCTGTTTGCAGAACGAATCGTCGAAATAGAATACGAAAACCAGGTTTTTCAGCTAGATACGGAAATTGATTGTAAATAGATGCATTATATTTTATAATCATTTCTAGGCTATTGTAAAAACCATCAGACAGGAGGACATATATGGCTTTTATATCTACATTCATAATGTATGTGATTATTATGCTGTTTTTGGCAGGTGTTGCAGTTCTGGGAATTTTTGCGGGAAAGAAATTGCGTAATAGAAAAAATGAAAAAGACGCTGCACTAAAAGCTGCTGAAGAAAATGCAGGAGCAAATGCAGAAGTAAATGAAAAAGAATAACGATTTTGGAGGAATAAATTTTGGGACAGAAGTATGGAGTCAATGAACTGCGCCAAATGTATCTGGACTTTTTTGAAAGACATGGACATTTGGTAAAAAATAGTTTTTCCCTTGTACCGCATAATGATAACAGTTTATTGCTGATCAATGCAGGAATGGCTCCTCTCAAGCCATACTTCACGGGACAGGAAATACCGCCAAGCAAGCGCATGGCCACTTGTCAGAAGTGTATTCGTACTGGGGATATTGAAAATGTCGGTAAAACAGCAAGACATCTGACATTTTTTGAAATGCTTGGAAACTTTTCTTTTGGCGATTATTTTAAAAGAGAAGCAATTGCCTGGTCCTGGGAATTTTTAAGCAAAGATCTGGGATTAGATGAAAATCGTCTTTATCCATCCATTTATGGAGAAGATGAAGAAGCATTTGAAATCTGGAATAAAGAGATCGGAATTGCTCCGGATCGGATTTTCCGTTTCTACAGAGATGAAAATGGACATTCGGATAATTTTTGGGAGCACGGCGCTGGCCCTTGCGGACCATGTTCGGAAATCTACTATGATCGCGGCGAGAAATATGGATGTGGAAGCGCTGACTGTAAAGTTGGGTGTGACTGTGACCGCTTTATGGAAGTATGGAATAATGTATTTACCCAGTTCGATGGCGATGGTCATGGGCATTATGTTGAGCTTGCACAGAAAAATATCGATACCGGAATGGGACTGGAACGTCTGGCAGTCGTAATGCAGGATGTGGATTCTGTTTTTGACATCGACACCATGAAGATGATCCGGGATAAAGTATGTACCCTTTCATCAAAAAAATACAATGAGAGCAATGAATCTGATGTTTCCATTCGTTTGATCACGGATCATATCCGTTCTGCAACATTTATGGTATCTGATGGAATCATGCCAAGTAATGAAGGTCGTGGATATGTATTGAGAAGATTGATACGGCGAGCTGCAAGACATGGCAGAATGCTCGGTATCGATCGGACATTTTTGGCTGAATTGAGCTCCACAGTCATTGCTGAAAGCAAGGATGGTTATCCGGAGCTGGAAGAAAAGAAAGCATTTATTTTCAAGGTTCTGACACAGGAAGAAGATAAGTTCAATAATACGATCGATCAGGGACTGACCATTTTATCTGATATGGAAGCTATTATGAAGAAAGAGGGCAGAAATGTTCTTTCCGGAGAAGATGCTTTTAAGTTATATGATACCTATGGATTTCCAATCGATCTGACAAAAGAGATCCTGGGAGAGAAAGAGTTCTCCATAGATGAGGATGGCTTTAAGAATGCGATGGAGGAACAGCGTCAAAAGGCGAGGGCTGCTAGAAAAGTCACGAATTATATGGGTGCAGATGCAACAGTCTATGAATCCATCGATCCATCTGTGACATCTGAATTCATTGGATATGATACTTTGGATTATGTATCTGCAGTCACCGTAATGACAAATGAGACGGAAATCGTGGAAGCTTTGTCTGATGGTGAGTCGGGTACGATCTTTGTATCAAGAACGCCATTCTATCCAGCAATGGGAGGTCAGGCAGCGGATCAGGGCCGAATTCGCGCAAAGGATTTTGAATTCCGGGTAGAGGATACGGTAAAAATGCTTGGCGGCAAGATCGGACACGTAGGCAAGGTCGTACGTGGAATGATCAAGACCGGAGATGAAGTGGAGCTTACTGTCAATGGTGAACTTCGAAATGCGACTGCAAAGAACCACAGTGCAACACATCTGCTTCAAAAAGCATTAAGGACGGTCTTGGGTAATCATGTCGAGCAGGCTGGATCCGATGTAAATTCAGAACGCCTCAGATTTGACTTTACTCATTTTTCAGCCCTGACAAAAGAGGAACTGGAACAAGTGGAAGCGATCGTAAATCAAAAGATTACCGAGGCACTCCCTGTCATAACGAATGAAATGACCCTGGATGAAGCAAAAGAAAGCGGAGCGATGGCTCTTTTTGGCGAGAAGTACGGGGAAAAGGTACGTGTTGTCCAGATGGGAGATTTCTCTACTGAACTATGTGGCGGCACCCATGTGTCAAATACATCAGCGATCAACGCTTTTAAAATCATCTCTGAGAGCGGTGTTGCTGCAGGTGTGCGTCGTATCGAGGCATATACATCGAAAGCTGTATTTGAGTACTATGACAGATTAGAAGAACTGCTGCTGGAAACAGCAAGGATTTTAAAGACAACTCCATCTGAAACACCGGAAAAAGCTGCAAATCTGCTGAATGAAATCAAACAGCTCCAGAGCGAAAATGAGTCATTAAAAAGTAAAGCAGCAAAGAATGCACTTGGAAATGTAATGGATCAGATCAAAGTAGTCAAGGATGTGAAAATACTGGCTGTCAGAGTGGATGGTGTGGATATGAACGGGCTGCGGCAGCTGGGAGACCAGTTGAAAGATAAGCTCGGTGAAGGGGTTATAGTTCTTGCTTCAGAGAGTGACGGAAAGGTCAATCTGATCGCAATGGCCACAGAGGAAGCAATGAATAAAGGTGCTCATGCTGGTAATTTGATCAAGGACATTACAGCACTCGTTGGCGGTGGCGGAGGGGGACGACCTAATATGGCTCAGGCCGGCGGAAAAAATCCAGCTGGAATCGATGCAGCAATCGAGGAGTCCTTTAAAGTATTAGAGAACCAATTAAAATAATTCCGTTGTATGGATAAAATTATTCATTAAAATAGTTGACGTTTGGAAAAATTCTGCTATAATAATTGTTAGTGCAGTAAAATATTACCCAAACAGTTGAAAACGCACAATTAACAACTGGAGGGAGGTTAGGTGTGAGACTATGTCAAATGTAATCGTAAAAGAAAACGAGACTTTAGATAGCGCTTTACGCAGATTCAAAAGAAACTGTGCAAAGGCAGGTATCCAGCAGGAGATTCGTAAGAGAGAACATTACGAAAAGCCAAGCGTTAGACGTAAGAAAAAGTCTGAAGCAGCAAGAAAACGTAAATATAATTAATAGCAATACATAAAAAGGAGTTCGAAGGAACTTCTTTTTATTATCTCATGAGAACGAACTTTATGAGATAAAATCTTCCGCATAGATAAGAAATCAAACGTTTTGTAATAGACTGCGGATTATTTTGGAGGAAAGATGTTATCAGATTTAAAGAAAGAAATAAAGAAAAGAAGAACATTTGCGATCATTTCACATCCTGATGCTGGAAAAACGACTCTGACAGAAAAGTTCCTGCTTTATGGAGGTGCAATCAATCTTGCAGGTTCTGTAAAGGGTAAGGCTACTGCAAGACATGCAGTATCGGACTGGATGGAAATCGAAAAGGAACGTGGAATCTCTGTGACCTCCTCGGTTCTGCAGTTCAATTATGATGGATATTGTATCAATATTTTGGATACACCAGGACATCAGGACTTTTCAGAGGATACTTATCGAACTTTAATGGCTGCGGATTCTGCTGTCATGGTAATCGATGGTTCAAAAGGTGTCGAAGCGCAGACGAGAAAGCTATTCAAGGTATGTGTGATGCGACATATTCCGATCTTTACATTTATCAATAAAATGGACAGAGATGCGAATGACACATTTGAGCTTCTGGATGAAATTGAAAAGGAGCTTGGGATCGCGACTTGTCCAATCAACTGGCCGATCGGTTCCGGTAAAGAATTTAAAGGTGTATATGACAGAGAGCACAATGTAGTGAGGACCTATGAAGATACTCGTAAGGGCACAAAAGAGGGATATGAGCATGAAATTGAACTCAATGATCCTCAGCTGGATGCATTGATCGGCAGCTCTGCAAGTGAGACTTTGCGAGAAGAGATCGAACTTTTGAATGGCGCAAGTGCAGAGCTGGACATGGAGTTGGTCTCAAAAGGAGAGCTTTCTCCTGTTTTTTTTGGATCCGCTCTGACGAACTTTGGAGTAGAGACATTTTTAAAGCATTTTTTAAATATGACATCAGCGCCCCTTCCTCGAATAGCAGATTCAGGTATTAAGGATCCCTTCGATGAAGATTTCTCTGCTTTTGTGTTTAAGATTCAGGCTAATATGAATAAGAACCATAGGGACAGAATTGCCTTCATGAGAATCTGCTCCGGGAAATTTGATGCCGGTATGGAGGTCTTTCATGTACAGGGCAATAAGAAAATTAAGCTGTCACAACCTCAACAGATGATGGCACAGGACAGAAAGATCGTGGAAGAAGCCTATGCGGGGGATATCATTGGTGTATTTGATCCTGGCATTTTCTCCATTGGAGACACCTTGACTGCTTCATCAAAACCATTTACCTTTGAAGGCATTCCTACTTTTGCACCAGAACACTTTGCAAGGGTTCGCCAGATTGATACTATGAAGCGAAAGCAGTTTGTAAAAGGAATCACGCAGATTGCCCAGGAAGGTGCAATTCAGATTTTTCAGGAAAACAGCATGGGTATGGAGGAAATTATTGTCGGAGTCGTTGGTGTTCTGCAGTTCGATGTACTGAAATATAGACTTTTGAACGAGTATAACGTGGAAATCAGACTGGAGAATATGCCGCATGAACATATACGCTGGATCGAAAACACTTCGATCGATATGGAAAAAATTTCTGGAACTTCAGATATGAAGAGGATCAGGGACTTAAAGGGCAGACCTCTGCTGATCTTCGTGAACGAGTGGAGTGTCGGAATGACACTGGACAGAAATAAAGATCTGGTGCTTTCAGAATTTGGAAGGAATTAATTTGCTCTAGTTGCCGCATTTTATTGACTTTCCGGAATAAAAAAACTATACTAAGGACAGTTGGTCGCCAACTGTCTTTTTTCTATTCATTATAAATCATCTTATCAAATCCCCTTGAAACATATCAAAAAACTCCCACATTCATATTAAAAAAAGACTTCCACATTTACATTTTAAAAGCACCCATATTCACTTTTTTTTATTGACAATCAAATGAAAATATACTACTATTATAACAGAAAATACGAACATAAGTTCGCAAAAGGAGAAACAAATGGCAAAAGATGATAAACTGAAAGCATTGGACGCAGCTATTTCGCAAATAGAAAAGCAGTATGGAAAGGGTTCCGTGATGAAACTTGGTGATTCTGCGGCATCGATGCACGTTGCATCTATTCCGACAGGTTCACTCAGCCTTGACATTGCCCTTGGAATTGGCGGTATACCGAAAGGACGTGTTGTCGAAATATATGGACCGGAATCGAGTGGTAAGACAACAGTCGCTCTTCATGTAGTGGCTGAAGTGCAGAAGCTTGGCGGTATCGCCGGATTTATAGATGCAGAGCATGCACTTGATCCTTCCTATGCAAAGAAAATTGGAGTCGACATTGATAATCTCTATATTTCTCAGCCAGACAATGGAGAGCAGGCACTGGAGATCACAGAGACAATGGTACGTTCCGGTGCAGTGGACGTGGTAATCGTCGATTCCGTTGCTGCCCTTGTACCAAGAGCAGAAATAGAAGGTGATATGGGGGATTCTCATGTTGGACTTCAGGCTAGACTTATGTCACAGGCTTTACGAAAGCTTACAGCTGTGATCAGTAAATCGAATTGTATTGTTATTTTTATAAATCAGCTGCGCGAGAAAGTTGGAGTCATGTTTGGTAATCCGGAGACAACGACCGGCGGTCGTGCTCTGAAGTTCTATTCCTCTGTGCGATTGGATGTCAGAAGGATCGAAGCACTAAAGCAGGCTGGGGAAGTAATTGGAAATCGTACCAGAATTAAAGTAGTGAAGAATAAAGTAGCTCCACCATTTCGAGAAGCAGAATTCGATATCATGTTTGGTCAGGGAATTTCTAAAGAGGGTGATGTGCTTGATCTCGCATCCAATATAGGAATTGTCAATAAATCAGGGGCATGGTACTCCTATCATGATGATAAGATCGGTCAGGGACGTGAGAATGCAAAACAATATCTAAAGGACAACCCACAGATCTGTGATGAAATCGAAGTCAAAGTCAGAGAACATTACTCAGTAACTGTGGAAGCAGATGAAACTCCAGCGGAACAGCCGCTTATAGAAGGGTAACCTTTCCTATGCAGATGTTTGGGATAGAAAAAGCAGACAAGTGTATGTATTGTCTGCTTTTTGAAGAAAAAGAGCCTCTGTATCTATATTACAGAGAATTTCAGATGTATGAATTAAAGTCTGGTGAAGATCTTGATCCAGACATCTACGATATACTTTTGCATCAAGTACTTGGTAAGCGAGTGACAAAACGTGCTATGCATTTACTGGAGAGGAAGGATTACACCGAATGGCAGCTGCGTACGAAACTGCTTAAGAACAATTACCCCAAAGAAGCAGTTGATCAGGCAATCGAATATGTCAAAGAATATCAATACGTTGATGATCAGAGATATGCCATTCACTACGTACAGCTGCATCAGAAAGCAAAAAACAGACGGAAGATAGAATTGGATCTCAAACAAAGAGGTATATCGAAAGATATCATCCACAGTGTGATAGAAGCGGAATATAGCGCAGATGAGGAGGAGCAGATCGAATTGCTTTTAAAGAAGCGTCATTTTGTTGCAGCAGTGTCAAATGAGGCAGAGTTTCGCAGAACCTATCAATTTCTGATGCGTAGAGGCTACTCTGGTTCCGTTGTCCTTCGTAAAATGAAAGAGTCCTTCATATAGAAAATGCACACAACATATAGTATTTTGATAGGAAAAATGTGCAATATTATGGATGCTCACTTTATATACACTTGACATAATACCTATAAAAGTATAAAATTTATATATTGTTAATTATGACAGAGAATTCTGTTTTTTGTTATATGGACAATGAAAATTAAATAAAGGAGGTGCTCCTGTGCAAGTAATTATACCTTTAATCATTTTTCTGGTTACTCTTGCGATAGCTGTACCTGTAACGTATGTTCTGACAGACCGACATAGTAAAAAGGTTTCTGATGAGAAGATCGGAAGCGCTGATGATAAAGCGCGTCATATCATTGATGAGGCTGTAAAGACAGCAGAAGCCAAAAAACGTGAATCCTTACTTGAAATCAAGGAAGAATCCATTAAGACTAAGAACGATCTGGATAAAGAAATCAAAGAACGCCGTGCAGAGATACAGAGAAATGAGCGGAGAATCGTTCAGAAAGAGGAAAACTTAGATAAGAAGTTAGACACTCTTGAAAAACGTGAAGCTGCCTATTTATCTAAAGAAGAAGAGCTGAATCAGCAAAAGAATGAGGTCGCGAAACTTAACGAAGAGCGCGTACAGGAACTGGAAAGAATCTCTGGGCTAACCTCCGACCAGGCAAAGGAATATCTTTTAAAGACTGTGGAAGAAGATGTAAAACTTGATACTGCAAAACTAATTAAGGAAATGGAAATCCAAGCAAAGGAAGAATCTGGTAAAAAGGCAAAAGAATATGTTGTCAATGCAATCCAGAAATGTGCAGCAGATCACGTTGCTGAGTCAACGATCTCTGTCGTACAGTTACCAAATGATGAAATGAAAGGAAGAATTATCGGACGTGAGGGTAGAAATATTCGTACTCTTGAAACTCTGACAGGTGTGGATTTGATTATTGATGATACACCAGAAGCAGTTATTTTGTCCGGATTTGACCCGATTCGACGAGAAGTAGCAAGAATAGCACTTGAAAAACTGATCGTTGATGGAAGAATTCATCCAGCCAGAATCGAAGAAATGGTTGAAAAGGCAAAGAAAGATGTTGAGACCATGATTCGAGAAGAAGGGGAGGCGGCAACTTTAGAGGTTGGTGTTCATGGAATTCACCCGGAACTGGTTCGATTACTTGGAAGAATGAAATTCCGTACCAGTTATGGACAAAATGCACTGAAGCATTCAATTGAGGTAGCACAGATCGCTGGTCTGCTTGCTGGAGAAATTGGACTGGATGTAAGAGTTGCAAAACGTGCCGGACTTCTTCATGATATCGGTAAATCGGTAGATCATGATATGGAAGGTACTCATGTTCAAATTGGAGTTGACCTTTGTAGAAAGTACAAGGAATCGGCAAGTGTTATCAATGCAGTAGAATCACATCATGGTGATACAGAACCTACTTCTCTGATTTCCTGCATTGTACAGGCAGCTGACACGATCAGCGCTGCAAGACCAGGAGCAAGAAGAGAGACGCTTGAGACCTATTCCAACAGACTTAAACAGTTAGAAGATATAACCGATGGCTTTAAAGGAGTTGACAAGTCATTTGCAATTCAGGCGGGCAGAGAGATTCGAGTAATGGTAATTCCTGAACAGATCAATGATGCAGAGATGGTGTTATTGGCACGTAATATCTCCAAACAGATTGAAGATGAATTGGAGTACCCTGGCCAGATCAAAGTCAATGTGATCAGAGAGTCCAGAGTCACAGATTACGCAAAATAATATTAATTATATGCAAGAAAGGATCATTGCTTATGCAATGGTTCTTTTTTTTCTACAAGGAGAAGCAATGAAAAAATTAAAACGACTAAAAAGAGAATTGAAGTTTGAAGGTGCCATTGTCAGTACCTATGTTGATACCATTGAAATGCCGGATCAGACAACTGCATTATGGGACTATATCGAACATAGAAAAGGAGCTGCGGCAGTCGTTGCAGTCACAGATCAGGATGAGATAGTTCTAGTCAGGCAGTATCGTAATGCTTTAAACAGAGAAACACTTGAGATCCCAGCAGGAGCGCGAGACGATATCAATGAAGATACAGCTGTCTGCGCAAAACGTGAGCTTGAGGAGGAGACAGGGTTCAAATGTGCAAAGATCGAACGAATCTTATCACTAAAATCTACAGTTGCATTTTGCAATGAATTGATTGATGTTTATCTGGCCACAGAACTTAGTCAGGGAACTCAGAATCTGGATGAGCATGAATTCATTGAAATCGAATTTCATAAGCTGGATGATCTGCTGAATGAAATCTATGCTGGAAATATCCAGGATGCCAAAACCGTAGCAGGAATTCTGGCATATTCAAATATGCTCAGAGGGTCAAAATACACTGAGGAGTGATTATTAAATCGTTTAATTGAGTGCCAAGAAGCACTTTAGACATTATATCAAAATAAAATTTATATCATATTTAACTAGATTTTGTGGATGCAATGGATGTGAAACGACATATGGTATATATTTTGCCTGAACAGAAAATTGTACATTTTATCATACAAATTTACCAATTGATTTTTCCATTTTGAATGCGTATAATTACAGAAAGTTCTGTTCGTATAGGTAACAGGATAATATGGAGAGAGTGGAGACGATTTGTATGTCGCAACAAGTGGGGAGTATGGATCAGGCAATTCAGGAGTTTATTGATTACCTGCATACTGTGAAAAAGACTTCCACCAATACGGAAGTATCTTACAAAAGGGATCTATACAAATTTCAAGCCTATCTGAATTATGAGGGGATTCAGAATGTGAATGGAATAAATGGAACCCTGTTAAGTAACTATTTGTATCAAATGAAGCATGAAGGCAAGAAGCCATCAACCATTTCAAGAAATTTGGCTTCCATTAAGTCTTTTTTTCATTATATGCAGATTTGTGGAAAATGCATGGAGAATCCAACGGAATCCCTGCATGCACCAAAAATTGAAAAGAAGGTACCTGCTATATTAAGCTTAGATGAAACACTAAAGCTTCTGGAACAGCCAAGTGGAGATAGCCCTAAAATAGTTAGAGATAAGGCAATGCTAGAACTGCTTTATGCAACAGGCATCAGAGTTTC
Organism: Lachnospiraceae bacterium; assembly: GCA_047974745.1. Taxonomy (GTDB): domain Bacteria; phylum Bacillota; class Clostridia; order Lachnospirales; family Lachnospiraceae; genus JBKECO01. Next base: position 70,869 of record JBKECO010000022.1, read on the forward strand.
AGAGTTGATTCGTCTAGAAATATCAGATATCAATCTGCAGATGGAATACCTGCTGATCAGTGATGGGAACAAAGATCGAGTGATTCCATTCGGTCATGTTGCAAAAAATGTACTTTATAAGTATCTTTCGGAAAGTCGTCCGAGACTTGCAATACCAGAATCCGGTAAAATCTTATTTTTGAACTGTTCCGGACAGGCAATGAGCAGACAGGGTTTTTGGAAGATTTTGAAAGGGTATGGCAGAAAAGCGGGAATTCAGACAGAGATAACGCCGCATACACTTCGGCATTCTTTTGCTGCACATTTAGTGGGAAATGGAGCAGATCTTAAGTCGGTGCAGGAGCTAATGGGTCATTCTGATATAGCTTCTACACAGATTTATTGCCAGTTCAATCAGAATAGGATCAGAGATGTATATACAAAAGCTCATCCAAGAGGATGAGCTTTTTAAATAATGAAATCGACAGAGTACTATCTGCGATTCATGTCTGCGATTTTATAGAGTAACTGCACAGAGTCATCCCAGCCTAGACATGGGTCTGTAATTGATTTTCCGAAAATTCGTCCACCGATTTTCTGGCTGCCTTCCTCCAAATAACTTTCAATCATAACGCCTTTTACGATACTGCGAATGTCGGCTGAAACATTGCGATTATGCATAACTTCCTGCACAATTCGAATTTGTTCTTTATACTTTTTATTCGAATTCGAGTGGTTCGCATCAATAATAACAGCAGGATTGACCAGATTCATATCCTGATACATTTCTATTAATCGTTTGATGTCTTCATAATGATAGTTCTGCGTAGAATTCCCATGTTTTGTCACGGCACCTCTTAAAATGGTATGTGTCAACGGATTCCCACTAGTTGAAACTTCATGTCCTCGATAAACAAAGTGATGCGAATGCTGTGCAGCATATACCGAATTCAACATAACAGAAAAATCACCACTGGTCGGGTTTTTCATACCAGAGGGAACATCAAATCCACTAACAGTCAGACGATGCTGCTGATCCTCAACAGATCTGGCACCAATTGCAACATAGGATAGGAGATCTTCTACATAACACCAATTCTCCGGATAAAGCATTTCATCTGCACTAGTCAGATTACTAAGCTCCATAGCTTTAATATGAAGTGAACGCATAGCCTTTAGACCAGCTACCATGTCAGGAAGCTTTTCCGGATCTGGCTGAGATGCGATTCCCTTATATCCTTCACCAGTGGTTCTTGGTTTATTGGTGTAGATCCTTGGAACAATAACAAGCTCGTTCTTGACCTCATCTGCAATTTTCCCAAGTCGAGTGATATATTCACATACCGCATCTGAATTATCTGCTGAGCAAGGTCCAATTATAACGAGAAAACGATCATCGTCACCGGTTATAATATCAGAAATCTCCTGATCTCTTTTCTTCTTCAGTTCGATCAATTCATCTGAAAGTGGCAGAAGCTCACGTATTTCAGCAGGAGTAGGAAGCTTATTTAAATAGGTAAAACTCATTCGGAATCTCCTCATTCTATAATATAAGTACAAAGGTGTTTTGCCTAATAGTACGTGATTCTTGTCCCAATGTCAAATAGCAGTTTTGACTCATATAAAATAGAGTTTTGACTCACATCAAATAGGCGTTTTTCGATTGACATAACGTTTATCATGTATTAGAATTAAGAAGTTCGCAACCGTAGTCTAATGGATAGAACGTTGGACTCCGACTCCAATAATGTGGGTTCGATTCCCGCCGGTTGCATGTCGAGTGGGACGGTGAATTGTTATCAAGAACCGTTCCGCTTTTTAAAAAATCTTCAGAACAAAAAGAAGCCTGACGATATACTTATGGATTGTATTAAGTTACTTATCAGCAAATATGGCATGGAGAAATACATTTGACAAAAATCAAATTTTTATAAATTATTTTGATAATCTTGACTTTTAAACGCAGTTTTGCTATCCTTAGAAAAGTTTCTGTTACAAAAATGTTACAAAGATATTTTATTATGTAACACTTAGTGAGTGAACAGAATGGATTCGAGAAACTATTTTTATTTTACAGTTAAATTTGTACGGAGGATGAAATGAGTAATAATAATCAAAGAAGAAGAAATCAGAACGAATCTGGATTTTATACATTTTTAGAAAATTTAGTTAGCTTTTGTAAGAAAAATATCAAATTGCTGTCAGTTGGATTACTTTTAATTTTATTAGTTATTGCACTGGCACTTTATGCGAATAAGAATTCATCCGATTCTTCGGATATTGTGGGAACAGAGTCAGCAATGGTAACATCGACGGAAACAGAGTCTCAAGATTTTGTAGTTGATGCATTTCCTGAGATCAATCAGCTGATCAGTGATTACTATACTGCATATGCCAATGGTGATGTAGATGCACTTTCAGCACTTGCGACACCAATTTCCGAGACGGAAAAGAGCTATATCACAGTATTTAGCCAGTATGTAGAACAATATCAGAATATTTCCTGTTATACTAAGACGGGATTGGAGAACAATTCCTATATTGTATCCGTTTATCTGGAAATCAAATTTAACGATGTTGAGACTTCAGCACCTGGACTAGATTTCTTCTATGTTAAAATGGGAGAGGATGGTACCTACTATATTGACAATATTTATAGTCAGTTCAATTTGTCTAATAATGAGCAGGCGCAGGATGAGGCAATTACCCAGATGATCTACGATTTTGAAAACCAAGAGGATGTCATTGCACTTCAGGCAGAGGTACAGACAAAGTATGAAGCAGCTGTCACTTCTGATGCGAACCTCAAGACTCTGATCGAAACGACAATACCTACTGCGATAGCACAGTGGGCATCCGATATGGCAACAGCACAGGCACAAGCAGAACAAGAAGCAGAGGCAGCAGCCGCAGCCGAGGCCGCAGCCGCAGAACAAGCCGCTGCAGAGGCAGCAGCAGCAGAACAGGCAGCAGCAGATGCAGCTGCAGCTCAAACCGTGTATGCTACAGACACAGTCAATGTTCGAGCAACAGCAAGCGAAGAAGCAGAGGTGATTGGTCAACTCGTCGCAGGATCACAAACCACCAGATTTGAAGAGCAGGCTGATGGATGGAGCAGAATCGACTATAGCAATGGGACACAGGGATTTGTTAAATCAGAGTTTTTATCTACCGAGCCAGTTGAAGTTACAACAACAGATACAACAACAGATACAACGGATCAGACTTCAGAGACAGATACTGCAGCAGAAGGGGAATCGATCACACTGCTTGAGAGTACAAATATCAGAGAATCTATGGACGAGACCTCTGATAAGATTGCAACAGCATATCCTGGTGAAGTAGTAACTGTCATTATGAGTTATGCTGAAGGCTGGACAAAAGTTAACTACAACGGCAAGGAAGGCTATATCAAAACAGACCTTTTACCATAATCGATTGGTTCAGAAACAGAGACTGGAAATGTCTCTGTTTTTTTGATATCATATAAAGTACTCCTATGAAATCAAAAACGCTCCACAGCAAATATGTGACAAAGGATGAAAAATGAGTCAGAGAAAAGAGATTCGAATCAATAAGTTGTTAAGTGAAGCAGGAATCTGCTCCAGAAGAGAAGCAGATCGACAGATAGAAGCAGGGAATGTCCTGATCGATGGAAATACAGCTGAATGTGGCAGTAAAGTGATGGAAGGTCAGACTGTTACCTATCAAGGGAAAGTAGTTATTCCAAAAGAAGAACCTGTACTATTAGTATTTAATAAACCGATCGGTGTAGTATGTACCTCTGACAAGAGAGAAAAAGATAATATTATAGATTATATTAATTATCCGTCCCGCATCTATCCGATTGGACGATTGGACAAAGATTCACACGGTCTTATTCTTTTGACAAATCAGGGTGCAATCGTCAACAAGATCATGCGATCAGGAAATCATCATGAGAAGGAATATATAGTAACTGTTAATAAACCTGTGTCGGAAACCTTTTTAAAAGGGATGGAATCAGGTGTTTTTTTAAAAGAACTAGATGTTGTTACAAGAAAGTGCAAAGTTGAAAAAATTTCCAAATTCAGATTTAAAATTATTCTGACACAGGGTTACAATCGACAGATTCGCCGTATGTGCAGTTTTTTTACATACAGTGTGATTGATCTAAAGCGTACCAGGGTCATGAATATTGAATTACATGACTTAAGGGATGGGACCTATCGCTTAGTTACAACTGATGAATGGCAACATCTTATTGAGCAGATATCAGAATCATCAAATCTACCGGTACAGCAAAGAGATAAGGAGTGTTGACTTGGAACAGACAGTAAATGAATTGAGAAAAAAGATAAAATATCACAGTGACAGATATTACAATGAGGATGCGCCGGAGATTTCAGATTTTGAATTTGATCAGCTAATGCTGGAACTAAAGAAAATAGAAGCGGAGCACCCGGAACTTATCACAGCGGACTCACCGACACAGATGGTCGGAGGAATAGTAAAAAGAGAATCGGGAGTATTAGTGCACCATAATGTGCCAATGCTGAGTCTTTCTGATGTTTTTTCCAAAAGTGAAGTAGATGCTTTTGTCGATGAAATGATTTTAAAGCTTCATGATCCTGAATTTGTTGTTGAATATAAGATCGATGGTCTCTCTGTAACGCTACGTTATGAGGATGGTAATCTGATCCTTGCAGAAACAAGAGGAGATGGTGTAAATTTTGGAGAAGATGTCACTGCAAATGCCAGAGTTATATCTGATGTAAAAAAGAAACTAAAATTTCCAGTAGAATACTTGGAAATTCGCGGCGAAGTGTATATGACTGATGCAAATTTTCAGGTAGTCAATGAAAAACAGGAACTGCTTGGCAAAAAAACCTTCGCCAACCCAAGAAACTGTGCAGCCGGCACATTAAGACAATTAGATACTGCAATAACAAAGGACAGACATCTTTCCATGTTTATTTTTAATATCCAACAGATTCGAGGAATCGAGATTCAGACTCATACCCAGGGATATGAATTGTTAGCAAAACAAGGTATTGTGATAATAGATGACTATAAAGTATGCAAAACAAAAGAAGAGGTCTGGAAAGCGATTGAAGATATTGGTGAGATCCGAGGAAAATTACCATATGATATCGATGGTGCCGTTATAAAAATCAACAGTTTTCAGTATAGAGAATTGCTTGGAACGACCAGTAAAGTGCCTAGATGGGCGATTGCCTATAAATATCCTCCGGAGGAAAAGGAAAGTACGATACGGGATATAGAGCTTTCCGTTGGCCGAACAGGAAGAATTACCCCCACAGCAGTCTTTGATTCTATCAGACTCTGTGGTACGAATGTTACAAGAGCAACACTGCATAATCAGGATTTTATTGATGAGCTGGATATTGGAATCGGAGATACAGTAACTGTATACAAGTCAGGTGAAATTATCCCAAAGATCAAAAATGTACTCAAGGACAGACGCCCGGAAGGATGGAAAAAATTCCAACTGCCTGACCATTGTCCGGTATGCGGATCACCGGCTGTACGAGAAAAGGATACAGCTGATATAAAGTGTACAGGAACGAACTGCCCTGCGCAGAGAGAGCGGCATCTGATTAATTTTGCAGGCCGTGATGCTATGGATATCAAAGGATTTGGAACCGTATACATAGAGGAACTGGTACGCAAAGGTTACCTCAGTAGAATTTCCGATATCTATGAGCTGAAGAATTATCGAGAGGAATTGATTCAGCATGGAATCGTTGGTAAGGAGAAAAACACAAACAAATTGCTGGAGGCGATCGAAAAATCAAAACAGAATGAACCGGATCGACTTCTGACCGGGCTGGGAATTCCAAATGTAGGAAAAGCCGCAGCAAAGGCGATCATGAAACATTATCTCAATTTTGATGATTTGATGAAAGCAGACATAGAAAGTCTTACTCAGGTCGACGAGATCGGTGAAATTTCTGCCCTGGGCATCTACGAGTTCTTTCATGATGAGAGGAACAAAGCAGAAATGGCACGACTTCAGCAGCTTGGTCTTAAGATGAATATGCAGCAGTCAGAGGCGATTTCTTCTATAATTAGCAGTAAGACATTTGTCATAACAGGGACGCTTCCCACGATGGATCGTAAAGCAGCTCAAGAGTTGATTGAAAAGAATGGTGGAAAAGTAAGTTCTTCTGTCTCCAGTAAGACGGATTTTCTTCTGGCTGGTGAAAATGCTGGAAGTAAACTGAAAAAAGCGGAAGATTTAAAAATAAAGATTTTAAGTGAAGATGAGCTCTTGCAGATGCTCTCTGCCAAATAGAATTGTCCCATAACGACGATGCTATTTTTATTTATCATAAAGAAAGAGGAATCATTATGCCAATTAGAACACAGAATGACTTGCCTGTAAAAGAGATACTTGAAAAAGAGAATATATTTGTAATGGATGAGACCAGAGCGACCCATCAGGACATTCGCCCAATCAGCATTGTCATTTTGAACCTGATGCCTTTAAAAGAGGATACAGAGCTCCAGCTCCTTCGTTCTCTTTCCAATACACCATTGCAGGTGGATATCACCCTGCTTGCTGTTACATCCCATGAATCAAAGAACACTTCGCTAAGTCACCTAAATAAGTTCTACCAGACATTTGATGAAATCAAACATCTCAAATTTGATGGTCTGATCATCACAGGTGCACCTGTGGAGCATTTAGAATTTGAAGAGGTAGATTATTGGGAAGAAGTCTGCACGATTATGGAATGGTCTCGAAGCAATGTGACCTCAACACTCCACTTATGCTGGGGAGCCCAGGCAGGACTCTACTATCATTATGGCATCAAAAAGTATCCAATGGATGAAAAAATCTTTGGCATTTTTGAGCATAAAGTAACGAATCGGAAAATTCCGATTGTAAGAGGGTTTGATGATTATTTTTTGGCACCACATTCCAGAAATACGGAAAATAAAGCGGAGGATATCAGGCAGATCAATGAATTGACAATTCTTGCAGAAAGTGATGATGCAGGCGTTTTTTTGGTAATCGCCGATGAAGGTCATAAGATCTTTGTCATGGGTCATCCTGAATATGACAGAATGACACTAGATAAAGAATTCAGAAGAGACCTTGATAAAGGAATTGACATAAAGCTCCCGGAAAATTACTACCCAGACAATGATTTTACGAGAAAACCGTACTTGGAATGGAGAAGTCACTCGAATGCCCTTTACTCGAACTGGTTAAATTATTATGTATATCAGGTGACACCATATGAGTTGTAGGAAAGGGCGCGAAAACCTTAGATTTTAAGGGGTTTGTAGGGATAAAGAAGTGTTTTTTCTTACCGTAAAATATCGTAGGTTTTGGGGCAAAATTGGAGTCAAAAGGTGTCAAAATTGGAGTCAAAAAAGGCTAAAAAGGTGTCAAATCTAGTTGGTGTAACTTGGTGGAAAAAATCAAGTGATGAGAAAAATTTTGATTTGACTCCAAAAAAATGGTGTCAGGAATTTTGAACGGTAATGTGTAAAAATTAAATGAATTGTAACGATGAAATGATTACAGTAATTGATCTGTGATATAGGAATCGGTACATGGAATGTATGAGAAAGCAGTATGTTTTGAAGTTGCCCGTGATGGGGAACTTTGGCATGTTGCTTTTTGTTTTGTTAAGTTTTCTTTTATCTGTTTTTATGTTGATGGGGAAATACCATACTAAAATGAACTTTTCATGGGGAATTTCCAAATGACAAGTATTAAAACATGGGGAATTTCAGTGGGGAATATAAAATATGAGGGGTTTTAGGGGATTGACTCCCTTAATTAGATGCATTTGAGGCGAAGACGGCTCAGATGCGTATCTAGCCATGTTTATCTTAAATTCAAAATGTTCACCACGTAAAGGAACTGTACTATCAACAAAGCGCAGATAAAACATGGAATGAAACAATAAAACTTCATATTGACTTCTTGTATAGAAGCATGGTTTCTGACACTTATTTTTATATTGAGTGTAAATCAGATGGACTGTGCTTTTTTTCTATGGTAAAAGCAACAGGTAACTGTTCACCATGTTCACAACGTACAGGAGACCAGCTATGAAAAGTCAATCCTAAATTAGCTAAAAAATTCTTTTCTCAATCGGTGGTGAAAAAGGGTAACTTTAAGAAAGCTCCCTAAAGTTGCATTTTCAAAATCTATCGATATTGGTATACAGACCTCTTAATTGAGGTTGAATTCTACTTCGTCAGTGAGCATCTTCCAGATGATTCTGACAAGCTTGCCGGCACAGTGCCCTGGAGCATTATAGTGTGTACGGCCTTCCGCCATCTTGGCATCATAATAAGCCTTGAAGGTGTCGTTGTTTTTGACAACATTATGGGCTGCATTCATAAGAGCATATCTAAGGACTTTAGATCCACGCTTAGACATCCGAGTGTG
>JBKECO010000059.1:0-16133 GCA_047974745.1 Lachnospiraceae bacterium
ATGCCCAAAATGAGGTGAGTTTATAATTTCCAAGAGCAAAAATCATGGCAGGTTTTCCATCGATCGGCATATATCCACCCATCCATCCTGAAACTGTGATTGCTGCTGCAGCTGCCACAGGACTAATACCAAGACTTACGCAGGTTGCAATTGCAATCGGCGCAAAAATAAATACAGATCCCATATTAGAGCCAGTAAAGGTCGCACATGTACTAGTCAACAATGCAAATGCCAGAATCAAAATGAATGGGCTGACACTTGTTCCCAGAGAAGTGGCTACGGTTTCTCCCACCATAGTTGTAAAACCTGTTTCATTTAGCGCATTTGCAACTCCGATCACACCGGCCATCATAATGATTACAGGTGATGTCATATTGTTTCTGACTTCCTTAAAATCCAGTACCCCAATGATGAGTAGAAAGGCTCCTGCAAATCCAGGCACAACATATGCGATGTTTCCCATGGACTTCATTAGCATCATACAGATCACACTGACAGCAAATGCAATGATCGTAGCACGTTCTTTCCACAATGGTAAGGCAATGTCTGCCTGAGCCTGAACTGCAATTTGTTCTTCTGTTGCTTCTGCGATTGGATGATCTGGAAGAAATCGGTAAGCGATCAGTGACCATAATAGGAAAGCTACTGTAACAAAGGCATTCATTAAACTGAATTGGAACATGGATACTCCATCCATGAAACCAGCAGACTCAAGAACAGTGATCATTACCCCATAATGCAGTGCTACATTGATTGGTACTAACGGATGGTAAGTAGCAAATCCAAGAGGCAGCATAAGTTTTGATGGTGGCAGCTTCTTATTATATGGAATGGTCGCAACCATAGATAAAATCAAAACATAATACCCAGTTGATCCACTTCCGACCAGTGTTACACCGATCATAACAACAATAATGAGTAGTACATAGCTTTTATATCCACCGATCTCAACAAGAGAAAGCATCGTAGATTTTACTTTGCCAATGAGACTTGTTTTCTGCAGACCCGCTATTACGATCATGAAGCCTGTAATCATAACAATATTTGGATTAACAAAACCTGCAAACGCTTCCTGAACTGTAGACAAACCAGTAAGCACCAATAAAAGACAAGCAAGTAGCGGCGGTGCACCAAAAGCCATTTTATCCGTCATAATCAGTACAATCATAAAAACCAGAATACTCAGTGCTAAAATCATTTCAAACGTCATCGTTTAATCTCCCTTCAATTACACTAAAATATTGAAATTCCCCATCAGTATCATTTTTTCTTATTCCCAGCAGCCATACGGACTGCGTAGTCTATTGCATTTACAAGACTTAATTCGTTACTGGTTCCATGCCCTGCAAGTGCAAAACCTGTTCCATGATCCACACTAGTTCGAATGATTGGTAGTCCCAATGTTACATTGACCCCCTCTACGGCTTTCCATGCCTGCTTCTTGCGATCATATACAAACCCTAATGTTTTCAACGGAATGTGCCCCTGATCATGATACATGCAGACAACGATATCATACCATCCACCAAGTGCTTCTGAAAAAACACTATCAGGTGGAATCGGTCCGATTGCATTGATCCCCTTTGCTCTTGTCGCTTCGATCGCCGGTTTTATCTCCTCAATTTCTTCCTTTCCAAACAGACCATTTTCTCCACAATGTGGGTTGAGTCCTGCCACAGCTATTCTAGGATTCTCAATCCCCATATCCTTACATGCCAGTTCTGCAATTTCAATGACTTCCTGCACACGTGCCTTTTTCACAAGATCGCATGCTTCTCGAAGTGATACATGCGTCGAAACATGAACTACGCGTAAATCGTTGTGAACCAGCATCATCGTATATTTCTTTGTATTTGTATAGGTTGCATAAATTTCAGTATGTCCATCAAAATGCATGTGACCATCGGAACGCTCGCCTTGATAGTACTTTAGCGCCAGATTCAAAGCTTCCTTGTTCAATGCATTCGTACATGTTGCATCTACGTCGCCGTTAAGAGCTAATTCAATCACCTTCCTAATACAGGCAAATGCTGCATTTCCACCTTCCACACTGACTTTTCCGATATCAAATTTATTCACATCCTCAACCAACGGCAGATGGAGAACATCTACTGTTCCAGGCGTAAATATTGCATCATCAACCGTAACACAGATATTGATTTTCATTTCTGGCATCCCAACAAATTTCTTTGCCTGCGCCAGAATATTGGCATCTCCTATTACAATTGGATTACAGCGCTCATACACATCACTGTGTGCAAGAGCCTTTATCGTAATCTCCGGTCCAATTCCAGCAGGATCTCCCATTGTGATTCCAACAATCAGCTTCTCGTCCAAATTCTCATCTTCCTTTCTACCACATTCCCGTTTTTTTATTTTCATCTAGAACGTTTTTCAAAGCTTCAATACCCTCTTCTGGTATATAATTAAATGGTGCACGACATTTTCCAACCTTGTAACCTAATTGCTCTACAGCTGCTTTTATGATAGTATTTGGATTGCCATATTGAAATACACCACGAAGTGATGCGATTGAATCCTGAGCTTTTTGTGCCTCTGCGATTCGCCCTTCTTTAAAAAGATCATAAATGGAGGCAAGAACATGTGGATAAACATTTGCACAGCCTGCAATTCCTCCAGCCCCTCCTTCCTTCAAGCAGTTCAGTATCAGCGAATCGTTACCAGACAGGACACTAAAATCCTTTTCCAGTTCACGTGTCTGTTCTATGTAGGCACGCAGATTGTCCCAGTCACCGCTAGAATCCTTTGCTCCTAAAATTATATCTACATCTCTTGCCAGTTTTGCGACGGTTTCAGGTAATAGCCTGTTTCCTGTACGTGCAGGAATGTTGTAGAGTACAATTGGCACATCTATATGTTTTGCAACGGTAACATAGTGATCATAAAGTTCTTTTTGGGATGCAAGTGCAAAACTCGGAGTTATGATCGAAACAATATCTGCACCCAGTTCCTGTGCTTTTCTGCTTACTCGGATCGTATCAGAGGTAGAAATACATCCAGTACCTGCATATACTGGCACCCTCCCCCCGACCTTCTCAATCGTCGCTTCAAGAATTTCATATTTCTCATGCTCACTGAGTATATACCCCTCTCCATTCGTTCCAAATGGAAATATTCCATGCACACCTCCTTCAATCATGCGCTCGATCTGTTCCCGCATGACATCAAGATTAATACTTTCATCCTGATTCATTGGTGTCAGTATCGCTGGAATTACTCCTTTTATTTCTATCTGCTTCATGTTACTCCTCTCCCATAATCTCTTTGTAAATTGTACGAGCATCCTCTCGAGTAATTACTTTCCTATTATTCACCAGAAGTCGCTGCACCTGCATTCCAGCATCTACCAGCCTTTCAAGATCATCTTCCGGCACATGAAATTCTCTTAAGCTTGTTGGGATTTCAAGCTCCCTAACAATGTCTTCCATCCATTTCAGGATAAATGCGCTTTTCTCTTCTGTAGATGCACATTTTTCATCTGAATGAACACAGTAGTCGTAGACTTCTGCAAATCTTTCCCGACAAACATCTTCGTTAAATCGCATTACCGGAGCCAGAAGGATTGCGTTTGAAACACCATGTGCAATATGATATCTTCCTCCTAGTGGATAACTCAGTGCATGTACAGCTGTTGTTCCTGAGGCAGTGATCGCCAACCCGCCATAATATGCAGCGATTTGCATACTGTTCTTTGCATCCATTGCTTCTTCGTTTTTGCAGGCTTCGATAATATTATTTAAAATCAGGTCCAATCCCTTTAATGCATATAAATCACTAAAGGGATTTGCCTTCGTGCTTGTGTAGCATTCAATACAGTGAGCCAATGCATCTACTCCTGTAGCTGCTGCAATCTTTAATGGCAGATTTTTCACCATTCTTGCATCGAGAATCACATAGTCAGCAATCATATTTTCATTCACGATACCAATCTTCAACTCTCTTTCCGGTACCGCTACAATAGCATTCGGTGTCACTTCGGCTCCCGTTCCTGCGGTGGTCGGTATTAGGATGATCGGCACACACTTTTGAGCACGTCCCGGCTCATCAAGCAATTCCTTTACCCCATACTCATCTGACACAAGTACGCTTGCTAGTTTAGCCGCATCCATCACAGAACCACCACCGCAGGCCACGATAATGTCTGCTCCACTTTCCTTGAACTTGTCGACCAGCTTTTGAACTTGTGTATAGGCAGGTTCTGCGGGAAGGTCGTCCAATATAAAATAATCGGATCCTGATGCTTTCACGGCTTCTTCAACCATTGCAAAAAGTCCACTCGCCTCAATGCCTTTATCAGTGAACATTGCCACCTTTTCAGCCTTCCTTTGTTGCAAGATCGTCGTTACATTTTGCAATGCATATTCGCCTCCATATACAGCATGAGGCATTTTTAAACTATAAGATTTCAACATGCTTTTATCCTCTTCTTTCGGGTAGTCTTCGATCTATCGGCTCAAAGCTGCGGTAGGATTATACAGTCCTACTCGTTCTCTTTTTGCTCCTAATACATCCCCTTCCATAAATCTCACGTACTTTATTCCCTTCCGTGTACAAGCTGCATAAGTCAAATGAAGTGCTCCATCTGCCGATTGCATCAGAAAAGGATATTCGTATTGACGATTATTCGTCCTATTTTCCTCACCGGCAAATCCTTCTCCCTGTTCCATCCAACGTATGATCGGAAATGTGATTCCACCATCTTCTGAAAGTGCAACAGCCACCGGACAACGAAGTCCTGGCCATGCTGCTTTTCCCTTCTTTGGATCTGGAGTCGATGTGGGATTATAAGCAATTGCAATTCTCCCGCTCTGTAAACGTAGTGCGCTTATACTTGAATTGTTGTTTGGCAATTCAGTTGCTATTGGATCACTCCATGTTTCCCCCCAGTCAAAGGATTCACTTCTGTGTATTCTATATGCCTCTCTATTTCTCATAAATGCTACCAAATGTCCATTTTCAAGCTCCACTATGTTTGCGTGTACATGTCCATGACTATTCGGCATCATGACCATTTTCCAACTCATCCCCTTGTTATCTGAAATCCGAAATGCAGTAGGATCACCGGAAAGTCCATCAACGGAATCTGTACAGAGCCAGTTTGCAAAAATCCAACGACCATTTTCTAATATCTGGATCGGTTGACGACAGAATGTTCCTTCTTCTGGGAACAGCGTTTCATACTCTCCCCATGACTTCCCTCCATCGGTGCTTTTCTGACACCTTACGACTGCAGTATATTGCATATTGTCCTTTGCTTCCTGTCGATCCAGCTGTGCAGTATATATTGCCCATACTGCATGATCCGGCCCGTAAAAAAGTGATGGATTTTGCTCGCTCCGCTCTGTATCTTTTGAAATATCCACCGGTGAAAGCCATTCTGTTGAATCTTTCGGCAAAATAGAACTGATGATTCGAATATCTGCACTTCCTTCATATGTCCCTGCAAACCAACAACAGATCAAATCACCATTCGGTAGTTCAACCATGGCTGGTGCATGCGCTGTTGCATAACCTCCTGTCGGAAGAAGTGCTTCTAAATCTCCCATCACAGCATTTTCATAGATTGTCCCATCCCAAGTCAATCCAGGTAGTTTCTTGTACTCCATAGCATTCATTCCCCCTTGTATTTACTTTGTTTGATTTGTTTGCATATTCTTTAATTTCTTCGCCAGATCCAATAGTAAAGTTCTTTCTCCAAAACCACCTGATTTTGAAATCACATATCGGTCACTGCCTCTATAATTGAATTTGGATAGCACGACTCCATTTTCCAGTTCCGTCATAGGTTCTATATCATATACACCTATGTGTTTCATACACTGCAGCAAAGTATCCCCGCCTGTTATAAGCATTGTTCCAATTGAAGGAATTGTAAAAAGTTCACCCACCAGGGTACCGATTGAATCTGAAATTCCTTGTCTGATCTCTTCTGTCTTTAGCCCACGACTATATGCAAATGCAAGAATACTTTCGCTTCCTGATTTCTCATTTGAATCAATCATATAATATTCATGAAGTTGAAGTTCCCGTCCGATATCCATCAACGCTTTTCTGCCAAATTCACTTTTCCAGTATTCAGGAACAATCTTTTGCTCTGTCGTTAAGTATTTATGCATAAATCCTGCTTTTTCCGCTTCATTGATCTGCTCCTTTGTAATTGGATTTACGCTTCCACAGATGACCAATAGACGTGGATTCAGGTCAAAGACACGATCGACTGCTTCCAATTTCATTTCTAATAATTCAGGGAGAATCGATGCAAATCCCGAACACCCAGCCATAACATGTAACTTTTCCTGTTCAAATAATCTCTTTCCAGATTCTTCTAAGTCTGCATCCGTCTTAGCATCAAAAACACAGATCCCCTCCCGATCTTTCCAGTCTTCCACTTTTGCCATTGTTTTCACACTATAGACTGGGGCTTTACTTTGTTCTGCTATTAAATCTAATATTCTGTCAAATTTAACTGGTTCGAAGGGATCCAAACCAAATGGGCTTTGCGTTACTGGTACGCCACTTATATAATGAATTCCATCTATAGTGACACGATCCATTTTAGGCATCGCTGGCAGAAATGGCAGCATCTTTTTTCCACTTGCCTTCCAAAGTGCTTCTAGCTCTGATCCAACATTGCCTCTGAGTGCTGAATCTGTTTTTTTATATATATATGTGATATTTTCCTTCACTGCATGGATTACTATTCGCTCTACAATTTCATATGCTTTTTTTGGTGTTAAATGTCTCGTCTCTGTATCAACTACCAGAATTTCTTCTGTCACACTAGCAAAATCTATATCGGATCCAATCATTACTCTGGTTTTTATACCACAATCAGAGAATTTGATACCAGTATCAAGTGCACCAGTAAAATCATCAGCCATTATCAATAACTTCATACTTGTCTCTCCTATACGTTTCATATTGAAACTTTCTATTTATTATTCTCTCTATTGCTTGCCATAACTATATACTTTTAAATACAATGTTTCAATTTGATTCTATTTGATCATTGTTCTATTTTGAAACATTTTTTCATTTTTACTCTTTTTCTTTTCTCACATTCATTCTTATGGTATTATAGTTTCAATCAGAAACATACTAATGGAGGGATTCTAAATGGATGACAAAAAATTAAAAATACTGGCAATTGCACCCTATCAAAATCTGAAAACCTCAATATTGGCGCTTTCAGAATCTTATCCAATGATTGATCTGCATGTTTATGTTGGCGACCTGGAGAACGGAGCAGAACTAGCCCGGCAGTATATGAATGATTCTTTTGACATGATCCTTTCACGAGGTGGAACTGCCGAATTGATTAAAGAATTTTCGCTGATTCCGGTAGTAGAAATCCCACTAATGGTTTTTGATATTTTAAGGACGCTAAGCTTGTCATCCAATTCTGTGGATCCATGTGCTGTCATAGGTTTTCCCAGTATTACTGTTCCCGCAATGTCCATTTGCGATACTTTGAAATATGATATGAAAATTAAAACGATTCATCGTGCAGAAGATGCCTTACCTGCATTACAGGAAATAATAGCGCAAGGCTATCAGTTCATCCTTTGCGATACCATCACTGAGACTCTTGCGAGACAATCTGGAATTCACCCTATTTTGATTACATCCGGTCCAGATAGCATTTGTTTTGCACTGGATGAAGCATTGAATATTTACAATTATTCTAATTCTTTATTGCAAAAATACTCTGTTTTAGAAGATACCTTGAAAAATCACTCTTCAAAAACAATTATTCTGTATGATGACGGTAATGTATTTTTCTCCAACTATGATTCAGAAAACATCTCCACAGTCATGGCATATTTAAAAGATATGATGACTCATTCCCCTGATTTGGTTTTTTCAAAAGAGTTTCATCTGATTACAGATTGTCTCTATACGTTAAGTCTTTACCGTACAGCATACAATCAGAGAGAATTATTCATCTTTTATATTGAACCAAATCCAATCCCAGCCGGAAACAGCAAGCATGGTCTGCGATTTACAAATTACACAGATATGGTAGATATGTACACAAAGAGCTTCTATGCTCTGACTTCCGAATCAAAAACACAGGAAAATCAGATTCAGCAATTATCTCAGGTCAACATACCAGTCATGATTCTTGGAGAACTTGGCACAGGAAAAAATCAGGTCGCTGCAAAATTATTTATAGGAAGTCCTTTGAAACATAACCCCTACATTATTATTGACTGCCCTTTGATCAACGATAAGCACTGGAGCTTTTTGACGAAGCATTATAATTCACCATTGTTTGATAAAGATAATACGATTTTTATCAGTAATATCCAGGCACTTTCCGAACTACAGCAACAAGAACTCCTATCCATGATACTAGACACAAATATTCACAAACGAAATAGGCTTATTTTTTCCTGTTCGCAGACTTTAAAAAATCAGACAGAAGATCCTTCCAAAGCTTTCATTCGCTATCTTCCTTGTGCAACGATCCTGCTTCCAAATTTGAGAAATAAATCAAGTGATATTGCTTCTGCATCGAAACGATATCTGAATACACTTAATATTGAACTGTCCAAACAGATCATAGGGTTTGAAAAAAATGCGCTAGAATTGCTGAGTGGATTTAGCTGGCCTGAAAATTTTCTTCAGTTGAAACGAGTTCTCTCAAATCTTGCACTGATTACAGATGGCCAGCTTATTCGGGCTGAGGATGTCCAAATGGAGCTTGATAAGGAAAGCTTCAAGTATATTACCCCACTCTCAGATATTTTTAACTATGATCGACCGCTCAGCGACATGATTCAGGAGATTACAAAGGTCGTGTTATCCCGATGTGATGGAAATCAGACACGTGCAGCC
The DNA here is from genome assembly GCA_047974745.1 of Lachnospiraceae bacterium. GTDB lineage: Bacteria > Bacillota > Clostridia > Lachnospirales > Lachnospiraceae > JBKECO01. The sequence continues at coordinate 8,863 of JBKECO010000059.1, forward strand.
AAGCAGCTTGGAATCGGAAGAACGACTTTGTGGCGCTACCTTAATTCTGATGAAGAATAAGGGAATACCATTTATAATTAAATGGTATACATCGCTTACTATCGACGCTGTAATCTTCTCCCTCGTTTAAAATAGTCGAACGAGATATCAACAACGAAATTTAACTTTTTTTCAATAATGACACTGATTCCTCTCATTGAAAGGTATATAAAAAGAGGCCTCCTTTCACCGGAAAATACCTCTTTTCATTTACATGTGTGTTCAATCGACCGCATAGCTTCATTCCGATTATTATCCATCTTCTAATCCCATCATAGCGTCATTGTGCATAAATTTATACAGTATAAAACCGGAATTGTTGCTATGATTTTATAAACACATAATAATTTGAACACATTTCATTCTTAATACCTACAAACTTTTTTCACAGTATACGAATATACTATATGTATCAGTTGAAGCACTGATAAAACATTTTTTCATAAACTCTCCCCCTTTTAAAGGCAGCCTACCTCCCCCTCCGGCTGCCTTTTTATATTGCACTTTGTCATACTGCAATTGCATAATTACCTTTACTGTATCTATACACTTGATTTGATAGTATTTCTTCTGCTTCTACCTGTGCCTCATTGACCTCCCAGACCATATTCCTGAGTATAGTTACATCAGTGATACCTTTATCAGGTTATGCGGCTAGCTCATGTACAGAACGGGGTAGAATAAAAAGAGACATCTTCCATTCACTGGAAAATGCCTCCATCCCTTTATATATGGGCTTAAGTGGACTCGAACCACCGACCTCACGCTTATCAGGCGTGCGCTCTAACCGGCTGAGCTATAAGCCCGGATGCGGGTAACAGGACTTGAACCTGCACGGTCTCCCACCAGAACCTAAATCTGGCGCGTCTGCCGTTTTTCTATTCTTTTTTGTCCATTATCTGCTATTTTTTACTGTTTTTTCTCCATATTTTCCATAAATTTCTTTAAAATCTATGGATTTATTTTCGCGTTGCTGTCACCGTTGCTGTCAAAATTGCTGTCAAAACAATTTGTTTTTTGTTACGATCTTGCAACTATTTGGGTGTATCATATGATCTACAGTATCATATACCTTCTTTACTCACCCGCAATCCGCATAGCTTGATTACTATCTGTATCAATCTTCTATTCCCATCATAGCAGCATTGTGTGCATGAATTTGTGCGGTATCAAAAACCGGAAGCATTGAGTCACTTTGATGAATTAGTAATCCAATTTCCGTGCATCCAAGAATCACACCCTCAGCTCCCTGCTTTTTCATAGAATTTATAACTCTAATAAATTCTGATTTTGCTTCTTCATCTATGATTCCAAGGCATAATTCTTCATATATAACATTATTTATTAATTCAATATCCTTATCATCTGGAATAATAACCCTTATACCATACTTCTCGATTCGTTCTTTGTAAAAATCTTGTATCATTGTATATTTTGTTCCAAGCAGGGCAACTGTATGAATATCATTTTCTTTAAGCTTTTCTGCCGTTGAATCTGCTATATGAAGAATTGGAATATTAATTTTTTTCTGTATCTGATAGGAAACTTTATGCATCGTATTCGTGCATATAACAATAAAATCTGCTCCAGCCTTTTCTAGTTTTTGCGCTGCATCTGATAAAATATCTGCGCTTCTATTCCATTCACCTTTTACCTGACACTCCTCAATTTCAGCAAAATCAACACTATAAAGGAGTAACTTTGCCGAATGCAATCCCCCTAATTGACTTTTAACAGTTTCATTAATTATCTGATAATAAGTTACTGTACTTTCCCAACTCATTCCACCAATCAAGCCTATCGTTTTCATATATCCAGTCCTCCACATATTAAAATCTAAGATGATTATACCACTTTTTAAAATTTCAATATAATGTTTTAAATTCAGGATGCTAATTATTATGATTTTATAATTGCATAATGTTTTGAACACATTTCATTCTTATTCCCTTCAAACTTTTTTCACAAGATACTTTTATAATATATTTATCAGATGAAGCACTGATAAAACAATTTTTTCATAAACTCTCCCCTTTAAAAGGCAGCACCCTCCCCCTCAGGCTGCCTTTTTTTATTACACTTTGTCATACTGCGATTGCATATTTACCTTTACTATATCTATACACTTGATTTGATAGTATTTCTTCTGCTTCTACCTGTGTTTCATTTACTTCCCTAACCATATTCCTGAGTTCATTTACATCAGAGATACCTTTATCAGGTATTGCGATCAGCTCATGTACAGAACTGGGTAGAATAAATAATGGAGCTCCAAGTTTCTGTTCCAGATCATCCAACACATTTCCTTAACACAGAACTGATGCTCCAAGGAATTTCTGCTGGTTAGAGATCACATACATTGGCATCTGCTCATCTGAATCATAAGCATCATCCCCTAATGGTATTTCCTCACCATACATTTCACTTAGGATGCTTTGCATCGTCTGTATCTTTGCAGGTGAGATTTTTGGAGCACTGATACCTGCATCCTGAAACAGTTCTTCTTTTGTGATATTCCAGGAGTCCAGATGGTTATTGTGAATTAAAATTGTTGCATTTTCAGTATCATCCTGTGATACCAATAACACACACACTAGTGCCAGATCCAGAACTCTCTGATAGGGGATATCTTTTAGTAATTCGCTGTTCTTCTCATATCCAATCAGTTTCAGCATCAGTCTGTCCTTTACTCTTTCATAATTCAGAAACTCTTGCAGATCAAAATTCAAGTTCCTCTTAGACTGGAAAGCTTCCTCCATTTCCTTTACTACGATTTCCCAGTTATGTTCTTCTTCCCACTGGCGGTGCAGGCCTTCAATATAAATGACTGGGGACACTCCATTGGTAGCATTTGAGCTTCTGATACCGATCTTGTGTACCCCATTGTTCTTTGTGACCGTTGTCACTTCGAGATCCATTCCGATTGCCACACATTTTTCTGTTAATTCCTTTGCAAATTCTGCTATCTTCATCTTAATTCTCCTCTTCTTCAATATATTCCTGTATGGGTTCGTTCCTTACTTCAGACATATCTACAGAAATTTCTGTTTTGATTGTCTCATCCATGGATACCGATCTCTGTACCTCTGACTGCAGTGGTGCATACTTTAATACCTTTTTTATAACGGTTTTTTTTGCCATTTCATCAAAGTGGGTATTCCATGGTGAATAGGATGAGTCAATACTCTTTGAATATTTTCTGGCATAATCCCTGATATCCTCCACAGACATGACTTCAAAGACAAAGCCTCCATTCGTCATGCGGTATACTGCATAATACAGATAAGGCTCTCCCCTGTCTCTTAATGCAGGACGATGAAAGAGCCTGGGCGTTAACCCAAGCTCATAATTGAATTCATCCTCTTCACACACTTCTTGTGCCTGTATGGACTGTATATTTCCATTTCTGTAGACCAGTTCGATCAGTCCCCTGTATCCGATCTGGAACTGACATTCTAACTTTCCTTTATTCATATATGGAATCAGATATGCCTGTCCCAGTGGTGTATTTGGTTCCAGCCCCAGTTGTGCAGCACTCATCAATGCGGAAAGGAAACTGATCTGCGTACATTCTGCCAATTTTGGTGTCGTGTTCAATGATGATAACGCCATTCTTGTGAAACGTTCTGATGAGATCATAGATGGCAGTGCACGTTTGATCTCCGGCTGCAGGATCTGGATCATCTCTTTGACATCCATATTTTTCTTCAGTTTGATTTCCTGTGGTGCTGCTTTCTGTTCCAGTACCTCTTTGACATTTACGTTTTCTTTTACCATTTCTTCCTCCTTACGCTGACCGGATCTGGAATCTTCTGCTCAGTTGCAGCATACTGTAGGCTTCAAAGATATCAGGCTGCTCTTCCTTCAGCTTCTTTGTATTCAGGCGGCTGCTCTCAATATTCTTCCAGCTGACGATGAACTGGTCATCCAATGCCACATCTGCATCCGCCATATACATCTTGATCTCCTGCTCGATCTGTTTTTTCTCCTGTTCCATTTTCTTTAGCAGTTCTTCGATCTCATTTCTCCTGACCAGCTTGTCATTGAACCCAATCAGTGGCACCACCTTATTTGATGCTGCATTCTTAAAATATTTCTTTAAGGCTTCTTCAGACGCTTCACTTCCGTCTGGGCTCGGCATGATTCCTGGGACTACATGGTTGTTCCAGAAGTCTCCTTCAATGGACACCAGATACTGGATCAGGCTCTCATCCCGTTCGATCTTATAATACTTAAAATCCCTTCCCAAGATCACGACTGCAAGATACCAAGCTTTCGCATTCGTGACCGCCATATAGTGGTGGCACTGGATCTGATAATGTGGTGGCAGGTTCCCATCCTCCCATTTGTCTGCCTGAAATGCATTTGCTGTTTTACACTCCAATCCTGCATTTTCTCCTACGACTAGACGATCAACATTTGCAAGCATATAGGGATACTTCTGGTTTCCATAGATAAAATTAGTATTTCGAACCTTTTTCCCAGTTGCTTCTTCAAACCGCTTTGCCACATAGTCCTCTAAATCCCGCCCCTGTCTCATTGCCTCATTATCGACATTTTTCACTTCTTCCGAGGTCATATCCACATACACCTGCATGGGTGATGTATAGGGATTCAGACCACATACTGCTCCGGCATCCGAACCACCAATCCCCTTCTTTCTCCAGTTCAGCCACACCTCGTATTCCATTTCTTTTGTTGATACTAATCGGTTCATACAAATCCTCCTTTGCTTTACATATCCAATAGCCCCAGTTCTTTGATACTTGTGTAATTGCCATTTTCCCCAACTATGATATGATCCAGTAGTTTGATCCCAAGGATCTTCCCTGCCTCATTCAGTTTCTTCGTTACTGTAATATCTTCTGCAGAAGGTGTCGTATCTCCCGAGGGATGATTGTGCAGACAGATGATTGAGGTGGCACAGGAAACAACAGCATGCCGGAATACCTTTGGCACTCCTACAAGACACTGATTCAGTGTTCCAACGGCAACCTGTTCAATGGCCAGTGGATGGTTCCTTGCATCCAGAGAAACGACCACCAGTTTCTCCTTCATGTCATGGCGAAAAAAATGGGATGCAGCAGCTGCTGCATCCCTTGGGTTACTTAAATTATTTTCAATCGGCAGGTTTCCTTCTTTTACGGATTCGGTCCGTATGATGGAAATATAGTTTTGGACTTCTTTCATATCGTATCCTCCATGTAAATATTCTATACGTCTTCATGGTAATAATATATGATTGAATAACTCAACTTATACATAGCAGGTTTCTACGCTTCTCTATTTCCCTGATTCACTCAGGGCAAATCATTACTATAATATATGATTCAAATCATTAATAAGAACAAAATCAATTTTCTTCATAAATCATACATTTCTAGCTTGCTACTAGATATATCTTCTTTTCATCGAAGTAAATTTCTGATGTATGATTATATATTTGAATCATATCTTTCATTTTATCAATAAACACCTTTGTGTCTGGATTACTAATATGAGCAAAGGACTCAACTACATTTGTTTCTAATCCTTTTGCATTATTCTTTAAACGAATGTCCCCCTCTTGAAGAAACTCATCAACTGATCCTTCCTTAATCACCGGAATACTACAAATTAATTTCCCCACAGCTTTACTTGCTGTTCCTAGCCTTTTTAGAGCATTTGTTTCCAACGAAGATTCTATTAGATTTTCTAAAAATGTCGAACACTGCGTATACAGATTTCTGTAATCTATAGAAAACCCTTCAACTTCTGTCATAATTCCAGTAATATACTCTTCTTTAAAATTTCCGCTCAGCATAATTTCAATAAATGAAGCCATGGAAAATGTATACAGTGAAAGCCTATAGTATTGAAATTTTTTCTGTAAATCGTTCATTGTAGACTTCACTTTAGAATGCGCTACTATGAGCTGTTTCGATTTCATTGCTTCTATGACTTTCTTTTGGTATGAATTCATATGTTTTCTTGCAGTTCTTTGTATATCAAGAACCATCTTATGATTACTTGCAACAAAATGCTCATTATCCCAATTTAATTTGTATTTTCTGATGATATTTGATAAAGTCTGCACATCTGCTTCAATTTCAGATTCTTTTTCTGTTTCCAAGAAAGACAGTATTTGCTTTTCCATCTCAACAATATTTTTTAGTTCCTTCTCTATAGCAAATAAAGCTACTGCCATCATCATGGTTGCAGGATCTATTGGTACTACCGTTTTACTTGTTACAGAAAGTGGATCTGCTGCTTGTAGCTGTGCAAATTTCGATGTACCTTCTACTGTTTTAAATGCTCCCCAAAAATTCCCATTTTTTGCAACTTTCAGTACATCTCCAACTCCAGCATTTGCTAATTGATATAATTCTTGAGTGCTACTTGTTGAAGTCTGTATTACGGTTCGCAAAGCTGGTGCAAGAGCCGATACTACTGCGCCAAGTGTTGCCAACTCAGCGATTGGAATACTACGTGAATTTTTATTTGAGATATCCGCTCGCGCATCCATTACAATTCCGTCCGTTATTTCTAGTAGTTTATTTTCATCTCTAATGATATTCACATCACTGTCAATCTCGACTTCATTGACATTATTCATATTGATGATCTCTCCCATTTTAGTCTTGTATGATGTTTATATAAGCAAAACATCATAACTTCCTTTCTTTTTAATATCGTGGTTATAATACTTTCAGATACTGTGGACTTTTGATTTTTCCCTGTAGCTTTGACTACTCAACTGGAGTGTATTGCCGCTACCTTTATCTGAATTGTTTATAAGCTGGATGTGCCGGAGTTTCTCCTGAGTACTTATTTCAATCAAGTCTACGATGATAATTGTTGCTGGATATCACGGTATCAGACTTTTAGAAAGGGAGGTACAACCTCATGATTTACGTTGGCATTGATATTGCTAAACTAAACCATTTTGCCTCAGCCATATCTTCTGATGGCGAAATACTCATCGAGCCGTTCAAATTTACAAATGACGGTGATGGATTCCAATTGCTCGTTTCCAAACTCGAATCTCTCGAGTCTGACGACATCATCATCGGTCTTGAGTCGACGGCACACTATGGTGACAACCTTGTTCGATACCTTGTTGCCAGTTGCTTCAAAGTGTGTGTGTTAAACCCTATCGCCACATCTTCTATGCGCAAAAATAACATTCGCAAAACGAAGACGGACAAGGTCGACACTTACATTATTGCTAAAACTTTAATGATGCAAAGTTC
>JBKECO010000060.1:0-57818 GCA_047974745.1 Lachnospiraceae bacterium
TATAAAGGACAGAAAACCGCTCCTCCTTAATCGCAGGAAAAACAATATCTGCAAAATCTTTGCACCAGGAATTCATAATCATTTTTTGTGTTCTTGGTGTTTGATTGAGAAAACTGTCATTCAGAGTAATCTGTTGTGTTTGATTTGTTTTAAAAGACATGTCCTGTACCTCACCTTTTCATATGCCTTTATTATACTATATTTGGTGAGGATTTTGATGACTTGGTGTCTACTTTTGACACCTTAACCAAGTTTAATTTTACAATATTTGATAACAGTGTCAAAAGTGTTTCTGCACGTCATGCTTGCATGTAAGTGAAGAATACACTTTATGACACGCCCCACAATGAGGATGTAGTGGGGCGCAGCTCCACGGGAATCCGAATTGTGGGGTGGATTGTGGGAGTGCGCAGCACGGATCAATCCACGTTATCAAATCTCCCGTTTGACGCTAGAATTTATCATTTATTTAGGCATTATCATTTATTTTGCTATTACCATACTCCCACCTTATCCTACACCACAGTTTACTTTCCAAGGGTTTCTGATTATAATATAAAAGATTCAAGCAGACCCAACATGAGGTGACGAATAATGAAAAGAAGAACGGTCCTAATCACAGGCGCCTCCAGAGGAATTGGAAGAGCTCTTGCTGCCGCATTTGCCAAAGAGGGTTATGATCTGATCCTAAATTGCAGAAATTCCAGGGAGAGCCTGATGGAATATGCAAATGTGCTTGAAGAGACCTATAAAATAAAATATCTTATCTGCTGTGGTGATGTAGGTGATTTTGACTTTGTAGTCGAGATGTTCCATGATATAGGATCATTTTGCGAGGGACCTGATGTTGTGATCAACAATGCAGGTATTTCCTACCATGGGCTGTTAAGTGAAATGGATATTTCTGACTGGAATCGAATCATCTCTACGAATCTGACTGCTGTATTTTCCTGCTCCAAGCTTGCAATCGAGCACATGCTGCGACAAAAAAGTGGAAGGATCATCAATATTTCATCTGTCTGGGGGATCACTGGTGCATCTTGTGAAACAGCCTATTCTGCTACCAAGGGAGGCCTCAATGCAATGACGAAGGCTCTTGCCAAGGAACTGGCTCCAAGTAATATATCGGTAAACGCCATTGCGTGTGGAGTTGTGGAAACCGACATGAATACATTCCTCACGCAATCCGAACAAGAATCTCTGAAAGAAGAAATTCCAGCAGGTCGTTTTGCTGCCCCGGAGGAAGTGGCCGACCTCGCCGTATCAATTGCAGCTTCCAGCTCCTATATGACAGGACAGATCATAACTATCGATGGTGGTTGGATATAATACCAAATAAATCTATTCATTATGCGTATTTTCTCTCTATCTTTTTTGCACATATATGCAAATTGCTCATTATTCACACATTTTACCTTGAGTGCGATACTATATTATCACAAATATAATTGCAAAGAGGTGAGTACGATCGAAGGTAATTTCGAAACCAATATAGGAAATCAAATTCGCTTGCTTTTAGAACAAGAAGGCTTAAGTCAAAAGGATCTGGCTAACGAAATGAATATATCACCAACGACCTTGAACGGTTATATTCGAAACCGAAGAATGCCTGATGCAAGGACTCTTCTGCGACTTTCTGCTTATTTCCATACAACTGTCGACTATATCTGTGGACTTACAGAAATTCGTGATTCCGCTGTGTGCTCTTACAACGAAAAGGAGCAGCAACTAATTCAGGTCTATCGAAGCATCCCTGATGAAAGAAAGCCGCTTTTTATTGAGACCGGCAAGCTATTTTCTGAAACTAAATTGATCTGAACTGAATCTAAATTGATCTGAACTGAATCTAAATTGATCTGAACATTTCTCATTACCTGACAATTCTAGTGTATCTACTAATTATTACTCATTGACTCATATAGAGTCAGTCAGTGACTGTTACAACACAGACAGCCTTCGCTCCATCTTCTTTGATCGAGATCTGCGCTGTACCTTTTCGGATTCCCTGGACATTACCATTCTCATCTACAATCGCCACTGCACAATTACTAGAGGTAAACTGTGGCTTATTCCCAGAGTTTACCGTGTACTGCAGTTGACTGCTCTTTTTGCATTTCAACGTAATTTCTTTGCTCTGAACAGTGATTTTGGGTTTCTTCACTGTGATCTCACAGGTCCTTTTTACACCATCTACTGTCGCGCTTATGATTGCCGATCCGTTCTTCTTTGCAACAACGACGCCTTTTGCAGATACTGTCGCAACACTTGTGTTACTGCTTTTGTACACTGGCACCATTTTTGAACTGCTTTTTACTGTTAGATGTAAGCTCTGATTGCGAAACAGGCTCTTTCTGGCATGGCTGAGCTTAACGGCCGGCTCCTTCACCCTGACTTTGCATTTGACACTTGCCTTATCTGATGTGACGGTGATGACCGCCTCTCCAGCTTTTTTCCCAAGGATCCTGCCATTTTGATCTACTTCAGCAACGCTGCTCTTACTGCTGCGAAAGGACGGAACTGCACCAGTTGAAACTCTCGCCTTCAGTGAATATTCACTTCCCTTTTGCAGGCTGATCGTATCCTTTGAAAGGGAAATACTGGTTGCTTCCGCCCGGATCCTGCAGCTGACTTTACTGCCCTTTACCTTCACTGTAATTCTTGTGGTTCCAGCAGCCTTGGCTGTAATAGTTCCAAAGTCATCGACCGATGCTACTTTGCTATTGCTGCTTTTAAAAGTCGCAGGTTCGAACAAAGACGAGGATATGTAATGCAGTTGAAATTCCTCGCCGATCTTCATGTTCTTTTGTGTTTCATTTAATAGGATAATTGGATATTTTGTGGATGCTTCTACCTGAAGCAGAGATGAAGCTTTGAATGACTGGCATAGAAATACCGCCATAAAAAGAATAAAAATGATATTTTTTTTGTTCATACTCACTCCCCTTTGTGATAGGAATGAGAAATGTATCAGATAAGAACATCTTATCATAGATTCCGTTTTATGTAAACCTTAGGATCCAACTAACTAACAGCAGCATAGCAGGCATGCAAAGCGAAGAAACCAAATAGCAACGGTTAGAGAATTTTAACACCCTAACATTGGTTAAGGTGTCAAAACAGCCAGCCTATTTATTTACGGATAGTTTTGCATTGCACTCCCACAATCCTCATTGTGTCTCAATGACCTGCTGGATATGGGCAACAAATCGATTCCTTACCGCGTCATATTCTCCAAGTCCTCTTAGCACACAACGAACCTGATACCCTTTATTGGTAAAACGGGAATACCAGGAGTCTTCATTTTGACCAGAGAGGTCATTTTTTGCATGGTCGCCCGCCACGATCATAAAAGGTGCTAGACACAGCTTTTTATATCCCGAGGATTCAAGAAGGCCTAAAATGGATTCAAAGCTTGGGTAAGCTTCTACCGTTCCAAGGAATATATTAGGATATCCGCGATCCTTGAATTCATAGTCGAGTGCTGCATAAATAGCATTTGCAAAGTGGGTCGTTCCATGCCCCATTAGAACCAGCGCTTCCTCCTTTTCGAGGTCAGAAAATTCCTCTGCAACGGCCTGAATGACTTTTTCATTGTCGATATTAGTCGTAAGTAAGGGATCACCAAATTGAATTCTGCGAAATGCACTCGCTGCTTTGAGTGCATCCTCTTTCATCAAGTCGTTCTCCACTCCGTTGATCACATGTGTCGGTTGCACGATCACATCTGTTATGCCATCCTTTTTCATGGTATCGAAAGCTTCCTTGACACTCATGACATACATCTTGTCACGCTCTGCAATTTTTTTTCGAATCATTCCACTTGTCCATGCCCGGTATACCGTATGATCTGTGAATGATGCCCTGATATCTTCCTCGATTCTGTCGATCGTTAATTTTCTCGTATCCTCATGTGAGGTTCCAAAACTGACTACCAATATTGCTTTTTTCACTTCTCTACTCAAATCCTTATTTTCCCCCAACTCTCTTCGTTCTTGTTTTACATCTTCACTATTTCGTATCATAGCTTCCAGCTCCGCAAGGTTTTTTGGTAGATTACCCGTTAATCGTAAAATCCCGCGACGTTGCATTTTCTCAAACATCTGTACTACGGAAGGCTGCTTTAAATGTGTCATTTCCAGCAGACGCTTATTGGCAAAGATCTCCTGGGGATCTCCCTGGGCTGCCACTCTGCCCTCATGAAATAAAATGACCTCTTCTGCCCATTCATAAGCATAATTGACATCATGTGTTGCGATCATTACTGTAATATGCTGCTCAATCATCTGCTGGATGACCTGTTCGAGCAGAGTCACATGATAGGGATCAAGTGCTGCTGCAGGCTCATCTAAAATCATAAGTCCCGGCTTCATGACTAATACATCTGCAATAGAAACCTGCTTTTTCTGCCCACCACTCAAAGCATGTGTCGGCCGATCCCGATAAGCTGTCACGGACAGCTGCTCCATGACAGCCTCTACCTCCTCTTTCGCTTCCTCTCTTGTCGCTCCCTTGTTCAAGATTCCAAAGGAGATTTCCTGGTAGACACTAGAGGAGAAAAGCTGTGTGTCCGGATCCTGAAATACGATCCCAACCTCACTGCGCAGCTTCAAGAGACCTTTTTTCGTGTAGTCATAGGGTTCTTCATTCAGATACAGCATTCCTTGCTGTGGCTTCAGGATTCCATTGCAACATAGAAAAAATGTAGACTTCCCAGATCCATTTGCTCCCATCACAGCGATTTTTTTACCCTTAGGAATCCTGATATTTAAATTTTTCAGAGAAGGTTCTTTCTCTCCCTCATAGGAAAAAAATAGATTTTCTCCTCGGATGATATCCGAATTGTGTTCTTTTTGCATGTTTTTATCCTCATCTCGACTGCTAAATTCCCAGATATATGACCGCTAGTCCTGTCAGTACATAGAACATTCCCAGTCCGGCGAACATGGCTGTCTGCTGAACCCGCAGCGGAATGGATTCCTCCAGCACATTTAACGTCCCCTGAAAACACCTGGACTCCATTGCATCATAGATCGCAAAGGATCTTTTCATTGCAAGTATAAAAAGCGAGCTACCAAGAAGTCCGAAGGATTTGAACTGAGTTCTAAGTGTCTGATTTGACAGCCTTGATTGCTGTGAGATCTGTATCTGATGTGCCGTTTCCTGAAGCAGAAAAATAAAGCGGTAGATCAGGAGCATCAGTTCGACCAGCAGATCCGGACAATGCATTTTTCGCAGTGCCATCAAAACGTCGGTCATAGGTGTCGTGAAGGAAAGAGCATAAAGCCCTGTCACACTGGCAATGGCAGTCGTTAAGAGCTGCAGACCATAAAAAAGCTGATCTCGTGTATTGGTGATATAAAAGGATCCGATCGGAATCGCAAATCCATCCATAGGGTTTTCAGAAATATGAAAGAGGATTGCCGCTGTGCTTAATAATAAGAAGGTCGCTGGAATCCGCAATGATTTCAAATATCCCCGCATGGGACTTTTGCCGATCACCGTGATCAGTATTGTATTCCCGGCAAATACTGCCAGAGAGACAGGGATATTTTTCAGTGCGATGCACAAGATAATGCAAAACACGGAATAGATGCATTTTACAACAGGATTCCAGTTTCTGAGCTTTGAATGATAAGCATATTGGTCTATGCTGTGCATTGTTATTCCTCTTCTCTTTTTAGTCGGTAGAGCAGTGCATTGCAGATACAGGCTGCTATGTTGCTGCCCCCTTTTCTTCCTTTTGCCACAATACAGGGAATTTCAGTCTCGATCAACTGTTCCTTGGAGGCAATCACATTCACAAAGCCGACAGGAACACCGATCACAAGCTCTGGGTTCAATTCCTTTGATCCATACAGTCTGACGATTTCAATCAACGCTGTTGGTGCGTTACCAATGGCAAATATGACAGGACGATCCAGCTTCGCCGCCAGCTCCATGCTGACAGATGCTCTTGTGACCCCACGCTCTTTTGCGATTGCTGCTGTCTCTTCATCCGCAATAAAGCAAAAGACTTCGCCGCCATATTTTGCCAGCTCTGTTTTGTTGATTCCAGACTTTGCCATGTTCGTATCTGTCACGATGCAGGCTCCTTTTTTTATTGCCTCTAGTGCCTTATGGACTACATCCTCGCTAAAATACATAGTGTCAGCATAGTCAAAATCAGCACTGGTATGAATACATCGCTTAACGATATCCTCTGTACCTTCCTGGAGGACCTTATCCCCTAACTCCTCGGTGATGATCTCAAAGCTTCTTTTTTCAATTTCCTCAGGTCTCACGTTTTCAAATTCAATTTTCATTTGCTGATTCCTCTCTATGGATTCCCATGGCAGCATATATACTCGGCAGATCTAGACTTTCTCTTAGCTGGTCCGCAAGCAGGTCATATTGTGTTTCCTTATATGCTCCATAATCGAATTGTGGCAGCTCTGCAATTTCTATTCCCTTTTTTTGTGCTATGATTTCAATCAACCCGGTGGCAATCTCCGATCTGTCGAAGATACCATGGACATATGTTCCGCAGACATTGCCGCTGACAGCACCATCCATGGATACGGTACCTGACACCTGATCCTTCATTGTTCCAAAGCTTGGCAGATCTGCTAAAAATTGTGTTTTTCCCATATGAATCTCGTAACCTTCAAAGACTCTTCCGTTCAGCTTGGAATAAACACCCGTCACTTCATTTACAGTTCCTTGCACCCGTGTTCTGGTCTTTTCTCCTGTAAATATGGTCTTCATTGCAAGCAGTCCCATGCCTCGAATCTCTCCGCCGGATTCCACTCCTAGTGGATCTGATAGGATCTCACCCAGCATCTGATAGCCGCCGCAGATTCCAAAAATCAATGTTCCGGCTCCACATTCCTTTAGGATCGCTGTTTCAAGACCATTTTGTCTCATCCATAGCAGATCCTCCATTGTGTTCTTGGTACCGGGAAGCAGTATCAGATCCGGATGTTTTAGTTCGAGAATTGAGGTAACATATCTGACGGAAACGCCTTCCATACAGGAAAGGGCATTAAAATCTGTAAAATTAGAGATCCTTGGGATCCGGATAACGGCAATATCGATCAACCCTGTTTCTTTCCGTACATCCAAACGATCACTCAGACTATCCTCATCCTCGATGTCCAGCTTCATATAGGGTGTCACTCCAAGAACTGGAATCCCGGCTCTTTCCTCCAGTTCCCAAATGCCTGGATCCAGTATGGAACGATCTCCTCGGAATTTATTGATGATCAGGCCTTTGATCCGGTCTCGCTCTGATTCCTCAAGTAACTGTATGGTTCCAAGCAGCTGGGCAAAAACACCGCCGCGATCGATATCTCCCACCAGAAGTACAGGTGCATCTGCCATTTCGGCCATTCCCATATTGACGATGTCGTCCTGCTTCAGGTTGATTTCCGCCGGACTGCCAGCTCCCTCCAGAACAATGATATCGAACCTCTCGCTGAGGTTGTTGTAAGACTTCATGATTTCCGGAATCAGTTCCTTTTTAAAAGTAAAGTAATCTCTTGCACTCATATTCTGGAACACTTCCCCATTGATAATCACCTGGGAACCTGTATCATTCGTGGGTTTTAAGAGAATTGGATTCATTGCAGTTTCAGGAGGGATTCCACTTGCCTCAGCCTGAATCACCTGTGCCCTTCCCATTTCAAGACCATCCTTCGTGATAAAAGAATTCAACGCCATATTTTGAGACTTGAACGGTGCTACTCGGTATCCATCCTGTTTAAAAATTCGACACAGCCCTGCTGTCAGCAAGCTCTTGCCTGCATTTGACATGGTCCCTTGTATCATGATTGATTTTGCCATCCTGTTGCTCCCTCTCTTTCAATACCTGTCGAATCACCTCTATTAGTCTTTTATTCTCTTCTCGATATCTGACCGCAATACGATAGTCCCCATTGCAAAGCCCTCTGTAATTGCTGCAGTCCCGAATCAGTATCCCTTTTTTTCTGCAGCTCTCGTATAGATTCTTTGGGCCTTCAAAAAAGATAAAATTTGCCACAGCGGGATATACGTTCAGACCTAGCGCTATCATCTGATCGGTAAGCCATGACCTTTCTGTATGGATCCTTGCTATACTTTCTTTTACATACTCTGTTTCTGAAAGCGCTGCGATTCCTGCCAGCTGTGCTGGTATAGAGACTCTCCAGGGCTGACCTTGTTTTGCCATTTGATCCAGAAGCTCCTGATTTCTACACAGGATATATCCAAGTCTAAGTCCTGGCATGGCATAGAGTTTCGTGAATGCTTTTAAGATCAGAAGACAGGGATTTTCAGTGAGCATTTCTTTTCTGGAACGTTGTGCTCCATCAACTGCAAATTCCAAAAAACACTCGTCCAATACCAGCAGAATCTTCTTCCTTTGACAAGTCAGGATAATTTCATCAAGAAGCTTCCTTTCAATCAGATTTCCAGTCGGATTATTGGGGTTGCATAAAAATACCATATCTGTATCTTCCGTCAGTAGATCTAAAAAATCATCCTTCAGACAAAATTTCAACTGCCTGCTTGTCTCATAGTAGGTGATATTACATGCAACAGCCTTTAGCGCTTCTTCATATTCTGCAAATGCAGGTGCCGGGAGAACGGCTTCTTTCGGTCGAACCGAATGTGTCAGCAGAAACAGCAGTTCTGCTGCTCCATTCCCACAAAGAATATAGGAAGGCGGAATCTGTTCTGCTGCTGCCAGTTTCTCTGTGAGTTTCCTGCAAGAGATATCCGGATATTCAGCAATATGGTTGACACATTCGATCACAGCCCGTTTTACACCTTCCGGCAGTCCCTGAGGATTTATATTTGCTGAAAAATCCAGCATATTTTGATTAGTGTAAATGTCACCACCATGTATCTGTTTCATGTAACTCCCTCCGCACCCTTAAAGAACTAAGATCCGCACTGCCATGGATACCGCAAAAAAGATGAACGCACTGGCTGCCGAAGTAGCATACAGCAGCTGATTTGCCCGGCGGATATCTTCCGGCTCGATCTCTCGAATCGCATCCCCTATAAAGGGTTTTTTATACAACTTGCCAAAATAGACAGCGTCACCTGCCAACTGTACCTGCAGGGCGCCTGCCATGGCAGCTTCGGTCTGTGCTGAATTTGGACTTGCATGATTTCTTCTGTCTCTGAAATAAATCTTGAAAGAACCTTTTACATCCAGTCCACAGACAGGAGATACCGCTGCCATGATAAGTCCGCTGATCCTGGCTGGAATATAGTTGACCACATCATCCAGGAAAGCTGCGGCTGTTCCGAAAAACTGATATTTTTCATTTTTATATCCCACCATGGAATCCATGGTATTGATCCCTTTGTATAAAAATCCTGCGACCGGACCGCCAATCATCATATAGAACAACGGTGCGATCACGCCATCTGCTGTATTTTCTGCAATGGTCTCCACTGCGGCCTTTGTGATTCCCTTTGCGCTAAGCTGTGCTGTGTCCCGACCGACGATCATAGAAACGGCCTTTCGAGCCCCTGAAATATCATTTTTTTGCAGTTCCTGATATACCTTCATGCTTTCACATTTCAAAGATTTCGTTGCCAGGATCTGATAACAAAAAAAACATTGGACAGCGAACTGGAGATATACGGAGATTTGACCAAGCAGCAGAAGTATCATATACGGTATTGCACCACAAAACAGTAAGACCAGCAGAACCAGGATTATTCCCTGGATTCGTTCTCCTGTCCGGCCTTTTGGCAGCAGGCGCCGCAATCCTTTTTCAGATGTTGTAATAAAGTTTCCCATGATTCTGACAGGATGGTATATCCACCTGGGATCTCCGAATATTAGATCCAGCAGATATCCGATCAGTACGGTAACAGGTATCTGTTCTATCATAAACGTCCTCCTATAGAACGGTGTAGGTTTCGATTTTTCTATTTCCTTTCGACCACAATGCATCATCAATAGTGATTCGATAGCCGAATCCATTCCTGGTCATAAAGGAATAATAGTCCTTATCGTCAGCAGTGTAGTCCGACATGAACTGCATAATGATGCCTCCATGTGTAACGATCACTGCTTTGTTCCTTCTGGCGCAACGGAGGGAGCATATGATATAATCGAACGCATTTTCAACTCTGTGTCCGACTTCTTCTCGACTTTCTCCCCCAGGAAAAGGCAGGCTGCCCATGCTGTCGATCCAGGCCTGATATTCCGGGATCTGTGACAGCTCGTTTGCATTCTTGTATTCAAATTTGCCAAAATCCGTTTCATTGAGTTCTGCTATTTGCTCAGGGTATATTCCGGGAAACAATATATCTGCCGTTTCCTGGGTCCGTTTCAATGTACTTGTGAATAAAAGGAAGTCTGTCGCATCCTTTGTAATGTTTGATTTTTTTGCAAGTAGGGATCGCAATGGAGATGTTTCAAGCTGCACTCTTCCTGCTTCTGATAAACTCTCATCCACCAATCCAACATACCGTTTTTCCTCATTTCCCCTGGTTCTTCCATGCCGAATCAATATCATCTCAATCATGTTTTATTACCATCGGAATGCCGCATATTATGCGAGTGACCTGTGAGGAAAAAGCCGCAAGCCTGGTACAGACTCTTCCTGTCTGTTCTCTCCATTCCCGATCCAGTGCATCCATTGGTACGATTCCGGAACCGACTTCCGTGCTGACAATAACAACATCGGGGTTATGTGTAATCAGCTCCTCTGCCAGATTCTGGATCGATCTTCCCTCCCGAAGCTCTTTATAAATGAACCGCTCAAAATGGAAGATTCCTTCTGCCGAACGCATTTGCTCCAGCGTGCAGTGTTCTCCATCGACCCAGGCAGTGATCCCCGTAGATTCCTGTGCGTATCTTAGCTTTCCCTGAAAGCTTCCTCCTATTATCATATTCATGAAATGAATCCCCCCGTCTGTATCCAGTATACGGCGGCGATCGCTGCTGACATCGCCAGTTCGCTATTCTGCAGGAACCAACCTGCCAGGTCCCCTGTAATTCCTCCAAACGTTCGGACCGACATCCAGTAATAGTACCAGAACACCAGTGCAGCTGCTGCAATGGATGCAGCTCCATAGACCGGACTCACTACTAACATAAGTACGACAGAGATGAGAATCCAACCGAGAAGAATCCGAAACACGGCTCTTTTATGAGCAGCATCTCCAAATGCGGATGCAAGTCCATCACGCTTCGCTTTTGGAAAAATGACGATGGCCAGTCCGGATAACGCCCGAGAAAGAATATAGATCAGTGCGATCGACAGGAACACCTTGCTGCTCTCTTTGCTATCATTTTGCGTCAAGACTGAAAACACAGCATAGTTCATGAGAAAATAGATGATGGCGGCCAGTATGGCAAATGCTCCGGATCTTGGGTCCTTCAGAATTTCAAGCTTTTTTTCAATGCTCTGATAAGAGCTTCTGGCATCTGCAGTATCCATTAGTCCATCCATATGGATTCCGCCAGTCAGAAGAACTGGTATCAGAAGAAATCCGATCGTCTCTATGCCCATGCTCTGCAGGTGCAGCACAACACACAGCTGTTCCCATACCATCATCGCTGCTCCAATTCCTATTCCGATAACTGGAAAAAATGCCATGACATAGCGCATATTATCACTACTCCAGTCACTTTTTGGAACCGGAATCCTGGAGTACATGGAAAAAGCGATCTTAAAACTATTCCAGATCTGAATTCCGGGTTTTTGTTTAAGCTCTGGCTTCATTGGAACCCTCCCTGTTTTATTTTGATTGGTATCCCATAGACGACCTCTGTTATATCCTCTGCCATCTTTGCAAGTGCCTGATTGATCTGCCCCAGACAGGAAAGATAGCGCTGGGTTTCTTCATCCTCAGAAGGAATATCTGTAAACACTTCGTTCGTCACGATGACCACATGTCTGGTTTCTCGAACAAGTTTTTCGACTCCCTTCAAAATAGATTCCACAGGTGAATCCTGTGCTCCATTTTCCGAATACATCTCGTTCGCAACAAGATTTGACATGCATTCGAGCAGCAGCACTGTATCAGGATCCAGTGTGATCCCTTTGATATCGACATATTTTTCTATCGTTTCAAACCCTTTACTGCTCCGCATCCTTCGATGTCTTCTAATTCTGTCCTGACTTTCCTCATCAAAGGGCTGCATTGTTGCCAAATATACTCTCTGGCAGGCAGAAAGCTTTACTGTCAGATCCTCAGCAAAGGCAGATTTTCCACTCCCGCTTCCCCCGGTGATCAGATATAACATCTATTTAAACTCCTCATATTGTTCGATGCTGTTTTCCTCAAAAGTGCTCATGGATCTATATACCTTGACACCCATATCCATTAATGGAAAAAATGCAACCGCTCCTGTTCCTTCCCCGAGCCGCATATTGCATTCGAGGGAGGCAGACAGTCCAAGCTCCTTTAAAAGCATCCGAGCTGCCGGCTCCTTTGACACATGGGATGCAATCATATATTCTTTTGCAAAAGGGCATATCCTCTGTGCCAGTAATGCGGCCGTCGAGGAAATGAATCCATCTAGCAGGATCGGAACATGGTAATAGGCTCCTCCAAGAAAGATTCCTGTCAGACCTGCTATATCCAGCCCACCTACCTTGGCAAGGATATCCAGCGGGTCTTCCTTTTTCAGCTGATACCTATCTATTGCTCGCCCGATGATCTGAATCTTTTTTAAAAGCCCTCTATCCGAGAGCCCTGCTCCTCTCCCGGTCACTTCCTCTGGCTCTTTTTCAAGAAGCGCTGCTACGATCGCACTGCTCGTGGTGGTATTGCCAATGCCCATCTCCCCTGTTGCAATGATCTGATAGCCCTGCTCTTTTAACTCTTTTACCATTTCAAATCCAGTTTCCAACGCTTTTAAGGTCTCCTCCATGGTCATGGCCGGTTCCTTTGCAAAGTTCTTTGTACCATATGCAATTTTTTTATTGATGATGCAGGTATCCCTGACAATTCCGATATCAACGGGAAAAATATCCGTTTCCGCACATTTGCACATGATGGCGGCACTGGCTTTTTCCTGCAGGAAGTTCTCTGCCACGATTGCTGTGACCTCTTGTCCCGTCTGTGTGACACCTTCCTCCACGACTCCATTATCTGCACACATGATAACAAGTGCCTTTTTGGATATATCTACAAATTCATTTCCCTGGATCCTGGCGATCTGGACCACGATATCTTCCAGATTTCCCAGGCTGTGAAGCGGATGTGCTACCTTATTCCATCGTTCCCTGGCTGCCATACCTGCCTGTTCATCGGCAGCATGGATCTGTTCGATCTTATCTAAAAGCATCATTGTAGTCTCTCCTTACCGCTGCTTTTGCCTATGATATTCGCCGCATTTGTTTAAAAATGCTTCCGCAAGTTGTGGATATGCGGGGTAGTACAGGTGCAAAAACCCAGCCAGGATTGTATCGGCTGCATGCATGCAATTCCAGCTTTTTCCACTGACGGGCTTAACTGCCAGCCAATCATCACCCGGATGATCGGAATCATAATAATGAAATTCATGTGCCCTGATTTCAGGAATCCGCTCACCAAATGCCGTTGCATCGTGAATCGTAATATATCCGAATCGTGTCAGTCTGCCCTTATTCACTATATTTCCCAGTAACACACCGCACATGGGATATCTTTTGCCAGCTTCGTCCTCAATGCTTTCCTGAAGGTACATAAACCCCCCGCATTCAGCCATACAAGGCATTCCCTGCATTAAAGATTCTGCAATCGAATGTTTCATGGATTGATTGCTGCAAAGCTTCTCTAGAAAAAGTTCCGGATATCCACCATACAGCAGGATCCCATCCAGATTCTCCGGTAATGTCCTGTCATGGATCGGTGAAAACCAGATCAGTTCTACACCAAGCCGCTCCAGCAAAGCAAAATTCTCTTCATAAAAAAAGCAAAATGCCTCATCTCTCGCAACGCCGATCCGAAGATTTCTTTTTTTCACCTCAGCAGAACGCTGTACCTTCAGAATCTCTGTCTCAGCTGCCATTTCAAGAAGTCCCTCGATATCGACAGATTGCTCCATGATGCCTGCAAGCTCGTGTACTTTATCCTTTAAATTTTCGATCTCATCTGGCAAAAGCAGTCCAAGATGTCTGCTTTCCAGCTGACATTGCGGAATATACGGAAGATAACCGAACACCTTGATCTTAAGCTCGGATTCAATCATCTCCTTCATACGAGGGTAGATCATGGGTGAAATGCGGTTCAATATCACTCCTTTGATCGTGTGATCCTTTGTATATTGTAAGAATCCCTGAATCAGTGGAACAACAGAAACGCTCATCCCATTCGCATTGACAAGCAGAACGACAGGTGTCTTCGTCATTTTTGCCACATCATATGCACTGGCTCTCGTCTGAGTTCCATTGAGTCCATCATAAAATCCCATCACACCTTCCAGCACAGAGATATCTGTATCTTCTCCATGGGCTGCAAGCAGACTGCAAAGCTCCGTTTCCCCAAGGAAAAAACTATCCAGATTCCGGCTCAGGCTTCCCGTGACCTTCCTGTGGAACATCGGATCAATATAGTCTGGCCCGCACTTAAAGGATGCAGTCACTAACTTACGATTTTGCAGCACCTGCAGCAGACCACAGGTAAAAAGCGTCTTGCCGGAACCGCTTCCCAGAGCGCTGATCATCAGTCTGTGTGTGTTCATCTTACCTCCTAGCAGGACTCTCTTGTGATAACGAAGAGATTGACCGGATTCTGTGCACGCATCATTCTATAAATTCCGGTGGGCTTCATTCGTGTCACTGAGATCTGTGTCATTTCACAATGAATCCTTGGATCGGTTTCCTGTAGCTGCAGTATTTCCATTGTTGTTTCGATCGTCACAGCTGTTGCAACAATTCTGACATTTGGATTTTTTGACCACAGCAGTTGAAGGATCTCTTTGAGTCCGCCCGTACTTCCGCCAATGAATGCATGTGTTGGCTCTGGAAGAAATCCCAGAATCTCCGGTGCTCTGCCTTCAATGATCTGCATGCGCTCGGCAATAAATTTTTTTCTATTTTGTTTCAAGAGGCTGACCGCTTCTGGATTTTTTTCGATAGCATAGACCATACCATTCTGAAACAATCTTGCCGCTTCCACTGAAACTGAGCCTGTTCCTGCTCCTATGTCATAGAGAACTGAGTCAATATCCAACCTGAGTTTGGAAAGGATCACGGAACGAACCTCTTGTTTTGTCATTGGCACCTTTTCGCGGATGAACTCCTCATCCTCGATCCCATAAGATACACTGCGTCTGGGTCGTTCCTTTTGTTCGATCATGCAGACACTTAACGGCTGTATCGATTCATTGATAAAGTCCTCCGGTGCTCCTGTTCGAATCTGCTCTGACTCATAGCTCAGATTCTCGCCTACAGATATTTTGATGCCCTTAATATCAAAGTCGATCAGCAATCTGCAGATATCTCGAACATCCTCTGAGCTGCCTAATATTGCAAAGACCTTCTGATGCTTGCGAAGGGAAGCAAGTACGGGATCCTTTCTGCCATGAAGGCTGATACAGTAGGCATCGTCCCATGAGGTGTGCAGCTTTGCTGCAAAATAGGAGAGGGATGAGATTCCCGGAAATACCTCTACCGACTCCGGCAATACCGACAGTAGATTTTTTGCTCCACTGTAGAATCCTGCATCTCCTGATAATGCGATCACGACATTGCTGTATTCCGTATGCAGATTTATAAAATTAGCGATTTCCTCCGGTCTGTAAGAGCAGAATGAGTCTGTCTTTTTTTCAGGTCCAAATTCCATATTCTTCCAGTTCTGCAGCGATTCGATCATTCTGTTGGATCCAATGAATAAATCTGCACTTGCTATTTTAAGGCTGGCTTCTCGGGTCAGAAGCAGATGGTTGCCCAGTCCGACCCCAACCAGGGTGATTTTTTGTTCCTGAAGCTTTTCTGGCTTGAATTCAGGATAAAACTCTCCCAGCTTATGCAGTACGGTCTCCATGGTGTCACCATAATCTGACTTCGGACGTCCGATAACAAGGACAGGAATCCCAGCTCTTTTTGCTGCCTGCAGCTTTTCTACATATCCGCCGGAACGGCCGGATTCCTTTGTCACAAGAATGCTGGCATCTGTCTGATGGATCATTGCATAATTCATCTCCACGGAAAAAGGTCCCTGCATGGCCAAAAGATGTCGTCCAGTCAATCCAAGTTCTCCGCATTCTGCGACCACAGAAGGAAGTGACAACACTCTGGCATAGATCCTGTTTTCATAATTTGGTATTTCTGTGAACAGGTGCAGCTCTTTGCTGCCGATCGTTGACAGAATATTGCCTGTCGTTCTCTTGAGATAAGAGACTGCCTCCTGCATTGTTTCCGCAAAGATACAGCTTTCTCCTTTTTCGTTGTCATCAAAAGCAATTTCCTGGCGTTTCAAACGAATATAAGGAACATTGGTCTGCTTGCTTGCAGCTATGATATTATCCGTAACTTCCTGCGCAAAGGGGTGTGTGGCATCCACAAGTACAGCCGGCTTATGCACAAGGATAAGCTCTGCCATCTCCTCTGCCTCTAATCTTCCGCTCCTTGACTCCAGATAATTTCCCTGTTCCAGGAGCGATTCTCCATATTCTGTCGCTGTTGAGACCAGGACTGGTATTTTGGCATCTGCCAAGAGCTTTGCTAGCTCTCTTCCTTCTGTGGTACCTGCAAAAATGATCGTCTTATTTATCATATCGATATCCTCTCGGCGTTACCATATGCTCCTTCAGATGCCTGGTCTGCTCATTTCCGATATAGACCGTAGTGAACATATCCACGTTCTCATCTCTAAGTTCCTTCAGAGAAAGAATTTTAACTGTCTGACCGTCTCTTGCGATGTCCTTTACGATTCCACATATCGTTTCCGGGCTTTTATACGTCATTAAAAGCTCACATGCCTTTTTCAGATAGTCCGCTCTTTTCTTACTGGATGGATTATAAAGGCAGACCACAAAATCTGCTTTTGCTGCTTCTAGTAATCTCGTCTCGATTTTTTCCCAGGGTGTCAGCAGATCACTCAGGCTGATCAGACAAAAATCATGCATCAGAGGTGCTCCAAGCAGTGCAGCGCCTGCATTCGCAGCTGTTACGCCCGGAATGATACTTAGCTTTGTATCAGGATATTTCTCTCCGATCTCGTACATCAGCCCCGCCATTCCATAGATTCCTGCATCTCCGCTGCAGATCATGGATACCACTTTCCCTTTTTCTGCTTCTTCAAAAGCAAGAATGCAGCGCTCCACCTCCTGGCGCATTGGAGTCGTTATGAACTCTTTTTCTGCAAAATGCTCTTTGACCAAATCGACATATACGGTATAACCGATGATCACATCACTCTTTTTTAATGTTTCTGCTGCCTGTATCGTCATCTGCTCATAGGCTCCCGGTCCGATACCAACTACATAAATGTTATTCATATACGTATACTCCATTCTTCTTCTGCAAGTGCTATTGTTATGCCATTACGTGCCTGTTTTCCTGCGATCAGACTACTGTGCCCCGAAGAGGAAAGCGCTGCCCTTTCACAGACATTTCCAATCCCTGTCACGGAGCGAACGAATTCCGATTCCGTAGTAACATCCTCGATTCGAGCGAGCTCCTCTGCTGTATATGTAAGGAACGGTATGCCGCGTTCCCGAAAAAAGGCCAGCAGACCCATTTCTTCTTTCTTTAAATCGATGGATGCTCCCTGTTTTAATGCTTTAGGGTGAATATTCCATTTTTTTAGAATTTCATCTGCAAATTCAAAGATCAATGCCTGGTCCGTTTCTTTTTTGCAGCCGATACCAAGCACTACGTTTGCAGGAATTAGATCCAGCTGCTGTGAAAAAACCTCTACCTCATGGATTCCCAGATAGATCCCTAGCTCTCCCTGCAGTTTAGATCGGTCGGTCACGACTTGGATCCCCTGCGACAGGAGGCTGCTGTAAGTACTGTCCGTTCCATGATCCCCTTGAGTCTTGAACTTGTTCTCTTCATCAAAGAGCGTAATGATATCCCCCTCTAAAAGTGCAGCGGAAATTCTTTTTGCAGTGTCCCTGTCCGATAGAAATAACTGGTTCCTTGCTGCGAACTCGTCTACGGCGAACAGGCTGTTTACATCCGTTGCGGTTGTGACTACAGGGATCGCACCGATCATCTTCGCCGTTTCATGGCAGAAACGATTCGCTCCTCCTACATGACCGCTTAACAGGCTGATGCAGAATTGCCCTGCTTCATCCACAACGAGTACGCCGGGGTCTGTGAACTTATCCTTTACATAAGGTGCTATGCTTCTGACTGCGATTCCGCAGGCTCCTACATAGACCAATGCATCCGCAAGAAAAAACATCCTCTTGACCCACTCCGCAAGGGATTCCTTTTTTTCTGCGGTCTTTGGATAACTATGATAATCCCCAATGATCTCATATGAGGCTACCCCGCTCAGTCCTTCTGAAATTTTAGCAGCCGTCTGATATCCCTTTCGGGTAAAACTGGCAATTGCAATTTTCATCGTATCGTTCCCTTACGGAATTCCGTAGTAAATTCAGGATGATAAAGTTCGGATCTCTGATAGTTCTTATGTGCGACAGCGTCTCCCACAATAATCAGCGCCGTTTTTGTTATATTCTCCTCATCGGCTCTTTGCGCCAGTTCACTTACGGTGCAGCGAAGGATTTTCTCGTCCTCCCAGGTTGCTTTATAGACGATAGCAGCCGGTGTATCTTCACGGTATCCCCCTGCGATCAGCCTCTGGGTGAGCTCGTCTAGCATGCCTGTACTGAGAAAAATGACCATGCTTGCATTGTGTGCAGCGAATGACTCTATACTTTCTTTGGGTGGCACCGGCGTTCTGCCTGCCATTCTGGTGATGATCACACTCTGTGATACATCTGGAAGTGTATACTCCAGATTCAGCGAAGATGCTGCTCCGCAAAATGAACTGACTCCGGAGCAGACCTGAAACGGGATTCCCTCTTCCTCGAGAAGATCCATCTGTTCTCTGATCGCTCCATAAATGCTAGGATCACCGGTATGGAGTCTTACGGTCATCTCTGCTTTTGCCTCAGTCTGTTTCATTGTTTCAAATACTTCTTCTAGTGTCATGGTAGCACTGTTATAGATATCGCAGCCTTCTTTGGTGTATTCCAGCAGCTTGGGATTGACTAATGACCCGGCATAGATGACGCAATCTGCCTCCTGCAGCAGTTTCTGTCCTCTGACAGTGATCAGGTCTGCTGCCCCTGATCCGGCTCCGACAAAATGTATCATGATTTCTCCTTCGCAATGATTAGTGTATAATAGCTTCCTGTTTCCGGTATTTCGTTTGCGGAATTATATATTTTTTCATTGGGCATGCCACAGTTCTCGATCATACGCACTTGTGCATCAGATCGAAGCAGCTGCTCCTTGACATCTCCCAGTTTTTTTCCGGATTTCATAAAGACCTTTGTTCCTGAAAGCTGCATAGCTTCTTCTATTGCGTAGGAGGCCGGATAGATATGAAGCGGTTCTGCACTTTCAACTAATGCTGTATTTAATTTTGCTGCCACCGCACAAAATGAGGGTATTCCACTTATGATTTCTGTTTCATATCCCTCTTTCTCCAGAATATGATGCAGGTACCAGTATGTAGAGTATACAGTCGGATCCCCCAATGTTAAGAATGCAACTTTTTTATTCTGATCCAGATGCAAGGCGAGCAGCTTCGCGCCTTCTCTGTGGCTTTGTTCCAGTATTTCGCGATCTTTTGTCATTGGCATCGGTATGGCGATGCAGGTCTTATCCGATAATCTGCTGCAGGCTCCTGCTGCGATCTGAAATGCCACACTTTCTTCGACTTTTCTGCCCGGCACAGCAATCACATCGCATTCTTCTATGATTCTGACTGCCTTAAGTGTCATGTATTCCGGATCCCCGGGTCCAACTCCGATTCCATATAATTTTCCTGTCATAAGTCCTCTTTTCAGTTAATGTGATTCCCTGGAGTAATGGATCTCTCCAAGCTTTCCTAGTTTTGATGAGTAAATAATGATATGCAGCGACAGTTCTCCCTTGCTTCTTTGCACCATATAGAACCGAATCCTATCTAAGACTTGTTCCATGACCGGCTCTAGTACATTCTGATCTGAAAGGATCGCCACTGCCTCTTCGGTCGTCACCGTCTCAAGTATCCGGCAGGCGAGTTCGCCTCCCTCTCCTGCACGAAGGACTGCAGCCGCCAAAAGCTCTGCCCTGCAGTCAGCAGACTTAGAATGGGTATCCATGATACCACCGGAGAGCTTGATTGCTTTGCCAATGTGAGAAACAAAGGTCAACTCCTTCACATGATTCCATACCGCAAGATCAAGAAATTTACCTACAAAATTACTGCATAAGATCGGCTCCCGCATCTTTAATTTCGCATCCTTGCTGATAAATGCCTCTCCATAGTTGCCGGGTGCCGCAAGCAAGTGTGTCTCGCCTCGTTTGATATGCATCAGCAGTTCTGTTTCAATACTTTTAATCAGAGCTTCTTCACTCATTGGGACAACGATCCCACTGGTGCCAAGGATAGAAATACCACCCAGAATGCCCAATCTCGGGTTAAACGTGTGTACTGCCACCTTTTCCCCCTCAGGCGCTTCGATCACAACTTTGATTCGACCTTTGAATCCATAACTGTCACATACCTTTTGTACCTCATCTGCAATCATTTTTCTTGGTACTCGATTGATCGCAGCCTCACCCACTGGCTGCTCGAGCCCTTCCTGAGTCACTCTGCCAACTCCCTGACCACCGTCGATTTCTATGCCGCTCTCCATGGAGCCGTTATCCTCAGTCATGCTGACGCTTGCAAGAATCAGCATCCCATTCGTTACGTCCGGGTCATCCCCGCCATCTTTTTGCACCCCACAGACAGCATATGTCTTTTGAATCCGGCAATCCTTAACATCCAGACATAGCCGAACATTATTCGGTGTTACTATCTCAGTCTTTACTTGTTCTTTTCCGGAAAAAAGTGATTCTGCAGCTGCCTTTGCTGCCGCTGCTGCGCATGATCCTGTTGTGTATCCGCACCTTAATTTTTTTCCTTCGAATAGAACTGACATTTCATCCAGGCTCTTCTCCAAGTTTCCTCCTATAAAAAAAGGAACATCCACCCTAAAAAAGGATACACGTTCCCTACTGCTTCATGTAAACTATTCCCGGAGTTTCATTGTTTAGATAAAGCAGGTTTCCTGACTTAAAGATCAGCGCTCTATGGCCCTTCTCAGACGTATGTCCAATGGTTTGCCAGATTACTCCCTTATTACAGTGACCGGTTCGTCCAGGATTCTCACCTGTGTTCCCTCTCATGACTAAATTGTCATCACTTTATCCAATTTTATGTTTTGTATAGCGTATCATGTAAAATGATCTTAGTCAAGATATCAGAAACCAGTCTTGGCCAGACAAATGAGACTACTCTTCGCCGAACATCATGTGCTCCATGTAAAAGTCCTGAAAATCCAAATCAGATGCCAGTGAAATTTCGACTGCCTGCTCAGCCATGACAGTCATCTTCTGTCCATTTTCTTCTGAAAACAGTGCTTTTAAAGCTCCTTTTAGAGAGGTGTTTCCAGCCGCTGTGATCTTATCTGAAAGCTCTTCCGGGATCATACCGATGGAGACAGCTTTTTCCAGTTCGATATGATAACCGAATCCACCTGCTAGAAATACCTCGTCAATATCGTCATAACTTAACTCACTTCGCAGGATCAAGGTCTCAATTCCGGCACGGATCGCAGACTTAGCCAGCTGGATCTCGCGAATATCTTTTTGGGAAATTACGATCTGCTCCCCCTCCTGGGTTTTAGCGAGCGGGTATCCATCCTCATGCCAATCCTCCTCCATCATTCCTGTGAAGGAGACGATTTCATGCTCTACGAGTTCAAAGACTCCGGCAATGATCCCTGTTCCACAAATTCCAATCGGAGGTCTGTCTCCTATGGTTGCCACAGTGGTCTGACCATCTTCGATCTTTACACTGTAGATCGCACCATCGATACTTCCGGTCCCCCATTCGATATTGCCCCCTTCAAAAGCAGGTCCGGCAGCAGTTGAGGTTACAAGTATCCGCTCCTTTGATCCAATCGCCATCTCGCCATTCGTTCCCAGGTCGACCAGCAGAGCCATCTTTTCATTCTCAGAAAAGCCGCATGCGAACAAACCTGCCGTAATATCTGCGCCTACAAAAGTACTGATACCAGGCAGAAGCTCGATTTGTGTATTTGCAAAACCTGGGTCAGCAAATACCTCTGCAAAGCTTCTCCTCTCTCGTTTCAGATTGACCGCATCAAAAGGATACACTCCAAGGGTCTCACAGGAATACCCCATCAGTAAGTGAAGCATCGTTGTGTTTCCTGCAATCGTGATCTTTTGGATCTGCGATTCTTTGATTCCATACTGATCGGCAAGTTGTCGGATTCCAGTCAGAAGATCCTGCTGAATACTTTCTTGCAGCTGCTCCTTCTTTCCTGTATTGGACGCCTGCATTCTGGCGATCACATCCGCACCAAAAGTGCGTTGCCGGTTCATTGTCGTATAAGTATCGATCACGGTCTGAGTCTGTAGGCCGCATAGTGATATGGCGATCGTCGTCGTTCCGATGTCAATGGCATATCCAAACTCCTGATCTGCTTCATGCTTTACTCCCAGCCCGCTTTCCGCCACTACGTGAAAACCATTCTCGAAGGTATCTGCCATCGAGATGGTACAGCTGCCAGTCAGCATACTGGTGCAGGCCAGACGCAGACCGGATAAAAGCTCTTCTTCTGAAAAAAAATGAAGATCTTCCTTTGATGGTGCAAGAATTCCTTCTTTGAGCACTACCTTGCACTTTCCGCACTTTCCGTTACCGCCGCAGGGTTTACTCATGTAGATATCATTCTGTTCAAGTAGTGTAGTCAGCTTTTCATCCGAAAAGAAAGGAATTTTCTTTTCTTCGCCCTCTGCCAGGATTGTCAGCACTCTCTCAGCTCTATTCTCGTATACCTTTCTGACTGGGCAGTCGATTTTATCACATTGTGTACAATCATGTTTTGTCTGAAAAAAAGAGGTATCGTCTGTCAGCTCAAATACCTGGCATAGGGATTTGACTGGATCGTACATGAACCCAGAAGTAATATCAAGGTTCAGGGTCTGCTTCGCATTTAATGCATCATATGCAGTTTTTTGGATTTCCATCCGTATTTCCTGCGGTGCTTCAAAGCGATGCAGTACTCCAACCTTCTCTTCCTTACAGAGCAGTTTTACTTTCTCAATTACTTCTTTATCAAGTGAAAAAAGGCAGCTGTCTGCCATCGCATCCACTAGCATTCCATTGACATAGTCTCCTTCTTCAAAATACTTTGCTGAAAGCTTTGAGACCTCGCCACCGATCGTAAGAATACAGTACAAGACCTTTGCTCCTACTTTCAGGACTTCATTTTCTTCCGTGATTTCATCAAATACGAAGGCTGCTTTTGGACGTATTCTCATACGTACCGCATCGTAAAGACTATCGTAGGCGTCTTTCATCTCCTCATATACCGGATTATCTGGTCTGCAGTCTAGCAGTCCCATCACCGTATCTTCCTCTGGTCCCGTTACTCTTAGTCCAAAAATTCTGATGTCTCTTTCCATTCTTCCCCCTATCAAATGCCACATAGCGGTAATTCACCTGATTCCGATAATCGCATCTTGCAGAAAAAAAGTGCTGCAGTTTGAATCACCGCAGCACTTACTTTTCATTTTTATTATGCTGTAGCCGCTCTATTCAAGACTACCTCTTTTGCCGTCTCTGCGCAAGTAGCAGCATCCGGTGTATAGTAATCTGCGCCGATCTGTTCTGCATATCCCTGACTGACTGGTGCTCCGCCTACCATTACGATATATTTGTTACGAAGTCCGCTCTCTGAAAGCTTCTCGATTACGCCCTTCATGTTTGGCATTGTTGTAGTTAGAAGTGCTGACATACAGATCAGATCTGCTCCTACTTCTTCTGCCTTTTCAATAAAGACTTCAGATTCCACATCTACACCAACATCGAAGATTTCAAATCCTGCTCCCTTTAACATCATGACCACAAGGTTCTTGCCAATGTCATGCAGATCTCCCTTTACCGTTCCAACTACTGCTTTACCAAGTGGCTCATTGCCGATCTCGATCAGTTTTGGCTCTAAGATTGCAAGTCCTGCATTCATTGCTCTTGCTGCAACAAGAACTTCAGGAACAAAAACTTCGTTTTTCTTGAATTTATCACCGATGATCATCATTCCTGAAAGAAGACCATCGTTCAGAATTTCTTTTGGATCGTAATTCTCGTCGAGTGCCTGTTGAACCAGTGCTTTCACATTTTTAGCACGACCTTTTTGCAAGTACTCTGACATCTCCTGAATAATACTCATTGTTTCCCTCCATACATTAGCTTATATCAGCTTCTTCTCATTAAGCTCCTCTGCCCGCTTCTTAGCCAGGAAGCCAGTCCCATTTACATCTGATCTTATTATATATAATATTTCGAGTTCTATTTTGTAATTTTTTTAGATGAACGGTATTTTTTTTATATAAATTATGGTACAATAAATCATACTGAAATAGTCGAATAACAGTATTTGGAGGGAGTATGAAACAAGAGCCATATTTGTTTTCCATGATTGATAAGCAGAAGCTCGCTGAGATACTAGAGGCTTTTTTTATTTGCATAAAAGTACCGATCCAGGTGATCGATGAACATGGTGAAGTACTGATGGCTCAGGGCCGTAAACTGAATTTCTGTAAACCTTTTATGCAGTATACCACAGGCAAGGATTCCTGCCGGGAACTTCATCTGAGCGAATGCCAAAGGAGTGTCGAGTTCGGTGGCTCCTATATTTTTTCCTGCCACGCAAATCTGAATCATATTGCTTATCCATTTTTAATCAAAGGCTCCTTTTTTGGCTCTGTACTTGTTGGTCCATTTCTGATGGAGTCACCGGATTCTATTCTGATCCTTGATATAGCAAAAAGATATCAGATGCCGATGGATACTCTGCTTGAACTTTATGATCATTCTGGAGATATTCCACTGATTACACCTATAGTTGTGACTCAGATCGGAAAGCTGATCTCCCACCTGTTTCATGGGCTGATCATAGATAGCCGCCTTGAATTTATCGCACACCAGAATCGTATGGACCAGCAATCGAGAATCAACGAATCGATTCAAAAATATAAGCTGAGTGGTCTCGATCAGGACAACAAGTATCCCTATGAAAAGGAAAAAGCGCTCCTAACGAAGGTCAAAACGGGCAATGTCCACGATGCAAAGGGTATTCTGAATGATCTGCTGGGCTATGTCCTATTCGCTGAGGGTAATGATTTTTCCACGACAAAAACCAGGGCCATCGAGCTGTCCTCCCTTCTATCGAGAACTGCCATCGAAGGTGGCGCTTCCACCAATACTATTTTAAAGATCAACAATGAGTTCCTAAAGAAACTCAATGACACCAACAGCCTGGACAGTCTTTGTCTGCAGCTGCAGGAAATCGTTGAGGTCTTCACAGAAAGTATGTTCAATTATATTCCTGATAAAAATAGCGACCTCATCAAAAAGGCGTTTTCCTATATTGCAAAGCACTATTCGGAAAACCTGTCTCTTGAGGACGTCGCCAGTTATGTACATTTAAATCCCGCTTATTTCTCCACTTTGTTCAAGCAGTCGAGCGGAGCTTCCTTTAAGGAGTATCTAAATACAATACGAATTGAAGAGAGTAAGCACCTGCTCTCCTCCACCGACTACGCTATCATTGATATTGCCATCGCTGTCGGTTTCGAAGACCAGAGCTACTTCTCCAAGGTTTTTAAAAAATATACAGGACTTACCCCGAGGCAGTACCGCTGATTATGCCCGGGCTGCTTCTTTCTTTTCAATCGCTTTTTTAAAGCATGCTGTCATCTCTGGTGTGTCTGGAAGGATGCTGACATATACTACTTCTCCGTCTACACAGATCGTAGGCACATTGGTTGCTCCTAATTTGATCATGCAGGCAACGCCTTCCTTCTCTTTGATCTTGTGCTCAACGATCTCTACTTTGTCCATTACAGGTTCAGCTGCTTTTCTGACAGCTTCCATATTGTACTGGCATGCTGCGCAGGACTCAGAGTCAAGAGTGATACAGTCAATGATGACTTTTTCTTCATTTGCATAGTCAGGAAGATTGTAGATGATTCCCTTCATTACATCATCCGTTTCGAAAATATCTTCGATATCGCCATGAACGGTCTTTGTAACTGCCTGAACATTTTCGACTGGTGTCGCATATGGCATATCGCATCCTGGTGAAAGGATATAGCCTTTTGTTCCGCCGATCTGCATGCATTCCGTTGCATCTGTCATATTATCAAATGGTGTGCCAAAGAGCATCGTCAGTGTCAGTTTAATATTTCCACCAACAGATACGCCATATTTTCTGGCAGTCTCTACCACATAGTTCAGATCTACATTCTCATCGATACAAAGATTGTCACAGTGCACCTGACACATTGGCTCGATATTTCTTGTTGCATCACCGCACACGAACATAGAACCAAGCTTTCCTCTTTCATGAATGTAGTCAAACACATTGGATGCATAAGGTGCTACAAATTCATTGAAGTTATCCGGAGATATCTGTGAAGTCATTGGATCTACAAGAGCAACAATATCAACACCTGCATCAATATACATCTGCGCTGTGCGTTTTGCTACTTTTTCACAGAATTCCATGAGTTTAGCCACTTCTTCCGGTTCATCGATCATATCGTAGAAGATATCTGTTCCTTTCAAGTGAAGTGCCAGTGTAAAAGGTCCTGTGATCAGACCATAGATCGCAACGGAGTCTCCGAATTTCTCAACGATTCTGCGAGTAGCTGCTAACGCGATAGGAAATCTTCCATCTGCTTCTGTTGGCAGTTTTAGATCTTCAAGTGCTGCGCCATCTTCGAGAACATGAGAAGATACTGCAGGCGGATTGTCCGTTGCATATGTTAATTTACATCCCATTGCCTCTGCTTCTAACTGCAGATCGAACAATGCTGGCATACCATCCGGATTGTATAATTCAATCGCTTTGGAAACACCATTTACAATGTGATCTTCGTTTTTAAAGTATTCCTCACAATTCACACCGATCAGGCTTGCAGCGTGGCATCCTACAAAAGGTACCCATGGGATTCTTGCTACTTCTTTGTTTGATATTGCATCCAATACCAGTTGTCTTTCACTCATTCGTTTTTCCTCCAATACTTTGCATACA
The DNA here is from genome assembly GCA_047974745.1 of Lachnospiraceae bacterium. Lineage (GTDB taxonomy): Bacteria > Bacillota > Clostridia > Lachnospirales > Lachnospiraceae > JBKECO01. The sequence continues at coordinate 27,257 of JBKECO010000060.1, forward strand.
TTTGGTTATTTGAACTAAAATTTTTACTGCGATTCTAAAAAAATTACAAAAGTACTTATTCAAAGACCTCCAACACTCCATGACAGTGCTTTTTCCAGGAATTTTCCATAAATTGCCTGTACTCCTCAGGTCCTGGACCGATCAGTACCAGCTTTGTATTCCGGATCGTGTCTCTTTTTCCAAGCTGTATTTCACTAATATTTATAAATTTATCCACCATATCCAGCTGGAGCCATCCGTTCTGCGTCTTTATAAATCCCTTCATTCGCATCAAATATGGCTGCATAGATTCTGCAAAAGCTTCCACTTCCACTTTCGTCAGCAATTCGTGAGACTCCAGAGCGTAGGAAATAGGTCTGTTATATTCCTTATTACTGGTCTCTCCCACAAATCCGTTGTCGATCAGTCGTTCTTTCATGATCTCAGGCGGGACTTCTGCGAACATCGTCCTGTAAATAAATGCTTTCGGATTGATTTCATGTACCTTTGCCTCAATGTCTGTCAGTGTATCCTGGTTCACAAGATCGATCTTATTCAGAACAATGAAGTCACTTGATGCCACCTGATTCTGTACCGGACGCAGAATACTGACAAATTTGGGAAATGTGACTGCATCGAGCAGGCATACCGCACCCTGATATAAAAATTTTCTACTGCACTTTCCTTCTAATTCATTCAGTAATGTGTGAATATTAGAGGGATCTGCCATTCCAGAATTCTCAATAAATAGTACATCAATATCCGACTTTGAAAATTCAATCAAGGTCTTTACAAAGTCAGCCTTCAGGCAGCTGCAGAAAATCGAACCATTATTGATTTCCACCAGAGAGATTCCATCTCTGTCGATCTGTTTTCCATCTAGACCAATGACACCGAATTCATTGACTAACACACCGGTTTTTCTTCCATCCGACTCTGTCAGAAGCCGTTTTAAAAAAGTAGTCTTTCCGGCTCCAAGCGCTCCACTGATCAGGTAGAGCTCAATTCCCTTATCCATTTCTTCTCCTTTCTTTCATGATACGCAAATCCAAGTATATTACTATGTCATTATTCTAGCTGAAATGAAACCGTTTATTTGGAAAAAAAGCCTACAAAAGTAGGCTTTTTTTTGGGTATTCCATGTAAGATGATAAATTTTATTCACGTTGCAACTGAATCTTTCCTCTTTCTTTGTATCATGGATCGATTTTACGCCATCAGAACAGTGAACATTGTTGCAAAATGGCAAAAGCTTCCCAGCATAACGAACAAGTGAAAGATCTCATGGGAGCCAAAGTACTTGAATCTTTGATTCAGTTTCTTGAATTTCATAGCGTAGATAATTCCGCCTACAGTATAGGCAATTCCACCTGCCAGCAGCCAGTAGAATCCACTGGTGGGGAGGGAATCATAGAGCGCCGGAAAAACAGCCAGACATGCCCATCCCATTGCAATGTATATTATAGAAGAAAACCATCTTGGGCACGTAACCCAGAATGCCTTCAGAGTCATACCAAGAATTGCGAGTCCCCAAATGACGATCAGAAGTGTAATTCCCATTCTGCCCTTAAGTACAAGCAGACAAATCGGTGTATAGGTTCCTGCGATCAGAACAAAAATCATCATATGGTCGATCTTCTTAAAAAGAAATAGAAATTTCTCTTTCACATTGACCGTATGGTAAAGCGTGGACGCCAGATATAGTCCTGTGATCGCAAATGTAAAAATAAACATGGCTGCCACGGCATAGGAAATATTACTTATATAGGCGAGTACCAGTAAAGGAGCTGCTGCAAACAGCGATAATACCATACCGATATAGTGCGTAATTGCGCTGCCTGGTTCTCTGATTGTAATCTGCATTCATCTCCCACCTTTCAAATTATATGATGTAGTTTTCATTACTATGTATCATGGTGCAATGTTACATCTTTGCTTTTAAAAAGTCAATACCAAGGCATATTATTTTCATAGATTTCTCCACTTCGTACACTTCCCACAGGGATATTACAATTAATTCATACATTTTTGCATAAAAAAAGAGGGCAACTGAGTCTTTCTCAGTATTACCCTCTTATAATGCCGGCGACCGGAATCGAACCGGTACGATGTTGCCACCACAGGATTTTAAGTCCTGCGCGTCTGCCAGTTCCGCCACGCCGGCGCTCAATGGGCAGAGGTGGATTCGAACCACCGAAGCATTTGCAGCAGATTTACAGTCTGTCCCCTTTGGCCACTCGGGAATCTGCCCATACTCATTGATTTGTTCCCTGACAATTTGTAATTATATCATAGTGTATTTCCCGGCGCAATATAGTTTTTGCTTGAGTTTCCGTATTTTTATTCACAGAGATCTGATTTTATAGAATAGTGATAGACAATATCCATTTTATAATTACATTTTGCGGAAACTCAAGAATAAAAAAGCACCCAACGCTCGGCTGCTTTTTTAGGAGAAGGTATTTTTACTATGGGGTATAGCAAAAACTATATATAATGTATTGGGGGGTTTTTACAATATTTATAGTACCACGTTATTCACTTAAAGTGTGCACAAAGTTAACAATTTTCGCTTACTGTTTTTGTGCATTTTTTATAATTCTGCTGGAGCATTTGCTTCAAAGATCGCTTCGAATTCTTCTCTGCTGATTTTCTCTTTCTCCAGAAGCAAGGCTGCACAATCTTCTAGTGCATCTCGATATTCAGTCAGCAGCTCTTTGGCTTTGCCATAGCATTCCTCTATTATGAACTTCACTTCTGAATCAATCGCAGTAGCAACATGTTCACTGTAACCTCTTGTGTGAGCGAGGTCGCGGCCAATAAAAACTTCTTCATCATCTGTATTATAATTGATTAGACCAATCTTTTCAGACATACCATACTTTGTCACCATATCCTTGGCAAGCTGTGTCGCTTGTTTGATATCCTGTGATGCACCAGTTGTAATGTCATGGAAGATCAGCTCTTCTGCAACACGTCCGCCAAGATCTACTACGATTTCCTGGATCATGCGCTCTTTGGTGTTGAACATCTCATCATGCTCCGGCAATGGCATGGTATAACCTGCTGCCCCTGCGCCTGTGGGAATAATAGAGACGGAGTAGACCGGACCTACATCTGGCAGAACATGAAACAGAATGGCATGTCCAGCCTCATGATAGGCTGTGATTTTCTTCTCTTTGTCAGAAATGATCCTGCTCTTTTTCTCTGCACCTATACCAACTTTTACAAAGGACTGACGAATATCGTTCTGTACAATATATCCCCTGTCATTCTTTGCTGCATTGATCGCAGCTTCATTCAGCAGATTCTCCAGATCAGCACCGGTAAATCCTGCCGTTGTCTGTGCGATCTGCTTCATATCCACATCATCTCCCAGCGGCTTGTTCTGGGCATGTACATTCAGTATTTCTTCTCGTCCGCCGATATCCGGACGTCCGACATGTATCTTTCTGTCAAATCGACCTGGTCTCATGATTGCAGGATCCAGAATGTCGACCCTGTTCGTTGCCGCCATGACAATAATACCTTCATTGACGCCAAAACCATCCATCTCAACTAACATCTGGTTCAGGGTCTGCTCTCTTTCATCATGGCCGCCTCCCATGCCAGTGCCACGCCTTCTGGCTACAGCATCGATCTCATCGATAAACACAATGCAGGGTGCGTTTTTCTTTGCCTCTTCAAAAAGATCCCGGACACGGGATGCTCCGACGCCGACGAACATTTCCACAAAATCGGATCCAGAGATACTGAAAAAAGGTACCCCGGCTTCGCCAGCGACCGCCTTCGCCAAAAGAGTCTTTCCCGTTCCCGGAGGTCCGACCAAAAGTACACCTTTTGGTATTCTCGCTCCAAGCTTGGTATATTTCCTGGGAGACCTAAGAAAGTCTACAAGCTCTTCTAACTCTTCCTTCTCTTCTCTGAGTCCGGCTACATTTGTAAATGTAATCGTTTTATTCTCATCTGTCGTCATTTTTGCACGGCTTTTTCCAAAATTCATCATTTTGCCACCGCCACCGGCAGAAGCCTGATTGTTCATCAATACAATGAACAGTATGAACATGGCTCCGAATATGAGCAGCATCGGCAGCAGATTCATAAGCCAGCTCTCAGCCGGCACGTCTCTGACCGTGACATTGGTGAACTGATAGTCATCCTCTAATCCTTGCTGGATCGATCTGACATCAGGCACATAAAGCACCTTTGTGCTGTTATCAACTAATGTTATATGCAGAGCACCTGTAGGCACCTCGCGGTTCTGAACCAGCTCCACGGATACGACTTCCCCAGCTGCCAGTGCCGCATCGAATTCTGCCTGTGTATATGCGGATGCTGCATCCTGCCGTACATCCAGCAGAAACCAGATCGCAATTACGACCAAAATCAGGATCGCATACATTCCAAATCCTCTGAGATTATTTTTTTTCAAGTACTTCCTCCTTTAGTCCAACTCTATGACTCCAACATATGGAAGATTACGGTATCTTTGATCATAATCCAGGCCATACCCAACAACAAATTCATCAGGAATCACAAATCCTGTATATGCAACCTCTACCTCAACCACTCTTCTGTCAGGCTTATCCAAAAGTGTACAGATTCGAATACTCTTTGGGTTCCTGCTCTTTAAATTATTGATCAAATAGCTCAAAGATCTTCCCGAGTCAATAATATCTTCCACGATCAATACATTTTTCCCTTCGATCGCTTCATCAAGATCCTTGATCAGCTTAACAACTCCACTGGATTTTGTTTCTGCTCCATAACTGGAAATAGACATGAAGTCCATTGAGACCGGTGATGAAATTCTCTTGGCAAGCTCACACATAAAGAATACTCCGCCTTTGAGAACACAGATTAAATGTACCTGTTCTTCTTTATAATATTCACTGATCTCTGTTCCCAGTTCTTTAATTCGTTTGTCGACTTCTTCTTCCGATAAAAGCACATGAATTTTTTCACTCATGTTTGTTCCTCCACATATTGTATTTCTAAAATTTTTCGGGTAGACTCAGTGATTTTATACGCCTCACTGATCCGACCGCCAGTCACCCAGGCAATATGATCTCCATCCGCCAGCAAAAGTGTACTGCCTCTCTTCTCACGGCTCACTTTTTCATTGATAAAATAGGATTTCAGTTTTTGTCTTCTTCCCTGTGCATCTATCACAAGATAATCACCGGAACGCCTGGTTCTAAGGCACAACCCTTTCACTATTTTATCATAGTCTATCTGTTTCGTATACTTTTTTTGCTGAATTTCAGCCATCCCATTTTCCGTGTCAAAAAGCGTAAAACTTATGCGAGAATCTTTCCCATTATAGTGTATCTTTTCCCCGATCGCAATATCTGGCAGGCTCCATTCGAAAAAGTTCGCCTCGTTCTGCTTCTCTTCCTGCAGTCTGTCCTTTACAAATACCAGTCTGTGATATGAATTTGATACACTGATGTCATAGGGAAGCTTCACACTTTTTCCGGTTCCACCGAGGGCAATGGCATCGATACTTTCCAGATGGCGTCTGGTGATGTCGCGAAGGCTCGGTGTGATGTTCTGTAAGACCCTGCTGTACAGATAACGTCGCAAAATCGGAGTAATTGTTTCTATCTGATCACAATTCAGATACCAGTCTCCACTGCGATCGTTGCAAAGAGCATTGTAAAGAATTTCTGACTGCTCTGACATATATTGGTCCAGTTCGGTCAGATCCTGGGCAAGCTCGTCCATATGAAAGACTGCTCTGTCATTGATCTGCTTTATTTCCGGAAGAATCCTGTTCCGAATCCTGTTACGGCTGTAACGGATATCCTGATTTGTTTCATCAGTACAGTACGAATAGCCAGCAGACTGCAGAAAGATCAGAATATCTTCTTTCGTGCATTTCAACAATGGGCGAATGATCTGCCCATTCACCGGTGAAATTCCACGCATACCTCTGACCCCAGTTCCACGGCAGAGCCGAAACACCATAGTCTCAGCCTGATCCTCAAGATGATGCGCAACTGCGATCTTCACATTCTGTGCATTTTGTGATCTGCTTATGACCCTGTCCGTCTCCTGTCGGAAGCACTTATAACGCAGCTCTCTAGCTGCCTCTTCCAGTGTGAATCCAGACTCTGCTGCGAATTTGGGAGCATTTACTTTAAATTCCTGATATTCGATTTGTTCCCGAAATGCGAGTTGTTTTACGAACTCTGCATCCTGAATACTCGCAGCTTTACGTATACCATGTTCGACATGCACCACAGAAAGTGTGAACCCAAGTTCACTCTGTAGTTGCCGCAGTACATGAAAAAGACAGACGGAATCAGCCCCTCCGGAGACCGCCGCAATTACGTGGTCTCCTGGGGATATCATATGATGCTTCTCTATAAAGTCTTTTGCCTGATTCATTTGACCACCTGTCTGGCAGAGAACTGCCTGGAAATAAGAAAAAGCTGTAACCAGACCACAGATCAGGTATTACAGCTTTGAAATATCATCGTGTAACGTTTCTTACTACTCTTCTTCCTTAAAAATTATCTCATTCGGATAGATAAGTCCGAGCTTGCTTCTGGCAATATCCTCTTTATTCTCCTTGGATTGTGAGTAAGCTTCATAAGCTTCGATTTCTTCTGCTCGTTCCGTTTCCTCTTCCAGCTGCAATGAAAGTGCTTCCAATCTGTCAGTGTAGACCTGATTTTTCTTGTACAAATTAAAAATTTGAATTGACATAACGGTCAAAAGCAGTATCACAATGATACTGATACTGAGCCTGCCTGTTCTTCTCTTCTTCTTTTGTGTCTTATTTGTCATTGTCTAACCACCCCACTTGACAACTTCACTTTCATATATGTGACCCACTACTTTAATACTAAAGTGTTTTGTATACATTTTCAACTGTTTTTATTATATTCTACAAATTCTACAAATATTTGAACATATCTTTAGAATCTTCCTTTTTTGTCGATTCGGTAAGGGCCAGCACTTCGACTTTTACTGCTTTTTGACCGAATGCAATTTCGATCACATCACCTGGTTTGACTGTGACAGAGGCCTTCGCTGTCTTCCCATTGACCATCACTCGTCCAGCATCGCACGCCTCATTGGCAATTGTCCGGCGCTTGATGATCCTTGATACTTTTAAGAACTTATCTAGTCTCATATCTCTCCTATAGTACGAAAAAACAGAGGACAAAAACCGTCCTCTGCATCCTGCTTCGTCTCTTATTTGTTTACCTTGTCTTTTAAAGCTTTTCCGGCTTTAAATTTCGGTGCTTTTGATGCTGGGATTGTCATTTCTTTTCCACTCTGTGGGTTTCTTCCTGTTCTTTCAGCTCTTTCAGATACTTCAAACGTTCCGAATCCTACTAATTGGATTTTTTCGCCCTTTACTAACTCTTCTGCTACTACATCTGTAAAAGCTGTCAATGCTGCTTCAGCATCTTTCTTTGATAACTGAGTCTTTTCAGCCATAGCCGCAACTAATTCTGCTTTGTTCATTTAAAAATTCCTCCTCTGGATTTTTTCGCTAATTGAGGTTTCCTGATTTTTTTGTCACCTACTAGATTATTTATACTTGTTTTGTTTCTTTTTGTCAAGAAAATTAAGGCTATTTACTAGCACTTTCAAGGAATTTGTTCATTATTACACCTCAAATCATGAGAATTATTGTGAAAGCAACGAACTACTGCTATTCTGTGTGAGTATTTGGTACAATGTTGATAAGTAATCAGCTTCTGAATCTTCTTCTGTTGAACTCTGTGAATCTGGAACTGTTAAAGCAGTAGTCGTATTATTTGCTGCAGCTTCTGATGTAGTGCCCTCTGCAGGGGTATTATTATCTGTATCGGTACTTGCTTCGGTGGAGGTACCAGTCTCAGTAGAGGTACCTTCCTGCGTCAGTCCGATCTGAATAGTCGCTGTTTCTGAATTGACTACCAGATAATTTGATACGGTATCAAAGCCCTCTGCTGATGCCTGAATCAGGTGTGTTCCATATTGTACATCCACAGGCTTTGATGCATCCACTTCTTTCCCGTCTATGCTAAGAACTGCCTCCGGTGCTTCTATTTCAAAGGTAATGGTACAGAATTTGGGACCTTCTCCTTTTAAAGTATCGAGGTCGACCACTGTCTCGCTATTCCTTTGGATCTCTACCTGAGTACTGCCTCCGTATCCATTGTTTGCAACTGTCACAGTATAAGTTCCTTCTGAAACGGGTATCAAAAGATCCGCCGACACTTCCCGGATGATCTTGTCTCCCACCATAATCAAACTTCCATTGAACAACTCTGTATTTACCAGCTTTAGCTGACCCGTACCTGTGTTTACAAAAATGGACAGTATCTCCTTATTGATTCCGGTAACGATCAACGTATCGGATGTTCCAATATCGTTGATTGTCAGTTCCCCCTGCCCATCATAAACAAGAACATTTTCATCAAAGCGGTAACTCGTCTGACCTATTTTAAAGAGATTCTCATCCGAATTAATAGTGTAGTTGGTCACTTCCTCATTTACCCACGCTGCATCTGATTTCTGCAGTGTACGCACCTTTGTCTTATCCATGGAGAACACGACTGTCACTGCGGTCCCCGGCAGCATCTCGCTGTCAGAAATGGTATTTCCAAATTTACCGAGATAACGGGTCTCTGAAGTTGAGTCATATCGGATCAACAGACGCAATTGAGGGTCATAAAGCTCGATCGTTCTCTGCTCTGAGTTGATATCTGTAAGGAGATAGATGTCATCCATGGCGACAACTTCTTCCTGCAGGAGTTCCTCTGATGATGCACCCGGTGTTTCCGTCACCACTCCCTGCCCCTGCCGGGAAGTCACAATTTTTTGATCATTGCTGCGGGCTGTTAGCATTATGATACCAAAAAGCAAAAGAAGGAACATTCCAGATATTTTTTTTATATATTTCATGTGACCTCCTGCTGCCAGCTCCCTGTATCCAGATCCATTTTGCTTTCACGAAGCCGTTTCAACAGCTTCTCCTTCTGATTTTCCTTTGGCTGCTCAAGAACATATTCAAATAAAGACTGCAGAGCCTCACCAATTTGTCTGCCAGGCTTCATCCCCTCATGAATAAGATCCGTTCCAGTGACTGCAAGATCTTTGATTGAAAGGCAATGTCCTTCCTTTATGATCTTGTCGTACAGCTTCTCATACTCCGCAAGGTATTTTAGTTCTTTTTCTATATTAATGTCACTTTTTGCAAGAATATTGGCCTGCTTTACCAAAAAGACAGATGGGAATAGCTCGACCCCTGCCCTTACAATGGTCTTTCTGACATCCGTCTCGAAAAGCGGTGGATTCTCCGAATACACCCGAACCAATTTTGTCACTGTATGTATCGTATCGTTATCGAACTTTAACCGCCTTAGAATCTGCTCCGCCATTTTAGAGCCTTTGAGCCGGTTCTCTCTGTCGCAGGCTCCATCTTCACCTTCTTCGGATCGGTAATATGGCTTTGCAATAACATGAAGCAGCATTGCAAGCCGAAGTACTTTTTCAGGACGGATCTTTGTTAATGAAAGGATCGTATGCTCTCCTACGGAATATTTCGAGGGGCAGCACTTCTCCTCTGTTTCCATGAGCCGGTCAAATTCAGGCAGGATCACTGATGTAATACCGGTTTCATACATCAAAAGCAGTTCATCCGGATGATCGGACAAAAGCAGTTTTGTAAGTTCTGTCTGAATCCGCTCTGCACTTACCTTGTTCAAAGCCTGCGCCTGCTGTTTGATCGCCTCCTGTGTGGATTCTTCGATCTCAAATCCAAGCTGGGCTGCGAACCGGATTGCCCTCATCATTCGGAGCGCATCCTCACGAAAACGGTCCTTTGGATTTCCAACACAGCGGATTCTACCAAGCTCAAGATCGGCAAGACCTGCAAACGCATCCACTAGACCCCTGCGATCATTGTACGCGATTGCATTGATCGTAAAATCCCTTCTTTTCAGATCTTCGATGAGATCAGGTGTAAATGTCACTTCTTTGGGATGCCTGCTATCTTCATATTCTCCATCGATTCGGTATGTCGTGACTTCAAATCCCTCTTTTTCGATCAGGATCGTGACGGTTCCATGCTCAATTCCTGTATCGACTGTGCGTGAAAAAAGTGCCTTGACCTGTTTTGGCCTAGCCGATGTTGTGATATCCCAGTCCATCGGCACCTTGCCTAGCAGGGAGTCTCTGATACAACCGCCTACAGCATATGCATCATACCCGGCATCCATCAATATGTCTACTATGTATGTTACCTTTTGTGGCAACTGTATCTTCATGCTCTTGCTCCTTGGAATGGTGTCTTAATATGCTTTGCCCCAATATACCAGCTTATGAGCCGGCTTGCCACAGCATACGCAGACATCTGAAATCTGCTCCTGATCCAGGAATGGCATACATCGGCTGGTGGCTGCAAAATCTTCTTTGAGCTTATCCTCACACGCCTGATCTCCACACCACATTCCTCGGATAAAGCCGGTTTCCTTCGTTACGATCTCTTTAAATTCAGAATAGTTATGGGCGTCAAAAATATGATGATCTCTGTGGGCTGCTGCTCTCTCGAACATATCTTTCTGGATCGTTTCCAGCAGCTCTTTCACGGTTTCTTCCACTTGGTTCAAAGCTACGACCATTTTTTCTCTGGTATCTCTTCGCACGATCACACATTGCTGCTGTTCGATATCTTTTGGGCCAAGTTCAATACGAACTGGAAATCCTCTCATTTCCTGCTCTGAAAATTTCCATCCTGGGCTCTTGTCGGAATCATCTAGTTTTGTTCGTACTCCCGCCGCCTTTAATGTTTCCTGTAATTCCGCTGCCTTATCGAGGACCCCCTCCTTGTGCTGCATGATTGGTATTACTACGACTTGTGTAGGAGCAACTCTTGGAGGAAGAACTAGGCCGGAATCATCCCCATGTACCATGATCAGTCCGCCGATCAGTCGTGTCGATAAACCCCAGGAAGTCTGATGTACATACTTAAGTGTATTATCTTTGTCTGTATACTGAATTTCAAAAGCCTTTGCAAATCCATCTCCAAAATTATGGCTCGTACCGGACTGCAGTGCCTTCCCATCATGCATCAGTGCCTCGATCGTATAAGTCGCATGGGCTCCGGCGAATTTTTCCTTCTCCGTCTTTTTTCCCCGGATGACCGGCATTGCCAGAAATTCTTCGCAAAAATCAGCATAGACATTCAGCATCAGTACGGTTCTTTCTTCTGCTTCCTCAGCTGTAGCATGCGCTGTATGACCTTCCTGCCATAAGAACTCTCTGGATCTTAAAAATGGTCTGGTCTCCTTCTCCCATCGAACTACAGAGCACCACTGGTTATAATTCTTTGGCAGATCCCGGTAGGACTGGATCTCATTGGCATAAAAGTCACAAAACAAGGTCTCCGATGTCGGTCGGATACAGAGTCTTTCCTGCAGCTCGTTCATTCCACCATGAGTGACCCATGCCACCTCCGGTGCAAAGCCTTCCACATGATCCTTTTCCTTATTCAGCAGACTTTCCGGAATGAACATTGGCATATAGACATTCCGAACTCCTGTTTCCTTAAATCTTTTATCCAATTCTGCCTGAATATTCTCCCAGATCGCATATCCATCAGGCTTTAATATCATACATCCCTTCACGGAAGAATAGTCGATCAGTTCTGCCTTTTTGACCACATCCGTATACCATTGGGCAAAGTCTGTCTCCATTGATGTTATCGCCTCTACTAATTTCTTTTCCTTAGACATTTCGTGTTTCCTTTCGTGTACTCATTGGTCTATAGACAACAAACGCCGGAGAAATGCGATCCCCGGTAAAAAGGGACCGAATCACTCCGGCGGTACCACCCTGATTTATGTCTGATTACAAAACTTCGATCAGCATACGCTCGATTGCCGTTATCGCCGGCCTGCGCTGTACTTTCATACAGAAGCTCCAAGGCAGGTTCAAATGAAACGAACAAGGGTCTTTCACCATGCCCATAGGGGCTTGACCTTCTCTCTGCAGAACGTAATCGATTCTACTAATCCTCTTCACAGCTTAGCTTGTATTCAATTATTGTGAATATTATTGTAGTCTCACTGTTTCCGTTTTGTCAAGAGCAAACATTGGATTTCGAGGTTCAATATCAAAGACCATTTTCTTTTTGCTGATCGGATGCTCGAACTCAAGATGCGTGGAACAAAGCCCAAGATTTTCATCTGTCATTGATGTGTCCCTGTCGACGCTTCCTCCATACTTCTTATCCCCAAAGATAGGCGTTCCGGCATGTGCCAGTTGAACACGAATCTGATGGTGCCTCCCTGTTTCGAGACGTATTTTTAGGATTGCAGCCTCATTGTTCGCCTGAAGAACCTCATAGGAGAGCTCCGCTTTTTTGGCTCCTGCCGTTTGCGCTGGAACTACAGTCGAGATATTTGATTTTTTATTCTGAAGCAGAAAATCAGATAGTGCCTTTTTATCCCCAGGCATTAGCTTCGTTTCCTCTGTCTGGCGAACGACTGCCCGATAATATTTCGCAATACTTCTCTCTTGCATCTGCTGGCTGAGTCCTGCTGCAGCTTTCTTATGTTTGGCAAATACCAGAATGCCCTCCACGGGCTGATCCAGTCTGTGTATCAATCCTATGTAGGGAGCTTCCCTTTTGCCAGCCCGGTAATTTTTGATCTGACTGACCAGATCCGGCTGTCTTATATTCTGTGTCTGGACTGCGATTCCTGCCGATTTATATAGTACAAGAAGGTCATCGTCCTCATAGACGATATCCAGCTCCAACATCATACCTTGAACCTGTATCCAACTCCCCAGATCGTCTCAATATACTGTGGTTTTGCTGTATTGACCTCTACTTTTTCCCTGATTTTTTTGATATGAACTGTGACTGTTGCAATATCTCCAATGGATTCCATATCCCAGATTTCACGGAATAGTTCATCCTTGGTATAGACATGGTTGGGATTTTCAGCTAAAAATGTCAATAGGTCAAATTCCTTTGTCGTAAAAGCTTTTTCCTCTCCATCGATCCAGACTCTTCTGGCCGTTTTATCGATTTTGATCCCACGGATCTCAATAATATCATTTTCCTGCTGATTACTTCCGATCAGCCGCTCATATCTGGCAAGATGTGCCTTTACTCTTGCAACGAGCTCACTTGGTGAAAAGGGTTTTGTCATGTAATCATCCGCACCAAGTCCGAGTCCTCTGATCTTATCGATGTCATCTTTTTTTGCTGATACCATCAGAATTGGAGTGTTTTTTTCTTCCCTGATTTTTTTACAGATCTCAAAACCATCCATGCCAGGCAGCATCAGATCCAGTATAAAAAGGTCAAAATCCTCATTGATGGCTCTTTCTAACCCTCTGCTTCCATCGTTTTCTATCTCTACTTCAAATCCGCTCAACTCCAGATAGTCCTTTTCCAGCTCTGCGATCGCCACTTCATCCTCTACAATTAATACCTTACTCATTCGATACCTCCTGATATTTTCGAATCACAAAATACATGACCGTTCCTACTGATTCCTTACTGGTCGCCCAGATTTTCCCCCCGTGGTCCTCCAGAATCTTCTTTACGATCGAAAGTCCGATTCCACTTCCGCCGGTTGCTGAATTTCTAGAAGAATCTGCCCGATAAAATCGTTCAAATATGAACGGAATATCTTTGACAGCAATTCCTTTGCCATTGTCCTCGATTTCAACATGTATAAAATCACCTACATCTTTGACCCTGACATTGATGATCCCTGTCTCAGTGTTCAAATACTTGACAGAATTACCAACAATATTGTGGATGACTCTTCGAATCTGTTCAGGATCAGCTATGATCTGTACCGAGTTACTCACGTAGTTAAAGTAATTCAGTCTGATGTTCTTTGTTTCCAGATCCATACCAATTTCCTCGATGCAGTCATTGAAATAGTCTAAAACATTTATTCTTTTAAAATTATATGGAATCCTGTTCGTGTCGATCTTAGAATACAGTGTCAGCTCATTTAAAAGGGAATCCATTTCATTTGCTTTGTTATTAATGATCTGCAGATACTTATTCTGTTTCTCTGGTGTATCTGCCACGCCATCCAGCAGACCCTCTGAATATCCCTTGAGCGTCGTAATTGGCGTCTTAAGATCATGGGCAATATTCGAAATCAGTTCTCTGCTCTCTTTCTCACTGGTAAGCTGCTGTTCTGCCGACTCTTTCAGCCGCTGTCTCATTGCTTCGAAGCTGGCGCAGAGCTGACTGATCTCATCAGTTCCCTCTGATGGAATGTGAAAATCCAGATTCCCTTCTCTGATATAATTTGTTGCAATTTCCAGTTTCTTCAAGGGATAGATAATACCTCTGTAGATCCAGATGATCAAAAGTCCTGCAGTCAGAAATAATATGATGATCACTGAGAAAAACCCATCTATCAGAATTGTTCGGATCTCTGGAAGGATCTCACCGGTATATGCTGTGACAATGAAGGCACTCCCTTCACTCCCATCAGAAAAATGAAAACTGCTCTGTTTGATCAGAATCTGTTCATTGCCATCCACATAGGTTCCGCTTTCATCATTGATATCATCTTCCGAATATTCTGGCAGCACTGCCGGATCGATGGCGGAATCATCCGTTCCTGTATAGGTGATCAGACCATTTTTTCTGACGATCAGATAAGAATACTTGTTGGAGAGTTCTGAATTGATTTCTTCTAAAAATGACTCATCTTCAAATTTGTCAGGATCATGAACCGCCGCTGACTGTATTTTTGAAAAAGTCGATTTTGTATATAGGTTGAGTAATTGTACCGTATTCACCATCTGTGTATCATCAGTAACCGCAATTCCATAGGTGTTCTCAATCAAGCTGTTTTGATATTTTTGAAATCCTGTCAGCGTTATGACCGAAAGAAAACTGGGAACAAAGATTATGATACAGAATGAGATGATCAGTCTTGTTTTCAGTTTCATGCAAGGCTCCATTTCTATAACAGATCCGTTATTCTGATAATATGGAAAAAAATGTCACAGAGAGTAGACCCTGTGACATAATTATACATGACTGTATTTAAAAATAACATAAATTTTCCGAAATCTGATTCTAAAGTTTTCATAAAGACAAGATCCGACAGCAGTCTTAGCCTTGTCTTACAGATAAGATTCCAGAATTTTGACCTTATCCAGTGCTTCCCATGGAAGCTCAAGATCATGACGTCCGAAATGTCCATAGGCTGCAGTCTGCTTATAGATCGGGCTCCGCAGCTTTAGCATCTTTATGATTCCCGCTGGTCGAAGGTCAAAGTTCTCGCGAATAATGCCAACAATCTTCTCTTCTGAAACGACGCCGGTTCCAAATGTATCTACCATAATGGAGGTAGGATGTGCCACGCCGATCGCATAGGAGAGCTGGATCTCACATTTTTTCGCCAGACCTGCTGCAACGATATTTTTTGCAACATATCTTGCTGCATAAGCGGCCGATCTGTCGACCTTTGTGCAATCTTTTCCAGAGAACGCTCCACCGCCATGTCTTGCATAACCGCCGTACGTATCCACTATGATCTTGCGGCCGGTCAATCCCGCATCCCCGTGTGGTCCGCCGATAACAAAGCGTCCGGTGGGGTTAATGAAGAATTTTGTTCCGGCATCGATCATATTCTCTGGCAGCACTTCATCAAAAATGTATCTTTTAACATCTGCATGGATCTGTTCCTGTGTCACATATGGATCATGCTGTGTAGAGAGAACAACAGCTTCTAGTCTGACCGGATGTTCATTTTCATCATATTCAACGGAGACCTGCGTCTTGCCATCCGGACGAAGATAGCTCATCGTTCCATTTTTACGTACTTTGGTCAGCTGCAGTGCAAGCTTATGTGCAAGCAGAATCGGATAAGGCATCAGCTCCTCTGTTTCATTGGTCGCATAGCCGAACATCATTCCCTGATCTCCTGCCCCTATTGCATCCAGCTGTTCTTCTGTCATCTTATGCTCTCTGTATTCCAATGATTGATCCACACCCATTGCAATATCAGCTGATTGTTTGTCAAGTGCTACCATAACAGCGCAAGTATTTCCATCAAATCCTGTTGTCGCATCATCATATCCGATCTTTTTCACTGTATCTCTGACTATGGTTTGAAAGTCAATTTCTGCTTTTGTCGTGATCTCTCCTGTTACCAGAACAAATCCTGTACAGCAGGTCGTCTCACAAGCAACACGACTCATCGGATCCTGCTCTATGCAGGCATCTAGTATTGCATCGGATATAGCATCACATACCTTGTCCGGATGACCTTCAGTCACTGATTCTGAAGTAAATAATCTTTTCTCCATTCTTATGTTATCTCCTTTCGTTGGTGCCGGTTGTTTTAAAACCACAAAAAAGTCCGCTCATCAAAATATAAGCGGACGTGATTTATTAAGTTCGTAAATCTAATCCTCCTATTGTTCGACAATTTCGCTCAGGCTGGCACCTTCCATTGCTGGGGTTGCCGTGACTTCACAGATCCTATGTATCTCCATCACTCTGAATAAGAGAAGCTCTTTATAAAATTAAATATCTCTGACAAAACTAAAATACTATTATTTTTGGTATCTGTCAAGTTTTTCTTATTTTGTCTAGCTCTTTAAATGATCGTAATTTTTCTATTTTTGCGATTGTAAATTCTCCACTATTCTATTAAAATCAAGTTATATTAATAGGGGAGGGAGTCATATGCAATTAACCGCTACAAAGACCTTGCTGCCTGGAATGATCCTGGCAGAACCTGTAAAAACGAACAGGGGTCAGACGATCATGAACAAAGGTGTCCTGTTGACCGATAGTCTGATTGCTCGAATTTCATTTTATGGAATAGAGTCTGTTTGTGTCGCGCCTCAAGAATCCATTCCAGAACCAATGGAACTTGAAACGGAAGCAAAAAATGCACCTGTCAAAATGGTGTATTCTGAACGCATCAAAAGCTCTGCTGACTTTAAAATGTTTCAGGATGAGTCTTTCGATATTCATCTGAAGCTAAAAAAGTGTTTTTTAAAAATACTGAACAGCGAAAGTGGTGAACTGATTCCGGAAGTACTCGCTATGACGATGCACCTTTTACAAAAACCGTTAAATACCATTGAATTATTTGATATGCTGCACAATATGCGCACAGAAGATGATGCCATCTATTTACACTCTGTCAGTGTTGCTTTCATTGCAGGCGCCTTTGGGAAATGGCTTGAATTCTCACAGTCTGATATTGAGCTTCTGGTTCTCTGTGGACTGATGCACGATATCGGAAAGATGAAGATCCCTTCTAAGATTCTCTATAAGCCTGGTCCACTGGATGAGACAGAATATGCCATTGTAAAACGCCACCCACGACTAGGTTATGAAGCATTGAAACGTATTCCCAAGCTGGACTTTCATGTAGTCGATTGCGCTCTGATGCACCACGAACGCTGTGATGGCAGCGGATATCCCCTGAATGCTGCTGCAAAAGAGATCAACAACTTTGCAAAGATCATAGCGATCGCAGATGTGTATGATGCCATGACCGCCGCACGCAGCTACCGCAGTCCACTTTGCCCTTTCCAGGTCATTTCTGCATTTGAACATGAGGGACTAAAGAAGTATGATCCTCATTTTATTCTGACCTTCCTTGAGCACATTGCCTATACCTA
The DNA here is from genome assembly GCA_047974745.1 of Lachnospiraceae bacterium. GTDB lineage: Bacteria > Bacillota > Clostridia > Lachnospirales > Lachnospiraceae > JBKECO01. Next base: position 44,876 of record JBKECO010000060.1, read on the forward strand.
CCAGAATAACCGGATTCTGCTTAGTGATGGTAGAGAGGCTAATATCATCATGCTGAACAGCCGAGATCTTTCCAGACCTATCATTGAAGTCGATGATGGTTCCTATATCAATCTGGCCACCTCCAAAGATCTTCATATTGCTTCCCTGATCTGACCCGATCCATCATCCAATCTATAAGCACTGCCAGAACACTGCCAAATACAAGAACCAGGACCTTTTGCCGAGATCCTGGTTCTTATTATTTTTATTATAATTCGTCTTGATTTTTATCCTGATTCGTCTATCAATTCCTTCACGAAACCCTTAATTTGAATTTCTGGATTTCTTTATCAGAACATACCTTCTCGATCTGTGCCCCGAGCTGCTCCAGCTTCTCGTGTAGTTTCTCATATCCACGCTCTATATAATAGATATCATCCACGGTCGTAATTCCCTCTGCAGCCAGTCCGGCAATGACGAGTGCCGCTCCTGCACGAAGATCCGGTGCACTGACTCTGGCGCCAGTGAAGCCTGATACTCCCGTGATGATGGCGATATTGCTTTCTACTCTAATGGAAGCACCCATACGTGTCAGCTCGTCCACATACTTGAACCTATTTTCAAAAATGCTCTCAGTGACTGTACTGATTCCATCTGCGATCGCTAATACAGCGGACATCTGAGGCTGCATATCTGTAGGAAATCCCGGATAAGGAAGTGTAGTTACCTGTGTATGATGTAATTGTTTGGATGCTACAACTCGTACTGCATCATCGAGCTCTTCAATCTCACATCCGATCTCAAGAAGCTTTGCTGTCGTTGCTTCTAAATGCTTAGGGATGACATTTTTTACCGTAATATCGCCTTTAGTCGCTGCAGCTGCCAGCATAAAAGTACCCGCTTCGATCTGGTCAGGAATAATGGAGTAATTTGTTTTATGCAGCTTCTCTACCCCGACAATACGGATCATATCTGTCCCTGCACCTCTGATTCTGGCACCCATGGTATTTAGACAGTTTGCAACATCAACGACATGAGGTTCTTTTGCTGCATTTTCGATTATTGTCTTTCCTTTTGCCATCGCCGCCGCCATCATGATGTTGATCGTAGCGCCGACTGAAACTTTGTCCAGATAGATATGTGTTCCCACCAATTCATCAGCCTGGGCACTGATCAGACCATGCTGAATATCGACATTAGCACCGAGAGCGCGAAATCCCTTCAGATGCAGGTCAATGGGTCTGCTCCCAATATCACAGCCACCGGGAAGAGCCACTTCTGCTTTCTTATATTTTCCAAGTAGTGCTCCCAAAAGATAGTAGGATGCACGAATTTTATTGATATATTCATAATCCACGCTTAAATCATGGATATTTGCGCCATTTATTTTAACCGTATTGTCATCAACACGTTCTACATGACCCCCGATTCCCTCTATTGCACTGAGCATCACATTGATGTCCCGTACATTCGGAAGATTATCGATCGTTACTGTTTCATCTGTCATGATCGCTGTTGCGAGAACCGCCAGTGCAGCGTTCTTTGCTCCACCTATTTCGACTTCTCCGACCAGCGGAGAACCACCCTTTATAATATATTGTTCCACTTATGCACCTCTGATACTTTTTCAAACTTTTTCAGATACAAACATGTAATTATAGTAATCAAATCTCATTTTGTCAAGAATTTAAGAAAAGTTAACACACGGATTCATTCCATGCACTTACAAATACTTCTAACTTAGTCTCCGAAGAAATTATAGCATAATTTTTAGTGACTGTCGAAATTTTTTTACCCTGTAACTGCGATACCATAAAAATATCTGTTATCTGCAGGTGTTATCTCTGATACAAGTCTAGCTCTGTCACGATTTGTTCCACCGTTTCCTCTACGTTCAGTTTTCCCTCATCGATTTTGATATCGGCATATTTTTCATAGAGCGGAGTACGCTCATGGTATAGATCCAAAAGGGATTGTCCTGCTCTGAGAACAACGCCTCTGCCCCTGATATCAGAAAGTCTTTTTTCCAAATGCTCAAACGGCACATGAAGATAGACCAAGGTTCCGATTTCCTTTAAGTGCGCCATTGCCTCTTCCTCATAGACAACGCTGCCGCCTGTTGCAATAATGGTCTGTTCGGCCTGGATCGATGCATTGACTCTTTCTTCGATTTTTAAAAATCCTTCCGTCCCAACATCCCTGATGATTTCTTTGAGCAGCCGCCCTTCCTCTTTCTGAATCAAAAGGTCTGCATCTAAGAACTGATATCCCAGAAGCTTTGCCAGTACGACCCCGGCAGTGCTTTTTCCTACGCCTGGCATTCCGATCAATATAATATTATTATGCTCCATTTCATTTCTCCTATGTGAATCTCTCGGTAGTGTCATCGTGACTTCGCGGCCTGCCTGTTCCAGGAAGTGCAATTTTTATGATACATTTTCATACTGGCTTTGATACAGCTGTGCATAAAAACCACCTTCTGCCATCAGCTGACTATGGCTGCCTTGCTCGATGACCCTGCCATTTTCCATAACAAGGATACGATCCGCATTTTCCACTGTTGACAGCCTGTGTGCTACGATAAAACTGGTTCTTCCCTGCATCAACTCGGTAAATGCATTCTGTATTTTCATCTCCGTCCTGGTGTCAATAGAAGAGGTTGCTTCATCCAGAATCAGGACGGGAGGCGGCGACAGCAATAGTCTGGCGATGCAAAGAAGCTGCTTTTGTCCCTGGGAAAGTCCGGCTCCATCCTCGCCGGTCACTGTATGGTATCCATTTCGAAGCTGAATAATGAAGCTGTGTGCATGAGCCTTTTTTGCAGCTGCGATGACTTCTTCCTCGGTCGCATCCGGATCACCAATCCGAATGTTATTCAATATGGTATCGTGTTTCAGCCAGGTGTCTTGAAGTACCATTCCGCAGGATTCTCTTAGACTTTCTCTTGTGACCTTTGCAATGTCTTGTTCATCGATCTTGATTTTGCCACCATCCAGCTCATAAAAACGCATCATTAGGTTAATCAGCGTTGTCTTTCCGCATCCCGTTGGTCCTACAATGGCAATTCTCTGCCCTTTCTGAGCTTTCACGTTAATATTTGAAAGAAATGGCTGATTGCTGACATAGGAAAAAGATACCTCTTCCATGACAACATTCCCCTCCACCTTCGATAAGACGTTTGCGCATTCAAGATCAGGTGTTTCCTGATTTTCTTCAATCAGTTCTAATATCCTGCCTGCACATGCCATTGCATTCTGAAGCTCAGTGAACACGCCTGAAATTTCATTGAATGGCTTTGTGTACTGATTTGCATAGCTTAAAAAGCTTGCCAGCTGTCCAACGGATATACCACCTGCTACAGCTGCGATCGCTCCAGCGGCACCCACACCGGCATACACCAGGCCATTGACAAATCTCGTACAAGGATTCGTCAGTGAGGAATAGAAAATTGCTTTGAAGGAAAATTCCTTGAGCTGTTCATTGATTTCATCAAATTCGGAAAGTACCTGCTGTTCCTGACGAAATGCCTGAACCACCTTTTGATTTACGATCATTTCCTCCACAAGAGAGGTCTGATTTCCTCTTGTCTGGGACTGCTTTTGAAACATCGAAAAGGTGTGTGAGGCAATAAACCCTGCAACCAGCAATGAAAGCGGCGTAATACAGATCACAAGAAGTGCAATCTGTGGATGGATACTAAGCATAAAGCAGAGAGTTCCAATGATCGTTACGATTCCTGTAAAAAGCTGCGAAAATCCAAGCAGCAGACCATCACCAACCTGCTCTGCATCCGTGATCATTCTGCTGACAATATCTCCATAAGCATGGGTATCCAGATAGGAAAGGGGAATCTTTTGTATCTTCTCGAAGGCATCGCTTCGAAGATCCTTTACGATCCCATAGGTCATATGGTTGTTACACAGATTCATCAGCCATTGCACAAGGGCTGCTCCCCCTGCAATCAGAGCTAGTTTCACAAGTATTGCTGTAAGGGAAGGATAGTCGACATTCCCTGCTCCCACTACCACATCCACCGACTCTCCGATCAAGATCGGAATATACAGCATAAAAAGCGAGGAAATGAGGGCAAATATCATTGAAAGAATCAATGTTCCCCGATATCTTGCGATATAAGGCAGGATCCTTCGAATGATCGAAAGCTGCCAATGGGTCTTTTTTTCATTTTTCATCTTGGCTGCACATCTCCTTCCTCCTCGTTCTTGAACTGCGTATAGTAAATTTCCCGGTATACTTCACAAGACTGCATCAGTTCCTCATGGGTTCCAAATCCCATCATTTTACCCTCATCCAGAACCAGAATCCCATCCGCACTTCGGACAGAAGAAGCTCTCTGGGAAGCAATCAGGACGATTGGATCCTTCGCCAGCCTGTGCAGGGACGCCCGCAGTGCAGCTTCGGTCAAATAGTCCAGTGCTGACATGCTGTCGTCAAGAATCAGAAGCTCCGGCTCCTGGATCAAGGCTCTGGCGATTGTCAGTCGCTGTCGCTGTCCACCAGAAAAGTTCTTTCCTCCCTGCTCTACCTCAGCGTCAAGTCCGTGCTTTCTACCCGTTAAAATATCCATCCCCTGTGCGAGTGCCAGTGCTTCTAAGCATTCTGAATCCGTAGCATCTCGTTTTCCCCACTTGAGATTGCTTCGAATCGTACCACGAAACAGCACCGCCTTTTGGGGAACGATTCCCATCTTTTCCCGTAACTGCTCCTGTGGAATAGATTCGATCCCACGTTCCTGTATCCAAATAGTTCCTTCCGTCGCCTTGTAAAAGCCTTCCATCAAGTGCAGCAGGGTTGTCTTCCCTGATCCTGTTCCTCCAAGGATCCCAATGGTCTGACCTTTTCGAACTGAAAAGGTAATATCACTCAGTGCATTGCCGCCAGCTTTAGGATATCGAAAGCTCACCTGCTGCAATTTTATGAAATCCCCAGGTTCTGTATTCGGCTTTGTTTCTGTGCAAGTCACAGGTTCTGCAAATGACTTCATCTTTGTATTCATCAGAGCTTCTGCAGGCATCTCAAAAATGCTCTGAATTCTGTCTGCACAGGCAAATGACTTGGTTATAGATACAATGACGGTAGCAAATTTGATCAGCTCGATCAGAATCTGCGACATATAGTTGATCAGTGCCACAAGCTGTCCTTGTTGGATTTTTCCTGTATCAACGGAAACTGCTCCCTGATAGATCAGTATAACGATTCCTAAATTGATCAGCGCATAAGTCAGTGGGTTCATCAGTCCTAATATACGCCCGGTCAGCCGCTGAGATGCCACAAGTCTCTTATTTTCAGCTGCATATTTCCTGCTTTCCTCCTGCTCCAGACGAAATGCACGCAGCACTCGGACTCCTGTCAGATTCTCTCGGATCGACAAGAGCAGGCGATCCAGATTCTTCTGGATCAACTTGTACATTGGAATCGTCACGAGCAGTATTCCGAAAACCACCAGAGAAAGAAGCAGGATCGTAATCAGAAAAATACCGGCGGAACCAGGGTCGATCGTAAATGCCATGATCATTGCCCCAAGTACAATAAAAGGAGATCGCAAAAAGAGACGAAGCACAATATTGACACCAGACTGCACCTGATTGATATCGCTCGTCATTCGGGTAATCAAGGTGGATGCTCCGATCACATCCTGATCAGAGAAGGAAAGCTTCATGATATGTGAAAAAAGTGCAGACCTGACCTTTGTCCCAAATCCCACTGCTGCCTGTGCGGCAAAGTACTGGGCTATCACAGAGCAGATCAATCCGATCACTCCTAAGAGGATCATAAGAAGAATCATTTTGATAATATAGCCCATATCCTGATTTTTAATTCCAATATCAATAATGCAGGCCATGATAATCGGAATCAGTAATTCCAGAATTGCTTCCAGCATCTTAAATAAAGGTGCAATGATACTTTCCTTCTGATATCCATCCAAAAATCGAAGTAGCTTTTTCAATTTTTCCTCCCTGAAAAAACTGCCACAAAGAGGCTTCTCTCTGCGGCAGTCTGACTAATTCTCCGTACTTACACTATTATCTGTATCGCTGGTCGATTCTGTTTCAATTACTGTTTCTGTTTCAGGCACTGCTTCTGTTTCAATCATTGCTTCTGTCTCAAGCACTGCTTCTGTGGTCACGACTGCTTCTGTGCCGGTCAGTGCTTCTGTCTCAGTGTCAACGACCGCAGTAAACAGATCTTCAAAATTCACCTTTGCCCAGTTACGCTCATTAACTGTCCACTCTGTTTCTTCTTTCCAGCCATCCAGAACACTCGTGTAGTAATCACTCTTCTGTTGTGCAATCAGTTCTTCTTTCTTTGCTGCCGTAGCATCTTCGTCCAGTGTGCTATCCAGCCTTACAATATAAAGTGCAGAATCTGTCTCGATCACGCCGGACACTTCTCCCTCTGTCAGTTCATCTGCTGCTATGAGCATATCTATATTCAAAGAAGTAGATTCATCATCCTTTGTTCCATAATTCCCAGTCAACCATGTATATCCCGCATCCGTTACTGCTGTTTCAATGTCGGATGCCGAAGCGATCTGCTCTGCCGTCGACTTTAGTCCAGCGATCTCATCCTCCGTATATTCCACAAAATTGCCCTCTGCATCCGTGTATCCACTGAGGCTGATCTCCAGGTAACTGATCCCTTTTTGGGCAGCTTCTTCATCGGTCACTGTAATTTCCGCTTCCCCTTCGATCGCTGCAGTCATCTTATCCTGAATTGTGTTGAGTGTCAGCATCTCAATGACATAGTCTTCCTTCGTTGCTCCGACCTGCTCTAATGCTTCTTCTGAATTGTCTGCCATGAAAAGCTCTGCCGCTTCCTGAATCGCCGCATTCTCTTCTTCGGTCAGTGCGATACTGTAATCTTCCATATGAGCTTTCAGCAGATACATCTCCTCCAGCTGATCTACGATATCAGACTTTACATCGTCCTCAAAGGTATTGCCTGTTCCATATAGATCGCTGGACCACATTCCTTCCCCGAAATAACTGGTATAGTATTGATCGTATTCTGCCTGCTGGTATCTGGCAAAAAAATTGGCCACGCCCATGGAAACTTCTGTATCATCAAGTGTTGCAAATTCAGCTTCACCATCTATGCTGCTGCATCCGGCAAGCAAGGTGCCCGCCAGCATCAAACTAGAAAACAGTACTGCTGTCGCCTTTATTTTAATCATAATTTCCTCCTGCAATTCATCTCCGGGTTCTCCGGTCGCTCGTTCTATTATAGAGCTTTTTACTATATGTCGCAATCCTTTTTACGTGATTTCGGTCTACTTCAGCAGCAACATAGGCATGGCATCCAAAAATTGTTCAAGGACATCTGTCTCCGAAACCACATCTCTGGAATTTAACTTCATCTGATAAACAAATCCAGGGATCTTTCTGTCCGGGTAAAATTTCACCCTGCCTGAAAAGGAATCTATAAACAACTGTATCTGTGTCGGATCAATATTAGCCCTTTCAAAAAGATTAAAACGCATCTCTGTTTCTTTTTGTTTGATCTCAGTAATATAGCATGCATGGGCCTTTGCCTTGATCATGGAGACCCATAGAAGCTGTTCCATTGGCTTTGGCATATCTCCAAAACGGTCATGCAGCTCATCCTGCATATCCTCCCGTTCTTCCTGGGTCTCGATCGCCGCGATTCTTTTATAAATATCCAGCCTCTGGTTCTCACTCGGTATATAAGAGGACGGAATGTAGGCATCCATGCTGATGTCAATTGTGGTGTCAAAGGACTCCTGCACGTTGATCCCTTTTGCCCTTTTTACGGCCTCATTGAGCATCTTACAATAGAGATCATATCCGACAGCTTCCATATGACCATGCTGCTGGGATCCAAGCAGATTGCCTGCACCACGAATTTCGAGATCCCGCATTGCGATCTTAAATCCACTTCCAAGTTCTGTATATTCCCGGATCGCAGCAAGCCTTTTTTCTGCTACTTCCTTTAAGATCTTATCTCTTTTATACATCAAAAAAGCATAGGCTGTTCGATTCGAACGTCCCACTCTGCCCCTTAGCTGATACAGCTGAGAAAGACCGTGCCTGTCAGCATCGTGAACAATTATGGTATTGGCGTTGGAGATATCGAGCCCCGTTTCGATAATGGTCGTGGAGACTAGGACGTCGATCTCTCCATTGATGTAACGATACATTATATTCTCTAGATCCTTTTCTTTCATCTGTCCGTGAGCAAATTCCACCACTGCCTTCGGGAGCAAGGCTGCAATCTTTAATGCGATCTCATCGATCTGACTAACACGGTTGAATACATAATATACCTGTCCGCCTCTGGCAAGCTCTCTGGTGATTGCTTCTCTGACCATCTCTTCATTATATTCTAGCACATAGGTCTGAATGGGTAGACGATCCATAGGCGGCTCTTCTAGCACACTCATGTCCCTAATACCAATCAGACTCATGTGAAGCGTTCTGGGAATCGGAGTTGCAGTCAGTGTCAGAACATCGATATCCGTTTTCAACTGCTTGATTTTTTCTTTATGCGTCACGCCAAAGCGTTGCTCCTCATCGATAATCAAAAGACCAAGATCTTTGAATGCGACATCTTTGGAAAGAACACGATGGGTTCCGATCACAATATCAGCCATTCCCTTTCTCAGTTTATCGATCGTATTTTTTTGCTGGGACGGAGTTCGGAATCTGCATAGCAGCTCCACATTTACGGGAAAATCCTTCATTCTCTGAGCAAAGGTATTATAATGCTGTTGGGCAAGGATCGTAGTGGGAACAAGATAGACAACCTGTTTGCCCTCCTGCACAGCCTTAAATGCCGCTCGGATCGCAATCTCCGTTTTGCCGAATCCCACATCCCCACAGATCAGACGATCCATGATCTTGGTGCTTTCCATATCCCTTTTTGTTGCTTCAATGGCCAGCTCCTGATCCTCTGTCTCTTCGAACACGAACATCTCTTCAAATTCTCTCTGCCAAACCGTATCCTCGCCATAGGAAAAGCCTCGCTGATGTTCCCGCTGCGCGTAGAGGAGTACGAGCTCCTCCGCCATCTCCTTGACTGCTCCCCGGACTCGTGTCTTTGTCTTATTCCATTCCTGACCGCCTAGTCTGTTCAGCTTAGGGTGTTTGGCATCGGCTCCGGCATACTTTTGGATCAGATCCAGCTGTGTAGCCAGAATGTACAGGTTTCCGCCCTTATCGTACTCGATCTTAATATAGTCCTTGATCGTCTTCTCAACTTCGATTTTTTCGAGTCCTCGATAGATGCCGAGCCCATGATTCTCATGCACCACGTAGTCACCGATGGAAAGATCCGTAAAGCTGGCAATTTTTTCTCCTTCGTACTGCCTTCTCTTTTTCTTTTTCTGCTTTTCCCTGCCAAAAATATCGCTTTCTGAGATGACCGCAAAGGAGATCAGCGGATATTCGTAGCCTGTTTTCAGCTTACCATAGGAAACCATGACTTCTCCTGGAGATACCTCTCTGGAAAAATCCTCTGTATAAAAACTATTGAGCCCTTCCTCCATAATGTCTTCCGCAAGACGTTTTGCTCTCGTTCGGGAACCAGACAACAGGATGACTCTGTAGCCTTCTTTTTTATATTTCTTTAGATCCTTGATCAGCAGGTCAAAGCTGTTATGAAATCCGCTTATGGATCTGGCACTGATATAGTGATAGGCAGCGATCTTAAGCTCTGGTATTTTTACCTCCAGTGCTGCAAAGGCAACGGCCTTTGCTGATTTCAGCTTGCCAAGTATCTCTTTATTTGTATATTGTGCATTCATCTGGGAAGGAAGGATGTATCCTTTTTCCAGGCGGTGCTGCATACTGACAGAGAATTCCGTCTCTGTAGCCGCTCCTCGCTCAATGCAGTGCAGGGGCTCGTCCAGAAATACGATCGTCTCTTCCCGGTTCAGATACTCAAGCACAGATACGCTGTCGGGACAAAAAAAGGGAAGGTAGGCATCGATCCCATCGATTCCTACCCGCTCTGTGATTTCTTCTGTAATTTCCTCTTCCGCCTGACGGATTCTGGCAGCCTCTTCCGTCTTCATTTCTTTTCTATAGAGGTCATAAAGTTTTTTTGCTTCTTTATGGATCTTCTCCAGACCCTTTATCTTTTCCTCTTCTGTGAGTATTATTTCTGTAGCCAGATAGATCTCCACAAATTCCATTGTTTCGATAGATCTCTGACTCTCAACGTCAAAGCTCTTTAATGAGTCGATCTCATCATCAAAAAGTTCGATTCTGTATGGATTGTCTTCTGTTAAGGGAAAGACATCTAAAATCCCTCCGCGGATGGCGAACTGCCCTGTCACCTCAACCTGATAGACAGACTCATATCCCATCTTTATCAGTTCCTTTTTGATCTTCTCCAGATCAATGGTATCACCGACATGAAAGATCTTCATGGAGCTTAGATACTGCTCCGGAGATGGCATGCGATTCATCAAGGCATCAAAGGTGGTGATGATGGTGACGCCTTTTTGCTCTGCTATTGTTTTTAATACCCGTATTCTTTCCTGCGTCAGTACATTTCCCCTGATATCCGACTGATAAAAAAGAATATCCCGAGCCGGGAAATAAACCGCACTCTGATCAAAGAACCGGTATGCGTCATACAATTCTCTTGCTTTTTGGTCATCATAGGTCACCAGTACCCTGTTTTTAAAACCGCTTCCGATTCCATAGGTCAGGTGTGGCTTGATCGAGTCAATACAGCCGGACAGATAAAAGACCCCATCCTCTCTGCTGATTTGTGATTTCAGTTCCTCCAGTTCAAGTATTGACTCCAGTGGTTTTAAGAATGAATTCATGGCTGTTCCCTTTTTCTGGCATTGAACAGGTTCATGGCCTGCTCCGTCTCTCCTTTGGTCATCAGTGCGACTGCATTCTCAGTATCTATAATACTATCCTCGACCAGAACCCGCTCTTCTTTGGAAAATCGTCCAAGAACATAATCTGCAAGATCATAGTTCTTTGGTTTGTCCCCGACACCGATCTTCACCCGCAGGAATACACTGGTTCCGATTCTCGAAATAATGGATTTAATACCATTGTGACCACCGGCACTTCCTTTTTTACGAATTCTGATATTTCCCGGTGCAAGACTGATATCATCAAATAGAACGATCATTTCTGTCTCCGCATCGATTTTATAATAGTTCAGAATCTGAACCAGGCTGTCACCACTGAGATTCATGTAGGTCATGGGCTTTGCGAGAATTACCTTTTGTCCTTCCATGACGCCCTTTCCATAGACAGCATGAAACTTCTTCTCTGACACATCGATACCGTATCTTTTTGCCAAGGCATCAATGGCATCAAAGCCTACATTGTGTCTGGTGTGCTCATATTGTTTAGTCGGATTTCCAAGTCCGGCGATCAGATACATGCCTTTCTCCTTCTAATAATTGCTTCGGCAGCCTCTAGCTGCTCTAAATCATTTACTCCTGTAATATCTTCCGCACTTTCAATCATGAATGCATCTACTTTTTTTCCTTTTTTCCGAATGATCTCCAGTGTATCCGGAAGATAGTATTCCCCCTGTGCATTATGATTCTTCAACAGCTCCAGCGCCTCACACAGATCCTTTGTTTCATACAGATACATCCCTGAGTTTACTTCATGGGACTCTCTCTCGTCATCTGTTGCATCTTTATGCTCTACGCTTTTTAAAAATTCGCCCGCACCATCTCGTATGATTCTTCCATATCCGGTGGCATCCTCCATGTAAGCCGAGAGCACTGTAACCGTATTTCCTGCATTTGTATGGTATTCATGAAGGCAATCTAATGTTTCTTTTGTGATCAATGGCGTATCTCCAAAAAGAATCATGGTCTGGCCATCACCATCTGCCAGGAATTCCTTCGCACATTTCACTGCATGACCGGTTCCAAGCTGCTGCGCCTGCTCCATATAAATTACGTCTTGATCGGCGATCATTTCCTGTACTTTATCTTTTTCATATCCGACCACGAGGCAGACCTCTTGCACCCCTGCTCCTTTTGCAGCTTCAATGACATAGTCAGCGAGGCATTTTCCATCTATCGTGTGAACTACCTTCGGCAGCTCGGATTTCATTCTTGTTCCTTTTCCTGCTGCCAGTATGACAGCCTTCAGGTTGCTCATGCAGTTTCCTCCTGCCTTTTCAATCGTCTTATGCCGCATTGCATAAGTTAGAGTTCTGGTTTATTCTACTCTAAAAAAGGGATTTTGGATAGTCAAATGTGCATCTAGTTTAAGCATATTGCAGCATGATGATTAGTGTAAATACTTTTTTATCTATATCCGGCTGCAAAATCAGCTGTCCGCCCCATTCATTCACAATATTTTCAACAATTCTAAGTCCTAGTCCATGACGCCGTTTATCATGCTTTGATGAGACCAAACGATTATTTTTGTATTTTGTTCTTCCATCGTATGCATTTTTTACACTAAAAGCCAGCCAATGGTCTTTTGTTGATGTACTTAACTCATTGAACTACCACTTGGCTAAAGCCAAAGCGGATTCCTAAGTACAAAAACCCAATGGTTTCTAATTGATTAGGCTATCCCCGTAGTCCCTACGGTTTAACTAGAATTACTGTGATATTAGATTACTAATGCCAGTAATTCTATATTTTTTGAAGCGTTACTATCAGCATTATCTGTATGTCCACATGCCTTACATACGAACTTTGATTGAGACACCCGATTACTTTTCTCTGTATGCCCACAATGATTGCAGCGTTGTGATGTATGGCTTGGATTTACTAATACCAACTTTTTACCATACCATTCAGCCTTATAGCCGATCATCGTTCTGAATTGATACCAAGACACCTCGCTGATACTTTTTGCCAAATCTTTGGCTTGTTGCATCTTTTTAACTTTCAAATCTTCCATTCCAATAATGTCGTGGTTTTTGACAACCTCGGTAGAAAGTTTTTGAAGATAATCGGTGCGACAATTAACGATTTTCTCA
>JBKECO010000021.1:0-172839 GCA_047974745.1 Lachnospiraceae bacterium
AGGTGACTGGAGTTCTTTCCGGTGATATCTTGATGAATGCCGGGATTTTAATTAAAAATCCATGGGGTGATTTCATGGGAGAATTAATACATCTAAAAAAGATCAATAATGGGGGAAATAGTAACAATGGCAAAATCAGTGAAACTGGCGGACATTGCAAGTAAGCTCAACATCAGTACCGTAACTGTCTCAAAGGCACTTTCAGGCCATAAGGGTGTCAGCGAGGATTTAAGAGATAAGATCATAGAACTTGCGGATTCAATGGGGTATAAGCAACCATCTGTACTTCGAAAGGAGCGGGTGAAACGTAGCTACAATCTTGGAGTTATTATTGGTCAGGAATATCTGGATAAGTACGATTCGTTCTATTGGCAGATGTATCAGAAGCTGACAACGGAAGCAGTGGCAAGAGGATGCTTTACAATGCTTGAAGTCATCAGTGAAGAGGAGGTAGCAAAATTGCAACTGCCTAAGTTGATCCAAGAGGAAAAGATCGAAGGTCTTATCGTAATTGGCCGTATGAATCAGCAATATCTGGAAAAACTGGAGCAGCAGTCACCGGTTCCCCGTGTATATCTTGATTTCAACATGGAAAAAGAGACATGCGATGCTGTGATTTCAGACAGTTTTTATGGAGCCTGTCTGCTGACGAATTATCTGTTCGACATGGGGCATAAGAAGATAGCATACGTTGGGACCATTCTGGCTACAGACAGTATTACTGACAGATATTTTGGTTATTGCAAATCTATGATCGAACATGGATGCATAGTAAGAGAAGACTGGATCATTGCTGACCGCGACACAGAGCATGGCAAAATCGACCCCACAAATCTGCTTCAGCTGCCCGCAGAAATGCCGACTGCATTTGTGTGTAATTGTGATCTGACAGCAAGTGAACTGATCCGAAAACTGAAAAAGAATGGCTACCAGGTTCCACAGGATATCTCCGTTGTCGGATATGATAATTATCTGTTTCCCGGCCTTTGTGATGTGGAAATAACGACCTATGAGGTAGATATGAAGGAGATGGGCAAAAAGGCAATAAGTATTCTGCTCCATAAGATGGCAGGTGATGAGTATAAACGAGGCATTTCCATCGTCGAGGGCAATCTGGTATATAAAGAAAGCGTTAAAAAATTATCTCCGGTAGAGCTGTCTGAACCGTAGAGGTGGTCGTTGGATTCTTTCATGCCTGGGAGCGAGATTTGACCTCGTCGAACCCTGGAAGTGTCCCTATCATAATAGCAGGATGTGCTTAGAGATCACCCGGCGGACAGAAAAGATAAAACAGAAAGCAATTACATCAAAGGAGAAACAAAATGATTCATGAAAAATACTATGAACTTCTGGAACAGCAGGAACAACTGCTATCGAAAGCTAATGAAAAAAGCGATTTTTATAATGGGATATATGACAGGTATGTGTATCCAGTCCTTACAAGAGAGCATTTGCCGCTGACTTGGAGATATGATCTGAGGAAAGAGACAAATCCGTATTTTATAGAACGGCTCGGCATCAATGCAGTCATGAATTCAGGAGCCATAGAACTGAATGGAAGCTATTATCTTGTCGCAAGAATTGAAGGAAATGACCGTAAGTCATTTTTTGGCGTTGCAGAAAGTAAATCCGGAGTGGATGGATTTCGTTTCTGGGACTATCCGATCCTGTTGGAGGATACGTGTCCTGAAGAGACAAATGTATATGATATGCGTCTGACGAAGCACGAGGATGGTTATATTTACGGCGTATTCTGTTCAGAAAGCAAGGACACATCAACGAAGGATCTTTCGGCTGCTGTAGCGGCAGCCGGAATTATACGAACGAAAGATCTAAAGACATGGGAGAGGCTTGATAATCTGACGACCTTACGTTCCCCACAGCAAAGAAATGTAGTTCTTCATCCGGAGTTTGTGGAGGGAAAATATGCATTCTATACCAGACCTATGGATGATTTTATTGACACAGGTTCAGGCGGAGGAGTTTGATTTGGCCTCGTGACGGATATCGAACACGCTGTGATCGATGAGGAGAGAATGACCAGTATCCGAAAATATCACACCATAACAGAAGCAAAAAATGGAGCCGGAGCAGTTCCCATCAAAACGGATCGTGGCTGGATCCATATTGCTCATGGAGTACGAAATACTGCAGCAGGTCTTCGCTATGTGATCTATGCATTTGCCACCTCCCTCGATGACCCTGCGAATGTGATCGCTGAGCCTTCTGGACTTTTGATTGGACCAAGAGGCGAAGAGCGTGTCGGCGATGTCAGCAATGTCGTATTCACGAATGGAGCCATCGTAAATGAGAAAAATGAGGTATTTATCTATTATGCTTCTTCCGATACCAGAATGCATGTGGCAGTCACTGATCTGGATAAACTTATGGATTATGTTTTTTTCTCACCACAAGACCCTGGCAGAAGCGTAAAATGCGTTGAACAAAGATGTGATCTGATCCGTCAGAACCTCGAGTTGTTAAAAGCCAGATAAGGAATCGTGAAAAAGAAAGTGGAGAGGTGATGTAACCTATCGAAATGCAGTGCTTTTTCCGAGAAAGATCAATGGAAACTATGTAATGCTCTCCCACCCTTCTGACAGCTATGTTGGCCTGGCATTTACGGAATTTGATGAGATTATCGATTCTATCAAGGAACACAGCTGATGCATGGCAGAGTCTCAGAACGAGCAGATTACAGACTGTCGGATCATGTTGCTGGGGTTTGAGTTGATTTCTGTGATAGTCTCAGGAAAGACTGCAGACATATTGTGATATTATGTGAAACAAAGATTAAAAACCAGAACAATTGTTCGCCTCATCTTGACTTAAGTGATCCATAATGTTAATATATTTTCATAACTTGTCAGGAGGGTTACAAATGGAATATGTAATTGACAAAAATGAAGTACATGCCATTATGGAGAAGAAAAATATAAAGACACAATCGGAATTGGCAGAAAAATTAGGAATGACAAAAAACCAACTGTCTGTTATTTTATCAGCAAAAAGTAACCCTTTAAAGAGCAATTATCAAAAACTATGCGATGTTCTTGAAGTCAAACCGATGGATATTATGGTTCAAAAAGAAAAACTGGAAAAGAAGAAAAAGGATAAAGTGGTAGTTGAAAGTCAGTTAGCATTTGTTGATGTCAGAACTATCAAAGCGAAAAGGAAATATCATTCTGTGGAACTTTTTGCAGGAGCTGGTGGGTTGGCTCTGGGTTTAGAACTAGCGGGATTTCATGCAGATGGATTGGTCGAGATCGATAAATATGCGGCACAAACTTTGAGAGATAATCGTCCGGCGTGGAATGTTATTGAAGAAGATATCGTTAAGGTTTCGGAAAATGGGATTAAAAATTATTTAACTGAAAATTGTGAGATAGATTTTGTATCAGGAGGATATCCATGCCAGGCATTTAGCTATGCTGGTCATAAGCTGGGATTAGATGATGTCCGTGGGACAATGTTTTTCTATTTTGCGAAGGTGGTTAAAGACTTGAACCCTAAGGTGTTTTTGGCTGAAAATGTAAAGGGACTTACAACACATGATAATGGAAAAACACTGCAGACAATGATTAGTATTTATGAAAATATGGGATACAATGTAACTTGGAATGTTTTAAAGGCAAATGACTACGGAGTGGCACAGAAGAGAGAACGTGTCGTAATTATAGGTATTAGAAATGATATCAAGATTGAGTATCGTCTGCCCAACGAATATGAGTACAAACCAGTCTTAAAAGATGCTTTAATGAACGTACCAAAATCAATGGGTGAAAGATATCCTGATAAAAAACGAAAAGTATTAGAATTAGTTCCGCCAGGTGGATATTGGAGAGATCTTCCAGAGCCGATCGCAAAAGAATATATGGGGAAGAGCTACTATTCGGGTGGTGGAAGAACTGGTATGGCAAGAAGAATTTCCTGGAATGAACCTAGTTTAACGCTGACATGTAGCCCGGCACAAAAACAAACAGAAAGATGTCATCCTGAAGAAACACGACCATTCACAGTGCGAGAATATGCCAGAATTCAAAGCTTTCCGGATGATTGGGAATTTTCGGGTTCCATGGGACAACAATACAAGCAAATCGGGAATGCTGTTCCTGTACAATTTGCAAAAGCAATTGGTTTGTCAATTATCGATCTATTAAATAAAGCAGAGGTCTAGTCCTCTGCTTTTTCAATCTCAACTGATAGTTTTTCAATAACGCTGTCTAATAGTTCTCTGCCATCATATTCGGATGCAACTTCATCAATTGCATTCGTTAATTCAATATAAAAATTTCGATCACCGGTTAAGCGATACCAAAAATCCTGTCCAATATATACAGGATAATCCATCTGGATCTTTTTAAAATGATTGCTTAAGTCTTTCATTTCTCCGTAAAAAACACCTACAATTAAATCATTTAATCCGATATTCAGATTATTTGTTCGGGCAAGATTCTTAACTCCTGCAAAGTGATCTGAAATAGTTTTGACATCGTCTTTATTGATGGTATTTGGACCAGCTTTTATCTGACAGTACTTTCGTCTGCCGTCAGTAAAATCTTCGAATTCAATATCAATACCTGAGGTAGTAGATGCAAATCCAGATAAGATATCACTGCAAAATTTTTGAAGATTCGTGCCAAAAGTAGTATTGATCGATGTGCCCAAAGTTCTCGCATATACCAAGGCAGTTGCTTTACTTTTTGCAGAACTATCACCTAATAGAAAATTCGCTTTATAATTATCCAAAAATGGATTTAGATTGAATTCCTTTAGATGCTCAAGCTTTAACGTGTTTTTACGATGGTTCTCAGCAATTTCTTCGCGGAAGAACTTTTTCCATTTTTGAATGATTTCAGCTTTTTGTTTGCGAGCCGCAATAATATTTGTCAAAGCATCCTTGCCTAAGCGTTTATACAATTCAAATTCCGTAGGACTCAACCCAAGAACGTTGTAAACATCGGACTCATCACAGATTAATGAAGCTTGCTCATCGAATTGTTCGAGGCTTATTTCGTTGTTAATATATTGATTAAAAAATGCGTCACTCATGGTAATGCTCCTATTTGTGCAATGTATATAAATTATACGGTATTCTCTTGGAAAAGTAAAATTCTATCTAAGTTCACGGGAAAAGTGATATAATGATGGAAATTGTAAAATCAAAAAAATGCTACTCGAATCAAAGCAGAAAAAATCTTAAGGAGAATGATTTTGATGGAGGAATCCGCCCTTATACAATTGCAAAAAATAGAATTTTCCTATCGGGAGAAGAAAATTCTTTCATCTTTTGATTTCACTTTTCGCAAAGATACCGCATATGCCCTGATCGGTCAGTCCGGGTGTGGAAAAAGTACATTGTTAAAGCTTCTGGCAGGTCATTTGGATCCGGATTCCGGAACAATACATAGGAGTAGTGAAATAAGTAATATCCATAACGGAAGGACCGGATTCCTTTTTCAGGATCTGGCACTGTTCCCCTGGCAGACTGTTCATCAAAGTGTGACCATGCCCTTAAAGCTGCAGCGAAAAAGTACGACTTCATTAGTTGATCCATTTGTTGAGAATATGCTACGAGATCTGGGAATCTGGGATAAACGGGACGATTATGTCAAAAGCTTGAGTGGTGGTGAGAAACAGAGAGCGGCACTGGCAAGAACATTGATCCTGAGACCGGATCTGCTTTTGATGGATGAGCCGACATCTGCCCTTGATATGATGACAAAGGAAGTATTTCAGGAGCTCTTGCAAAGAGAGAGGGAGAAGCATGGTTTTTCCATGATCTGTGTGACGCATGATATCGAAGAAGCTGTCCGTCTGGGAGAAATTATTTTGATCATGGATCAAAAGGGAGAGATCCAATCTGTATTCAATCCGTTCTATCTGGAGCCGAATATGAAAGAGGATCTGAATTGCTACCAGTTCTGCATTGAATTAAGAATAAAATTGGGGCTGGGAGGTAACGTCTATGAGGAGTAGATTCGTTTTATATATCACAGGCTTGCTCAGTTTCCTGCTCCTATGGCAGATATGCTATTGGCTGCTGGATAATCATATGATTCCTTCACCTATTTCGACACTGGTGTACTTTTATCGGCATTTTAAACTGTTGTTTTTGCATGCACTGGCCAGTAGTCTGAGAATCCTCATAGCTGTCATTCTCGCACTTTTCATTGGGATTCCATCTGGAATCACACTGGGAACCAGTCCGAAGCTGAGGAAAATATTCGATCCGCTGATCTATTTTATGTATCCGATACCAAAGGTGGCGTTCCTGCCTGTATTCATGATCTTATTTGGTCTAGGCAATGTATCAAAGATCCTGCTCGTAGTTCTGATCGTTGTATTTCAAGTGGTTCTGTCGATCAGAGATGGGGTACTCGACATTGACGAAAATTACTACAAAGTGTTGTTTGGAATGACATCCAGAAAAAGTGATATCCTAAGATATATTATTCTGCCGGCGACACTGCCCAGAATGATTTCTGGAACGCGGATCAGTGTCGGAATCGCACTTGCATCTTTATTTTTTGCAGAGAACTATGCTACGACTTATGGGCTAGGCTATTTTATTCTGAGCACCTGGACTAAAATGGATTATCCCGCCATGTTTGGCGGGATAATGGCACTTGGTATAGTTGGTATGGTATTCTATAGCTTCATTGATCTGGCGGAAGGAAAACTTGCGCCGTGGCGATGACATGTGCACGGCAAAAAGACCAGGATCGCTGAAATAACTTACTCAATTTGCAATAAAACTATAGTTGGTCAGCTCATCAAAAGTATAGGATTTGGTGATCTGGCCTTTTTCAACTGTCCAGCTTATGATACTGTCGAACTGTTCTTTTTCAATCGTACCTGCATGGGCAAAGGTTCCATACTGTCCGGTGAGGTAATCGTCAATGGATTCTGGAAACTGATACCCTGCGAGGATGCTGCTGTATTCTGATACATCTGTACTGTTCATATAATCGATCGCTTTGTTATATGCAAGATAAAAGCTGCTGATATCATCACCTCTGGTGTCGATCATGGATTGTGTGAACATCAGAGTGCCACCTTTGATACCTGCTTCTTTTGAACTGCCTAACAGATGTGCGCCCTGTGCGACTAACATGCCTGCAGTAGGCTCTGTATATACGACTCCATCGATCTGATCACTCATCAAGGCTTCGGCTCTGGCAGAAAAAGATGCGATTTCTACGACTTCATATTCAAATCCGTATTCCTCGGCGAATTGATCCATAATGTATTCAAGAATGAAGTTGGGAACAAGGGAAATTCTTTTTCCGGAAAGTTGATCCAAGGAAGTGATTCCAGAATTGGGAGAGGACAGAATCTTAAAATCCTCAGGAATATCTGAGGTGATGACCATATCCAGTCCGTGATCCACAAAGGTGGCAGCGGTCATGACATCTCCGATCGAGGCATCTAGGCTGCCTGCCTGTAAAGCAACATTTCTGTCATTTGGGGAGGAGAAGGTCTCAATCGTGACCGAAAGTCCCTGCTCATCAAAATATCCATTTTCATATGCCAAAATAATGGGAATTGCTGATTCTGCCGGAAGAATACCAATGTTCAGGGTCTCTTGTACATCGGATTGCACCTCGGTACTCTCTGTCGGTGCCTGTGTGTCTTGTGTACTAGCGTCAGCACCACATCCAATCGTGAACATAGTCACGCCTAAGAGCAGTACAGCGGTTAAAAACGTTTTTTTCATATCTGATCTCCTTAAAAAATAATTTCGGTGAACATTGTCTGGAACTGACGCAATGTCATGCCCAGCGGGACAACATTTCTGTGAAGCAGCAATGGGTCACACTGAAGTGAATTATAGCCTGCGACTGTTGTGAATGCAAGTCTGATTCCTTGCTCTTTCAGCAGTTCTTTTACTGGATCGGAATACTGTCCGAATGGGTAAGCAAAGATATCGCCATGAGTAAGGAGTGGGATCTGGGAACATAGCTGCAAATCCTCTGAGACTGTTTGTTCATCAGACGTTAAAAGTGCACATTCTTTGGGTCTCCTGCGAGTATGCAGATGATAGCTGTGATTGGCATACTCGAAAATATCCATGATCTCAAGCAGATCCGTTTCAGAAAGGCAGATGGATTCTTTGGCAGAAAAGGGGGATCTTGCTTCATTCAGCCAACCGCCTACGACAAATGCTGCAGCTTTGAAATTGTGAGAGCGTAGTATCGGGCAGGCATAGGTCATCATAGACTGATAGCAGTCGTCAAAAGTGAGCAGAACGGATTTTTCGGGAATGGCTGTTCCATGCAGTAGATGGTTTCTCGCCTCCGTCAGAGTCAGCGTATGATATTGAGCCTGATCCAGCCAGGCCATCTGCTCAACAAAGGATTCCAGTGTGACAAAAAGGGTCGGTGGCAGCAGATCGTTATAGTCCTGTGCGACATGGATCGGGGAGGGTCTTGGATCGGTAAGATCCTTCGTTTCCCTGATTTCGTGATAAACAAGAGTAAGAAAGGGCATGGTGGCCTCCAGATAATTGTTGTATGGTAAATGGAATACTGATATATAGTACCATGCAATCGTATTGGCTTCAATGCATCAATGAAACATCTTTTATAAAAGGAATTGGAAGTCGATCTAAAAATTTCCAAAATAATAACCCAAATGTAGTATGAAAAATAATACCATATATTTACTTGTGAATTAAAATACAATATACTAGTCTTATCATTGATCAAAATGAAAAAGTCAGTTATAGGAAGGAAAAATAATATGGGATTTTCAAAAACAAATGATGTTCTCGGAACCATTAACCGCGGAGACGCTTGTGAATCAGGACTTTGTACCTTGTGCAGGGCTGATTGCCAGGGAAAATGTGAAACATTTCTTTCATGTATGAAAGGAAGAAAACTATTGTACCCGAGAGACTTTGGATCTGTCACTGCAGGTGCAGACAAAGTCAACCCACTCGGAGTAAGCTATGAGGCGCTGAGAATACAAGGATATAACTTTGGATCGCAAGGATTAGCTAACGGATTGACAAAAAATGCGGACGATTGTATTTTTCCGAATGTGGACACAACGACTACTTTTGGAAAAAATGTAAAGACAAAGGTAAAGCTTCCCATTATGAGTGGTGCACTGGGTTCCACATTTATTGCTGCAAAGTACTGGGATTCTTTTGCAATTGGAGCAGCTCTTGGCGGTTATCCGATCGTGATCGGAGAAAATGTTGTCGGTGTTGATAAAGAAGCGGTGATCGAAAATGGTAAAATTATCAATGCTCCGGAAATGAACCGACGTATCGACAGATTTTTCCAGTACTATGATGGAGAGCACGGTGCGATCATCGTTCAGCTGAATGTGGAAGATACCAGAAATGGTGTTGCACAATATATTATAGAAAAATATGGTGACAAGGTAATCATAGAGCTCAAGTGGGGCCAGGGTGCCAAAGACATAGGTGGAGAGATCCAGGTGACTTCACTAGACTATGCTCTTTTCCTGAAAAAGAGAGGATATATCGTGGATCCGGATCCTGAAAAGCAGGAAGTGCAGGAAGGATATGAACATGGTTCTATCAAAGCATTTGCACGCCATAGCCGTCTCGGATATACAGATCTGGATACGGAAGCAGCTGTCTGTCAGGACTTTATGGATTCTGTCGCATTCCTAAGAAGTCTCGGATATAAAAGAATTACACTCAAGACCGGTGCATATGGAATGGAAGCACTTGCGATGTCGATTAAATACGCTACACTTGCTAAGCTGGATCTGCTTACGATTGATGGCGCTGGCGGCGGAACAGGAATGAGTCCATGGAATATGATGCAGACATGGGGCATACCATCACTTCACCTTCATGCAAAAGCGAGAGAATATGCAGGAATTTTGGCTGAGCAGGGCTATGATGTGGTAGATATGGCATTCGCCGGCGGTCTGGCAAGAGAGGATCATATTTTTAAAGCGCTCGCACTTGGCGCACCATTCACAAAATCTGTTTGCATGGGTAGAGCACTGATGATCCCAGGATTCCTGGGTGCGAACATTGAAGGTGCGATCCATCCAAATCGTCGCCAAGCATTGAACGGAAACTGGGACAATTTGGCAAAATCGGTTCTGGAGAACGGAAATGTTCCGGAAGAGATATTTGCTGGTTACTATGATGTTCAAAAGATGCTCGGGGCGGATGAAATGAAAAAGATCCCATTCGGTGCAATCGCAGCTTGGACTATGACGGATAAGCTAGCAGCAGGATTGCAGCAGCTCATGGCTGGAGCAAGAAAGTTCAACCTAGGGGAACTCTCGAGAGAGGATCTGCTCTCTGCGAACCGCGAGACAGAACAGATCACAGGAATTCCATTCCTGACTGAGGCTGGAGATGAAACAGCAAAACGCATTTTAAGATCCTGATCAATAGAAGTAAAAAAGTCTCGGCGACGAAAGTCTGCAGAGACTTTTTTTAATTAAAAGAAAGTGCTATCATAATAAAAAAGTCACATTCAGTTCACATTAACATGCTACGCTCCTACAAGGGAAAGCACAGGAGGAACACAAATGAAAATGGCATGGAAGGAAATCCGTTATAATTGGAAAAAATTTATATTGATCGAAATACTTCTCATTCTTTTGATTTTTATGGTACTGTTTTTATCCGGTCTTGCAAATGGTCTCGGAAGAGCAGTCAGTGCGGGAATTGAAATCATGGATGCAGATTATTTCATCATGAGCGAAGATGCAGACGGACTGATCACAGTGTCTGCAATATCCAACGAAGATCTGACTCTGATCCAGGATGAGAATACTAATCCGATGGTAGCACTGAATCTGTCCAGATCCTATATTGAAAGCTCGGGTGAGATTGAACGGACAGATATCACCTATTTTGCAATGGAACCGGACAGTTTTCTGGCTCCAGAGATCGTAGAGGGGAGTCAGATATCTGCGGAAGGAGATATCGTGCTTGATACTTCTTTTCGGGAAATCGGGATAGAAGTTGGGGATACGATCTTAGATTCTGCAACAGACAAGGAGTTCACAGTCAGCGGGTTCTCTGAGGATGCTATGTATGGGCACATCGGTGCCGGTTATATCAGTCTGAAGGATTATAATCAGCTTCAGAAGGAAAAAAATCCTGCATATACGGAAATGATTCAAACATTAGTAGCTCAGGGAGACAGTACGGATGCGGTTCTGCCGGAAGGCTACTCGGCAGTACCAAAATCAGATGTGATTTTAAACATCCCGGGATACCAGGCAGAACAGACTACGATCCAGATGATTCTATGGGTGCTGGTATTCGTTTCGGGAGCAGTATTAGGCGTTTTCTTCTATATACTGACACTTCAGAAAAGAAAGCAGTTCGGAGTACTCAAGGCGATCGGATTTCATTTAAGAGAGATCCTGCAGATCCAGTTCTCTCAGGTGATTTTATTATCAGCCTTCGGTGCAGTGGCTGGTTACCTGCTTTCTGCGTTCTTGTCCGGGTTTTTGCCGGATAGCATGCCCTTCTATATGAGGCAGTCAGAAGCCTTTCAGGTGCTGCTGGCCTTTGTTGGCATCTCTGTTTTCTGCAGCCTGTTCTCAATTATACAGATTGCAAAAGTGGATCCAGTTAAAATGATCGGAGGGAATGAAGAATGAGTGCAAATGCTTTGGAATTGGATCATATTAAAAAGCAATATCCAGATGGCGAAGGCGTGAATCACGTGTTGAGTGATGTGACGCTCGAAGTCGGCAAAGGAGAATTTATAGCAATTGTTGGACCTTCTGGTTCAGGAAAAAGTACATTACTGACGATTGCTGGTGTCTTGCTTTCTGCTGATTCTGGGAATATTTTGATCAATGAGCATGAAATCAAGGCAAAAAAACAGCGGGAGCTGACAGATGTCAGACGCAATGAACTTGGTTTTATTTTTCAAAATCACCAGCTCCTTCCATTCCTGACTGCGGAGGAGCAGTTGATCTATATCGGTAAACTGTCTGGAAAGATGAAAAAACAAGAAATCCGGCAGGAAGTGGATAAGTTACTCACAGAACTCGGCATTGAGGATTGTAGAAAAAAATATCCATCACAAATGTCAGGTGGGCAAAAGCAAAGAGTTGCCATTGCTCGGGCGTTTATGAACCGCCCATCAATTATTCTGGCAGATGAACCGACTGCAAGTCTGGATCGGGAACGAGGAAGGCAGATCGCAGAAATGATTCGTAAGGAAGTAAAGTTACACAGTACTGCAGCAATCATGGTCACTCATGATGAAAGGATACTTGATCTTGTGGATAAGGTCTATCGATTAGAGGAAGGCAGATTATGTTTGCCATATTAGTCGTTGAGGATGACAGGACTCTAAATCGAATGATCGAATTAAAATTACAGCAGGAAAATTACAGGGTCTTTACTTCTTTTGACGGAGTAGAAGCCCTTTCTGCTATGGAGCATCATCATGTAGATCTTATTATCTGTGATCTGATGATGCCGAATATGAATGGGCTTGAATTGATCAAAGCACTGCGTGAGAGTCGGAATCATCTTCCAGTACTGATGATCACTGCAAAGGATCAAATGGAAGATATGGAATCAGGATTTGCCGCAGGCAGTGACGACTATATGATTAAGCCTGTCAGGATGAAAGAGCTGCTTTTGCGAGTCGGAGCATTATTAAGGCGTGTAAAAATTGAGAATGAAAAACAACTGAGGATCAATCAGGCGGTCCTGGACTACCAGACCCTTTCTGTAGAAATCAGAGGGGATCATTTTGAACTGCCGCCAAAGGAGTTCTATCTGTTGTTCAAGCTGCTTTCGAATCCAAATAAGATATTCACACGGCTCGATCTCATGGATGAGATCTGGGGCATGGAAAATGATTCAGACGAGCGGACGGTAGATACACATATTAAGAAGCTGAGAAGAAAATTTGAAGGGTATCCAGATTTTGAGCTTCAGACCATCCGTGGTATTGGGTACAGGGGGAAGGTGAGTGATGGCAGTAAACCGAGAGAACCATAAAAAGAGAGAAGTAAGAATTTCCCTTCGACTATATTTTAGTCTGGTCACCATAGTAACACTGTGCTTTGCCTGTGCAGTGTCATTTTTTATTGTGTTCGGACTGACAAAACTTTTTTTTAACGGTGAATGGACAACAGAGGTCGTGATCGTCATTGGCATCATGATCTGCATCCTCAGTATGGGAATCGGAGGCACCATGCTCTGGCAGGGCGCCGTCAATTTAGTGCGTCCTATTGAGGTCTTGAACAAATCGGTAAAAAGAGTAACAGATCAGGATTATACCGTACAGATCATACGCAGCGGAAGATTTCGGGGAGGTTATCGATATTCGAATGAATTCGATGAGCTTTCGGAGAACTTCAACAAAATGGTAATGGAGTTGAATCGGAATGAAAAGATCCAGAAGGAATTTGTAAGTAATGTGACCCATGAAATCAAGACGCCAATAACATCCATTACAGGAATCACAGAAATTCTTTTGGAGGATGAGCTCTCATTCGAGATGCAAAAAGAATATCTGCTTTTAGTAAATAAGGAAGCAATTCGGCTTGCAGGACTTTGCGAGAACATGCTCTACATTGCATCTTTGGACAATCCTTCGATACATTTGAAAAAAACAAGATTCCGGTTGGACGAACAGATTCGAAAGGCTGCCATCCTGATTACTGAAAAATGGAGTGCAAAAAATATTGATCTGGAGATGGATTGTGGTGCGATGGAGATCGAAACAGCAGAAGATATTCTGATGCAGGTCTGGGTTAATCTGCTCGACAATGCTGTAAAGTATTCACCGGAACCCGCTCAGATTCGGATTCGAGTGTATAGTACGATGCATCAGATCATCATAGAAATAGAGGATCAGGGATATGGGATAAGTAAAGAGGCAAAGGTGCATATTTTTGAGCGATTCTATCAATCAGATACCAGTCATGCTGCAGTGGGTAACGGACTTGGACTCTCTATTGTAATGAAAATCACAGAGATTTTGAATGGTCAGATAAACTGTGAAAGTGAACTGGGGAGAGGAACAGTCATGACAGTCATCCTTCCAAAAAAATAAATGTGAAAAAAGTATTGACATGAAAATCATTTCCCTCTATAATAATAACATAGTAATCATACTTAATAACTAGGATATGCAGAAAGGAAATGTGCGATGAAAAAATTAAGATACTGCCAAAGTCGAATGTGTGAGAAAAACAGCTGTATGGGCTGTTGTCGCAAAAGCTGATTTATTGAAAGAGAAATAGATAGAATGGCATTTTTCATTCGCATGAACCTGAATTTAAATATGGAACAATACAAATATGGAGGAAAATAATAATGGGTAAGATTAAAGAAAGCGCACTGGAACTGGTTGGAGGAACACCACTTCTGAAATTGAATAATTACATAAAGAAACTAGAGAACAGCGATGCTGTCATCCTTGCAAAACTAGAGTATCTCAATCCAGCAGGATCTGTGAAAGACAGAATTGCACTTGCGATGATTGTAGATGCAGAAACAAAGGGAATTTTAAAACCGGGATCTGTTATTATCGAGCCAACAAGTGGTAATACAGGAATCGGGCTCGCAGCGGTGGCCGCAGCGAAAGGATACAGAACGATCCTTACTCTGCCGGACACAATGAGCGTGGAACGCAGAAACCTGTTAAAAGCATATGGTGCGGAACTGGTGCTGACAGAAGGTGCGAAGGGAATGAAAGGTGCGATTGCAAAAGCAGACGAGCTGCAGACACAGATCGAAAGCTCAGTGATCCTAGGCCAGTTCGTGAATCCGGCCAATCCTGCAGTACATAAAGCAACAACAGGTCCAGAGATCTGGGATCAGACAGATGGAAATATTGATATATTTGTAGCAGGTGTTGGAACCGGCGGTACAATTACAGGTGTTGGTGAATTTTTGAAAGAAAAGAATCCAAGCATTAAGATCGTTGCAGTAGAGCCGGCAGGCAGCCCGGTGCTTTCTACAGGAACTCCTGGTCCACATAAGATTCAGGGAATTGGAGCAGGATTTATTCCGGATATATTGAATACCAAGATTTATGACGAAGTAATCACAGTAGAGAACGAAGAAGCCTATGCAGAAGGCAAGAGTTTTGCCGTCACCGAAGGAATTTTAGTGGGAATCTCTTCCGGAGCTGCATTAAAAGCAGCAGCTGAACTTGCGGCAAGACCTGAGAATAAGGGTAAGACGATTGTGGTTCTCCTTCCTGACTCAGGCGACAGATATTTATCGACTCCATTATTTGGCGATAACTAGAATAAACAGTAATCTGTAATAAAATGAATTTATAAGATATCCGGTCGGGATCAGGTCCCCCGGATATTTTTTTATCTCATAGGAAAGTAATCCTATGATATAAAAAAGCTCCGCGAGGATGCGACCGCCACAGTAAGGTGAATTGCTAAAATTGTATGCTATTTCATACAATCCTACTCGTGTTTAGCTAATTGACTTATTGATTTCTGAAAGCATGTCATTTAGAATAAGTATTGAAATGAATTTTTGATACTTATTTTTAGGAGCCGGAGAATATTTATTTCTAATTACAACAAGGATGTGACTATGAGAAACGTTTTTACCCTTCATAAACTTCTTTTCATCACCTGTATTTTTTGGATGATGATTCTTTTTCCTGTCAGAATACTTGCAACAGAAACAAGTATGAATGAGGCAGCTGGAGATAACATACTGATCATTAATTCCTATAACAGTGGACTGCAGTGGACAGATGGGCAAACAGATGGCATTATCTCCGTACTAGGAGAGCTGGGAGCTGATTATACAATCTCCATTGAGTATATGGATTGGAAAAGATTTCCAACAAAAGAAAATGCGAATAATTTCTACATGAGCATGAAGGAAAAATATGCGGATGTGAGGATTGACCTAGTTATCTGTACAGATGATGCAGCATTGCAATTTGCCAAGGAGAACAGAGACGAAATCTTTCCTGCTGTACCAATCGTATTTTCGGGAATCAACTCTAATAATCTGTCTCTGATACAAAAAGAATCAGAGTTTGCAAATTACACAGGTGTCGTTGAAGAAATCAATCCTGAAGATACTATTCGTACTGCAATCCAGATCAATCCCACGATTCAGAATATTTATCTGATCTATGATAATACCGAAAGTGGAACTTCGACTGCACAGGTCTGCATTGAAGCTGTGGAAAAAGTCAATCCTGATTTGAATGTAATCTCTTTGAATGATGAGAGCAGAGATGCTATTTTGGATCTGGCAGCAAATACCAAGAAGAATAGTATGATTTTAGTTACAACCTATTTTACTGACATAGATGGAACGCCTTTGAATCATCAGAGATTTTGTCAGCAGCTCAGTGCTGGTGCAAAGGTGCCGGTATACCATTTGTTTGATTTTGGTATGAGATATGGTATCTTTGGCGGATATCTGACAGCAGGATTTGATCAGGGAGAGCAGGCGGGAATTCTTGCAATGAGAATCCTGAATGGAGAAAAGCCAGATGATATAGCTATTATAAATCTGACTACGGATGTATTTACCTATGACTATTCCGTTGCACAGAGATTTTCGATTGATCCCAAGCAGATACCAGCATCAAGTCAGGTGACAAATCGGGCTAATTCGTTCATAGAGGCCTATCAGCCGCTGGTGATTACAATATTCATTGCGTTTACAGTCTTGGTGTCCTTTACGGTCATTCTATTATTCCACATCTCAAAGAGCAATAAAATGAAACGAGCCCTTGCGGATAATAATGAAGAGCTGTCCGAGCTGTATGATGAGATCGCTTCCACAGAAGAAGAACTCCGGGCGCAGATGACAGACCTTACAGATGCACATGAAAGGCTGGAGCAATACACAGAGAATATGCAGCATCTGGCATATCATGACGACCTGACAGGACTCTATAACCGATTGTATTTATATGAGACCGTAGGGGATCAGCTGGCCAGAGGGAAAATGGATGGAGCGGTATTTTTCATCGATCTTGATAATTTCAAATTTATCAATGATGCACTGGGACATGCGGTAGGTGATGACCTTTTACGGGAGATCAGCAAAAGATTGCTGACACTTCTGTCAGATGAAACTGATATTGTGAGACTTGGTGGGGATGAATTTGTCATTTGCAGACAAGGCTTAGAGTATAGAAAAGCGGCAGAGGAATTTGCCGACAGAATCACTGCCATGTTCCTATTTCCGTTTTCGATACAAGAGCATCTGCTCTCAATTACTGCAAGTATTGGTATCGCTATGTATAAGGATCATAGTTATGATATCGATATGCTCATACGCAATGCGGATATGGCTATGTATAAGGTCAAAAAAGAAGGGAAAAATGGCTTCCACTTTTTTAACACACAATTAAAAGAGGAGATTCTCGAACGGATCACCATTGAGAACTGTTTTAAAAGTGCAATCAGAGACAGCGAATTTCAGATCCATTATCAGCCACAGGTATTAACGAAATCCACCTGCATTGATGGATTTGAAGCATTGATCCGATGGGATACCAAAGAGCTTGGATTCCTGTCTCCGGACAAATTTATATCAGTAGCAGAAGAAACGGGTTTTATCATTGTTCTCGGTGAATGGGTATTAAGAACTGCCTGTGATACGATTTCCAAACTCAATACCAGACTAGATGCACGATTTAAAGTCGGTGTCAATATTTCTGTTCTGCAGATTCTACAGGATGATTTTGTCGACATGGTTAAACAAATTCTAAAAGAAACTCATTTAGCACCTGAGCTTTTGGAGCTTGAGATTACGGAGTCTGTACTCATGGACTCAAAAGATGCCGCACTTGATAAAATCAAACAGATGAGAAAGCTTGGAATTAAAATAGCGATTGATGATTTTGGAACCGGTTTTTCATCACTGGCATATTTGAGAACTATTCCAATCACAACATTAAAAATTGACAAACTATTTGTTGATGATATTGCAAACCCTCTCTCCAATACAGATGTCACCGATTCGATAATCGATCTTGGTCATAAGATGAATCTCATTATCGTGGCGGAGGGTGTAGAGTCAGCCAGTCAGCTGTCTTATTTGCAGGAGAATGGATGCGATCTGATCCAGGGATATTTTTATTCAAGGGCACTTCCGTTAGAAGCCCTTGAAGACTTTATTTTAGATTTTGAATTTACTACTTGAAGTAACTGAAATTGGAGCCAAATATCTTTTGGCTCCAATTTCAGTTTCATAATCGCTACAGTTTTACATGCTGCCTTAGTTTTTCAATCGCTGTCTTTAGATGTGCCAGCCTGGTCTCTTCTTTTTTACTGCCATCCACGTACTGAGCATATTTTCTCTGATTCGAATAGGAAAGACTCATCCAGAATGCGCTTGCTTCTTTATCAGCTGAAATTGCTTTCTGGAATTCATCCGATAATTCGACCACACGCTCCGATTCATCCTTTTCTATCGTCACATGAATCTTATCGCCAAATGTTTTTTTTATCGATTCTCTTATTTCTTTTGTAATTCCTATAATGTAATCAGGACCGCCCATTCTTACGATTGAGCCTCTGTAAGGATATCCGTCGAATGTGGCCTGGACTTTCACTCTTTTTGCCCCATAGAGTGCTGCGACATCAAAGGGCACAATTATAAATCCAGCATCTATCCCTTCTGTCTTGATCAGTTCAGCATCAAATTGTTCCACTATGTACCTCGCTCTCCAGTAAGACCGGTCATTTCTTGAGATGTCAGTCACGCAATATCTTTGTCATGGCCTTGCCCTTTGCAAGTTCATCGATCAATTTATCCATATAACGAACTTCTCTCATAACAGGGTCTTCGATTTCCTCCACTCGAATGCCGCATACAACACCTTTGATCAACGACCGGTTCGGATTCATCTGGGGCGCATCCTGGAAAAAATGCTCCAGATCAGTCTGTGCAGCAATTTCTAGCTCAAGGGACGCCTGGTCATGACCCGTCAGCCAAAAAATAATTTCATCTACTTCTGCCTTGTGCCGGCCTTTTTTCTCTGCTTTTGCAATATAGAGAGGATAAATACTGGCAAAGGACATCTTGTATACTCTTTGTGTATTCTTATCTGTCATATAGAACCTCCGGTCAAATCGTTTGTTTGATTTTCTCCGCTTTGATGACCAGAACTTTGGTCAAGAAAGGAAATTTTTCTTTCATCTCGTCAAATACTTCCCCTTCTCTCAGAAAGCTCGCTGGTCCCTCAACAACAAAACCTGTTCCCATATACATTTTTCCTTGAACATCCGGACTTCCAAATGTCATAATGACCTGATTGTTGCTCATAACATTTTTTTCAGTAATATTGAACCAGGCTGCAGGAATCAGAATTTCATCCTCGCCATGCAGCTGCAGATAACTATTCCAGGTATTTGCAACATGAACATTACCTTTCGACCAGGAAGTCACAGAAACCACGCCATTGTGTTTCAGAACCTCCTTAAATACATCACTAAACATAATCATTACCTCTCATTCTATTATAGACAACTGTTATCTGTAATATATCTCATCAGAGGTCAAATGTCAATTGTTATGCAATATGAAATATGGTATCATGATACCAGTTATCCAGAAAAAAATTGAGCATAAAATGCAAGTAATACAAAATGCAAGTAACAAAAAATACAAGTAACACAAAGTGCAAGTAACATAAAATGTAAGAACAGAGGTGAAATGATGCAAATGAGTGTTGGAGTCGAATATGCTCTGCATTCGCTGTTCTATATGATCGATGCTCCAAAGGGATGTACGATTGGTATTAGAGAACTGGCGGATTTGAATAAATTATCGGAAACATATCTTTCGAAAATATTTACCAGACTGACGAAGGCAGGAATCGTTCGTTCCGTACAAGGAGTAAAGGGCGGATATGAATTATCAAAATCGACATCAGATATCAGCTTTTGGGACATCGTTGAGGCAATCGAGGGAGATTCCTATTTGTTCCAGTGTGCGGAGATCAGACAGAACAATATTTTCATAACATCAGAAGATAATAGGGCTGGCTGTCCTTGTCTGATCAAGACCGTGATGCAGGAAGCAGAAGACCAAATGAGAGATTTTTTAAAGAAAAAAACACTAAAGTGGCTTCATGATGAGGTGAACACAGATTTCTCACAGGACAGAAAAGATAAGATCCAGGAGTGGTTGGAAAAAGCCGCAAATAGGTCATAAATGCACAGCAAGGAAAAGGTAATATAGATAGATGCACAGGCAAGGGAAAGGTAACATAGATAGATGCACAGGCAAGGGAAAGGTAACATAGAATGAATAGAGAAGAGGCTTGGGAACTACTGACAAAATATAATAAAGAGGATTTTCATCTTGAGCATGCTGTTATCGTAGAGAAAACAATGCGCTATTTTGCAGAGAAGTATGGATATTGGAATGAAGTGGATCTATGGGGCATCGTAGGGTTGCTGCATGATCTTGATTTTGAAATGTACCCGGATGAGCATTGTATCAAAGGACAAGAAATCATGAGAGAGAACCATATCGATGAGCAGATCATACGTGCTGCAGCCAGCCATGGATATGGCATCACCGTCGATATCGAGCCCAGACATGAGATGGAGAAAATCCTTTATGCAGTGGATGAACTCACGGGGCTGATCGGAGCAGTTGTGTTGATGAGACCTTCCAAAAGCGTGCAGGACCTGGAGGCGAAATCGGTAAAGAAAAAGTTCAAATCAAAGGGCTTTGCCGCAGGATGTTCTAGAGAAGTAATACAAAAGGGAGCGGATATGCTGGATTGGGATCTGGACAGATTGATTAATGAAACTTTGGAAGCACTAAAGACATTTCAGGATTAGGTTAGATGCAGTAATAGGATAACTATAATCAA
The DNA here is from genome assembly GCA_047974745.1 of Lachnospiraceae bacterium. Taxonomy (GTDB): domain Bacteria; phylum Bacillota; class Clostridia; order Lachnospirales; family Lachnospiraceae; genus JBKECO01. The sequence continues at coordinate 20,820 of JBKECO010000021.1, forward strand.
ATTGACAAAATTGATGCTTGAAGCTATAATTGAATTACCTGATGGGTAATATGTAATTGGGAGATATTGGTGAAAATAGTATACAAAAATGACAATGTTCAACTTCAATGCGAAAACATTAAAGTAGCACAGAGGTTATTTGGTGGAGATAAAGCATTAGCAATTAAGTTGTTAGGGCGAATTAATCAACTTGAAATGGCAGATACAATTAAAGATATTATTCTGACCCCACCTCTAAGATTTCATAATTTAGAAGGAAATATGAATGGATTCTTTGCAATTGATGTTAAAACCAAAAGGGAACCATGGAGAATTATCATACAACCTTTGGATGAAAATGAAAATCCATATAAACCGTGTAATATAGATGAGATATTACATGTCGTTAGAATTGTAGAAGTAAAGGAGGTAAGCAAGCATTATGAGTAATTATATAGAATATAATGAAAAAATAGCTTTTCATCCTGGATATTATATTAAAGAAGTAGTTGATGAAAGTGGTTTAACACAAGAAGATTTTGCAAAGAGGTTAGATACAACGCCCAAAAATTTAAGTGTCATTATTCATGGTGAACAAAGTTTGTCAAGAGAAATGGCGATGAAGCTTTCAAGAATGTTAGGAACAAGTATTGAATATTGGCTTAACATTCAAAACAAGTATGATGCCATGATTGCTGAATTCGAGTCAGATAAAGAATTATGTATTGAGCGAGAACTCTTTAAGTGTATTGATTATAAGTATTTCAAACAAAATTTCAATTTGCCTGATTTGTCTCGAAAAGTTAATGACCAAATAAAGGCGGTTCGTGAATTCTTGAATATTGCAACATTGAATGTATTAAAAGATCCTGATTTGGCTGTAAGTTTTAGAAGCTATTCATCGGAGCCAAGTATTTCAAATATAATAAATTCAAATACAATGGTTCAGATTGCAATTAATAAAACAATTAGCACAGAGGCTGTAAAATTTAATAAAATAAAATTTAAGGAAGCCATTGATTTTGCTTTGTCGCTAACGTCTTCTCATGATGAATTTTTTCCTCTAATAAGGGAGAAATTTCTTGAGGCTGGAGTGGTTTTTGTTATACTACCAAATCTTAAAAGTTCAGGAATAAATGGAGCAACTAAAAAAGTCGGAGGCAAAATAATGCTCATGGTTAATGATAGGCGAGCTTACTCAGATACGTTTTGGTTTACTTTATTTCATGAAATTGGGCACATTATGCATGGTGATTATGGAATGACATTTTCAAATGAAAATGGAGGAAATGAAGATAATGCTGATTGTTATGCGCAGGATATGTTAATTCCGCCAAAGGAATATATAAGTTTTTTGCAAAGAGGAGACTTTTCAGAAGATTCAGTCAGAAAATTTGCAAAAGTCATCAACCGGGATCCTGGGATTGTTTTTGGAAGATTACAGAATGACGGTAAAATTCCGTATACTAATATTGCGTTGTCAAAGGCATTAAGGCACAAATATAAAGTGGTTACAGAATGATTGCGATAAAGAAACTATGTGTTGTGTAACTATAAAAAATAGTAGAATAACCTGTCAATCTCAACAATGATTTTTGCTTCATATAACGCCGCAAAGCCGCATGAATGAACACTACGTTTATGCGGCTTTGTGCGTTTCTATTTTAGTGGCTTCAAAATGTGATTTGACGCCCATTTGACGCCCGCGCTCCACGGGGGCTTATAAAAAGCTGTAAAAAGATATAAGGTGTTGCATGAGTTAAAGGGAAATATCGCTGCTCTTTTTCCGGCTTGCTCCTTTCTCTTTTTTTGGCGGTGGCTTCCTTTGCCGCTGCCGGGTCTGCCTTTTCGAGTGCGCCGTGATAAGCGTCAAGTACCTCCTTTTTGCGTTCAAGCCGCACGTCCACATATCGGGCGGTGACGGCTTCAAAGTTCATAGACAGCCCAAGCAATGCGCCAATACCCGCAAGCGTATGTCCCAAGACTTCGCCCACGGTGTAGAAATCGCCTGTCAGTTGGTGCATATTGGTAGCTGCCGTATGCCGCAAGTCATGGAAACGGATATGCGGCATATCCAAGCCCTCTAATAGCTTCACAAACTGTGCAGACACCCACGACGCGGCAATCGGCGCACCGTCCGGTTTCGCTACAACAAGGTCATTGTCATAGTAGGTCTTGCCGTCCTTTGCTGCCTGTTCTTTCTGTACTTCCTGCATGGTAAACTGTTTGAGGAAAAACGGTCGCGCAAGGTCTGTTATGGGTAGCGTTCTGCCGTTGGATTTAGGCGGTGCCATTTCCTCAATTACCTTTGTTTTAGGCGGTACTTTGAAAGGTAACTGCTCGATTACATCAAAGGTGTTATTTTCTAAGTCTACGTTTTGCCAACGTAAGCCCAAGATTTCAGAACGGCGCATACCATAAAGCCCGCCTAAAACAACGGACATTTCCCAAACGGTATTTTCCACACGCTGCATGAGGGCTTTCACCTGTTCCGGCGTGTAGGGGTCGGGGGTCTTATCGCCCTTGCCAAACTTCGTGAGTGTGTCGCGGGCTGCGTTGGTTTCAATATACCGATATTTCCGGGCATGACCGAGGGCGACACTTAATACACGCTTTGCCCCTGCCGCCGTGGACGGCTTCAAGCCTTTGTCGATAATCTGCTGAAACATTTTGTCTACCATAGCGGGCGTATGCTGATTGAGAGCAACGCCGCCGACATAAGGAACAATGTAATTTGCGATTGTCCGCTTGTAGTTGTCGTAGGTTGCCGGACGCAAATTTACCCGCGCATAGCTTTCTACCCATTCTTCAAGGTAGCTTTTCACGGTCTGCTTTCTCTGTTCAGAGATAGACGCGACTTGACCGGGGTTTTGGAGTTTTGTTTTTATTCCGGCTTCATACTATGTTGCTTCGCGCCTTGTGGGGAAACCACGCTTTGTATGGGTTTTCTTTGCTCCGTCCGGCGCAGTGTATTTTATGTTTACGTCGTAGACAGTACCCGGTCGTCCTGTCAAAACGCCGTTACTGTCTCGTTTGTTTTTGGCTTGCCTTGCTTGTATTGCCATACGTTACCCCTCACTTTCCGCAGAGGGGCGTACTGTAATTTTCGCATTTTCGTACCATTTCCAAATAGCACTATCAGCGATTAAACGGCGGTTGCCGTTTTGGATATATTCAAGCTCGCCACTATCCATCAGCTCGCGCAGCTTGTTTTCCCCAATGCCGCTAATCCGGCTCATTTGCTCAACCGTTTTGAGCATGGGAAGCGCGGGCATGGCAAGGGTCGTTGTCTCCTTTTTTGCCATTGAAATACCCCCTTTCGTACTTTGGCTAAAAGGTTGTATTGTAAAATGGGCTTTTATCAGACGGCTTGTAGCAAAGCTCCACGGGAATTTCACCCCTGCATGGTTCTCATGCAGCCCTACCCATTGTCTGCGACGCTCTGAACGCTCGGATTATGGCGATAAGGGAGTATCATTATACTTTCTGTGCTGTCGTCGCCCACAAGCCGCTACGCTTGTTTTACGGCGTGGTGTTGGTCGCTCGTTCCCGGTTTTGGGAAGTCATGGCGCACCCGCCGCGTGGCTCGGCACTGAAAGAATGTATCTGATTTGCCCTATACTGCGCCGCCGTTATCTTGCGCCGCTTTCTTTGTCAAGGTACAAAATCAAGGTGAGCTATGGCAAGCTGCGGAAAGGGGGGCGCAGCTTGCTTTTAACTCAAACCTCGAATGATAGGACAGCCCGCATGAGCCGTGACCGCAAGCGGTCGCGTATGTCCTCGTCTATGCCAAAATAGGTATTGCCGCGCTCGTCGCGGAGCTTTCGCATAGACAGGCTTGCTATGTAGCTTTCATACTGCTGTACGACAATGCTCATAGCTTGCGGGTCGCCTTTTGTTGCGGCTATGATTACCAGGTAGGGCAACAAGCTGCGCTCATCTTGTTCGGTGTTACCAGTCGTTTTCATCATAGGCGCGTTCCTCCAAATAGCGTTTTAGAAGCTCAAAAGAGCTTGTCCGTCTGTACTGTACCGTACTGCGCGGGATTGCGTGTAGCTTTGCGATTTCCGCGTCGCTCATTTCAAAGAAGTAGTACAGTAAAACGGCGTTGCGTTTGTCCTCCGGCAAGCTATGCAGGGCTTCGGCAAGCAGCTTCGCAGTAATTTTCTTTCCTGCCACGGTAAAGGACTGTTCAGCTTCATCATCAGCAAAGTAGCTGTCATAGGTGTAAAGCTGATTTTCCTCTTGCGGGGTAAGGTCTGAAAAAGTTACTTCGCGTAGCTGCTGCCACTTCGTCCGCTTATGCGCGTTGATAGCTTCGTTTTTCAACGCCTGCTTGCAAAAACCGTTAAAGTCGCAACAGATTTGCCATTGGGTGCGGGTGGGTTCATTCATGGTATCACCTCCTTTCGCAGCCGCGAAAACGGGTGATTTCCCCTTTCATAAACCCTCAACAAAAAGATTTTTGAAACTGCCAAAGATTGCAGCGGGTTTTTCAAAAAAAGTTTGAAATAAACGCAAAAATGCCCGACTGAAAAAATCCAGTCGGGCATAAATGATGTAATAACTATTATATGATGATATGTGTGTTCATCTTGATAGCCGGAATATCCCGTAGGCGGGTATAGGCTTTTTTTAACAAGCTACCGATTGTCGAATAGTGTCGATACAGATTAAGCACGGCGATACCTCCAAAGATACCGCCGTATCCTTAAAAAAGGCGACTTTAATACACCCACCTTGTTTTAGCTTTTTGAAAAAGAAAAACGGCGGCTTTGATTTCAAAACCGCCGTTTAGTTTGATGCGCACTTACCAACAAGCAACGGTTTTTAAGTTGCAATCTGTCAGCAATCATGTAGCGTGATATAGTTATCATAAAGAAAGAGCCGACAACCACGTTTTTGTAACGTGTTATCGGCTCTACGTCTGTGCGTCTGGCTCTTTGATAACTGACATATTAAATTGTCTGATGTTAATTATCGTTTCCTGCTTGCACTTTGGACAAAACAGCGGGAAATTTTTAAGCTCTGTTTCTTCACGAATTTTTAGCCTTGTCTTGTTTCCGCATACAGGACATAAAATCCATTGTTCTACCTGCATTTTACCACCTCTATTCACACCAACAATTCTCATTTCATTTTGAAGTTGGGCTTTGAAATCTAATCCTATCTTTATTTGTTGGTATACCATTAGTTACCTTTACCCATGTGCCGTCTTTGAATAATTCGTATTCTTCAAAAGCACAAGGTAATCCATTTGCAGTTGCTATGTCGCTACTATCCATAAGCTGAAAATGTAAATGTGGAGCATAGGAGTTGCCGGAATGTCCCACTTTGCCGATAAAATCACCTTTTGTCACCTTTTGCCCAACAGAAACTTGAATAGAGCCTGTTTGCAGATGACAGAGTGCGGCATATATATTGTCACTATATTCTATAATGATGTAATTCCCTGCTACTGATTGAACATCATCTTTTTTAGGGTCGAAATAATGAGCATAATTATATGCGTTAGCCATATCCGAGATTAGGTTTGTCCGTGTCCGTTCTTCGTAGCCGTCTGCTGCTGCGACAACAATACCGTCACATGGCGAATACACTTCCTGCCCCCAACAATAATACTCATTTAAGGAAGCGCCAAAAATAAGATATTGCGGCACACTAACACGATAAGCAGGATAGCCCTTTCTGCTCCAATCTACTTGTATAAAATCATAGGCGTACCTTGTGCCTAACTGATTTGTACCTTGACTCGGAATTTTTGTCCCCGGGGTATTAGGGGAAAGCCATTCCCCACGCAAAGGGAACGCTACAATTATTGGTTCGCTCATTTCAATCATTATGTTCCTCCTGTTAATCCACTGTTTACCTGTATTAAAAATGATTAGTGCAATAATCGCAAAGCAAAATATTCGTACATTTCGTTTAGAACACACACATTTTATATATTTATTCATAAAGCGAGTGTGTAGAAAACTTTTTTAAGTTCATCAAAATAATCATCAATTTTTTTGATGATTACTTCACTGTCCATAGCGCTTACATCACCCTTACGAATTTCATCTAAAAGCTGATTAGTAAACCCAATATTTGACCAGTATATAATCTGTTTACACTTAATAATATCCAGTCCGTTTCTAAATTTAGTTTCATCTATATTATCAAATAGTTTGGGGAAACAGTTTGAATGTTCTTTGTGCGCTCTATTTTCAAGTTCTTTATTAACTTCGGTGGAATTAGTAACACACATGAGCTTGCTAAATTCTGAAATCCAAGGATATTTCTCAAACAGCTTAATTTGCAAGAGATACGATTGTCGCAATTTATTAAAAATATCCTTTTCATCGTAGTCCATTAACTCAAAGTATTCCTTTTTCATAAGGTCAGAAAAGTAGTCGTAAACAACAAGAAAAAGCTCCTGCTTGCTACTCACATAATGAAACATGAGGGCTTTAGAAATTCCGGCTTCTTTTGCTATTACATTTGTTGAAGCGTTGTTATACCCTTGCAGTGAAAATTCTTTTAACGCTGCATTAAGCACAGCGTCCCTCCGTTGAGGGTCTATATCTAATAATTTTGTTGTCATGTCTACTCCTTTGCATAAAGTTTTTACCTGTTAGGTCAATATAATTATACGCCCATTTACCTAAAAGGTCAATATATTTGTGCTACGCCATGTCACTAATAATATATGCTCTATTACTGTCCATACTATGAATTGTGTAATCATATCCAAGTGCATAAGATGAACGGTAAAATGTAATAGGGTGAAAAATTAAGAACAAGGACAAAATCAAGTTTGATTTTACGGCTTTCGGGCAGGCGATAAAAGCAGCACGAAAGGCAAAGGGATATTCAAGGAACGGATTAGCGGACGAGTTGAACATTGCGCCCCGCTACATTGCGTCCATTGAAAATAGTGGACAGCACCCAAGCCTACAAATCTTTTATGAGCTTGTCACCCTTTTGGATATATCGGTAGACGCTTTCTTTTTCACGGATAAGGAAACAGGCAAATCCACGCAGCGCAGACAGCTTGACAGTCTGCTTGATGAAGTCAGCGACAAGGGATTGCGGATAGTCACCGCCACGGCAAAAGAGGTTAAGGAAGTCGAAAGCGAGGACAAATAAAATGTCCCGGACAAAACAGAATAGGCATTGAGAAGCGTTGTAATCTTTTTGAGATTGCAGCGTTTTTTCTTTGCAAAAGTTGGCAAAAAGCAATTTTCTGTTGTTGTAGGTAATAGGGGATTAAGTTTCGTAGCAAGCATAGGAAGTGTAGCCACATTCCGTATTGTGCCCTGCAAAATTGCATGTTGGGAAGTGTCCCAAACCCTCTGAAAACGGAAAGGAGCGATACAATGGCGAACAGGACAAGACCGCTTATCCTGCGCGTTCCTGTCAATGAACAGGAACGGGGATTGATAGCGCAGAAAATGGAGCAGATACCTACAAAAAACTTCGCGGCATACGCCCGGAAAATGCTGATTGACGGCTATGTTATTCAGATAGACCATACGGACATAAAGGCAATGACGGCAGAGATACAGAAAATCGGGGTCAATGTCAATCAGATTGCAAGACGTGTCAACGCCACGGGCAATGTCTACCAAGAGGACATAGACGAGATAAAGGGGGTGCTTGAAGAAATATGGCGGTTACAAAGATTAAGCCTATTAAAAGCACTTTAGCGAAAGCCCTTGATTATATCCAAAACCCGATAAAGACAGACGGGAAAATGCTCATATCTTCATTTGGGTGCAGCTCTGAAACGGCAGATATTGAGTTTGGGTTTACCCTCTCGCAAGCGTTGGATAAGGGTAGCAACTTAGCCCACCATTTGATACAGTCTTTTGAGCCGGGAGAGGTGGACTATCAGACGGCGCATGAAATCGGGCGGCAGCTTGCCGACGAAGTAACCAAAGGGCAGTATGAATACGTTTTGACGACGCACATTGACAAGGGGCATATCCATAACCATATCATTTTTTGCGCGGTCAATTTCGTAGACCACCACAAGTACAATTCCAACAAAAGAAGCTATTACGGTATTCGCAACATCAGCGACAGGCTGTGCCGGGAACATGGCTTGTCCGTCGTCATTCCGGGTAAAGGCAGCAAGGGAAAGAGCTATGCGGAATATCAAGCCGATAGGACGGGGACGAGTTGGAAAGGCAAGCTGAAAATTGCCGTCGATAAGCTTATTCCCCAAGCGTCCGATTTTGAGGACTTTTTGTGGCGGCTACAAGCTGCGGGCTATGAGATAAAGCCGGGAAAATATATCTCCTACCGCGCACCGGGACAGGAACGGTTTACTGCTTAAAAACCCTCGGCGCAGACTATACAGAGGAAGCCATAACAGAACGCATTAAGGGCAAGCGTACCCGTGCCGCCAAAGCTCCGGCAGAGCGCAGGGGTATCAATCTGTTAATCGACATTGAAAGCAGTATCAAGGCGCAGCAGAGCCGGGGCTATGAACAGTGGGCGAAAATCCAAAATCTGAAACAGGCGGCAAAGACGCTGAATTTCCTCACGGAACATCAGATTGAGCGGTACACGGATTTGCAAGTCCGGATAGAGGAAATCACGGCGGCAAGCGAACAGGCAGCGGACACGCTAAAGGGCGCAGAAAAACGGCTTTCCGATATGGCATTGCTTATCAAGAATATCACCACCTATCAGCAGACAAAGCCCGCCTATGTGGGCTACCGCAAGGCACGGAACAGGGACAGTTACCGCGCCGGGCATGAGGGCGATATTATCCTCCATGAAGAAGCCGCCAAAGCATTAAAGGCGACGGGCATTGACCGCAAGCTCCCAAGCGTCGTCACCCTGCAAGCAGAGTATGAAACGCTGAAAGAGCAGAAAGAAACACTGTACTCTGACTATGGCAGACTGAAAAAGCAAGTCAAGGAGTACAGCGTTATCAAGCAGAACATTGACAGTATCTTGCGGCAGGATAAAAAGCCGGAACGTGGAAAGGAAACAGAACGTAATTAAAATGTTTGTGGTAGAATTATTTACATCATAGTGTATAATAACTTATATCAAATTGCAATGTCAGGAAGTGATAAAATGAATGATACAATTTTGGGTGCTATTATTGGTAGCGCTATCGCATTACTGGGTAGTATTGTCGGATTTGCAATTCAGTATAGAATAGATTTGCAGCGTTCAAAAAGAGATTTACGGAAAGAAGCATATATTTCTACGCTTAAATGGATTTCAAGATATGGTACGTCCGATATGGAGCTTTATCAAGAGGAAACACAGCATATTTGGGAAGATGCCAAGATAAAAATGTTTTTGTATGCAAGCAAAACAGCTTTAGCGGCATTTTATAATGTTGAAAATAACGGACACGTTGAGCAAGACGTTGAAGCATTGAAAGCAATTATAAAAGAAGAAGTTGGATTTATAAGGTGAAAAACAAAAAGAACGGGACGCGGTAGCCATAGTTGGCCACCGCATCCCGTCTTTTTTTGTGCGCTGTTTTCCTACGTCCTGTCACGCGATAGAACGCCGTTTTTGAGGGATTAGGTATCAATCCTTGTCTATGCTGTTTTCAAGCCCGGAAAGCCCCATTATACAAAGGCTGTTTCGCCCTTATTGCGTGACAAAGAACGCTGTTTCCGCTTGCGCTCGGCAGCTTGCCGCCGCTTTATGCGCTTCCGGCAATCGGGGCAGTATTTGACGCTGTTTGAGCTTGACGCAAAGGACACGCCGCACACGCCGCAACGCCGTTTATCCTCCGGGGCGTAAAGCTCGACATACAGTTCTTTGTCTGCGGGCAGTACGGCTTTTTGAAACCATGTGCAGAGCAGCGAATAGGAAATGAGCTGCGGACAAACGCACTCGTCCCCGTCGTCAAGTAAAATACAGTTGCCGCCGTCGCAGTTGCAGCATTCCTTTTTGACAAGGGTGTTTACCTTGCGGCTTTGGGGCGGCGCAAGCCGCCTAAGCCCGGTCATGCTTCATCAGCGGCCTAGGCGGTCAACTCCGCATACTCCGTTTCGGTCAGTGCGTCGATTTTCAAAATGGTGCGCCGGGAAAGCTCCTGCATATCCCCGTCCATGAACGGCAGGGCTGCGCAGATATTTTCGATAAGCTCCCGTTTGCTGCTGTCTGCGTAAATGCTTAAAAGGTTTGTTTCCTCTACGGTAAATCTGTTCATGCTTATACCTCCATATCGTGATTTTTTAATTTTGCCACCGCCTTTTTCGAAGCGGCTTTTTCCCTGTCTGCGGCAAGCTGCGCCCGGATAGAGGGGCGGGGTCTGCGTCCATTGGCTCGGCTTCCTCGGAAAACTGCAAGCCCATAAGCCCGTAAAGTGTTTTGATGATTTTGAACAGCTTGCTCCGGTCGGTGGGGGTGTTCATGGTAACGAGAATATCCGTTAGACGGTTAATAGTTTCCATGTCGCCGCCCGTTGTCAGCCATACCATTTCTGCGAATGGCTGCGTGATTGCTCCGGCTACAAGGTTTACCTTGTCCTTGTTGACTTCGCCGGATTGTAGTATAATGCCCTTAGTGAAAAGCATATTTTCCATGTCGTCCTCCTTGCTTTTACCCTTTGTGCGTGACGCCTTTTTGACGCCTGCGCTTACAAAAGGAAGATATAAAGAGATATGACAGGTTTTAAGCGAAAACGGCGTAAAGCCTTGATACAAGCCACTTTGCGCCGACACTTAAAAAAACTTATGAGAAGATATAAAGCGTTTTTTACTCTTTTAATCAATAAAAAATCTGTCTGAACTGGTAAGGACAATCAAAAGTTATGCGACTTATCATATCTGGAAAAAGTAACACAATTTGATAAAATCTATAGCAGACTACTCCTGATATAAACGAACTGCAAAAAGAGGCATTGTCCTAAGTTAAGAGGATAAGGTCTCTTTTTGCTCTGTATCTGTTATAATTTAAAGAAAATGCGTTACAGTTCCGCTGGATTTGTTATCAGGAGAGGATTCCATGAAAAAATACAAATTTCGAAATCGATTGCTTTTAACAAATACACTGCTGATTGGTGGTGTTATCACTACTTTTTGCATTTTTTTCCTCTTTTACTTTATCGGTATACAGTCGAATAAAAGCAGAGCAGAGCAGCATAGCGATAATGTCACTGTAAGTGAAAATGTAAAGAATTCCATAGATCTTTTGGACAGTATTTCGTTGCAGCTATCCGCTAATAACTATATTATTGATGCGTTTTATGCACTTGCTAATGACGACACAGAAAATTATTTTGAAAACGAGGTGATTGAAAAGAACAACATCCACAGAATCATGTGGTCGTATATTTTAAAAGCTGATATGGCCAGCAGAGTGTGCATTTATAACAAAGAGGGAGATTTTGTTCATACAGGCGATGGGATCGATAATGAACTGCTGATTGACTATTTGTCGAAGGACAGGCTCTCTGAAATGGAAGATATGTTTGAAAACAGCAGCGATAATTTTATTGTCCTGCTTTATCCAAAAGATATGCTCACAAGCGGTGATTTGGGCTATATTTCGGTTATCAGAGAGATAAAGAATTACCCTTTACTCAGCCGGGAAGTACTTGGTTATGTTGAAGTACAAGTCTCACTTGAGGTTTTAGACAGAAAATTCTTTTCTCAGGATAAAAATAAAAAATATTATATTGGAAAAATAGAAAGTGAAGAAATAGTTTTTTCCTCAGATCAGGGGGAACGTCAAATTCCGGAGGGAGCATATTATTCTCTCTCGCGGGTTCCAATTGAAAAATACAGTCTTATGATTTACCAGGTTCAGGATAATCGAAGTCAGATGATTTTTCTTCGCAATATGGTGCTGGGGATTTTTGGACTATTTCTAATGCTGATGATCGGAGTTTATCTGATGCAGAAATATCTGGTGATGCGAATGACAAGACCATTGATTGAACTTTGTGATTCAATTAATGAAATAGAAGTTGAAAAGCAGGTGGAACAGCTGCAGCTGAAGGAAGATATCGATGAATTTGGCCAGTTGAATCTTGCATTTAATCAGATGCTTGAAAACCTCAGACGCTCGATGAACGATGTGGTTCTTGCCAGAACAAGTGAGATCAACGCACAGCTTATGGCATTGCAGGCACAGATGAACCCACACTTTATTCATAATACAATTACAATCATTGGAGCACTGGCTGATGATGGCGAGAATGCCCAGGCTGTTGAAATGTGTGAAAAGCTATCACAGATGATCCGTTATAATACAGAATTCTCCGATCGAATGGTCATACTGGCAGATGAAATCGAGCATACCAAAAACTATTTGGAGATGATGAAGATTCGATATGAGGATAGCTTCCATTATCAAATGCTGATACAGTCCTCAACGAGTATCAGGGTACCCAAATTTGTTCTTCAGCCATTAGTTGAAAATTGCTTTATGCATGGCTTCAAGAAGAAAGAGTTTCCATGGAACATCAGAGTCCGGTGCAGAGAGGACGATGAAAAGTGGTATCTGGAAGTGGAAGATAATGGAACGGGAATTTCGATTGATAGAATTAAGGAAGTTGAGCAGCATATAGAACAGATGAAATCGAATAAGGAGTATGAATTTCTGAATGATTTGAAAATCGGAGGATTATCACTGACCAATATTGTTGTTCGATTATGGATGAACTACGGTGAAGATATGTATTTTCATATTTCTAACTCGAGCTTGTCAGACAGGGGCATGAAAATTTGTATAGGGGGAATCAAAGATGATTGAAGTAATGGTTGCAGAAGATGAGCTGCCAATACAGAGAAACTTATGTAATTTAATTGAGAGGATAAATCCCGCATTCCATGTTACACACCGTGTTGCAAATGGAAAAGAGGCGATTGATGTATTAGAATGTAATACGGTCCAGTTGATATTCTTAGATATTAACATGCCAGTTATGGATGGTATGGAGGTGATGAACTATATCAGCCAGAAACAGATTCAAGTAATTACGGTGATATTGAGTGGATACGAAGAATTTGCCTATGCACAAAAAGCGATTTCGTTTGGTGTGATGGAATATTTGGTGAAGCCAGTCAACAAGGAGCATCTTACCAAATTGCTTTTAAAGATTGAAAAAGAATTGGACAGCAGAGAATACGACAGACAGATGGAGCTCTATGAAAATTTACTTTCAAACAAAGCTCTTCCAATGGAACGTGCAGCGGTTGATGATGAGCTTTTCTACATAATTCTGATTTATTCCGGTTCCTATCAGATGACAGATGAGGGTTACTTTGTGACGGTACGGCAACGAGGGGGAATTGAATTTGTGGAAAAACTATTGGAAGAAAAATTTCCCAAAGGTGAATACTGGGTATTAAATGGCAGATGTCAGGCCGAGCTGGTCATAGTTGCAAAGGAAAGTGTCTGTGGTGTATCTTGCCGCCTAAATCAGATATTATGTGCAGCAGAAGAATCCAATCAGATCCCGCTTACTATTATCATGCAAAGAAACCGGATAACGTTAAGTGAGATATATGTTCAATACGAGAGCATGGTAAAATTTGCCAGGGAGAGCATGCTCCTTTCGAAACACATGTTTTACTGGATGAGGTCAGAGGAAAAAGCAGTCAATCATGTCATTCAAAAGAACTATGGTTTCCTTTATAAGAATATCGTAGAGATCTCAAAAGAGCTGGATACAATTTTATGTGGTGATCAACTCAAAAGAGCAGAGACTACAGATCAGATAAAGCAGTTTTTCCGCTGGATCTGCGAAAAGTCTGATCGAAAATATCATTATAGTGACATTGAAGAGGATGTGCTGCATGTCATTGAAACAAATTATGAAGCCAGCATTATAAAAGAAAAATTGCAGGAAATCATCATGAGTTATTTTCAATTTAACGAGGAGGAAAGCAGCAATAAGAAAATCACAGCATGGAAAATAAAGACCTATATAGATGAAAATTATGCCGGTCAAATCAACAGTACACAGCTTTCGAGTATCTTTGGTTTTGTTCCTCTCTATATTCGTAAAATATTTCGTGAATATTACAATTTGACCCCTAATGAGTATTTGCAGCAGGTCAGATTGTTAAAGGCAAAAGAACTGTTGACAATCCTGCCGGAACTCTCCTTAAAGCAGATCGCAGAAGAGATTGGATATCGAGACTCCTTATATTTTTCAAAGAGCTTTAAAAAGCAGTTTAACATTTCACCATCAGAATATAGAAAAAGAGTATCGGATTTTACATAGAATACTTTTCTTTATTACATTTATGATCATGATTTACGATGATAGAATCATGTTATCAAAAAAAAGGAGAGATTTGTATGGGGAAAAAAAGTGTAAAGAGGTGTGTGATCGGTCTGCTCATTTTAGGCTTGCTTTCTGGGGTGCTGGCCAGTTGCTCAAGTGCTGGCTCGGGTGAAGATGAAAATGCTGAGCGAAGTGTTTCTGCAATGGTCATGCAGTCAAGGAACTATCCGGGACTAGAAAAGATGATTGCAAAACTGAAGGAAGAGGAAAATATAACGGTAGATCTCCAGGTCATTCCAGATGAGCAATATGATAATCTACTTAAGATGAAATTGGGTTCCGGAGAGTGCCCCGATATGATCGACTATAGTGTACCACAATTATACGGTCTTATCGATCCAACAGAATATCTTGCTGATTTGACAGATGAGGAATGGACATCGAGATTGATCAATCCAGCACTTTCCACCTATGATGATGGAAAAATTTATTCATTCACATTTAAATCTTCGAATGGCAATCAGGGCATGATCTATAATAAAAGTGTATTTGACGAGAATGGAATCGAAATACCTAAAACACAAGAAGAGTTCGATCGTGCATGTGAAACTTTGATTGCAGCAGGCATCACTCCAATTCTGCTGGCCTCAGATCCATGGGTTCCTCAGATCTGGATGGCATCAGGATATAGTCGAGCTTTTGGAACGGATGAGAAATGCCAGGAATTTGCAGATGCCATATTAAGCAATGAAAAACAGCTGACTGATTACCCGGAATTGCAGGCGGCATTAAACAATTACTTTTCTAATTTTACAAACAATTACTTCAATGAGGATTACCTGACTGTAAGCTATGATAGCTGCCTGGACAGACTCGCAAATGGTGAAGGAGCTATGCTTTATGGAACATCTTCCATGGTGGCTTCCATTGAAGGAACATTTCCAGATGTAAGCATTGGTATGTTCAATCTCCCGGTGGATTATGTGACAGAAGATGTTATGAGTGCAACACTTAACTCAATTGGGTTCTCTTTATATAAAGATTCAAAGAATGCAGACACGGTGAAAGAGATTTTTGAGCTTTGGTCAACTCCTGCATATTGTGATCTATGGTTCGAAGGAAATGCAGGGTTCCCGGCATTCGAAGGTGTGGATGGCGGAGAGATCAATGAAGAGGTACTAGATCTTTATAACGAGTATCAGGATACTGGAAAGCTGATTGGGGAAATGAATGCCTATCTGAATGATCTGCAGCCTTTATTCAGCAGCTCTCTATGGGTATACTATTTGGAGGCACCTTCAAAAGGAAATATGGATGCCGAAGCTCTTCTGGAAAGATTTCAGGAAGATATCAATAAATACATGAAAGAGAAGCAGGCTCCAGGATTCTAAAACACATAAGAACTGTTGTACGAAAATGAATTTTTAGTCAAAAGATAAAATACGTTTGCTCGTACAGCAGTTCTTTTTTGTTGCCAAAACCGGAAGGAAAAAATATGAATCAAATGAAAAGTAAGACAATTTACTCTGCAAAATGGACGATACCAGCATTGTTTTTCTATAGTGTTTTTATTGTAGTTCCATTTCTTATGAGTCTGACGCTATCTCTGACAGACTGGAATATTGATAGGTTTTACACGCCAAATTTTCGTGGAATTGGTAATTATATCACGATTTTTCAAGACCCAATTTTTTTACGTTCCTTAGGGAATACATTATTATTCGCCTTTTGTACGACAATCCTTAAGACATTATTTGGATTGCTGTTGGCACTGGGACTGTTAAAAACGAGTCGTGTGAATAGCATTCTCCGTACGATTTTTTATATTCCCTGTGTGCTTAGCCCCCTTATCATAGGCGTTGTCTTTACCTCAATTCTGGCAAATGATGGATTGCTGAACAATATGCTGGATCTCATTGGTATGTCGGGTGTAACGAGGGATTGGCTTGCATCTTATGGGAGTGCTATGTGCTCAGTGATCCTGATCGAAGGATGGATGTGGTCCGGGTTCAATATGTTTATATTTATTTCTGGTCTGCAGGCAATTCCAAAGGAATTTTATGAGGCTGCAAGTACAGAAGGCGTGACAAAATGGAAGCAGTTCTGGTATATTACCATGCCGCTTCTTGTGCCATCTTTTACGGTTATTATTACTCTGAATATTACGGGAAGCCTGAAGGTCTTTGACCTGATCTATGTGTTAACGAATGGAGGCCCGGGATTTGACACTCAGGTATTGAGTACATTTACCTATCGTGCATTTGGGTTAGGGCTTCTTGGCGAATCCAGCGCATCGGCAGTAGTACTAATGCTTATTGTTTCGACCATTTCATTTAGCTTTAATAGAATACTCAGAAGAAAGGAAATAGAAATGTGATGAAAATTAAAATCGTAAAAAATGGTCTAAAATATGCCATATTATTCATTTTGGCTTGCTTATATCTTGTACCAGTGATGATGATGGTATTAGGATCCCTGAAAAGTAATACACAGGCGATCCATTTTGATCTAAGTTGGCCGAATCCATTTGTATGGGATAATTATATCCACGTTATGCAAGTAGGAAATATTTTAAATGGCTATAAAAATAGCATCATGATTACAACTGCAGCCACAATGCTGACGATTGTAGCTGGTGCTTTAGCAGGAATCGTAATTGGAAGAAGAAATGATAAAAATGCAAGACGACTGTACTATTTCTTTCTCCTAGGGCTGACGATGACCATGCAGATCGCCAGTACCTTTGCATTGTTGAAGGTATTACATATCTATGGAATGCGAATTGCGATCATTTGTATTTATGTCGGTTTAAGAATGCCATTTACGATTATGACATTTGCAGGGTTTATTAAAGGTATCCCAAAAGAAATCGATGAAGCTGCAATCATAGATGGCTGTGATATAACAAGGTTGATTTTTCATGTATTGATCCCTATCATGAAGCCCATCGTAATTACCAATGTTGTTATTACGTCAATTAGTGTATGGAACGATTTCATGCTGCCGCTGTTTTTCTTGAATTCATCAACAAAATGGACAGTTCCGTTGACCATATATAATTTCTTTGGTATGTATGCAAGGGACTGGAATTATGTTTTTGCAGCTCTGACACTTACAATCCTCCCCATATTACTTCTGTTTCTCTATCTTCAAAAGTATATTGTAGGGGGTATGACATCCGGAGCAGTGAAAGGATAGAAAAATGGACAAAATACAGTATTTATCAGAAATCGAACAAGTGATAAAAAAGGGACCATATCAGGATTCCTGGGATTCACTCTGCAGATATTCCGTACCAAGGTGGTATTCAGATGCAAAATTTGGAATATTTGTCCATTGGGGCATCTATAGCGTTCCGGCCTTTGGAAATGAATGGTATCCAAGGCACATGTATCAAAGGAATTCAAAGGAGTATCTCCATCATGTAAGTACTTATGGTGAGCTGAACAAGTTTGGATATAAGGACTTTATTCCAATGTTCCAGGCTGAGAATTTCAGTGCAGAAAGATGGATGGATCATTTTAAAAATGCAGGTGCGAAATTTATAATGCCTGTAGGTGAGCATCATGATGGATTTCAGATGTATGAGAGTGACTTTTCGAATTGGAATGCAAAGCAAATGGGTCCCAAGCGTGATGTTCTATCTGAGCTAAGGAATGCGGCCGAATCAAGGGGCTTGATGTTTTGTACATCATCACATCGGGCGGAACATTGGTGGTTCTTTAATCATGGACGCAGTGAACCGGACTCGGATGTTTGTATGAAAGAATATCAGAGTTTTTACGGTCCTGCTGCGGGAGTCACCAGAAATCAGGACAGCTTATATGATAATCAGCCTGATCGTGCATTTCTTGAGGACTGGCTGGTCAGAACCTGTGAAATTGTTGATAAATATCGACCGAAAATGCTGTACTTCGACTGGTGGATCCAAGTCAGTGCATTTAAACCATATTTAAAAAAATTTGCAGCTTATTATTATAACCGTGGCGCCGAATGGGGCATAGTACCTGTCATTGCAACCAAATTTGATGCCTTTGTCTATGGCAGTGCATTACAGGATGTGGAAAGAGGGAAACTTGGGGAAATATCACCAATCTGCTGGCAGAGCGACACCTCCTCTGCCAGAAACTCCTGGTGCCACACCTGGGAAAATCAGTATAAGGATGCGGTGGAAATCATATGGGATCTAATTGATGTAATCAGCAAAAATGGAGTGCTTGCACTCAATATCGGACCAAAGGCAGATGGTACCATAACTGTTGAGGAACAGATTATGCTTACGGAGATAGGAGACTGGTTAAGAACAAATGAAGAAGCGGTATATGGTACGACTGCATGGAAAACATATGGTGAAGGCAGTTTTAGGATGGGAACAGGTCATTTTCAAGATCGACAGGTGCCTGTTTTTACGGGTGAGGACATTCGATTTACTGCAAAAGCTGACAGTATTTTTGCATTTGTAATGAGATGGCCAGAAGATGGAGTAGTCCGAATCCACTCCCTGGGTAAGAACAGTGAATTACTGAATAGTTCCATACGAAGCATCAGCATTCTGGGTTTCCACTATAGTCCCCTATATGAGTTCAGGGGAGATTGGCTGGAGATTACTGCGGATCTAAGGAATGTGAGCAAACCGATTGTTCTAAAAATAGTGATTGATTGAACAAAGAATGGAGTGAATATGAGTAACAAAAATGTAATTGTAATTCTATGTGATCAGTTAAGAGCGGATTTTCTCTCATGTTATGGATTTGAAGGAATTCGAACACCGAATATCGATGCAATTGCATCAGAGGGGGTTCGTTTTGAGCACGCAGTAACCGCATCACCTGTCTGTGCTCCTGCACGGGCTTCCATGATGACGGGGCGATATGTGAGCGACCATGGGGTATGGACGAACGATATGCCATTTCGAAGTGGAATGGAATATCTTCCAAAAAGAGTGAATGCGCTCGGTTATCGCACCGGCTGTTTTGGAAAGCTCCATCATTTTCCGGCTGCAGATGCAAAAGGCTTCCAAACAGTGTGTTTAATGGAGGAGAACCGACTAAAAGAAAAGGAAGACTATCTGCTTTGGCTGAAACAACAAGGCAAGGACGCTGAAGATGTATTTCCCATTGAGGATGGAAAATTTCCATTTGAAAGAGAATTTTATTATGAAAGCTGGATTGCCGAGCAGGCTATGGAATTTATTGAAAAAGAAGCTTCACCATTTTTTGCGTGGATATCCTTTCAGGGGCCTCACACACCCCTAGATCCAGTGAAGGAAGTTAAGTACGAAGAACAGAATCTTTCTTTTCAGTTTCATCGGGATTACAAGCCTGCTTGTGAAGTGGCTAACTATAGAAAACAGAGATTAGATGGACATTTTACAGATCAGGACAATATCGAGTATAGAGAAAAATATTGCAATCTGATACAAGAGCTGGATTTTCAGATCGGGAGGTTACGGAAGTTTTTAAAGCACATAGGACAATATGATGATACACTGATTGTTTTTTCGGCCGACCATGGTGATCTGTGCGGAGATTATGGAATGCGGCAAAAAGGACCATATCTTTATTCCGCTCAGCTTGAAATCCCTCTGATCGTGGCACATCATCCAGAACTGCCGAAATCAGTAAGTTCGGATATCCTTACTGGAAATCTGGATATTGCGGCTACGGTATTAGAGTTTATGGGAGATGACAGACCATTTGGTTTTTCACGAGATATTGCCACTATGTATCTGAAGCCAGAATTTCAAAGAGATTTGGTTTACAGCGAATTTTGTGATAGTGTTAAAATAATAACCAGCCATGAATTTCGGTTCGCATACTATCCCTTCACAGGGGAACATGAGCTGATTCGCCTGAATCGGGAAATGATACCACTGCATGAGGAGCAAGAGTATCAGAACGTAGTAATCAGAATGCTGCAGCAAATCATAGACTTTCAAGTGCTTAGTAAGGGAGTAAACATCGAAGCGCAGGATCTGACGCCTCTCGTACAAAAAGGTTTGAGTAGAAAACTACCCAACTATATGGAAATCATACCGCTCGCTTTTCCGATTCAATCAAAGCAGCAGATACAAAATCTTGCTGAGGCTGGGTTGGACACAGCCTATAATGAGTTTTGCAAAAACAAAAATATAATTAGGAGCTATGGAGCTTATTGGGATGAATTTTGTTTCACATACTCGGAAGGGGAAACGCCATAGTATTTTTTGAACATGCGATTGAAATAAAATGGATCCGATATTCCTACATATTCTGCAGCTTCTTTGATTAACGTGTTAGGTCGAACGATCAGGCTGGCAGCCTGTTCCATCTTTATGCGGTTGATATACTGAATGACACTGATTCCGGTATCTTCTTTGAATATGCGGCATAAGTACTTTTCGCTAAGAGAAACATGGGTTGCAATATCTGTAAGTGTTAATTTTTTTCTAAAATTTGCATTTATAAAATGAATACAGGTGTCAGTTTCTCTTCGATAATGTGTGTAGCTTTTTTTTAAAAGCAGAGTCAGGGAATCAGAGTATTCGCACAGAAGATGAAATAGCTCAGATGCATCTAAAGTTAATGAAATTCGATCTTCAATATCATTTAGTTGCTCAATTTTATTTTTTAGCTGAAAGATCTCTAGATAATTGATTACTTTGAATATATATTTTTTTAAAAGATCTGGATGAACCATATGTTCTGCACAGTATGTAATCAGGGTCTCGAACATTTGATAAGCACATTCACTCTCAGAGGAGATAACGTGCTTCCAGATTCTTTCTGCAAATGTACGATAGTCCAAATATGGAATACGATTCTGCAATTGAATTTTCTGAGCATTATAAGCACCAGAATGCTGGTAAAATGAATATTTCATTTTGTTAGTCAAAATCTGGAATGCGATTCCTGCAGTTTTATAATCCGTGATTTCCTCACTGTATAGTAAAAATAATTCAATAAGCAAAAATTGTTCCAGATACGAATGAATTCTTGATACCAGACTTTTTAGATCCAGATGATTATCGGTAAGAGACTGTTTTTTTAAGATGATTAGTAATTTGTCAGATTCCAGTGAAAGAATAAGATCTTTGTGTATGAGATTGGACACTTCGACCAGAGTGTTTTGTATATCACCATAGGATTTCAAACTGCAGGTCGCATTTGCTTTCGTATTTTGCCACTTGAGGATTACGAGATAAAAAGAGTGTATATGTTCAAAATATGCTCGGTTATCCTCTGTGATAGAGCTATTGAATAATAAGTTCTGCCAGTCCACAGGATGGAGTTCTTGCTCAATGGCAGCACTGTGCTCTGAGAGCAAAGACTTCACACATGACGCAAGCTGGCTTATTAGTTCGTCCGGACGTAGATTGATTTTCAGGAGATAATCATGGGCACCGAGCTTGAGAGCTTTTCGCACATTTTCATAATCACTATAATTGCTCAGAATAAGAATACGACAATCAAAATGATTTTGTACAAGCTCCTGAATCAACTCAATGCCGTCCATTACTGGCATTTTAAGATCTGTGATAATAATATGAGGCCTTTGCAGTGAGATCTGTTCAAGGGCTTCTTTTCCATTTGCAGCTGTTCCGCATATGTAATAGCCATGGGATTCCCAATCGATGATCTGGCGCAGTGCAATTTTGACGAGAGGTTCATCGTCGACAATCATTACTTTATACATCAATACCTCTTTCCTTCATTGAATTTCCTCATACAGGAATTCTTATCTTACATCTTGTTCCTTGTCCTGGTTGACTATACAAATAGAATTCTGCAGAGTCTCCATAAAGGAACTCAAGTCTTTTTTTAATATTGTTCACACCTATATGGCAGGAGTCAATATCCTCCTGAACCATATAGTGTTCTATATCGAATCCTTTTCCGTCATCTGAAATTTCGATTGTTAAATGTGACGCTGTAACATAAGCAGAGACGGTAATATTGATAATACGTCCATCCTTATAGGTTCCATGTTCAATGCAGTTTTCTACAATTGGCTGAAGGATGAATCTTGGGACGGAAACAGTAGCGGATTCAGGCGTTATATGGGATGTATAATTAAATTTCTCCATGAATCTGACTTTTTGAATGGAAATGTAGTGATCTAAATTAGTAACCTCTTCTCCAAGTGTCATATGAGAATTCTGATTCAATAATGTGCTTCGCAAAATTTCTGAAAGAGCCAAACTCATGGAATCGAGCATAGGAAGGTGATTAATAATAGCAATCCAGCGAAAGGTACTTAGTGTATTGAACAGAAAATGAGGATTTATTTGATATTGCAGCATTCGCAGCTCAGCTAATCTTGCTTTTTCCATATTTTTTTGCTGTTCAACCAGCGATAACTGGAGTCGAGTCAACATGGTATCAATATTATCTGAAAGAAAACGCAGCTCATCCTGACCATGATCAGCGATGCGAAGTTCGAGATTCCCACTCTGAATTTTTTGGCAGGAGTGAACCACATGACGGATTGGATCAAAAATACTTTGATAGATCAGAGAACTGACGACCAGACTGAAAATAATGAGTATGATCACCATGAGGAAAATATTCCATAAAAGATGATTCAACTCTGACTGTATATAGGAATCAGGGATTAAGGTCAGTGAGTAACCCTGTGTTTCCTTGTTTTGCTGAAATGTGGTGACGAAATTGTCGCCTCCGGAGCTGAAAGTAAAATTTTGAATCATTTCAGGAAAAAGAGTATCAGTCAGCAGTTGTTGGTCAAAGAGGGAGCCACGCTCAAAAGACTCATTGTTTGATGACATGATTCTGCCCTTATAATCCAATATCAAAATATCTGATTTATTAAATTGTTTCTGATCTGTCAAGATCTCCTTGGTAAAAAGGGATTCATTGATCAGAAGAAGGATATAGCCTGTCTGTTGGCTGGTTTGATTGATATTATTTACTTTTCGCCCATAAATTATGTTTGTATTTCCCTGATAGTTCTTGATCATAGACCAATAGTCCTGAGGAGAACAATTCTTTATCTCTTCAATTGCACTTTTAATATCCGACTCAGAAATCTGTTCATATCCAGAATCGTAGCAAATAGAACCATCTGCTGTGAGAATCATAATATTTTGAAGATGCAGCGGATATACCATATCTTTCTCTGTCAGATTTCTTATGCTGACTACAAAATCTTCCTTTTCATTTTCGGAAAGATCAGAATATTGTAAGAGTGTATCCTGAACAAAGGGGTGCACATAAAGATGATCCATGAAATACTGATAGCGATTTAAACTGATTGAGATATTTTTATTCACTAAGATCAGTGATGTAATATTCGCATCCAGTAGTTTCTGGTGAATAGAAGCGGAATATACCTTGTAGGAATAGATCGAAAAAATAGAAACCGGAAGGATTCCAACAATTAGAAAAGTTATGATGAGTCGGTACTGGATTTTGAATTTTCTGATAAAATCGAACATAGTAATAAACATCTTTCTCAATTGGATGAAGAGGGAGTTGATGCATAAATTTTATGACGCAAGTATAACAGATAGAATTAAGGTTGTCAAAATTGAATTTATAAAAAATGCTGAATTTGACATGGACAATATTCATGTTTAAGTGAATATTGTCCATGTTAAAACGGTAAGTGGAATCATCTCGAGAATAATGTGCATAGCAATCACAAGATTGTGCATGTATATTTTGCGCTTTTGCTAGTACTATTATTAGTATCAAATCAGCAAAATGGAGGAGGAAGTATTTCATGAAAATCATGAGAAGGAAAAAAATTGCAGTTGCCGTATCGATGCTAATGTGCATAAGCTTATTGACTGGGTGTGGCTCGACTTCAACGGGGGAAACAGAAACGACTGACACAGTAAGCGAAACGGTTGAAGCGACTGAGGCGGATTCGGAGACAATAGCAGCAGAAGAAAATGAATCAGAGGCTGTAATCAGTGGTGAACTAAATATCGCAGTATTTCAAGGGGGATACGGAGCAGATTACTGGTATGAAGTGATTGAGATGTTTGAGGAAAAATATCCAGAGGTAACTGTGGAAATGACCATCAGTCCACAGGTCGGTGAAATGATCAAGCCTCAAGTTGTTGCTGGAAATGTTCCTGACTTTTTGTCACTGAACGCAAGTGAATCCAGTGGGGTCGTAGATTCACTTTTAAAAGAAAAGGGTCTCATGGATCTAACAGATTTATTCGAAGAAACCATTGATGGACAGACAGAACCGTTAAAGGATATGTTTATTCCCGGAATCATTGGAAGCAATGTGACCTCGCCCTTCGGTGATGGAAAAATCTATCTAGCGCCTTTCAACAGCGGTCCCATGGGACTTGTATATAATAAAACGTTATTTGATGAGAGAGGCTGGGAGATACCAAAGACTTGGGATGAGTTCCTGGCGTTAGGTGAGATCGTAAAAAATGATACTTACATGATCGATGGGACGGAAGTGACAGGCAGGGCACTTTTAGCTTATCAGGGGATACATCCTCAATATATGAGAAGCTTCTTGTTCCCAGCGGTAGCCCAGAAAAATGGTTTAGAATCACTTACTGCATTTTCAAATTATGAAGCGGGATCTGTTAACACCCCAGAAGCTGCGGCATATCTGAATTATTTGCCGCAAATTGCGTCTAGTGGATATTTAATGGAAGGCACTGTAGCATTAAACCATACACAGGCACAGACAGATATGATGCTGGGGAAGGCAGTATTCATTCCATGCGGTGTGTGGATTGAGAATGAAATGAAAGATGCACCAAGAGAAGAAGGGTTTGAATTTGGGATGATGGCAATGCCCGTCATGGAAGAAGGGGATACACAGTATGTTGCGACTAGCTATGAGCAGTTTTCGATTCCAGTGAATGCAAAGAATCCAGAAGCAGCGAAAGAGTTTTTAAAATTCCTGTATTCGGATGAGTCCATCAAATCTTTTGCAAAGTATTCGAATACGGTTTATGCCCGCAAAGATGCAAAAGAAGTATGTGCGGAATATTTATCACCGGGCATGTACAATATGCTCGCATCCTTAGATAATGCAACAGCACTGCCAACTGCCATGGCTTCCTTACCCCAGGGATGCAAAATAGAGTTAAATAAAACGCTTTATCATAATCATTTCACAGAAGTGATCAATGGAGAAATGAGTGTGGAAAGCTGGCTGGACAGTATTGAAACAGATTTTGCACAAATTCGTGCCGATCGAGAAAATGAGTAGACAGATGTTGGAAATGCAGTCAATCAGTATTGACTGCATTTCTTCCATAAAACGATAAAAAAGAGGGGACTAAATGAAAACACAAAAGAGCAGAAAAAAACTGCCATATGCATTCATCACCGCATCCATTCTTCCGACTTGTATACTAACAGGACTTTTTATAATTGCACCTACGGTTCAGGTGTTTTTACTTTCTTTTACAGACAGTACCGGAATCAGCAATCAATATCAGTTTGTCGGTATAGAAAATTATACATATATGATGAAAGATAAACTTTTTCTTCAGGCGTTGGGAAATAGCTTGAAATTAATGCTTGTCGTGCCGATTGTTACCATTACCTTTGCATTGATACTGGCATTTATCCTCACCCAGTCTAAATTAAAAGAGAAGGCCTTTTACAGGATGATATTCTTCTTTCCAAGTATTGTTTCATTAACCGTAATTGGTATTATCTTTTCGTTTATGTTCCATCCTACAATGGGTACCATTAACCAGATTCTAGGAACTGCAATTCCATGGCTTGGAAATTCTAAGACAGCCTTGTGGTGCATCGCAGCAACATTAATATGGCAGTCGACTGGGTATTACATGGTCATGCATATTGCTGCAATCGACGGAATATCTCCTGCGATTTATGAATCTGCCACGATTGACGGAGCATCACAATTTAATAAAATGATCTTTATTGTCCTGCCCCTTTTACGAAATATCATCGGTGTGACATTTATACTTTCATTATCTGGAACCATGGTCTTAAGCTATATTTTGTCAGATATTATGACAAGTGGAGGCCCATCTGGCAGCTCCACGGTTCTTTTGCAGTATATGTACAGTCAGGCCTTTTCCAACTCTAATTTTGGCTATGCCATGGCGATTGCAGCATTTATTATGTTTCTTTCCATCATACTTTCATTGATATCCAGAAAAATTACTGAAGAAAAAGAGTAGAGGTGTAACGTATATGAAGCTTGAACAATATAAATATAAAATCGCAACATGGATATGCAGAATTGTTATGATACTTGTAACGATCATTTTTTTATACCCAATCTTTTGGAATGTTCTGTCTTCCTTTAAAACAAATACGGAATTTATGCTCAATCCATATGCATTGCCAACAGCCTTACATTTTGAAAACTATGTCCGTGCATTTCAAAAAGCGAATGTGGATGTTTATTTCATGAACTCAGTTTTTATAGTTGTGGCATCGACAGTTATTTCAGTTTTATTTGTAATACCTTCTTCCTATGTACTTGGCAGATATCAGTTTTTTGGTGCAGGAGTGATTTTAAATATTTTTATGGCGTGCCTGTTCATCCATGCATCCTATATTATGATTCCCTTATTTCTTATTTTGAACAAAGCAAATGCAACGGATAATCTGGCGGCACTTTCATTGCTTTATGCGGTTCTACGGTTTCCCTTTTCTATTTTTTTTCTTACTGGCTTTATGAAAGCGATTCCACATGAGTATGAGGAAGCAGCGAGGATTGATGGATGCTCAAATATACGAATACTCATCAGTGTCATTGTTCCTCTTGCAAAACCTGGAATTGCAACCGTGATGATGCTTGGAGCACTCTACTATTGGAATGAATATCCGCTGGCTATGGTGCTGCTTACATCAGATCATAAGAAAACACTGCCCTTAGGCTTGGCTAATCTTTTCGAAGTGCAGCAGTATGCGACGGACTGGAGCGCACTTTTTGCCGCACTTGTAATTGTTCTGATTCCAACCCTGCTGATCTATCTTATCGGTCAGAAGTATTTACTGACAGGCGTAAATGTGGGAGGAATTAAGGGATGAGCATAGAGAAGAATGAATGGTTATTTGAAAAGGTCGGTAAAAATCAAATTTTTGAAAGGGAAGGCTGGTTTATTTGGGGAGGCAGTGTCTGTAAAGAGGAGGATACTTACTACCTGATTGTTTCCGCCTGGGAAAAAAAATATGGTTTCACAGGATGGGTATGTCATTCGACCGTTTTGCTCGCAGCTGCTGAAAAGCCTGAGGGACCTTTCCGTTTTATCAGGGAAATGGAGGAACTAAAGCAACAGAATTGGTCGAATGAGGTGTTACATAATCCGACCATACACAGGATAGGTCAAACATATTATTTGTTTTATGTAGGTACAAATGGAGTAACTGGTAAACAGAATTTTGATCAGAACCACTTGCATGAAAAATACAGATATAATCAGAAAATTGGTGTTGCATCCGGGACAACATTATTGGAAAAACTAATACCATATGAGCACAATCCAATTCTGGAGCCTTCAAATGAAAGCTGGGATAACACGTATGTGACCAATCCGAGTGTACTTGTTAAGAATAACGAAATTATTTTAGTATATAAATCCTTGATTAAAGAGGAGTTGCCTGAAATTGTTATGAAATTAGGTGTGGCAAAATCAAATTCTCCACTTGGACCCTATCAGCGAATCTTTGACAGACCGGTCATTGATGAGAATATAGAGGATCCGTATCTCTGGGAGCAAAATGGAACCTATTACATGTTGGTGAAGGATATGACAGGAACATTAGCTGGTCAGCCAAATGAAACGGTTCTGTATCAGTCGAAAGATGGAATTTCTTGGGATCAGAATTGCATCAGAGCATTTGGTACGGATATCTGCTGGGAAGATGGTACTCGAAACTATTCCAATGTTGAGCGTCCTCAGCTTTATATCGAACATGGTGTCCCAAAGTGCTTATACAATGCAGTGGGAGATCTCCCGGAAAGGAGTTTCCATCTCTCAAGGAGGCTGCGATATGAAGAATAACAGACCAAATATTATTCTGATCATGACAGATCAAATGAGAGGCGACTGCCTCTCTGGTTTGGGTCATCCAGATGTAAAAACCCCGAATTTAGATACTTTGATGGCGAATGGACTCTGTTTCAAAAATGCATATAGTGCATGCCCCTCCTGCATACCGGCGAGAGCTGGATTATTTACAGGTCTTTCACCAAAACACCATAAACGTGTGGGTTATCAAGACAGAGTGCGATTCGAATATCAGAATACACTTGCATCAGAGCTGAACAGAGCAGGATACTATACACAGGCGGTGGGGAAAATGCATGTCCATCCCCAGAGGAATAATATGGGATTTCAAAATGTCATTCTGCATGATGGATATCTTGCTGCCAATCGGAACGTTCATCTGCCATTTTATGAAATGCAGGACGAATGTGATGATTATTTTCATTTTTTAAAATGTGAACTAGGTGCTGATGCAGATCTGGCGGACCTTGGAATTGAGAGTAACTCATGGACACAAAGGCCTTTTATGTATGAGGAAAAGTATCATCCTACAAATTGGGTCACACACGAAGCAATTGATTTTTTGCGAAGAAGGGATACCGATTTGCCTTTCTTTCTTTTCTTGTCATATGTCAGACCACATCCTCCCTTTGATGCACCAAGGAGCTTTTTTGATATGTATGATGAAGATGCATTGAGGAAGCCATATATTGGTTCCTGGGAGACGAGAGGGGATTTATTAGAAAAAGGTAAAATCATGAATTCAGATACCGGTCCAATTGATGAAACCATGCTAAGAAAGGCGAGAAAAGGCTACTATGCTTGTATTAGTCACCTGGACAATCAGATTGGACGTTTTCTGATGGCACTTCACAGATATCAGCTGGAAAGCAATACATTAATGCTTTTCACCTCGGATCATGGGGAATTGTTGGGAGATCATTATATGTATCGAAAAATAAGACCGTATCAGGGAAGTGTCCATATTCCGTTATTCCTAAGTGGACCGGACCATTTGATCGAGAGGAAAGGTTGTTGTGATGACCTGGCAGAACTCTCTGATATCATGCCTACGATCTTATCAAAAGCCGGAGTAAAGGATTTTGACGTAATGGATGGAGAAAATCTGCTTCATACCGAAAGAGTTAAAAGAACCTATATTCATGGGGAACATTCCGCCGTTGGATTCGGAAGTCAACTTGGCAATCAGTATATCGTTACGAAAGAGGATAAATTCATCTGGTTTATGGAAAGTGGAAAAGAACAATACTTTTGTCTGGACAGGGACCCCAATGAATTAGAAAATCGCATCTGTGATCCTGCCTGCGAGGCAAGAATCAATGAATTGAGGCAGCTGCTGATACTAGAATTAATGGATCGAGAAGAAGGGTATGTCAGCTCCTCCCAACTAATTGCTGGGCAAAGACAACGATCGATTCTCAGCTGATGTATCGAAAACACTTTTTTATATCATAGGAAAGTGCTTCTATGATATAAAAAACGCTCCACGAGGATGCGACCGCCACAATAAGGTGGAATGCCGCTTAGCGGCCTGTGGCGGCGCGAAAAAGTGTTTCTCCCTCAAGATTGAGGGGGCAGGGGAGCTGATGTATCGAAAACACTTTTTTATTGACAGATGAATTTTCACATGGTAATATAATTACATAGTTTTCATACCACATAACTATGATATATAAGAAGGGAGACAGTGTAATGCGAATTAGTACGGATCGATTTCATAAGTCAGAATTAAAAAATCTAGAATTGAATAGAATGTGTTGTTGCTGTAAGTCTGTATGTATGAATACGGTCTATTTTTCGTATGCACTGTGTACCTGAAACGGAATTTGCAGAAACAAGGAACTTAATTCTGCGCAGGTATCCATCGCGATACCTGCTATTTTTTTGGCTCAAATTCCAAAAATCGTAGAAAAAATCATAGTGAAAAATCGTAGGGAACATTACAAATTCAAAAAAAGATTAGGAGAGAGAAATGGGACATCCAACAATTTATCCAACGGGAGCAACATTATATGATCCCCAAAAAGCGTACAGCGGATATACGATCTATCAGGCAGCAGGACATGGAGCACTTTTAGTTGATATGAATGGAAATGAAGTGCAGCTCTGGAAAGGACTGAGTGGTTTTCCAAATAAGATGTTACCAGGTGGCTATGTACTTGGAAGTACAGGGCAAAGAAATGTAAAGCACGGAGTTCAGGACGAGATCGACCTGGTTCAGGTGAATTGGGAGGGAAATGTTGTCTGGAAATTCAATCAGAATGAGTGGATCGAGGATCCGGGTGAAGAACCCCAATGGATGGCCAGACAGCATCATGATTATCAGAGAGAAGGCTCCACGACAGGATATTTTGCTCCTGGTCAAGAGCCAAAGTCACTGGAAGGGAATACACTGATCCTGGTTCATGAGAATGTGATCAATACGAAAATATCCGATAAAAATCTCCTGGATGATAAGATCATCGAGGTGGACTGGGAGGGAAACATCCTATGGGAGTGGCGCCCAAATGAACATTTCGATGAATTGGGATTTGGCGAAGCGGCGAAAAAGGTATTATATCAGGATCCAAATTTCAGACCCTCAGGAGGTGGAATGGGAGACTGGCTTCATATCAATTCCATGTCGACACTGGGTGAAAATATCTGGTATGACCGGGGTGACGAACGCTTTCATCCAGACAATATCATCTGGGACTCCAGGGAGGCGAACATACTGGCTATCACAGATAAAAGAACAGGCAGCATCGTCTGGCGAATCGGACCGGATTATGATACAAGTCCAGAACTTAAGAAACTTGGATGGATCATCGGACAGCATCATGTGCATATGATTCCCAAGGGACTTCCGGGAGAAGGAAATATTTTGATTTTTGACAACGGAGGCTGGGCTGGCTATGGAGCACCGAATCCTTCTTCGTCAGATGGACGAATGAATGCAAAAAGAGACTATTCCAGAATCCTTGAGATCGACCCGGTTTCACTTGAAATCGTCTGGCAGTATACACCGACCGAAGCGGGATTCGTCAGTCCATTGGATTCCTCCAGATTTTATTCTCCTTTTGTCAGCAGTGCACAGCGCCTTCCGAATGGGAATACGCTGATTACGGAAGGGTCGGATGGCAGGCTCATCGAAGTGACAAAGGAACATGAGACGGTATGGGAATATATTTCACCCTATCGATCTTCCTTTGGGGGACCAAACCAGATGAATATGGTCTATCGTGCATACCGAGTGCCTTATCACTGGATACCGCAGCTGGACAGACCCCTTGAGATGCCCATCGAACCAATAGATATCAAGACATTTCGTGTGCCGAATGCCGCTGCGTCAGGGGGCGGAAGAGAAACCTTTGTGGCAGGGATCAAAGAGAATAAACAAGATGATTCCGATGGGATCTTTTGCGTCATCTCGGATACAGATAAGAAAATATAAGGGATGGGAGAATAAAGATGCATATTGAATTACAACATATCAATAAAAGCTTTGGCTCCTTTCAGGCATCTAAGGACATAAGCTTTGGTATTGAACAGGGTAAATTAGTAGCATTACTTGGACCCAGCGGCAGTGGTAAGACCACTATCCTTCGCATGATCGCAGGACTCGAGCATCAGGATTCCGGAGATATTTATATCCAGGGAAAAAAGATGAATTCTGTTCCTGTCTGTGACAGGGGAATCGGTTTCGTTTTTCAAAATTATGCACTTTTTCCCTATTATACTGTTTTTGATAATATTGCATACGGGCTGAAGCTTAGAAAAATGAACAAGGTGCAGATCAAAGAAAGGGTGGAAGAACTACTAGAGCTGGTGGGCTTGAAAAATCTGGGCGATCGCTATCCAGATCAGCTTTCTGGAGGGCAAAGGCAGCGAGTTGCTTTTGCCAGAGCCCTGGCACCAAAGCCAAATGTGCTTTTGCTGGATGAGCCATTTGCGGCCATTGATGCAAAGGTAAGGCAGGAGCTTCGCAGCTGGCTAAGGGATATGATCCACAAGATTGGAATCACGAGCATTTTTGTGACACATGATCAGGAGGAGGCGGTGGAGGTGGCAGATGAAATCATCATCACCAACCATGGGAGAGTCGAACAAAAGGGAAGCCCCAAAGAGATCTATCGAAATCCAAAGACTCCATTTACAGCACGTTTCATGGGTCACTCTCTGATCATTCCGGATTTTGGGCGATTACATGGATTCCGTCATGACGAGACCTATCAGAAGGCTGTGATACGACCGGAATTCGTAAAGGTCGTGAAAATGAATCATGCAAAGTACAAAAACAGCGCCTATGAAAATGGTCGGATCCGGGATATTTCATTTCGTGGAAGCGCATACAGACTGACAGTTGAGGTGGGCGAGATACTTTTGCAGACAACCAGAACCCTGGATCAGGAGCCGGTAACGGTGGGGGAAGAGGTAAAAGTACTGATCTATCAACTGTATGCATTTAACGAAAGCAAAGTGGAATTGATACAAAACTCCGCCTTACAAGAAGGTGAGATGTACTATATCTAGAGGCATGATAGTTAACTGATGAAATGGGAGATTACAATGAAAAAAATTTTAATACGTCTGCTGCAGCATGGTCTGCTTTCCAGTCTCGTACTGCTGGCAGTCTGGTATGTGGGAGCAAAGTTCTATACAGATGATTTTCTTCCAGGACCTATGGCTACCCTTCAGGGAGCAGTGGAAATCATTCAAAAAGGTGTATTGTGGCAGGATATCACAGTCAGTATGGGACGAGTTCTCAAGGGGTGGTCATTAGGCATGCTGGTGGCAGTTCCGTTAGGGCTCTGCATAGGGGCATTTCGGCGAGTCAGCTATATAATAGAGCCCCTCATCAATTTCTTTCGTTTTGTTCCGGCGATTGGCTTTATAACACTTTTCCTGTTGTGGTTCGGTGTAGGGGAAGCCTCGAAAGTGGCATTGATCTTTTATGCAACTATTTTTCCGATTTTAATCAACACGATCGCAGGGGTGCACAGTGTAGATCCCTCCCTGATCGAAGCTTCTCAGTCACTGGGAGCAAAACGTCAGGAAACATTTTTTCATGTGCTGGTTCCGTCAGCGGTTCCCGGAATTTTTACAGGAATCAGATTGGGGCTGAGCGGAGCGATCATCTGTATCGTAGCGGCGGAAATGCTGGCTGCCTCAGAAGGACTGGGCTATCTTATTTACACTTCCCGCATCTATTATAGAACGGACTGGATCTTTGTTGGTATCTTTACCCTGGGCATCATAGGATTCACCCTGGATCGTCTGATGCAGCTATTCGGACGAAAAGCACTGAAAAGATATGGCATACGATAAAACATTACTACTTCATTCGACAAAAAGGAGAAAACATGAAAAAATTAAAACAACTGACCTCGATTGCATTTATAGGAACAATGGCTCTGGTTCTTTCCGCCTGTGGCTCCGCTGCAGTAACAGGAGGGCAGTCGGCAAAGGATGAGGATACAAAGGAACAGACGGTCCGGGTTGCAGTTATGACAAATTCCGTAACCCAGTGGATCGCGGAGATCGGTGATGAGCAGGATATATTCGAGCAAAATGGAATCGACATCGAAGTGACAGAGTTCGCAGCCGGTATCAATACAGCGGATGCAGTAACACTGGGACAGGCAGATATCGGATATATGGCGGATTACGCTGTTGTAAATCGAATTGGTTCGGTAGAAAACTCGAATCTGCGGATATTGGCAAGTACCCAGGAGGCAACACAAAGCGGATCTGGAACGAAGCTCTTTGTAAATCCGGAGAAAATCAACCAGGTCAGCGATCTGGCGGGACTGGCCTTTGGTAGCGTTACGGGTACAGTCAATGACTATTATATGGAAAAGACCTATGAGTTCGCGGGAATTTCCCCGGAAGACCAGAATATCATAAAAGTCAGTGATTTTTCCGCTGCGGTCGCTGCAGCAACGACGGGAGATATCGATGCATTTTGGGCTTCGGGCACGGATGCACAAAAGCTGGAACAGGCAGGACTGGTTCCGATTCTTTCACTGACAGACCTGGGAATCTATACGAATGCATTCCTGATCGCAGATGCAGAAGCAATAAAGGCTTCTCCAGAGAAGTTAGCGAATTATCTGAAGGCATACCAGGAAACACTGGACTGGATCTATGAGAATCAGGATGCTGCTGCGGATATCATTTCGGAAGAGATCAATGTGCCGGCAGACGTCTGGAAGGCTCAGTTCGCTGCATCAGAATATCGTCTGCAGCTCAAACAAAAGGATGTAGATACCATAGATACCCTGGAGCAATGGGAATTTAACAATGGAAATTTTGACAATGACTATGAGATCCGTGATTTCCTGAATGCTGACCTGCTGACATCAGTGGATTCGGATGCCGTTGATTATCAATAAGAATATCGGAACAGTCTCCATAACTTCTACAAATTCAAATATTATAATGGGAAAATGAATAAGGAGGATGTTCTGTGGAAAAGAAACTTCGTAAAAAGCAAATACGTATTGGTGGTATGACCTGTGTCAGCTGTCAGGATGCAATTGAAAAAAAATTAAGAAATACAGCCGGCGTAAAGAGTGTCACTGTAAGCTACAAAAAAGGCCTGGCGGATCTGACCTATGATGAGGATGTGATTCGATTCAAAGAAATTCAGGCAGTCATTGAGAAACTGGGTTACCAGGTTCTTCTGGCAGGTGAAAAAGAAAATAAGAGCTTTGTAAGGATTGGGGCATATCTTTTTGCTATCATCAGTCTGTATGCACTGTTGGACTATTTTGGCTTATTGAACAGACTGGTTCCAAGTCAGCTCGCCGACTCTAAAATGAGCTACGGAATGCTGCTTGTCATCGGACTGATCACATCGGTACACTGTATTGCAATGTGCGGAGGAATCAATCTTTCCCAATGTATTCCTTCCTCGGATCGTACAAAAACGGAAAACAGCAGAATAAATGCATTCCTGCCGGCTCTGCTGTACAATGCCGGAAGAGTGATCTCTTATACAGTGATAGGGTTCCTTCTTGGTGGTGTAGGATATCTGATCGGCGGTGGTGCAAACGTTGGCATTTCAGAATTTATTCAGGGGGTCCTGAAACTGATAGCAGGTGCTTTCATGGTCATTATGGGGATCAACATGCTTGGAATCGTACCGGCTCTTCGTAGATTTCAACCCCGAATGCCCAAATTCATTTCCAAAAAAATCGGAGCCGAAAGATCTAAGACCAGCAGTCCTTTTTTTGTAGGGCTGCTCAATGGTCTGATGCCCTGCGGTCCCCTTCAGGCAATGCAGATCGTAGCATTGGCATCTGGAAATCCGGTTGCCGGAGGACTGTCCATGTTCTTCTTCAGCCTCGGAACCGTTCCGTTGATGCTTGGGCTTGGATCCATCGTGACCCTTCTTGGTCAAAAGTTCACCAAAAAAGTAATGTCTGTTGGTGCCGTTCTCGTGGTGGTGCTTGGCCTTGCCATGTTGTCCCAGGGAGGCAGCCTCTCCGGACTGTTCACACCACAGATACTGTTGACGGTCGTTATTGTCATTAGTGTTCTATATGTTATCGATCAGATCCCATTTCAAAAGCAATCCAGTTATATCCTGACAACGGCAGCTACTGCTATAGGGATCTTTTTTCTCATGTCCTTTTTGCATGGCGGTGGGATTGCAGGAAGTGCATCGGCTGGAGAGGGAGATGTGGCACAATCCACGGATGGTCTGCAGACAGTAAGCAGTACACTGGTCTCCGGAAGATATCCAAACATAACGGTGGCGAAGGATACCCCTGTACAGTGGATTATTGATGCACCAGCTGGAAGTGTGAATGGTTGCAATAACCGTTTTAGTATACCGGCACTTGACATCTCACAATACCAGTTAAAAACAGGTGAGAATATCATTGAATTTACCGCAGCAGAGGAGGGAGTCTATTCCTACACCTGTTGGATGGGAATGGTAAGAGGAACTGTCACAGTGACAGATGGCGAAGTGAGTACGAATACTGCAACAGAATCGGAACAGACGACAGAATCAGAACAGACAACAGAATCAACAGGAAATTCAGATTCAACAGGAAATTCAGAAACGACAACTTCTGATCAAGTTACAGATATTGCTGCAGCAGGTTATGTCATACCAACAGAGGATATCGCAATAGCAGAGGCAACCCTGTATCAGGATCAGTATCCGGTTCAGGAAGTCAGACTTGTGCTGACAGATGAGGGCTTTTCTCCATCCGTAGCTGTGGTGAAAGCGGGTCTTGATGTGCTGTGGACAATTACAGATACCAGGAGCGGAGAGAAGGAAGAGCTTCTGGTGCCACTGTATTCCACGAAGATCCCACTTGAAAAAGGCGAGAATCAACTCTCGTTTTATCCAACCGAAAGCTTTGATTTTTCCGATCAGAATAATTTATACTATGGGTATATCAAGGTCGTGGAGGATCTCGAGAATATTGATATGGAAGCGGTCAAAAAAGAGGTGTCGGAATTTAAGACGCAGATCTATCCGGAGGAAGCATTTCAGGCAGCTGGCGGCTCATCAGCAGAAACTGCGGTATCTGAGGTGAAAGACGGCACTCAGTATGTCACCTCCAGCATGTCTTATAGTAGTTATGATTCCATCCAGATTACTTCTGGAATTCCAGTGGAGTGGACTTTAAATGTTCCAAGTGGTATGCTGAATGGGTGTAATGGCTCCATATATATTCCGGAATATGACATTACCATGGATTTACAGGAAGGCGATAATCTCATAGAATTTACTCCCGATTCCACAGGCACCTTTGGATTTAGCTGTTGGATGGGTATGGTAACAGGCAGTATTACAGTCCAGTAGGAGAGCAGCGAATGTTTCAGACAAAAAAAAGTATATTGATCGTAGATGATGAACCCAAGATCCTAGAGGTCGTGATGGCTTTATTTGAGAAAAAAGGATATCGGACATATGCGGCGGAGACGGGAAAACAGGCATTACAGACTGCAGCTGCAGAGAATTTGTCCCTGATCATTCTCGATTTGATGCTTCCTGACATTTCTGGGGAAGAGGTATGCCGGCGTCTGCGTAACACTTCTCGCGTGCCTATTATCATGCTGACGGCCAAGTCGGAAGAAGATGATCTGCTGCGAGGTCTTGGGATCGGTGCAGATGACTATCTGACAAAGCCCTTTAGTTTAAAGGAGCTTTACGCAAGAGCTGAAGCGATTCTGCGAAGAACACAGTCGGATCTGATACCACTTTCTGTCCGTAGTTCCTTTGGAAATGGTGATCTGACAGTTGATTTTGAGAAATATATTTTTTTAAAGGCAGGCCAGGAAGTGACCCTGACACCGAACGAGGCAAAGATCCTGGCTGCGATCATGAAATATCCGGGAAAAGTATATACAAGGGATGAACTGATCACAATTGCCCTTGGAGATGAATTCGATGGAAATGACCGTACGATCGATACACATATCAAGAATCTGAGGCAAAAAATCGAAGACAATCCCAAGGAACCCATTTATATAAAAACGGTACATCGAATCGGATATAAATTTGGAGGTGCTTAATATGTTCCGTAGCCTTCGGGCACAGTTATCCTATTCTATTTTATGTATTGCCATTGTGACAGTCGGTCTGATCACCTTGACCTCCAACTGGCTTATCAACAGAGAATTCGATCGCTATGTCATGCAATCTGAGGTGGAAAGAAGCCAAAGTATCGTCGAAGATCTCGGAGCAGAATTCAGCAGCTTTGGAGGATGGAGCCAGGATTTTCTTCATACATTAGGTATGTATTCTCTGTATGATGGATACATATTAAAGATATACAACGACAAAGGAACCACTTTGTGGGATGCAGAAAATCATGATATGTCACTTTGTGAAAAGGTCATGGGCGAAATCTCAGAGCGTATGGAATTGGCCGAGCGGTCGGGTGATTTTGTAACAGAGGAGTACACGATCAAAAGCAATGGGACCTCGGTCGGAACGGTTTCCATTACTTATTATGGACCATTCTTTTTTTCAGAAAATGACTATTTATTTATAATGACCTTAAATAAGATACTGCTGGTCATCGGAACCCTTTCCATCTTTTTTTCTGTGATCGCTGCATCTTTGCTTGCAAGACGTCTGGCAAGACCCATTGTGAAGACAGCTTATATAGCTTCTCAGATCTCAGAAGGAAATTATGAGATTCGATTTGAGAGCAAACCAAGAACAAAGGAACTTGATGATATGGTGTCGGCAATCAATCAGCTTGTGGATGTCTTGTCTGAGAAGGAGAACCTGAGAAAACAGCTTACCTCTGATGTGGCACATGAACTCAGGACACCACTTACTTCAGTAGCGACACACTTAGAGGCGATGATGGATGGGATATGGGATGCAACACCGGAAAGACTTTCAACCTGTTATGATGAGGTGCAAAGAATGGGAGTTCTGATCGCTGATCTGCAGCAGCTGTCCAATACAGAAAATCAAAATCTGCAAATGACCTGCGTCGATACGGATCTGCTAGAGCTTGCAAAGAAGGTGAGCAGTAATTTTATGGCACAGGCAATGCAGCAGAGGATCCAGCTATCCGTCTCTGGAGATTCTGTTAGTGCCCAGGTGGAACCTGACCGTTTCAGTCAGGTTCTGATCAATCTGCTGTCGAATGCTTTGAAATATACGCCGGAGGGTGGCAGAGTAAGTGTTGAGGTACAGCGGTGCGGCATGGAATGCTGTGTTACGATCAGCGACACGGGAGCTGGTATTGATGCGAAAGAGATGCCATACATATTTGAACGGTTCTATCGGACGGACAAATCCAGAAATCGGAAAACAGGTGGCACAGGAATCGGTCTGACTATAGCAAAATCCATTGTCGAGGCACATGGCGGACGGATCGAAGTGACCAGCATACCGGGAGAAGGAAGTCGCTTCAGCGTCATATTGCGTCATGACCCACTTTCGCAAGATCATAGTTTGCATTAAAATTCCAGTTATCCAAAATTTCAATAAATATCATTCGATATTGAAATAAATGATTTATAAAATGAAATGCGGTCTGCTATAATCAGTGTAGCAAAAAAAACAAGATCAAGACAGGCGGTTGCAGTGAGAGAGAAAAAAATAGTATTGATCGTCTCCTTCCATTCGACGACCCAGGCAATGCAGATGGAGAAAGTCTGCAGAGAACAGCAGCTCCCGGGAAGAATGATTCCGCTTCCGGGAGTCATTTCTGCGGGATGTGGGCTTGCCTGGTGCTGCGAACCATCAGCACGCAGCTCGATGGAAGAAGCGATTGCTGAATATAACATGGCTTATGATGCGATCACGGAAATCGTATTCTGAAGGCAAAGGGAAGCTCTCCTATAGAAAATACAGGTCAGATCCCGCAGAAAAGAGCCTCTGCTCGGACAGCATGAAGGAGTAAAATAGTATGATGAATCAACTTTTTTGCCAGGGTGGCGGATGTACAGCAAAACTAGGACCCGGTGCGCTCGACAAAGTTTTAAAACAGATTCCCAGGAAAACGGATGAGCATTTGTTGGTGGGATACGACAGTGCAGATGATGCAGCAGTTTATAAACTGACAGATGATCTGGCTATCGTTCAGACATTGGATTTTTTCCCGCCTATGGTGGAGGATCCTTATCTGTTTGGACAAATTGCGGCGGCGAATGCCCTTAGTGACATCTATGCAATGGGAGCAGATGTGAAGACTGCACTCAATATTGTCTGTTTCCCGGAAAAGATGGATTTGAATATTCTAGGCCAGATCCTTCTCGGAGGAAGTGAAAAGGTCATAGAGGCAGGCGGCATCCTGGCAGGTGGTCATTCGATCGTGGATGAAGGGGTCAAATATGGTCTTTCTGTCACCGGAACGATCCACCCGGATCAGATTTATAAGAATAACAGCTGTCGACTGAATGACAGACTGATTCTAACGAAGCCACTGGGTACAGGAATCGTCATGACAGCTTTAAGAATGGGTGTTGCATCGGACAAAGCGGTGGATGAGGCAGTTACTTCGATGTGCATGCTGAACAAAAAAGCCTCCGAGATACTGCGTGGATATCAGATGAATGGGTGTACGGATATCACAGGGTTTGGATTTGCGGCGCACCTTTGTGAGATGCTAGGAGAGAATTTCAGTGCATCGATCCTTGCAGACCGTATCCCTGTTTTTTCGGATGCACTCACCTATGCAGATGAATTCTATATTACGGCAGCTGGACAGAGGAATCGAAATCATGTTGAATCCAGAGTAAGATTTGAAGATATTTCTTTTGCAATGGAGGAAATCCTCTTTGATCCACAGACATCAGGCGGTCTGCTGGCCAGTGTTAAGGCAGAGGATGCTAAAGAAGCCGTTGCTGCATTGCGTGCAAGTGGAATGTGTGCAGAAATCGTCGGTGAAATTATTGAGAGACAGAAGGAAACTGTGATTTTCAAATAGAAGAAATGAGGTAATGATGTACAAACAGATCGATGCCAGAGGAATGCAGTGCCCACTGCCTGTCCTGGAAGTGAAAAAGGCAATAGAGGAAATGACAGAGGGTGGAACAATTGAAGTGACTGTGGATAATGATATTGCAGTTCAAAATATCGTAAAGCTGGCAAAACAAAAGCAAATTTCGGCAGAATGTATTTCGGGCGAACATTCGCATCATGTGGTTCGCCTAATTTTATCGGAAGCAAATGGCTCCTACCCGGTACAGGTTCAGGAACCGATGTCGGATTTGGTTCAAGACAATAAGCAAAAGTCAAAGAATATGGTGGTGGTGCTTTCCTCCAATACCATGGGTTCAGGAGAAGAAGAACTGGGCAGGATACTGATGAAAGGGTTTTTGTTTTCTCTGACCAAACAGGAATTACTGCCGGATCATATCCTATTATACAACAGCGGAATTTTTCTGGCATGTGAAGGCTCTGAATCCTTGGAGGATCTGCGGCTGATGCAGGAGGAGGGTGTTGAGATCACAGCCTGCGGCACATGTCTTGATTATTACAATATGAAGGAAAAGCAGACCGTTGGTGATGTCTCGAATATGTATTCCATCACGATGATCATGGAGAATGCAGATCTGATCATAAGACCATAGCACGAAAGCAGAAGCATCTGTAAATATCTATTGCTCAACTGAAATCGAAAGCTTTGAGCAGTCAGGAGTCCGATTTGATCTATCTAGATAATGCTGCGACAACTTTAATTAAACCAGAACAGGTGTCATCTGCTGTCTGTCAGGCTATGCATACGATCGGAAGCTATGGAAGAGGCGCCCATACGGCTTCTTTGGATGCTGCAAGAATTGTGTATGATGCCCGATGCAAGGCGGCGGCTCTTTTTGGAATCCCAGATCCTGGCAGAATAGCTTTTACTGCGAATGCGACCCACAGTCTGAACATTGCAATAAAAGGAGTATTACAGGCCGGAGATCATGTCATTACTACATCCCTGGAGCACAACAGTGTCTTGCGGCCTCTCTACGAGATGGAGGAGCGAGGCTGTGAGCTGACCATACTTCCCTGCAGTTCAAATGGAAGTATCGACTGGTCTGAGGCAGAAAAAAATATTAAGAGCAATACGAAGGCAATCCTCTGCACCCATGCATCGAATGTCACAGGGATGATCAGTGATTTAAAAAAAGTGAGTGAGATCTGCCGTAAATTCGATCTGTTATTCATTCTGGATGCGGCACAGACAGCAGGTGTACTTCCCATTAACGCCGTTGAGCTGGGGATCGATATTCTCTGCTTCACCGGACATAAAGGTCTCATGGGACCCCAGGGTACCGGAGGGATCTATATACGTGAGGGCATATCGGTTTCTCCGCTCTATACCGGTGGCACAGGTTATGATTCCTTTTCCAAACTGCAGCCAGCGGATATGCCAGCACATTTAGAAGCCGGAACAATGAATGTACACGGAATCGCAGGATTGTTGGCGGCTCTGACATTTATCGAGCAGACGGGTGTGACGGAGATCTTTCAAAAGGAAAAACATCTGGCGGACATTTTTTATCAGGGGATCCGTATCATTCCGGGCATTCGGATCTATGGAGATATTCACTCAGAGAGATGTGCCATCGTGTCGATCAATATTGGCGATGTGGATTCGGCGATCATTTCTGCTGAACTGGAGGAGCGCTTCCAGATTCTGACCAGACCGGGGGCTCATTGCGCCCCTTTGCTGCATCCATATTTTGGTACACAAAATCAGGGCATGGTCAGATTCAGCTTTGGCTTCTATAATTCAGAAAAAGAGGTTGCGGAAGCTGTTCGGGCAGTAGGTATTCTCGCAGAAGATTTTGTCTAGCGTTGGATCAGCATATTTCGGATGAATAAAATAGTTGACATTGCAACCAGATAAGCTTAGTATAATGGTTGCAATGTCAACTATTTATATGGAGGAATTTATGAATCAGAAATCAGTACAGAATTTCGACACCATGCCGGTCTTTCGGCTCATTTTATCAAATATGATTCCAGCTGTGGTGAGCATGCTGATGTCAATGTTCTATAATCTGGCAGATACATTTTTTATCGGTCAGACGCAGAACGCTTATATGGTCGCTGCCGTTTCACTTGCAACCCCTGCATTTGCAGTGTTCATGTCATTTGGTCTGATATTCGGAGTGGGCGGAACCTCCTATATCTCAAGACTGCTCGGTATGGGTAAAACAGAAACAGTAAAAAAGGTATCATCT
This sequence comes from Lachnospiraceae bacterium, assembly GCA_047974745.1. Classification (GTDB taxonomy): domain Bacteria; phylum Bacillota; class Clostridia; order Lachnospirales; family Lachnospiraceae; genus JBKECO01. Next base: position 63,629 of record JBKECO010000021.1, read on the forward strand.
TTTGCATTTTGGACAGGGACCGCAATTGGAACGATCGGAATGCTTGTCATGTGGATTTTTGCCGGACAGATCGCAATGCTGCTTGGAGCAAGTGATGCTACACTTACATTTGTCACTCAGTATCTGTCAACAGTTGCCATCGGAATTCCTTTTCTTGTAATCAGCGCTTCCTTTAGTAATATCTTAAGAGCGGAAGGGAAAGCGTCCAAGGCAATGAATGGTATGATCATTGGAAACCTTGCCAATATTATCCTGGATCCGATCTTTATTCTCGCACTGGGCATGGGCGTACAGGGAGCAGCGATCGCCACTGTCATTGGTAACGTACTTGCCGTACTATACTATTTATACGAACTGTCACCAAAGAGAACCATTCTTTCCATCAAGCTGAGTGATTATAGTGCCGGAGAGGGGATATTAAAGAATGTACTGTCGGTCGGAATCCCGGCTTCCCTGAATAGTTTTATGATGACGATATCCATTATTGTGACCAATCATTATATGTTGAATTTTGGTGATATGGCGGTAGCGGCAATGGGTGTTGCCATGAAAGTCGCCATGATGATGGCCTTTGTACTGATTGGAGTCGCGACAGGTGTTCAGCCGATCTTTGGCTATTTTTATGGAGCGCGTAATCGAACGAAGTTCCTGCAGACATTAAAATATACCCTGATCATTGCCGTCTGCGTGAGCATTCTAATGACGATCGTTGTGTATGTGGGTTCGGAGTTTTTGGTTCGCTCATTTTTAACAGATGATACAGCAATTGAATACGGTGTCAGCTTTACGAATATTTTAGTGTATTCTGGTCCTGTTCTGGGAATTTTGTTCGTGTTCAATAATGCGATTCAGGGAATGGGCAAGGGACTGCAGGCACTGATTATTTCTATCAGCAGACAGGGCTTGATCTATATACCGTTGTTATCTTTGTCCTATCGTATTTTTCATGATCCGGCAATGCTGACTGCAGCACAGCCGGTTGCAGATTATACAGCTGCAGCCTTAGCCTTTTTGCTGTTCCTCTATGTATTTCGCAAATATATGGGCAAAGAAAGTCTGCCGGTAGAGGAATCGAAGCTGGCAGGTCGTAAGGCGAAGGGGAATGAATTATGATCAAGGCGTGTATTAATGATGAAAATGCCCTAGACAAATCCATGTCAGACCAGTATGATGTAGGAAAGTGCATCTCTGTGATCTATAGGAAATTTCAGGTCGAGATGAATAAACGGCTAAAGCCTTATGGGGTGAATTCTTCCCAGTACATTTTTCTGATCCAACTATATAAGAATAATAATGTAAGCCAGGAATTTCTCTCCAATAAGCTTCTGATCGACAAAAGTGCAACGGCAAGAGCCATTGCACAGCTGGAGCAAGCAGGCTTTGTTGAGCGCAAAGTCAGTGAAGACGATAAAAGATGTAAGATCGTTTCACTGACAGAGAAAAGCCATGAAGTACAAAAGGAATTATGGAGATTTTTAAAAGACTGGAATAAAGAGTTGATCAAGACCTTTTCCGAGGATGAATATCAGCAGGTCCACGGATCCCTGATGCAGATGATGGAGAACGTACTGTCATCAGACATGAATGAATAAGGTTCCGCAGCTTCATTCTATCGGGTCGACACAGATCATGGAGATCTCAGCCTCTGCTTTCTTTGCAGCCACCTCCTCACGGTATTCTTCGATATAAAAGGCTCCAAATTCATGCATCAGTTTTAAGACCGGAATGGTCCGGCTGCCGATTTCTGAGATTTCATATACGACCTTTGAGGGAACAGTGGGATATACTGTTCTGATGATCAGATGGTCATCCTCGAGACTGCGCAGCTGTTTGGTGAGCATCTTCTGTGTTACGTCAGGCATTTTTCTTCTTATTTCGGTAAAGCGCATGCTCTGACTGCTTAAAAACCACAGTATCATGATCTTACGCTTTCCGGAAAGCAGCTTATAGGCTAAGACCATAGGACAAAGATCGTCCTTGACGCAGGTCTCCCTCATAAAGCAGTTTTCATGCCGGTCTGTCTCTTTTTCAGGGAGTTGAGACGGTGGAACCGGAGCTGTATTTGGCATTTCTGGATTCACGGGTTCTCCTTTATTTGTTGGTTTCCTTTTAGATACTGAGTGATTATAATGTGCCCTCTTGAAATAGGCATATTATTCTGTTATTATCATAGAATCTGCGTAGGATATTATACCATGCTACGTAGTTTTTTTCAAATCTGTGTTGTTAATTGTTTGTCATTCATGATAAAAATATAACATATAGAAACAATATTGACAGACAGGGAATAGTTTGCTATTGATTGCCTTGAGAACTGTCGTTGAAGATTATAAAATGGAGAGAATGCATATGAAAAAAATAGTAATTGTAGGCGCAGGATATGCAGGTATACTGACAGCAAAAAAGCTGGCAAAAAAATTAAAGAAGAATGAAGAAGTGGAAATCACACTGATCGACAAGAATTCTTTTCATACCATGCTGACAGAGCTGCATGAAGTCGCAGCAGGAAGAGTGGAAGAGGACAGCATCAAGATCAGTCTGGCACAGGTATTTGCTGGCAGAAAGGTCAATGTTAAGCTCGATACGATCAGTAAGATCGATTTTAAGAATAAAGTCGTAAAAGGTGTAAGCGATGCATACGATTACGATTATCTGGTGCTTGCTGCAGGATCTCAGCCGAATTCTTATGGGGTAAAAGGGGTAGATGAATTTACCTATAAGCTTTGGTCTTATGAAGATGCGATCCTGTTAAAGGACAGAATACTCAATATGTTCCGTAAGGCTTCCTGTGAACGAAGTGAGGAGGAGAGACGCAAGCTTCTTTCCTTTTATATAGTAGGAGCTGGTTTTACAGGCGTTGAGATGGCCGGAGAACTGGCAGAATATGTACCATTTTTGTGTGAACGATTTGAAATCGACCCGAAAGAAGTTTCCATGAACATTGCGGATATGTTAAAGCGACCTATCCCAAATCTTCCGGAGAAGCTCTCTGATAAGGTGTCAAGGCGTCTGAAAAAAATGAATGTGAATCTTCTGATGGAAGCTGGAGTAAGTGAAGTCGGAGAAGATTTTATCGAGATTTCTATAGGAGGCGAAACAAGGCGGGAGATCGCAGGTACTGTAGTCTGGGGAGCAGGAATTCAAAGCTGTGACCTGACAGAAGCAGCGGCCGATAAACTGGAAAAGCAAAGAGGTGGCAGAATACCTGTCGATCCATATCTTCGAGCAACGGAAGATGAATCTGTTTACGTAATCGGTGACAATATGTATTACGTACCGGAGGGAGAGGAAGCTCCAGTTCCGCAGATGGTGGAAAATTGCGAGCAGAGCGCGCATACAGCTGCCCATAATATCGTAGCTGCAGTTACCGGCAAGGGTGAAATGGAAGAGTATAAGCCAAAGTTCCATGGTGTCATGGTATGCGTTGGCGGTCGATATGGCGCAGCTCATGTAGGTCTGCCTGGACATTTCTTTAGCCTGCCTTCCTTCCTGGCCATGTTATCAAAGCATTTTATCAATGTGATCTACTTTATACAGGTTCTTGGATGGAACAAGGTATTTAGCTATGTGAAGCATGAATTTTTTACGATCAGGAACCGCCGAAGCTTCCTGGGCGGTCATTTTTCCAATCGTACACCAAGCTTTTTACTGGTGCCTTTAAGAATCTGGCTCGGAGCAGTCTGGGTATTTGAGGGTGTCATGAAAATATTTGAAGGCTGGTTCCAGGAGCCAAAGCTGACCGGATTTTTTGGCGGTGCAGCAAGCTGGTATGAATCTATTTTAAATCCGGGATCAGATGCTACGAGTGCAGCAACAACAGCCTCCTCTGGTCAGTCCCTGAATGGAATCCTTGTTGCAGCAGCGGATACCGTGAGTGCAGCTACAAGCTCAGAGGCAGCCCAGACAGTAACAGATGCTGTCAGCCAGGCAACAGAAGCAGCAACCGGTACTACAGAAGCAGCAGCGGCTGTAGGACATGCGATCATCAACTGGGATATTTTAGGACTGCTGCGAATCATTTTTGTATCAGGCACGGAATTAAAATCTTCCACATTAAATGATCTTGCTCTTTGGATCAATATACCATTACTCGATGCTTTCCTTGACAAATTTGTTCTTCCGTATGATAATGTTCAGCTGGTGATGCAGATCTTTATCGTTGTGGCAGAAATTTTAGTTGGTCTTGCACTGATGGGCGGATTCTTTACCTCGCCTGCAGCAGCAGTTTCCCTGGTTCTGCAGATGATGTTCGTAACGACCACTGGGCTTTACCTTGGAACCTTCTGGATGGTATTTGCGGGAATCGCTGTATTGATCGGAGCAGGAAAGACATTTGGTATCGATTATTATGCAGGTCCACTGGCGAAGAAATGGTGGAAGAAGCTGCCGATCGTGCGCAGATTGTATTTGTATAATGACTAATGGAAATAGATAAGGGTGAGAGAATGGGCAATTTAAAATATGAAGAAGCTTTTCATCTCGTAAAAGAGGAATTGAAGCAGGCTTTAGCAGGATCCCCACCTATCATAAATCAGTATCTTTTGGGTCTGACAAGATCTCAGGGCAAAATGCTTCGTGCGTCTGCAGTTCTGATTTGTTCAGAAGATGAGAGTGGTCTCGTGGAACCCGCTGCTGTTTCGGCAGCAGCGGCAATAGAAATCATTCATTTGGCGTCACTCATTCATGATGATGTCATCGATGATGCGGATATCCGCAGAGGTCAGGATACGATTCAAAAGAAATATGGAAGACGCACAGCAGTGATCTGTGGTGATTTTCTGCTGAGTCTGGCCTTTACATTGATATCAAAGATCCCGGATCCGGGGCAGTATCAGGAGATTTCTTTTCCGGATTACATACGCAGGCTCTGTCTGGGAGAACTCCTACAGCATGTAAATAATTATAATTCGGATCTGAGTGTCCTGGAATATATCAGAATTATTTCCGGTAAAACAGCAGCATTGTTCGAAGCATCATTTTTTGCAGGCTCAGTGCTCTGCGGCTGTTCCACCAGGGAACGGACGATTTATAAAAAAATTGGAAAATATGCCGGCCTGATTTTTCAGCTGCAGGATGACTGTCTGGATTTTAATGAGACGATGGAAGTCGCCAAAAAGCCGGTACAGTCTGATTATGAGCAGGGCGTAATGACCCTTCCGCTTATCTTTGCCCTTGGGATGAGACCCCAGTATAAAGAAAAGGCAGCGGCGGGTATGCTGACAAGAAAAGAAATAAACAATATAGTGAAAGAGACGGATGGTGTATCCTTTAATATTCAAATGATGACAAAATATTCGACAAAAGCGATCAAGGAGCTGAATAGACTTGATCTAAATGAAAACAAAAAGAATCAGATTCTGGAGTTTCTGCATCTTATGACCGGAGGCTATCTGGAAGCAGGTGCCATACAATGATGGGATTCCTGAATTATATCGAGATCAAGACTAAGATCACAAGTGTACTGACTTTTTTTCTGACAATTGGATTTTTGTTGTATCAGAATGGAAGGATCAACTGGGTAAATACATTACTTTTTTTCTTTGGAATGCTTTTATTTGATCTCACGACAACTGCAATCAATAACTATATAGATTCCAAGGACAACGAACAGATCCTTCCTTTTTCCCGGAAAAAGGCCTTGTGGATCATCTATATTTTATTTATCGGAGCGACCATTCTTGGGCTGATGCTTGTGATTCGTACAGATCTCGTGGTTCTGGCAGTAGGCGGTATCTGCTTTCTGTGTGGAGTGTTTTATACCTACGGACCGGTTCCGATTTCTCGAATGCCGCTGGGTGAGATCGTTTCCGGGTTCTTCTACGGACTGGTAATTCCATTTTTGATCCTGTACATCAATATGCCCCAGGGGACATATTTGGAGTATAGTCTGGGTCTGCAGACGATAACGGTGTCAATGCATCTGATTCCGATATTGAAATTGATGCTGTTTGCAGTAACACCCTTTGCAGTGACCGCAAATATTATGCTTGCGAACAATATCTGCGATCTTGATAAGGATATTTTGGTCAAAAGACATACACTTCCCTATTACATTGGAAAGAAGGCCGTCCCATTATTTTCACTGCTATATTATCTGACGTATGCTTCAACGATACTTATGGTAGTATTGAAGATCTATTCGCCAGTTATGCTGTTTACTCTGCTTACCATAATACCGGTGCAGAAGAACATTAATATATTTCGTAAGAAACAAGAGAAATCCACGACCTTTAATATCAGCATCATGAACTTTATGTTGATATTGATAACAAATACCATAGTTCTCTATCTGTCAGTCCTGATTCAGGGACTTGGCTGATGATTACATTGTATTCAACCGGAAACGGTTTAGAATAAAAAAACATTTTTCATACGGAGGGAAAATAATGAAAAAAATCGCAGCATTACTATTATGTACAGCTCTTGCAGTTGGAGCACTTGCAGGATGTGGAAGCTCAAGCACCACAACATCTGAAACCACAACGTCAGAAGCAGCAACAGAAGCAGCAACAGAAGCAGTAGTTGAGACAGAATCTGCAGCAGCAGAAACTGAGACAGCAGCAACTGAGACAGCAGGCGGAGCAGCAAAAACTGGATTTGCAACGATCAATTCTATTTCAAAATCTACATCTGCAACAGCTGATGCAGAAGGACTTGCGGAAGTGGATACTTTAGCAGCAGCAGTACTTCTTGATGCAGATGGAAAAATCGTAGCATGTGAAATCGATTCTATTCAGTCAAAAGCTAATTTCTCTGCAGAAGGTGTCATCACATCTGACATCACAGCTGAAGTTCAGTCAAAAAATGAACTTGGCGATGCTTATGGAATGAAAGGCAGCTCAGCGATCGGTAAAGAATGGTTCGAGCAGGCAGAAGCATTTGCTCAGTACGTTGTTGGAAAAACAGCGGATGAAGTTGCAGGAATTGCAATCAACGAAGAAGGATATGCTGGCGACGAAGATCTGATTGCATCTGTTACCGTTCATATCGGAGACTTTGTAGCTGTAGTGCAAAAGGCAGCAACAAATGCAAAAGAACTTGGTGCGTCATCAACAGATATGCTTGGAATGGCAGCAACAACCAGCCTTTCAGGATCGAAAGATGCAGCTGCTGATGCAGAAGGTCTGGTACAGGCTTATTCCTATTATTCAGTAGTTACAACAAATGCTGACGGAGTTATCACAAGCTGTTATAGTGATGCTTCACAGGGTAAAGTGAATTTTGATACAGCAGGAGCAGTTACTTCAGATCTTGCAGTTGCACCTCAGACAAAGCAGGAACTTGGCGATGCATATGGAATGAAAGCAAAATCTGCAATCGGCAAAGAATGGTATGAAGAAGCAGATGCTTTCTCAGCATATTGTGTTGGCAAAACATTAGATGAAGTAAAAGGTATTGCTGTTGATGCAGAAGGACTTGCTACAGATGCAGACTTGGTTTCCTCAGTAACTGTTCATGTAACTGATCTTATCAACACCGTTGCAAAAGCAGTAGAAAATGCAAAATAGTTCTATCCAAAATACACAGCACTAATACAGTGCAGCTGCAGACAGGTCCTTCCCAATTTCTGAATCAGAAAAGCTGAGGGACTTGTCTGCTTTGTTATTTTCTGTATAATAGAAGGTAACAGACAGATCAGAGGGAAAAAATTGAAAAAGACAGTCAGCTTAATAATAGCAGCACTTTGCGTGATGGCAGTTCTTGTATCCTGTACTCTGCAAACACAGCAAAGATATGATGCAAGTTTCCTGGAGCTGTTCGATACAGTGACCCAGATAGTAGGGTATGCAGACAGTAAGGAACAATTCACGGAGTACAGTCAGAACATTTATGATGAATTAGAAGAATACGATCATCTTTTTGATATTTACAATAGCTATGAAGGAATCAATAATCTAAAAACAATCAATGACAATGCCGGAATTGAGGCAGTTGTTGTGGATCAAAAAATTATCGACCTACTTATTTTTTCAAAGGAGATGTATCAGGATACAGATGGAAAAGTGAATGTTGCTATGGGGTCTGTTCTTTCTTTGTGGCATGATTACAGAGAGGCTGGACTGGATGATCCCGAGCAGGCAGCTATTCCGGATATACAGGAATTAACAGAACGGGCACAGCATACAAATATCGATGACATCATCATAGATGAAGATGCTTCCACCGTATTTCTAAAGGATCCCGAGATGAGCCTTGATGTTGGAGCGATCGCAAAGGGATATGCCGTGGAGGAAATGGCGGATGAGATAGAAGAAGCTGGATTTGAACGAGGAATGATTTCCGTTGGTGGAAATGTTCGTTCCATCGGACTAAAATATGATGATTCCGGCAATGAAGTACCCTGGAGCGTCGGGATACAGAATCCAGATCTGGACAGTGAAGAAGCAACACTTTGTATACTTGGACTGCAGGACTTGTCGCTGGTAACGAGCGGAATCTACGAACGCTATTACGTTGTGGATGGTAAGCAGTACCATCATATTATTGATCCGGATACATTAATGCCTGCGGCATATTTTGCTTCCGTTTCGATTGTGTGCGAGGATTCCGGACTGGCAGATGCGCTGTCGACGGCAGTATTCAATTTGCCGCTGGAGCAGGGAGAGGCCTTGATCGAGTCCTTTGACGGAGTCGAAGCATTATGGGTAGAGCTGGATGGCACACAGCATGAATCAGCTGGTTTTTCGGCCTATATCAAAGAATAATTGAGAACAAATCATATATGTTTACAATGGAGTTTTATGTTCAAGAAAAATGACCGCATTCTATTTTTGGTAATACTAATCGCTGCATTGCTGGTTTCGGCAGTTCTGTACTTTGTAAAAAGTGAAGGGGAAGAGGTGCTCATAACAGTAAATGGGCAGGAATATGATACACTTTCCCTGAATACTGATACAGAATTAACGATAGAACTGGGAAATGGAGCATACAACACTCTGTCCATAAAGGATGGAGAGGTAGAAATGACAGATGCGAACTGTCCGGATAAATTATGCGTGAAGCATGATCCGATTCATTACAACAATGAGTCCGTGGTCTGCTTACCGCACAAGGTAGTCGTTGAAATAATAAATGGTGAGGAAAGTGATCTGGATATCATTGCCAGATAGGTGAGACATGAAATCTAAAAAAATTGCAACTTATGGTATGCTTGTTGCACTGGCATTTATATTAAGCTATATCGAAAGTATCATTCCCCTGCCGATTCCGGTTCCGGGAATAAAGATCGGACTGGCGAACCTTGTCGTCATTACAGCACTGTATTTGATGGGGCCGGGGGATGCGCTGATCCTGTCCCTTCTTCGGGTAGTTCTGGTTGGTTTTACCTTTGGGAATATGTCAACTATGATGTTTTCTCTTGCAGGCGGACTCTTAAGCTGGCTCGTAATGGTTCTGGCAAAAAGATCAAAAGTATTTTCAATGACGGGTGTAAGTATACTTGGTGGTATTTCCCATAATATCGGTCAGATCCTGGTGGCGATCGTGGTGCTCAATACAGCCACTCTGGTCTATTATCTTCCATTTTTAATCCTGTCAGGACTTGTGACAGGAACTGTGATCGGTATATTAGGAGCGATCATAACGAAACGCGTGCAAAAGATCTATGCAAATCACTAACAGCATCCGACGCTGGAGGCTGGCAGACATCAGGCCTTCGGGCTTAGAAAAGGAAACAGGAATACAGCAGTAAAGTAACAGTAGATAAGCAGGAATGGAGGTCAATGTGTTCAATCAGAGTATCCCGGATATTTGGGACATGTTCGTTTATTTTTTTTCAAGTCGGTTTTTTGTCATTGTAGTTTGGATCATTAGCGTCCTGCTGCTGTCAAGGCTTGCAAAACTGATATCCTATAAGGTTTTTCATGATAATGACACCTATCACCTGTTCAGGAAGAGGATCAACTATATTACAGGAACACTGATCGTAATGATCATTGTTTATGCAGTGATGGAGTCGAATATCAATATAACCACTTACATTGGACTGCTTTCAGCAGGTGTGGCAATTGCCCTTAAGGAATTATTCATGAATATTTCAGGATGGGTCTTTATACAGCTCAGAAAGCCTTTTGAAATTGGGCATCGGATTCAGATCGATGCCCAGATGGGCGATGTGATCGACAAGCGTTTGTTTCAGTTCAGTGTGATTGAAGTGAGCAATCTGGTCGATGGCGGACAGAGTACCGGCAGGATCATTGATATTCCGAACAGCTTTATTTTCACCTATCCGACGATCAATTATACAAAAGGATTTGAGTATATCTGGAACGAAATGCCCATTCAGGTCACATTTAACAGTGACTGGAGGCTGGCAAAGGAGCTTCTTTTGGAGCTTGCAATAAAAGACACAGAGGAACTGACAGAAGATATGACGAGCCAGCTGAAGTCAGCCAGCAGAAATTATCAGATCCAATATAGTAAGCTGACGCCCATCGTATATACGGAAGTGAAAGAATACGGGATACAGCTGACACTTCGTTATCTGTGCACGCCGAAACAAAGAAGATCAACTTTAAACCGCATCTGGGAAGATGTTCTTGTAATGATGGAGGAAAATCCTACGATTGAACTTGCCTACCCGACAAGAAGAGTCCTGAATTAAGAATCTGACTGATGCTTTTTCACTAATATTAGTTTCAATTACTTGACTAAATTGTCCGTTGCGGGACAGTTTTATTCAGGAAGGGTGTATCCTATGAGAATTATCATAATTGGAGCGGTAGCTGCCGGAACGTCAGCAGCAGCCAAAGCACGCAGAAACCTGCCGGAGGCGGAGATCGTCATCTATGAGAAAGGACCGGATATCTCATATTCAGGCTGTGGAATGCCTTACTTTCTAGGGGGTTCTGTAAAATCAATTCAGGAGCTTGCACCCAGAGATCCAGCCTTCTTTTGGGATAAAAGTAAGATCGATATTAAAACGCTTCATGAAGTACTAGAGGTGAATGCAGTTACCAAAAGTGTAAAGATACGAGATCTGCAAAGCGGGCTCGAGTTCATGGATCACTATGATAAACTGGTTCTTGCAACAGGAGCAGAGGCAGTGATACCAAACATTCCCGGTGTAGGACTACCTCATGTGTTTTCGTTGCGGAATATGCAGAATGCGAGAGAGATCGACTCCTATCGCAAGGAGAACCATCCTACCAAAGCAGTGATCCTCGGAACTGGATTCATTGGCATGGAGCTGTGTGAAAATCTGAAGGAGCTTGGGATGCACATCACTCTGATCGAGAAAAAGGCACAGGTCATGCCAAATCTGGATCCAGAGATGTCAAAACTAATAGAATCCTATCTGCTGTCCAAGGGAATTGATATTCTTACAGGCCGTGGTGTGGCGAAAATCGAATCGAACTATATTTTGCTAGAGAGCTGTGAGAAGGTCGAGGCAGATCTTGTGATTTTAGCGGTAGGGATCAGACCTGATATCAGGCTTGCACTCCAGATCGGTGCTGAAATTGGGGTGACGGGAGCAATTAAAGTGGATCCGCTGATGCATACGAGTATACCGGATGTGTATTCATGCGGTGACTGTATCGAGCAGTTCCAGCTATTAAGCAACAGACCGGTCTACAGGCCACTTGGATCCACTGCAAATAAAACTGGTCGAATCTGTGGAGATTCTCTGGCGGATATTGATGTTCCATTCCGGGGAATTCTTGGAACGGGTATTTTCAGGCTGTTTGATATGACGGTGGCATCAACAGGTCTTTCTGAGCAAGAGGTGAGCGAGCTTGGGATAGAATTTACATCGGTTCTGCTCCGAGAATACGATAAACCTGAATATATGGGTGGTAAAACAATGACAATCAAAGCGATCGCTGACAAAAGCAATGGGACTCTTCTCGGTGTGCAGATCTTTGGACCTGAGGGAGTCGATAAAAGACTGGATATTTTTGTGACAGCTATGACATTTGGTGCAAAAGCAGAGGATCTGTTCCATCTCGATCTTGCATATGCACCGCCATATTCACTTGCAAAGGATGCCGTGATGCTGACAGGCATGGTTTTGGAAAAAAGATTGGACTAATATGACTGCATTTTTTATCTTCATTATTTATCTTGCATTTATCAGCCTGGGACTTCCGGATTCCCTTCTAGGGACTTCCTGGCCACTGATGCGACAGGATCTGGGACTTCAGCTTGGAGCTGCCGGAATCATTGCTTTTATGACCTCCATGGGTACCATTATTTCGAGTCTGATGAGTGGAAGACTGGTGCAAAGATTCGGAACTGGAAAAATTGTATTTGTAAGCTGCTTGATGACAGCTGCTGCGTTGCTTGGGTTTTCCCGTGCAAACTCCTTCGAGTGGCTGATTTTGTGTGGAATTCCACTTGGACTTGGAGGCGGAGCTGTGGATGCTGTGCTCAACCACTATGTTGCTGAATACTATGAGGCACATCATATGAGCTGGCTACATGCCTGCTGGGGGATAGGTGCAACGGTCGGTCCGCTTATTATGTCCTATTTTATAGCGTCACAGCAGTCATGGAGAATGGGTTATGCTACTGTGTCTAAGATACAGTTCGTACTGGTTGTGGTGTTACTTTGTGCATTGCCCTTCTGGAAAAAAGTCGCAGAAAAACGAAGGCATAGTCAGTCCGAGGGCGAGATGATTCAAAATGAGACTGGACCGTCTGCAGAAAAAAGCATCCTTCATATTCCTGGCGTTCCATCTACTCTTTTGACCTTTATGTTCTATTGTGGAGGAGAAATCATGGTAGGACTGTGGGGCGCAAGTTATCTCGTAACGGTCAGGGGCATTGCATCTGAACAGGCAGCGGGATGGATCTCCCTCTATTATCTTGGAATCACACTCGGCAGGATCGCATCGGGATTTATCACAGTCAGGATTGATAACAGACATTTGATCTTATACGGGCAGATTTTCGCTGTGGCGGGAGTCCTATTGATCCTGATTCCGTTCTCCACAGTGTTGATTCCTATTGGGCTCGTTATGATCGGAGTTGGGTTTGCACCTGTATTCCCTGGTCTGATCTATCTGACTCCGAGAAGATTTGGAAGCAGCAATTCGGCCAGACTGATCGGATATCAGATGGCAACAGCTTATGCCGGCAATACATTTCTTCCGCTTATATTTGGTGCAGCTGCCACATTTTTAGGAATCGGTCTGTTCCCTTTTATTCTTCTGATCTTTATCCTGACGATGATAGCGGCATCCGAAAATATTGTCAGAAAACTTGGAGACTCGCAAAAAAGATAGAAAAGGTGATTGAATGAGACTATTATTAGTACGTCATGGAGAGACAGACTGGAATAAAATGGGAAAAATTCAGGGAAGTACAGATACGGATCTGAATCAGGCCGGAAGGATGCAGTCGAAAGAGCTTGGGATTCGATTGAATGGAGATGAGTTTTCCATTCGAAAGGTATTCACCAGTCCGCAAAAGAGAGCAGCCCAGACGGCAGAGATCATTGCAGAGATCATTGGAAAAGATTGTGAGATTGTACCCGGACTGGAAGAACTCAATCTGGGAGTTTTTGAGGGATTGAACTGGGATGAGGTGAAGCAGCAGCACCCGGTATCCTATTCGCTTTTTAAACAAGACAGACGACACGCAAAAATACCGCAGGGTGAGTCCTATCAGTTAATGCTGGATCGCGTGATACCTGCTCTGAAATATATTATAGAACAAGACCAGGACGAATCCCTGATTGTTACTCACAGTGCGGTCATACGGGCAATTCTTACCTATATTGCAGATATCGCTTTTGAGGAAATGATGCAGTTCCAGGTCGGAAATACTTCTGTAACTGAAGTGGACTCTTCCGAGCTGAAACTGTAACTACATCATGTAATTATAGATCATCCACAAGAGCGCCTGCCTTTGCGTAGGCGCTTGACTTTGCTTCAAAAAAATCTGTTTTAACCAGGTTCGGGTCAGAATATTCATTGACCCATTTCATGTCGTCAGGCATCTTCTCATATCCCTCATATAGCGCAGATAGTCCCAGTGATTTGGAGCGTTCATTTCCCAAATAGTACATATAGCTGCGGATATGCTCCTGTGTCAGGCCACTGATCTGTTCACCGATTATGTACTCTGCCCATTCGATTTCATTTTCCACTCCGGTTCGAATCATTTCTCGATATTCTGCCTGCAGCTCCTCTGTGAACAGGGAAGGCTCTTCTTTTCTGAGTTCACGTATCAGATTTAAGAACAGCCATAGATGAGTGTTCTCATCACGGTTAATATATCTGATTTCCTGCACGGTTCCAAGCATCTTTCCATTTCTGCCCATATTGTAAAAAAACATGAACCCGGAATAAAAGTAAATGCCCTCTAATATATAATTGGCAATGACAGACTTCATGAAATTATGTCGTGTTGGTGTTTCATAAAAATTATTGTAAAGATTACCGATGAACTCATTTCTTTTTAAAAGCATCTCATCACTTTTGAACTGGTATAAAATGTCCATCCTCTCCTCGGGAGAGCAGATGGTATCGAGAATATAGCCATAGCTCTGGGAATGGACGGCTTCCTGAAATGCCTGGATCGTGAGGCATAGATTCACTTCATTCGCAGTCACATAATCTGCTATCGTTGGCAAATTTGCAGTCTGAATACTGTCCAGGAATACGAGAAAGGACAAGATCTTATCAAAGGCTTTTTTAGTAAATGGTTCCAGAAGGCGGTAATCTTTTATATCCTGACCCAGATTGATCTCCTCAGGAATCCAGAAATTATTCATTGCCTGACGATACCATTCCGAGGTCCAGGTGTATTTGATATTGTTAAAATCATTCAGATTTGTTGTATTTCCTTCAATGATCTTTCTTTTTGAAATTTCAATGTCCCCATTTGCGTTGAACAGATGCTTTTTATTTAATACTTCCATAGTTTCCCCCTTGGATCAGCTGGAGCAGGATTCACAGATATCGACTTCAAGTGACTTGGATCTGATGTAGTATATCGTCTTAACGCCTTCTTCCCAGGCCAGCAGATACAGATCCATGATCTGCCGCATGGAGTAATCGGTAGTAATGTACAGATTAAAGGACTGACTCTGATCGATGTGACGCTGCCGGATGGCATTTGCACGGACAGACCAGGTCTGGTCAATGTTATGAGCACTTTTATATAGCCAGTAAGTCTCTGGATTCAGATCTGGTGCAACACGCGGAACAATATCGCCCTTTTTTTCCTCCAGAAAATATTTGTGCATAACAGGATCGATTCCAGCCGTCGTAGCAGAAATGATGGAGGTGGAGCCGGTAGGTGCGATCGCAAGCAGGTACGCATTTCGAAGTCCGTTCTCTTCGACTGAAGCTGCCAGTTCCAGCCAGGAATCACTGGTATATCCCCTGCTGCTGAAATAATTTCCATTCTGCCATTCTGATCCCTTAAACTTCTGATATCTTCCCTTTTCCTCTGCCAGAAGCATGCTTGCTTCAATGGCAGCATAATTGATCTTTTCAAATAATTCGTCTGCATAAGCAAGATGTTCTTCCGATTCCCAACGAATGCCTTTTTTGACCAGCATATGGTGATAACCGCTGATGCCAAGACCAATGGGACGGTACTTTTTGTTCGTGATTTGTGCATAGGGAAGAGGATACGCATTCAGATCAATTACATTATCAAGTGCACGAACCACAGTTCGGATGATTTTCTTTAGTTCGGCATCATCTTCTGTATTGATATGCCCAAGTACGAGGGAGGCGAGGTTACAGACTACGAAATCACCGGCAACGTTTTTTTCTACAACAACAGTCTCCCCATTTACTTCAATGATCTCTGTCTCCAGCTGCTGGATCGGACTCATGTTCTGAAGGATCTCTGTACAGAGATTGGAAGAATAGATTATGCCGCAGTGTTTATTTGGGTTCGTCTCATTCACGGTATCCCGGTTGAACGTAAAAGGAGTACCGGTCTCAACACAGGATTTGATGATCATACGGACCAGATCCCGAAGCAGGATCTCACGCTTGGAGATGGCTGGGTCTTCTACACACGAATAGTATCTCTTTTCCCATTCTGCTCCATAATAGTCCTCCAGACAATATCCCTTTGCGGCTTTGATCTCATGTGGGCACATCAAGTACCAGGTGTTATCGAGACCGGTCTTAGCCAGCTTCCAGAACAGATCGGGGTAGCATACTGCAGGAAAGACATCATGTGCTTTGTATCTGTCATCTCCGTTATTTGTCTTCATCTGAAGGAATTCCGGAAGATCCTTATGCCAGACATCCAGGTATACAGCGACAGAACCCTGTCTGACACCGAGCTGGTCCACAGCAACAGCCGTATCGTTCGCAAGCTTGATCCACCGGATCACACCACCGGCAACACCTTTGAAGCCACGGATATCAGAACCGTTCGCCCTTACTTTTCCAAAATAAAGGCCCATTCCGCCGCCTGACTTTGATACCTTGGCGAAATTATCTATGGATTTATAGATGCCGTTCAAGGAGTCATCTACAGTATCAATAAAGCAGGAGGAGAGCTGATGGTGCGGTTTTCTGGCATTGGAGAGGGTCGGCGTTGCCATTGTCACCTGGAGCTGGCTCAAGATCTCGTAGAGATCCCTGACAAAAGGGAGCCGGTTTGTGGTCTCGGGAATTGCGAGATGCAAGGCGATTCCAAGGAACATTTCCTGTGGTGTCTCTACGGCCTTATTGTCGAAGGTGCGAAGAAGATACCGTTTATGAAGAAGGTTCAGGCTGCTGTAATTCAATAATTCATTGTGCTCTTCTTTTATAAATGCAGCTGCCTCGTTGAGCTCTTCCCTTGTATAGTGTGTGAGAAGCTCTTCTCCATACAGGTTTTCCTTTGTATAGACTTCTACCTTGTCTGCAAAGGATAAAATAGAATGCTGTTCATTCTGGAGCTGGATTTCTTCCTTAATCTTCTGGTATAAAAGACGAGCTGAAATGAATTCCCACATAGGGGAGTCCTGGCTCGTAAGTTCAAGAGAGGAACGGATCATAGCATCCAGGCGCTGAGGGTATGTCATATCCACGGATAAAAAAGAAACTGTTTTATGATAGAGCAGTCCAAGGTCATAGTCCTCAGTAAAGGTATCCTGAATGCGGGATAGAATCTGCAAAATCGCAGGGGGGAATCCGGCCTGCTGGAACAGATCCAGCTTTTTTCTGAGAGATGCATGATGGTCTCGGTACAGGATATAGCTCTTGGCTACATTTAAGACCTCGTGCTCCATCAGACTCTTTTCTACAAGATCCTGAACTTCCTCAACGGTAATAGTATCGCCATGTTCTGCCATGGCAGCAGCTCTGCTGCGAATCTGTTCCGTTACTGAGTGAATGAGGACTTGATCTGGGGCAAGTGATACACTTTGATAGGCTTTTGACATTGCCTGGATAATTTTTTCATCTGAGAAAATTACAGTTTCTGAGTTTCGTTTCTTGATCGATAATTCCATTCGTCACCTCCTGGTGCAAAATATGGTACTTTATACACAATTTTATCCCCATATATTGTGGTTGTCAATGGATTTTCGGATATAGTTGCATTTCTTGGAATAATAAATGATAATGAATTCAAACGCTTATTTTTTAATGCTTCGGGCAGAGAGGAAGTATAGAATTGAAGAATTTAGAATGTCTATTTACACGTAGACCGGGAATTATTGGGGAAGAAAAATATAGCCAGTTCGCAGTATTTGTGCCATTGATCGAAAAACATGGCGAAGTATTTTTATTATTTGAAAAGCGATCAGGAAATTTAAAAAGGCAGCCTGGGGAAATATGTTTTCCAGGGGGCAGGATCGAATTGGGCGAAACAGCAGAGGAGTGTGCAGTAAGAGAAACAACAGAAGAATTACTCATTGTGAAAGAGCAGATCCGGGTACTTGGAGCATCCGATATCTTTCTGTCTCCATTTCAGCTGGTGGTCTATCCCTATATCGGAATTCTTTCGGACTATGGTTCCACATTCAGCAAGGACGAGGTCGAGGAAATTCTAGAAATACCGATTTCCTTTTTTTTGGAAAATGAACCACGCTGTTTTAAGGCTCAGCTGCTAAATCATTTACCGGAGGGATTTCCCTTTGATCTGATTCCGGATGGTGAGAACTATAAATTCGCCAGAGGCAATTATGAGATCCTTTTCTATCAATATGGTGAACACACGATTTGGGGAATGACTGCACAGATGGCGAAGAACTCAATTACATTACTGCAAAAATACGAGATACTTTAGTTAAGTGACATCAGACATTTGTCTGATAAATGGCGATATTCAAGGCGGAATCCTGAATGAAAGGCGGATGTATTTCTATGTTACAGATGCTATACTATGTGTGAATAAATTAACAAACCAGGAACTAGTAAGGAACAAATCAAAACATATAGAATCTAAGGAGAAAGTATCATGCCAAAAAAAATAATGGGTATTACATCAGGAAGAAAGAACAGCAATAGTGAACTCCTTTTAAAAGAAGCACTGTTTGCCTGTCAGCAGGCCAGAGCCGAAGTCTCATTTGTAAATTTAAAGGATTATTCTATTCTGGAGTGCACTGGCTGTACCGTTTGTACCAAAGGTATGTCAGAAGGGAAAAATGTAGGCTGTATTCTGGATGAAAAGGATGATAAAAAGAAAATAATGGACGTTATGCTGGATGCTGATGGGGTGATTTTTTCGACTCCGACCTATGATCTTATGGCCTGTGCGAACTTTTTGAACTTTATGCAGAGAAGTCTAAGTTATGAGACTGCCTTTCTCGAAGCGATCGGTGCAATTGAACACAAGGATCGTGTAGCAGGACTGATTGCAGTTGGTGGTTCCACACGTTCCTGGATGTCGATGGCCTTAGAAAGCATCCAGGCAGGAATGTTCACCACGGATTTAAAGGTGGTGGATATGTACCTTGCTACAAGAGTTCCTGCAGCAGCCCAGTGCTTACTGCATGACGATATGATGGAGCGTGCCAGCCTACTGGGTCAGAGAATCATGGAATCCGTCAATACAAAGCCTGAAGATAGAAAATGGCTGGGTGAGGAAGGAATGGGATGGTGTCCGAACTGTCATTCCAATGCCCTTGTTCTGGGTGAAACACAATGGGATGGACTGTACTTTCCGATCGAATGTCAGGTCTGTGGTGCAGGCGGAACCCTAGAGAAGAATGAAAAAGGATCCTGGGATTTTGTGATTCAGGAAGATGGACTGTGCAGGGACAGAACAACGGTAGCAGGGCGTGCAGAGCATTTGAAGGAAATTGCACACACCCAGGGAGGGTTCTTTAGCAATCCTGCAAATTTCGAGATCGTAAAAGGGAAAATGAGTAAGTACAAAGAGATGGAATTTCGTAGTGTGTAGGTGTTGACTACATCTATTTAAAGAAAAGAGAGGTCGTAATCGGGAACCTCTCTTTTTTTGTTTCATATATTAAAATACAGTTTCATAATATGGAATGCTTTGGCTAGAAAAGCATTGACTTTTATCAAGCCATATGCTATTTTTAATTTAAGTTTGTGTAATGTGATAGTCGGTCAGAATTTGGGAAATAGTTTTAGTTAAATTTTTAACACGACTGGTTTGTGAAGTAGGAACTGGATGCCGGTGTCCAGAAGGATACCGGCTATCTTTATATCATTGAAGCGTGTTCTATTAACTAAGACGCTCCGCCAGGAAGCGACCGTCACAGTAAGTAGGATTGCCGCCAGGCAGCCTGTTGTGGCAGACAATTTAATCAGGAGGCATGTTATGAATAAAAAAGTAGCGGTCATTATGGGCAGCGACAGTGATCTTCCAGTGGTCAAAAAGGCGATCGACTGTCTGAAGAAGTTCGATATACCGGTAGAGGCACATATTATGAGTGCCCACAGAACCCCGGAGAAAGCATGTGAATTTGCAAAAAATGCCAGAAGTGAAGGCTTTGGCGTGATCATTGCAGCGGCTGGTATGGCTGCCCATCTTGCAGGAGTCCTTGCTGCACATACCACACTTCCGGTGATCGGTATACCGTGTCTGTCACCTGCCTTTGATGGGATGGACTCACTTTTATCTACCGTTCAGATGCCAAAGGGGATTCCGGTTGCGACAGTCGCAGTCAATGGAGCGGAGAACGCAGGAATTCTGGCAGCGCAGATCCTAGGCGTATATGATGAAAGAATTGCAGCGATGCTTTTTGAAGAAAAAGAAGAAATGATCAGACAGGTCGTTGAAAAAGACGAAAATCTTCAGTCACAAATCTAGACTGGATTTTTATAGTAACCCGTTGTGCAACAGCCAGTACTCTGGTAAATATAATGTATGAGAGGTGAATTTATGACAGAAATATTAAACAAATTAAATCTTCCAGACTATGTTCTAGCGGTATTAAATAGTGCGAAGAGTGTAACAATTCCAAGAAATAGAGAAGAACTGATGACTCTGGCGATGGGGAATGATACAAATACATCTTTTGATGTTGCTTACGACGTTCCAGGAGAAGGAAGTGTACTGGAAGCAACTGTTATCAAGTGTAAGAATGGTTGTGTAATCAACTATATGGAAGACTATATGAGAAGGCGTGATCCGAACTGTGTTCTGGTATCCGACGACAAACCAACGGATAAACCGACCTTCAAAGAACGCTTCAACAAGGATTTTGAGCCATTGAAACAGGAGACACTGGAATGGCTCAGGAACCAGGATCTTATCTTTTTTACATTTAAATCAGGTGGACTGGAGTTCGGTTACGATTCCTATTACATTGGACCCCTCAATGCAGGTTTTTTTGCGGCAGGACTTGCGGATCTGCAAGGATTCATGAATGCATTTGATCTTGATGAGACGACCTTTAAACCAAGAGCAGCAGTTTATGTAGCACCGCCATTCCGTCAGACACATTTTAATGGAAAGCAGATCGTAGTTCACAATCGTCTGGATGGCTTGCATGAGGTGTTCGCCTATAATCTATATCCAGGACCAAGTGCAAAGAAGGGTATTTATGGTGTTCTTTTGAACATCGGCGAAGAGGAATCCTGGGTAACAGCCCATGCATCCACAGTCAAGGTCATCACTCCTTATGACAATGAAATCGTCATCATGCACGAAGGTGCCTCTGGCGGTGGTAAGAGTGAGATGATTGAAGATATTCACAAAGAAATGGATGGCCGGGTCAAATATGCGACGAACACAGTGACAGGCGAGAAGAATTTTATTGTATTAAATGAAACATGTGATCTTCTTCCTGTAACAGATGATATGGCACTTTGCCCGAATTCAATTCAAAATGACAGTGAGAAATTAGTGGTAGCAGATGCGGAAGCGTCCTGGTTCCTGCGACTTGATAATATTACCAGCTATGGCTCATCACCTGCCTATGAGAAGATCATGACTCAGCCTTCAGAACCACTGATATTTTTGAATCTTCAGGCAGTTCCTGAGTCTACCTGTTTAGTCTGGGAGCATACACTGGACAGCACAGGTATTCCCTGCCCGAATCCTAGAGTCATCCTTCCTCGTGCAATGGTCAAAAAGGCTATTAAAGAGCCGGTAGAAATAGATGTAAGAAGCTTTGGCGTTCGGGTACCTTCCTGTACGAAAGAAGTGCCGTCTTATGGTATCATGGGCATGATGCAGGTTCTTCCGCCGGCATTGGCATGGCTGTGGAGACTGGTAGCTCCAAGAGGATTCAATAACCCAAGTATTATTGACTCAGCTGGAATGACAAGTGAAGGTGTTGGCTCTTACTGGCCATTTGCAACCGGCAAAATGGTCACTCAGGCGAACCTGCTTCTAGATCAGATCATAAAAGCCAGTGGAACGAGATATCTTCTTATACCCAACCAGCATGTGGGAGCTTACGAAGTGAGCTTTATGCCGCAATGGATCAACAGAGAATATATAGCCAGACGTGGAAGTGCGAAATTCAAACCAGAACACCTGGTAGAAGCAAGATGTTCCTTGCTCGGGTTTGCACTGGAGTCTCTCAAAATTGACGGACAATACATTCCAAGAGCCTTCCTAAGACCTGAGACCCAGCCGGAAATCGGGAAAGAAGGATATGACGCTGGAGCAAAGATCCTGACAGATTTCTTTAGAAAAGAACTTGTGAAGTTCAATACACCAGATCTGAATCCATTAGGAAGAGAAATCATTGAAGCCTTTAATAATGGAGCTTCAGTTCAGGAATATATTGATTTGATTCCAATGAGATATTAAAACTTGCAGTCCGATGATAAGAGGGCAAAAAAATAAATAGAACCGCAGCGATTTTTAAAAGCAGTCAGAGGACAGGATTCTGACTGCTTTTCTTTTTCACTTTAATTGAGTTGATTCGTAGACAATCCAATGTGTTTATCATAGAATGAAAGTAGAATTTGAAACAGCTCTATGATATGAGGTAAAATCAGCATGCAAGTGGAGGAGAAAGATGGCAAGTATAGTTGAGGTAAAAGGTCTGAAAAAGAACTTTGGGAAATTCCAAGCACTTTCGAATGTAGATCTGAAGGTGAATTCAGGTGAGGTCGTTGGTTTTATCGGACCGAATGGAGCAGGAAAATCAACCACGATCCGTATTTTGCTTGGCATTTTAAAAAGTAGTGGAGGAGAGGCTGCTATTTTTGGGAAGGATGCCTGGAAAAACAGCCTGGAAATTCATAAACAGGTATCTTATGTGCCTGGTGACGTGACACTGTGGGGAAACTTTACAGGTGGAGAGATCATAGATCTGTTCATGAAGCTGCACGGAGGTGGCGATCAGAAGAAACGTGACAGGCTGATTGAACGCTTCGAACTTGATCCCAAGAAAAAGGCAAAAACATATTCGAAGGGAAACCGACAGAAGGTCGGGCTTGTTGCAGCACTTTCGGTGGAGTCCGAGCTATATATCCTCGACGAACCGACCTCAGGGCTGGATCCACTGATGGAAGCAGTTTTTCAGGAAGAGATCTATCAGCTGAAGGAAGAGAAGAAAGCTGTACTTCTCTCATCTCATATTCTGAGTGAAGTGGAGCGCCTTGCAGACAGGGTATCCATCATTCGACAGGGAAAGGTGGTGGAAACAGGTACACTTGATGAATTGCGCCATCTGACCCGTTCCGCTGTTACTATGGTTACAGAAGGAGATGTTGCAGCCATGTCGAAGGTGCCGGGAGTCTTTGATTTTGTTGCAGTGAATGGGAAGGCTACTTTTTCCGCAGAGACAGAGCAGATGAATGGGATCCTGCAGCAGGCAGCAACCCTTAAGGTGAAGAAATTTGAAGTCGTACCTCCGACTCTGGAAGACCTTTTCATGCGTCATTATGAAAACTAAGAATGCAGAAAGGAGACTGGAGATGAGAGAAAAATTTGCCAGATGGCATATTTTATATTTGCGGTATTTAAAGAGAGACTGGAAGATGATCCTGATATGGGTCTTGTTACTTGGATTTTTTTCAGGAGGTCTGGTGCCAGCCTTTGAGGAAATGGCAAAGGGACAGGGGCTTGTGGGCATGTTCGAGACCATGAAAAACCCGGCTATGATCTCCATGGTGGGACCAACCCCTGCCAAAACAGCATCGGATTACACCTTAGGAGCAATGTATGCGCAGGAAATGCTTTTATTCTGCGGACTTTTTGCCATGATCATTGCAGCACTGCATGTTGTAAGTCATACCAGAAAAGAAGAAGAACAGGGATTGCTGGAGCTGATTCGTTCCTTTCAGGTGGGGCGGCAGGCAAATTCCATGGCAGTCATGCTGGAATCCCTGACCATTAACCTGCTTCTTGCACTTGTGTCATCTGGAATCATGATCAGCTTTCAGGCAGATACTATCACAACAGAGGGAAGTATGCTGTTCGGACTTTCTGTTGGAATGGCAGGTCTAATGGGTGGAATCCTGGCATTGGTCTTTGCACAATTAAGTCAATCCGCCAGTGGTGCAACAGGTTTTTCCATGGCAGTGATCGGGATTTTGTATATTCTAAGAGGAGTAACGGATGTATCTGCACCGTCTCTTTCCATATTTAATCCAATGGGATGGACTTACCTGACGTATCCTCTGACAGAAAATAACTGGTATCCGCTGTGTTTTGGTCTGGTGTTCATTCTGATTCTTGCAGTTCTTTCATTTGCACTGGAAGATCAAAGAGACATGGGAGCAGGATATCTTCCGGTCCGAGAAGGCAGGGCTCATGCAGGAAAAACACTCCTAAGCCTTCCAGGCCTGTTTCTGCGGTTAAATAGAGGAGTGATCATCGCATGGCAGATCACATTTTTTATACTGGGTGCAGCATATGGATCGATCTATGGTGATATGCAGTCATTTCTTGAGAGCAATGAGATGATCCAGCAGATGTTTTCCTACACTGGAATATCTATAGAGGCATCCTTTACCAGTACGATCATGATGGTCATGATTGCAATTGCCTGTATTCTTCCGATTTTAATTATGAATAAGTTGTTTGCGCAGGAAAATGGACAGTACTTAAGCCAGCTTTACAGTACGAAGATCACCAGGAGTGGACTGTTCATTACAACAATCCTGATTGCTGTCATCAATGGGGCACTTGGCATTTTTGTGTCAGTTCTTGGGCTTGGAGGAACTGCTATTGCCGTATTGAGCGGTAAGGGTGATATGGTGTTCGGAGACTATGTAGCAGCAGGTTTTGGGTATTTTCCAGCAATGCTTTTTTTGATCGGGCTTACAGCTATTGTGCTTGGATTCTGCCCTCGTTTTGGAAAAATAATTTATATTTATCTTGGCTATAACTTTGCAGTAAATTACTTTGGGAACCTGATCGATCTTCCTGAGGTCGTTAAAAAATCAGCCCTTCTCAGCTGGTTCCCAAGACTTCCAGCAGAAGAATTTGACAGTACCGTGTTTGCAGTTATAACGATACTTGGAATACTACTGATCGTTGTCGGTTATCTGGGATATATCCGCAGAGATCGAATGGAAGGCGCATGAGTCTGGCTGCATGAGCAAAAAAGTGTCTTTCCAGAGTGATGGAGAGGCACTTTTTTGGCGAGACAACCGAAACGTTTCAGTTTTTTGTTGAATCAAAATTTGTACCAGGAAAATAACTGTGTTATTTAGATAAAAAGAGTTTGAAAAGTCAGCCTTAGGGGATTGACAAATGGAATAGATGCAGGTATTATTAGGCTATAAAACAGAAACGTTTCGGATTTCAAGGAGGATGCTAAAATGAGTTTAGTTACATCGGAGAAAATGTTACTTGATGCACAAAAGGGCGGATATGCAGTGGGTGCATTTAATGTGGAAAATATGGAGATGATCAAAGCGGTCATTGCAGCTGCAGAAGAGCTTCAGGCTCCTGTAATGCTGCAGACGACACCATCAACGATCAAATACGGAACCATGGAGACCTATGTGGCTCTCGTAACAGCAGAGGCTAAGAAGGCATCTGTTCCTGTGGCACTGCATCTTGATCATGGAAGCAGCTTTGAACTGGCTATGCAGGCATTGAAAATCGGCTACACCTCGATCATGATTGATGGATCTCATGAGGAGTTCAATGCAAATGTCGAAGTGACAAAGCGTGTAACAGAAGCAGCAAGAGCAAATGGAATACCCGTTGAAGCAGAACTTGGCAAGGTCGGCGGTAAAGAAGACGATCTCGAGGCAGAGGCAGATACCAATACAGATCCCATGCAGGCAAAAGAATTTGTAGAGAGAACAGGAATCACATCTCTTGCGATCGCCATCGGAACTGCACATGGATTTTATGCCGGAACCCCGGTGCTTGATAAAGAGAGATTATCTGAAATACGTAAGGTAGTCAGCATTCCTCTTGTTCTGCACGGCGCATCCGGATTGAGTGACGAGGATGTCAGAGACTGTATCAGTCGTGGAATCTGCAAGGTGAATTTTGCTACAGAGCTGAGAGTCGCTTATACAGACGGCATGAAAGAAGTATTGAAGTCGAATCCAGATACCTTTGATCCAAAGACCTTTGGAAAAGCCGGAATAGAGAAGCTTAAGAACCTGGTAATGAACAGAATGCTTGTATGCGGATGTGATCACAAAGCATAGATCACACAGCGGGAATGGAGCTGAAACAGATGGCTGCAACAGTAAAGGATATTGCAAAGCACACAGGGCTTGGCCTGGCTACGATCTCTTCGTACCTCAATGGAGGGCACGTGAGAGAAGGGAACAGAATAAAAATCGAAGAAGCGATCGCTGACCTGCATTTTGAGGTGAATGAAGTCGCACGAGGGCTGAAAACAAATTCGACAAAAACGATCGGTGTCGTGATCCCTGAATTAAATAGTATCTTTTGTGCGCAGATCATCACGGCAATGGAAGATATATTACGGACGAACGGTTATGCGACCATGATATGTGACTGCCGGACGAATAAGGAACTCGAGAAAGAGGCAGTGGAATTTCTCTTGCGCAAGAGAGTGGATGGTATCATCAATATGCCGGTCAATTCAGATGGATCCCACTTGGAAGGCTTTTTGAATTCCGGAAGACCCATCGTTCTGATCGATCGTAAGATCAACGGACTCGATTGTGATAGCATCCTTGTGGATAATCTCACGGCATCGAGAGAGGCTGTGACATATCTGATTGAAAGAGGACATAGAAATATTGGAATCATCAGCGGACCGGATGACATTTTTACCGCACAGGAAAGATTGGTTGGATATCGCCTGGCATTGATGGAAGCAGGAATAGAGCCAAAGGACAGCCTGGTGGAAGCAGGAGATTTTACGATCAATGGCGGTTCGCTCAGTTTGAAAGAACTAATCAGGAGAAATCCGGATATGACAGCAGTATTCGTGACGAATTACGAGATGACAATGGGTGCAGTGATTGGTGCGAATGAGCTTGGAATACGAATGCCGAATCAGCTTTCCATGATTGGGTTCGATCATGCAGAATTTGCAAAAGCCTGCAATCCCAGGCTGACCATAGTAACGCAGCCAATGGAAGAGATTGCGCGTCATGTTGCGGATCTGATCTTAAAAAGGATCAATGAAAAGGATCGAGAATTAAGAATGCATGAAGTCTTAAAGCTCCAGACGAAGCTTCTAGAAGGGGAATCTGTAGCAAATTTGAATATAGAATAGCTGGAGGAAGAATTAAACTGTGAATAATTACTTGCTTGGAATTGATATAGGTACTAGTGCATGTAAGGTAGCTGTATTCGGAGAAGATGGAACGGTATTTGCAAGTTCGTCAGAGGAGTACCCTGTCTATTATCCGAAGCAGGGATATGCCGAGCAAAATCCGGTAGAATGGTGGGATGCTATCTGTCTGGCAATCAAAAAGACCATTCAAAAGTCCGGCATCAGCCCTGAGGAAATAGCAGGAATCGGTGTGGACGGACAGAGCTGGTCTGCAATCGCATTGGATCACTATGGAGAGGTGCTCACCAATACACCGATCTGGATGGATACAAGAGCTGCCGATCTGTGTGAGAAGATGAATCAGCAGATAGGCAGTGAGGCAATTTTTGAACTTGCCGGGAATGGGCTGCAACCCTCCTACTCTACCGCTAAGATCATTTGGTATAAAGAAAATATGCCAGAGATCTATGGAAAAATCGATAAAATACTGCAGTCGAACAGCTATATCGTGTATCGACTGACCGGAGTGCTGAGTCAGGATAAATCTCAGGGCTATGGATTGCATTGCTTTAATATGCGAACTGCCACTTGGGATGAATCCATGTGTGAAAAACTCGGTTTTCCCGCTTCTTTTCTGCCTAGGATCTACGACTGCCATGAAGTCGTTGGAAGCGTTACTGAGGAGGCTGCCCTGGCCACAGGGCTTACTGCAGGAATTTCGGTGGTTGCAGGAGGTCTGGATGCTGCTTGCGGAACTCTCGGAGCAGGTGTTATTCATCCGGGAGAAACGCAGGAACAAGGCGGACAGGCTGGAGGAATGAGCATTTGTTTGGATCAGTACGCAGCGGATCCAAGGCTGATCCTCAGCTGTCATGTAGTCCCAGGAAGCTGGCTCTTACAGGGCGGCACAACCGGAGGCGGAGGGGCTATGAGGTGGCTGGAGCGGGAGTTTGCTGATTTTGAGAGACAGAATGCGCAAAGCACCGGCAAATCATCACTGGATCAGTTGAATGATATTGCTGGCGAAGTGAGTGCAGGAGCAGATGGACTGGTATTTCTACCCTATATGGCAGGCGAACGGTCACCGATCTGGGATCCGAATGCCAAAGGAGTATTTTACGGACTTGACTTTTCGAAGTCAAAAGGACATTTTGTGAGAGCGGTGATGGAAGGGGTGGCATATTCCCTGAAACATAATCTGGAAGTGGCAGAAGAAGCGGGTGCAAAGGTCAATGTCATGCGTGCCATGGGTGGATCAGCGAATTCTCTGCTATGGACACAGATTAAGGCCGACATTACCGAGAAGGAAATCCTGGTCCCTGCATCAGATACTGCGACAACACTTGGAGCTGCAATTCTCGCTGGAGTAGGAGTTGGACTGTATGCTGATTTTGAAGATGCAGTCGCAAAGACGGTGACGGTCACTAGAAAACACGAGCCAGACTTATCTTTCAAAAAAGAATACGACAACAATTATGTAATCTATCAGGAACTTTATCAAAATTTAAAAGACTTAATGAAAAGAGGTAACCAACGATGAAAGCTGCAGTAGTATGTGCAAACGAAGATGTCAGGTATCTGGATTACGAAGAACCTGTAACTGTACCTGGTTCTGTTAAAATCAAAGTCAAGGCATCTGGGATCTGTGGTTCTGATGTACCTAGAGTATTGCATAATGGTGTGCATTTTTACCCTATTGTGCTGGGACATGAGTTTTCGGGAGATGTGGTAGAAGTCGGTGAGGGAGTAACAAAGATCAAGGTAGGAGACCGGGTATCAGGTGCACCGCTGCTGCCGTGTATGAAATGTGAAGACTGTCAAAAAGGAAATTATTCTCTCTGCAAACATTACAGTTTTATCGGTTCCAGAGAGCAGGGAAGTAACGCAGACTACGTTGTGATCCCTGAGAAAAATGCAGTGGTATTTGATCCTTCGATCTCATATGAACAGGGTGCGATGTTCGAACCTTCCACTGTTGCCCTGCATGGAGTGCTTCAGAATGAGTATAAGGGCGGTGGTTATGTTGCGGTTCTTGGAGGTGGCACCATCGGAATGTTCACGATGCAGTGGGCAAAGATCTATGGCTCCAAAAAAGTAGTAGTGTTCGACATCAACGAAGAGAGGCTGGCACTGGCTAAGCGTCTTGGAGCAGATGAGACAGTCAATACCATGGATGCAAATTTTATGGATAAGGCGAAAGAGCTGACAAATGGCAATGGTTATGACTATGTTTTTGAGACCGCAGGCGCGGCACCTACCATGTATATGGCATTTGAACTGGCTGCAAACAAATCCCATGTATGCTTTATTGGAACTCCCCATGTGGATCTAACATTTACACCGAAGATGTGGGAGAATATGAATCGCAAGGAATTTAAACTGACAGGTTCCTGGATGTCCTACAGTGCTCCGTATCCTGGAAAAGAGTGGGGGCTGACCGCCCACTATTTTGCAACAGGGCAATTAAAATTCGATCCGGGATTTGTCGCTCAAAAAATACCAATGAGTCAGGCGCAGGAAGCATTTCAGCTTTTCAAAACACCAGGTGCAGTCAATGGAAAGATCCTGTTGATGAACGAAGACTAGGAGGCATATATGATTCTGACTGTGACTTTGAATGCAGCGATCGATAAAGTATATATAGTAGAAGCCTATGACGTAGGCTGTGTGAATCGAGTAAAGGAATGCAAATACTCTGCAGGCGGAAAAGGCCTGAATGTGTCTCGAGTAGCAACGATTGCAGGTGCTGAGGTTCTTGCGACTGGTTTTGTGGGCGGGCACGCAGGGAATTACATTGTAGACACCTTAAATTCTGAGCACGTGGCAAATGATTTTATACATGTTCCTTCTGAAAGTCGTTCCTGCATCAATATTTTTGACGAAAGTAAAAAAGAGCATACGGAATTTTTAGAGCCAGGCTTTACAGTAGACAGCAGTGAGATTACAAAAATTCTCGAAAAATTCGAAGAACTTGTCCAGATCTGTGATGTGTGTGTGATTTCCGGGAGTGTACCAAAAGGAGCTGACAGCCGCATCTATGTGGATATGATAAGGATCGCAAAGAGCTATCAGAAAAAAATACTGGTGGATACAAGCGGACAGCTGCTGATCGACAGTGTGGCGTCGCTGCCCTCCATGATCAAGCCAAATACGGATGAGGTCTGTATGATTACAGGCAAAGAACTGAATACGGAAGAAGATCTGATTCAGGCGGCAACTCGCCTGTATGAGTCCGGAATTGAGCTGGTGGTGATTTCCCGAGGTAGCAAAGGTTCACTGATTGTTGGAAAAGAAGGAATCTATCGAGCAGGAATACCGGAAATAACACCGGTAAATACAGTCGGATGTGGGGATTCCATGATGGCAGGGTATGCGGTCGGTATGGAAAGAGGAATGAAGACAGAGGACATGATTCGCTTTGCAAGTGGCGTTGCAGCAGCAAATGCCCTCAGACCGGAAACCGGATTTATCGTTATGGAGGATGTGGAAAAGCTGATTCCAGAAATCCCGGTGACACTGATTCAGAAATTTTAGTTCAGAAATTTTAATCCCAATAACTATTTTTAAAATATCAAAGGAGAAAACAAATGACAAAAATCGATCCAGGCAAAGTGCCTCAGAGAAAACTTTATACCGGTGATACCATGCCGGCTGTTGGAATGGGAACCTTCGGTTCAGACAGATTCACACCAGATCAGGTATCGGCTGCTGTAGCTGGTGCGATTGAAGCAGGATATCGTCTGTTTGACTGTGCAGCAGTCTATGGCAATGAAGATCAGATCGGACTTGTATTCGAGGATGCATTCAAGAAAGGCACAGTAACAAGAGAAGAGCTCTTTATCACCACAAAGGTATGGAATGATATGCATGGACAAGGGGATGTATTGATCTCCTGTGCAAAAAGCTTAAAAGATCTGAAACTGGAATATATCGATCTGTTCTTTGTGCACTGGCCATTCCCGAACTACCATGCTCCAGGATGTGATGGAGACTCCAGAAATCCAGATTCCAGACCGTTTAGCACAGAAGAATTTATGGCGACCTGGAAGCAATGTGAAAGACTTGTAGATATGGGACTGGTGAAGCATATCGGCATGTCGAACATGACAATTCCTAAACTGGAAGCAGTACTCCCTTTGTGCCGTATTAAGCCAGTTGCGATCGAGATGGAGCTTCATCCATGCTTCCAGCAGCCAGAGCTGTTCGAATACTGTACCGAGCATCAGATCCAGCCAATTGGTTTTTGCCCCATCGGCTCCCCAACAAGACCGGACAGAGATAAGGCAGAGGGCGACGTTGCTGATATCCAGGTTCCTGAACTGGTGGAAATTGCAAAAGCCCACAATGTTCATCCGGCTGTGATCTGCTTAAAATGGGCAGTACAAAGAGGACAGACACCAATTCCGTTCTCTGTATTCGAAGCAGAGTATACCAGCAATCTCCGGTGTGCGACGGAAGATCCATTGACAGATGAGGAGATGGAGATTCTAAAGTCTATAGATCGTAAGAACAGACTTATCAAAGGGCAGGTATTCCTTTGGGAAGGTGCAGATACATGGGAAGATCTCTGGGATCTGGATGGAACAATAACAAAATAGCATGTATTTATAACAAAATGTTATAATAATATCATTCAGTCATGGAATATGATGCCAATAAATCATTTATAAATGCGTGAATCATGCGAAAAATGTAATTGAATTTCATAATAACTTTGTGTTATAATTCAAATGCTAAAGTTCATTTATGAAGGAGATTACGATGAAAAATTTAAAGGGTGATTTGATCTGGGGATTCGTTCTATTGATTTGGGTTCTGATGCTTGTGATTCCTGTAAGCAGGGAAGCATTTATCAATACGACAGAAGCGCATCCATATATTGGAGGGTTTTTTAAATTCTTTATCCTGGCCACCATGGGTGATATGCTAGGTGCCAGAATACTGAATGGAAAATGGGCATTTCCGAATCATATGCTTGCTAAGGCAACGGTATGGGGATTGCTGGGTATTGCAATCACACTGGTTTTTACAGTCTTTATGGCTGGAGCAGGTGCAGCACAAGAAGCCGGCCGTCTTCCGTTTGCAGGGAATGTATTCTTCCATGCATTTTTCGGAAGTGCGATCATGAATCTGACATTTGGTCCAATGATGTATATCTATCACAAATTCGGTGATCTGTTCGTGGATACCTGGTTCGAAAAAAGAGGCAAAGGTAAAGTTACAGTTCCTGAGCTGGTAGATAAAGTCGACTGGCATGCCATGGTGGAATTTTCCTGGCTGACGACCTGTATTTTTGTCTGGATCCCGCTTCATACAATCGTGTTCCTGATGCCGGCCCAGTATAGGGTTCTCGCATCCGCCTTTCTTTCCATCCTGCTTGGAATACTAGTGGCAATCAGTAAAAAGAGAAAACTGAAAACAAGTTAGACAATGAAAAAATATCCCTCTTCCATGAGAAAAGGGATATTTTTTTTTATCACAGGAGTACTTCTATGATATAAAATACGCTCCGCGAGGATGCGACTGCAACAGCAAGGTATATTGCCGCATAGCTGCCTGAGGCGGTGCAAAAAAGTGCATCTCCATCAAGAATGAGGGGGCAGTGGTGATGATGTGTCGGAGACACTTTTCTATTATGCGCCAAATATGCACTTTAATAATAAAGCAAATCAAAGGATATCAACAATAAATAAAGAAATATAAAGGTGCTGGAAAAACATCTTCATTATTTTATTTAAATGTGATATTATATTACTTAAACAACCTTTACAGGTACTAAGATATTTAGATGAGGTATATAAAATGGAAGCAATTAAAATTGTATTAAAAGTGAAATCACCTTCAGTATCGGCAGAAAAATTCGATTTTAATGATAGAATGGATGAGATACTTGAGGCAGTCAATGTATTCAATGATCAGTTTCGAGATTGGTCAAAAAGAATTATTGTTATTCAAATTGCTAAACGAGCTATGCAATTGATTCTTTCAATAGAAAAGGAAGATATTTCTGAAAATGTATCGGTTAGAGAAATTCGATCTTTTATACAGCACCTGAGAAATAACAAGAATTGGAAGATCTATACTAAAGAACAGAATAAGATGTTTGAAACTGTTGAATTTAAAAAAATTGATATGGAATCTCTACCAATATACATCGAGAAAATAAAGGTAAACAATGAATTGTATTATATGCAAAAAAATGATGTTGATTTTCTTGAACATTTAGTAATTAGAAATGAGACGGAATCAAATATTGATATTGAAATGGAAGATGTGGACATGATGACTGTATTAAAGTACTTGATTCAGACAAAAAACAAAGGAGTTCGAGCCAACGAAAAAGAGAGGGATATTGAAAGTTTAAAAAGCATTTTAAAAAAATGGCTGTAAAGGAGAGCAAAGTGATTAAGTTAGAAAAAGTTGTGAAGTGCTATGACGGGAAGACAAATGTCGTGGATAACCTGGATCTTGAAATTCAAAACGGAGAGTTCATTGTTCTGGTTGGAGAAAGCGGATGTGGTAAAACTACAACGATGAAGATGATCAACAGGCTAATTGAAATGACAAGTGGTGATATTTATATTGATGGAAAAAATATCAAAAGCTACGACAAAAATGAATTGCGAAAAAGAATAGGTTATGTAATTCAGAATGTAGGTCTTTTTCCACATCTTACAATATCAAAAAATATTGCTACTGTACCAGAGCTCTGTAAGGTGGATAGGGAAGATATTAGCAAAAGAGTTCACGAACTTATGGATTTAATTGAACTGCCATATGATCAATACGCAGAGCGTTATCCTAGGGAGTTGAGCGGGGGTCAGCAACAGAGAGTTGGTGTTGCAAGAGCATTGGCTAATGATCCTGATATTATTCTAATGGATGAGCCTTTTAGTGCGTTAGACCCGATTACTCGTGAACAGCTCCAGGATGAATTATTGAGACTACAAGAGGAAGTGAATAAGACCATTGTATTTGTAACACATGATATAGATGAAGCAATCAAATTGGGGGACAAAATTGCTGTATTGTCTGATGGGAAAATCATACAGTATGATACACCTGAAGAAATTCTTAAAAATCCAATAAATGAATTTGTTGAGAATTTTGTCGGGAAAGATCGGTTATGGAAAACACCAGATATGCTAAAGGCGAGAGATATCATGAGTACAAAAATAATAACGATCGGACAGAATCGTTCCGTAGCACATGCACTTATGGTTATGAAAGAAAAAGATACAAATGTGTTGTTCGTTGTTGATACGACGAAGGAAAAAACAGACAATGTAGTAGGAATCGTTGGGACAAATCGATTTAAAGGTGTTGTGGATCATAATGTTAAAATGAAGGACATCATGAAATCAGATTTCATAAAAATACCGTACAATATGGACCTCGTTTCGGTACTAAATATTCGTAAAGAAAACATGATCTCGTATAGTCCAGTAGTTGACGAAAAAGATAAGCTGATCGGAATCATAACAAATACTAGTATTATCAATATACTATCCGAAATCGTACCAGAAAGTGAGGAATATTAATGGACTTAATCAATTATTTTACTGCAAACTCATCCTATATCCTTGAAAAAGTGGGAGAGCATATCTATCTTGCAGGTACTGCAGTCTTTTTAGCTTGTCTGGTCGGCGTGCCAATAGGATTTATTATAACAAATCACAAAAAAGCATCGGATATCATAATAGGAATTGCAAATATTATTCAAACAATACCATCATTAGCACTTTTTGCATTTGCTATGTCGATATTCGGTATCGGTGCTGATAATGCAATTTTTGCATTATTTCTATATGCATTGCTCCCAATAATTAAAAACACTTCAATTGGCATTCTAGGCGTGGATCCTGCTATCACAGAAGCTGCTAGAGGAATGGGTATGAATAGGTTCCAAATAATGTTCAAAGTCCAAATACCATTGGCTATTTCGGTTATCATGGGTGGAGTTCGAATCGCTACGGTAACGGGAATAGGTATTGCAACAATTGCAACACTTATTGGCGCAGGAGGACTTGGACAACTTATTTATCAGGGAATTGGAATGATGGATTATCCCATGATTTTTGCGGGTGCAATTTGCTCTGCAGCTTTAGCGTTGTTTGCTGATTTTCTTTTGGGTTTAGTTGAGAAAAAACTGACCTCTAAGGGAATTTCAAGATAGATAATCTGTTGTTCAATAAAGGAGGAAAAATGAAAAAATTAACAATGCTTTCAGTAGTAATCATGATGTTTTCTTCAATCGGTTTGGCTGGTTGTGGAAGTGGTGGAGATGATGTGGTTCAAATCACACACAAAGACTATACTGAACAAAGAATCACAGGGGAACTCATGTCGGTATATCTTGAAAGTAAGGGGTTTGAAACTGAAGTTTCAGAATTATCTGGAACTATGTTGTGCTATACAGCGCTAAAGCAGGGAGATGTTGATGTTTATGCAGAATTTACAGGTACTGCTTATGGCGCTATTTTAGATCAGACCGAAATTTTAAGCGTACAGGAAACGTATGATTACGTAAAGGAACAGATGGAGGAGAAGGATGGGATTACCTGGCTCGAACCACTTGGCTGGAATAATACTTATGTACTCTCTGTTCGACAGGAAACTGTAGATGAATATAACCTCACGGATATTTCAAGTTTAATTTCTGTTGCACCTGAACTTGTAATGGGATGTGATGATGAATTTTTAAATCGTGCGGACGGTCTGTCTGGTTTGAAGGAACACTATGAAGGATTGGAATTTGCCAATGAAATTCCAATGGATCAGGGGCTTACTTATGCTGCGTTGAGCGAGGGGGAACTTGATATAAATGCGTCATATTCAACGGATGGACGAATAGCAAAATACAATCTGGTCAATCTTATTGATGATAAGAACTTTTTTCCACCATACTATGTAACGCCAATTATTCGAATGGATTATGCTGATGATAATCCTGAAGTTGTAGAGGCTCTGACAGAACTTGGTAGTCACTGGACAGATGAAGATATGCAGAGATATAACCTTATGGTGGATGAGGGTGAAGATGCAAGAACTGTAGCTACATTGATGCTTCAGGATGCAGGTCTGATTGATTAGAAAATAGAAATCTTTGCAATGTTACTTTAGCGTTAGAGTTAAAAACACATTCAAGAAAGCAGAAAAACTCTCATATATTAAAATTGGTTAAGGTGTCAAAACAGCCAGCCTATTTAATTACGGATTGTTTCGTGCCTTGCACTCCCACAATCCTCCCACAATTCGGATTCTCATGGGGCAGCAGTCCCACTTCATCCTCATTGTGGGGCGTGTCATAAAGTGTTGTCACCACTTACATGCTAGCATGAAGTGGTAAAACACTTTTGACACTGTAATCAAAATTAAGCAAAATATGAAACAAAGATTTGGGGATAAGCCGGAGCAGTGTAAATACTGTACGGCTTTTTTGTTTCGAGAATACTGGGATCTATGCTTAGTTCGGGGACTTTTTCACATATCACTTAGAAGAGGAAGGACTCCGAATTTTATAAGGTGTACCTTTAATAAAAGCCGATATAATGCGTCTCTTATTTTGATTTATTAATCAGATATGTAAAACAACCTATTAAAAGAAAGAAAAATGGTGTTCTGGTACATTTTCAAAGTGTTTTGGAACAAATTGCTCACAAACACAACATAGACAGTTACTATGTTATGTAGGTAATTTGTAGTGAGAGTGGAAAGGACATTTGGAATGAAAAAAAGAGTGATATCATTATTGCTGGTATTTATGCTATTGGCAATGCAACTTATCGGAACGATTACATATGCGAACACGGATGAGACAAACCTTTCGATTGAAAGCGTAAATGAGATGTCAGATCCTGCTGAGGAGACTCAGACAAT
This sequence comes from Lachnospiraceae bacterium, assembly GCA_047974745.1. Lineage (GTDB taxonomy): Bacteria > Bacillota > Clostridia > Lachnospirales > Lachnospiraceae > JBKECO01. The sequence continues at coordinate 100,509 of JBKECO010000021.1, forward strand.
GGTATCTACTGAAATACCAGCATCAGAAACAGAAACAGGGTCAATTGCTGAGGCAACAACAGAGATTGAATCAGAATCTGAAATAGCAACAGAAATAGAAACAGAAAAAGAAACAGAAACAGAAATAGGAACTGAAACAGAAACAATAACAGAGACAGAAACAGAAATAGGAACTGAAACAGAAACAGAAACAATATCAGAGACAGAAACAGAAACAGAGACAACTGATATTATCATAGAAGACTCAGAATCTGACACTGAATCTGACACTAAATCTGACACTGAATCTGACACAGAAACAGAGGTTCTGTCTGAGATCAGTCCACAGGAAGCAATTTCCCTGATGGCATTGGGGGATCCAATCCAGGTGCCGGACAGTACAAACTATTTTGTATTAGACACAGCAAATGCTGTGCTTAAGACACCTGCTGATTTTGGAATCGGCAAAATGGGTGAGCTGGAATTTGCATTAAAATTTCTGGTCACAGTCAATGATATTCCAGAAGTGCAGCGATCGGACATTGCGGTCACCTTTACAATTCCAGCAGGATTTTCTGTATTGAATATGCCATCGATCAGTGATGTGACATTTTCCCAATCGTTAAATGCAGATGGATCCAGAACAGTGACGGCAATATGTGGCAGCTCTGTCACAGCATCTATGGTAGGTCAGTTTACGATTCGACAAAATGCAACTACACTGCTGAACAGTCTTTCAAGTACACAAGGAATCTATAATTTTGACATGCAGATCTATACTGGCTATGGCACAGCAAATCAGGTCGCTGTCAGCACACCGACCAGTCAGAGTGGTTATACATCAAGACTGTTGCTGCAGGGCAGTACAGTCACACCCACCTTTACCATAACAAATATTTCAGATGCCTATACCTTTATGCCAGGGGAACTTCCAAGAGCATTAGGACAGACTTACTATTCGACAGCAAGCGCATCTTTCGATGCACTTGGGGGAATGTATGCCAATGCAACAGGAGAGGGAAAGGGCTTCACGATCAAGGTACATAAAACAGAAGGGTATCTCACAAATGACTGCATTATTCAAATGATGCTGCCTCATAGCAGCAATACGCTTTTCAAAGATAGAAATGTATGGTATACAACCTATGAAACAGATGATGGTATTAGTGTAGGACGAGGAGATGCTAACAATGGAAATTTAGTCAATATCCTGAACGCCACTACAATTGGTTCGGTCAACTTTGGGGCTTCGACAAAGAGTGGGAACATTCTTGGAAATGATTATGCTTCCCCAAGAGATGTGTCCGGACTATCCTATGCAGATATATACTATAAAGCTGGTACCCTAACTCTGACCTATTATCCAAATGTGTATTATAACCGTCTGTATGATGGAGACTGGAGTACAACAAACTATACTGCCGATTCTGGATGTACCGTTACATATAAAGATTTTTCAACAGGAGCAAATGTAACAACGACAGGAGATCCCCTTGACTTTCACTTTGTCAATGGTACGACTCCGATTAGTGCTGTAACAAGAGATCTTTCAATTTCAACTAATTATGCAAACAATCTAACAACCCTTGCACAATATGGCTATGCATCATCGAACTATAATGACTCCGTCAAACTGAGTGCACTTTCTTATTTTTCAAATGTTGACGCAGGCTTTCAAATTCAGGACAACCTAAACATCAGCTATGCCTATGAAGAGGCAATTTCACCAGTCTGGATTGGGAATCTTGGTACTTCAAACAGGTATGGACTAACCTATCGAATTTCTATTACAGATGCAGCCACAGGTGAAGTTGTTCGAATTGAAACTCTTGTGGATGAAGAAAGCTGGAATGCAGGTTATACACCGCAGACATTCGGAACGATCACAGAAACAGCTGTGAATGGTTCAACCCTAACAGAGTGGACTTTGACAGATGCCGATACGGCAGGGAATACCAATTATGTGTCGAAAATCGAAGTGCTTCGGACACAGTTCGAATACAATCTTCGTGGAACAAACCATGGCAGTTTTACTATTCCAACATATAGCTGGTTCGACTATAAGCTGCGTGCCTATCACGCCAGATTATCGGATGGAACAGATATACCAGACCAGTATCCGGCAAAGATAATTCGAACAACGAGTTCTGACCAGATTCTTGTGCAGAATTCAGGTCCACTTTCCTATAGTTATCCAGTAACGACAACGCATCTCAATGATAATCTTAAGTTAGAATCTTATTCGATAGGATCTGCACTTATGGAAGTTAATGATCATGAGGAAACGGGTGTGTTTGGCCGCGTCAGGATCAATAAACAAGCGGACACGATGCTGTACAATGTAGATTCAGATGGCAATACCATTTTATTTGGAAGTGCAGATTATAATCCAGTTGTACTGGAGTTCAGCGGTGATGGTATTACGTTGACAGATCGTATGGAGCGTAGCTATCAGAGACTTTTAGGGGTTTGGGATAAAGACGGCATATACTATGACCTGGCATCAAAAGGGATTGATGCTGAAAAATATCTTGTAACTGCCACATGCGCCTACGGTACAGATATTGAAACCACATCGAATTATTCCAGTCATGACTATGCTCCCTATAGCGGACAGTTATATAAAATGGATGCAATCTATGCAGAACTCGGGATTGATTATGCCGTGAAAATCGTAACCGCTCTGGATACTGTAAATAGTTGGGCTACACCTTACTCGGATAACAGAACGGATATTCCGATTCTTATTCACAAAGTGATGCCGGGATATTTGAACTACGACGGGATTATTGGTACTAATGGATCCACTGATCTGCCAAAAAATCTGTCCTTTACAGCTGCAATATATTGTGAATATAGCGATTATTTGAGTGAAAAAGTATCTTTGAATCCAGCGAAAGATAGCAATGGAGGAACACTGCATGGCACTGCGAACAGTAGAGCCTATGGCACAGCAAGGTTAATTACTGGAGCATATTCCGTCTCTGCATCCATTCTGGATCAGGATTATTACGTAGATCCTTATTCAGCGTTATATGCTGATAATAGAGGTCGTGTCTTAAGCAGCGATTATATCTCGAATGGGGTTGCACAAACAGATGCAGAATCTTATATGGAACTCACCAGGGTCGATCTGGCAGTACCCGCCACCTTGCAAATGCAGTATAAGCAGGCTGAAATCGATTTTACAGGAACGGATGAGAAACTGCTCTCTCTGACCAATGCCATATCCTTTCCGTTTTATAGTAGATGGACCGTCTGGGACTTTAATCTGGAATATACATTATCCAATGGCGAGGCAAAATCCATCGACTCCACATTGGTGCAATATGCCCTGCTTGCAGGAATAAGAACTTACTATACTATACCCGATGTGGATATTGCGAATGGAGTTTACCTTACGAGTCTAAAGGTCACATTCGATGATGATATAAACTGGGGATCAAACGGTTCTAAAGTCACTAGTATGAATTGGTATCAATATATATTACCTTCCGTAGGTCTTGCCATGAATAATGTGAATATGCCTGAAACTTATCCAGGGACTACCATTGCAATTGGCTCAGTCAGTGACCATGAGACGGATGATACGTATGACAAGCTGACGGTTGCAGCAAGAGTCAATTTTACGAATATTTTTGGAGAAGATCTTACTTCTGACGAAAGTAAATATCTGACAACAGGTTCCAGTGCACGAATTGCTGGTCAGATCTATTATATTGATGCTCTCACAGAGACACTGACTTACAGTGCCACCAGCGTGAATCAGGGCTCTGAGATTTCGGTTTATGCGAATACACAGTGGAGAACAGATGCAGATGCAGTTCGAATGTTCCAGAACAATGATATCAAGATAAGACCAACCTATTATTTTAAAGTCAACAAGGATTTTACCTATATTGATGGTAGTGTGAGCAACGTTCCAGAAGGCACATCTACTACATTCATTCCAGCTGGCACAGGCTCTGGCGAATCTGGTGATGATGCATATGGAATTTTAAAAATTTCATATGCAAATGTCGATTTTGACGATTTAGCCTATGCATATATCTATAATCCGAGTTCCTATGCATATCGCAATGACAACCCAAGATTCAGGTTGATGACAAGATTTGATGCAGATCCTGTTAGCGTTGCAGCGGTTTCAGACGTGTGGATGGATACCGAGTTCGATGCAAATCGTGATGGCAACAGTGGGAATGAAATAGGGATTGTGATCGAGACGTCTAATTCAAGTAACATGCTTTCTGACTCTGCGCCTTTTGGCGATGTATATGGGAATACAACTTCAGCCAAGAATTCAAATAGCGATGGCACTTCGGAAATGCTGTTTACTTCTATCCCAAATACGATCAAAGTCAATGAACAGGCAGTGCTTGGGGTCGTTCCCTATGCGATAGCTACAGCTCCTTATCAGGAGTCCGTGTCTCAGGTTTCAAGCCGTGACCTGACAGATATCGAGAACCTATTTTCTGAACGTATATTTATGAGTGGAGATACTACTACCGACACCTATGACTGGGAAATCTATGTTCCGATCATGAAAAAAGGTGAACAGTATAAGTATAATTATGGGGGAGTCGATCAGTATTCAGATGTAAATGCATTCTCTGTGGATCTTATGGGTGTCGATACCAGTGATCTGGATTCAACTACAAATGATTATCGTGTGTATTATACGACTGATACAAATCCTGCTTCTGGAGCCATGAGTGGAGTAAAAGCGGCGAACTGGGTCGAGTTTAAAAACAGTACTGGGGATGCAGTCACATCGCTTCCCGATGATCTGAGTCAGGTTACAATGATTAAAGTCACGATTGATAAAATTCTAGCCAAAGATAAGATATTTTTTGATTTGTCCTATAAGCTGAATGAACATAAACAGGTAATCGGAACACAGACCTCACAAAATGCTTTTTATGCAAACTTTAAAATGAGTGCTAATTCGGAATACTACTTTGGCGACAGAGGACAGAGTAGTGTGCCACTTTCCTACAATCTGCTGGATATGGAAGTGACTGGCTATGTATGGGAAGAAAGTGACTATAATTCGGTCTATGATGCTTCTAATTCTACCCAGAATATAAAATATGTTGGAGCACAGATGGAATTATATTCAAAACAAGGTGTCTTAGTAGAACAAACTGGAAATACAAGGACAATTACCGATACAAATGGGGTCTATTCCTTATACATGCCAAATGATGGAGAATGGGATGTTTTGCTTACCATACCTTCAACAAGAGGATTGGTGAAACAAAATTTCAGTGGAGATATTGCAGTTGACTCTGCTTTCGATCGAATCTCATATCTTTCTGAAATAAACTTTACGCCAGATGTTGGATTATCAGATTATACCATGGAACATGTAAATGCTGGAATCTATATCAAGCCGGTCATTGCAGTCAATGACTTCATCTGTCATGCGGGTACAGATCATGAAGATGCTATAAAGGTAACTGTGGCCAATGAAGTGCCAAACGCAGACCCTGCAGCGATTGCATTAAAGGCAGGCGAAGCGACAAATATCGCAGAATTAGCAGATAATCGGGACGCTACAGCGGATGTATCTGGAAGAAAAAGCGGAGTTGTAAAAGGAGTCACATCTGTTGATGATGGCTATGGCGGATTTATTACAAAGGAGTTTAAAATAACAGTTTATACACAAGTGTTCTATGATGGGAATACTGCTACAGGTGGTACAGCTCCAGAAGATACAACCTTCTATTATCCTTCTATAGATGAGGACACTGGACTGGATGTTATGTCTGACCTGATTACGATAAAGGATCAGAATACACTCGTAAAAACAGGGTATCATTTTATGGGATGGGCGAAAGAATCAGAATCTCTTACAGCTGATTATGAACCAGGTGATGAAATTCGGACAGGCAGTATAGATGAAGATATCAAGCTTTATGCAGTGTGGGCACAGAATGCCTATGAAATTGCCTTTGATGCCAATGGTGGAATTGGAACGATGGTGAATCAGAAATGCACCTTTGATGTCAGTGCAGAATTAAACGACAATCTGTTTACAAGAACGGGATATGATTTTGTATCCTGGAATACAACCAAGGATGGTACAGGAACTACCTATTCAAACAAGCAAACGATATTAAATCTTGTGGACAACGGAACAATCACACTTTATGCACAGTGGAAGCCTTATCCTTATACTGTCATTTACGATGCAAATAGTGGAACTGGCAGTATGGATTCTCAGGTGTTCCAGGTGGATGAGGAGAAATCGCTCTCTAAGAATCTATTCGTAAAAGATGGATATAAGTTTGGTGGATGGTCCTATGAAAGCGATGGGGCAATTGTATTTGTAGATGAGGAATCTGTGAAAAACCTGACAACCGAAAGAAATGGTATTGTTACACTTTTTGCAGTCTGGACAATAAGCGGAGATACGATCTATACGGTTGAATACTATCTTCAGCAGTCGGATGGAACTTATGAAACAACAGCAACCTCAGTAGAACAGTTCACTGGAATGACAAACAGTACAGCAACAGCACTAGTGAAAAAATTTGCAGGCTATGTGTTTGATGACGTATCAACATCTAATATAATAAGTGGCCTGATTTCTGGGGATGGATCACTGGTATTAAAGCTATACTACAGATTGGAACTCACCGTTTCATTCGATACAAGAGGTGGCAGTGAGAATCCGTCGACACAGACCGTACTATATGGCGAGCAGGCAGTTGATCCAGGGGATCCTACAAAAGAAGGATACACATTTGGAGGCTGGTTCTATGCCAATGAGGATGGTACAGAAGTTCTATGGGATTTTTCGAATTCAGTACTGAAAAGTATGACACTATTCGCAAAATGGAATGTAATTCCAGTTCCATTAACAATAAATCAGAGTATTCAAATACAAAAAGTAGTTCAGAATGGCGCAAATGATACAAAACTTGAGGATAGAACCTTTACATTCAACTTGACACCAATTTCCGAGAACGCTCCAATGCCAGAAGGTACAGCGAACGCAATACTGACAAAGAATATACAAGGAGAAGGTACCTTTGATTTTAAAGCCATCCAGTTTACTGAGGCGGATGCGGGAAAGACTTATCAATATCAGGTTACAGAGGTGGACACAGCAATTTCTGGCTACACTTATGATAATACAGCATACATCGTGCAGATTGCAATATCCTATAATACTGAGGAGACAGCACTGGAGAAAACAGTCAAGTACATGAATCAGGATGGGCAGGAACTCGCTGGTATTACACAGTGTCTGTTTACGAACAGGTATAAGAAAAAAGCTGTAACAACAACGACGACAACCGTTGTGAATACGATTTATACGAATGTAATTCTGCCACTTACAAGTGACGACAGTAAGTTAACGATCTATCTGTTGGCAATCTGCTCTACATCGATTGTACTAATAATCGTATTTGTAAGACGAAGGAGAAAAAGGAATAGGAATAACTGATTGCAGACTTAAACAGAATCTGAGCTAACAGTCTTGAATAAAATGCAGTCAGTTGCAATAGAGCTATTTTATAAAACATTTATTTTTTAAAACCATATGTGAAAATGAGTGTTAGACATGGGTAATTAGTCAGTAATTGTAGTCAAAAATGATAAGAAAAGAGAGGAGTATGGGAGACGAAAGTTATAACGAGAAAAATTACATAGAAAAAATAACGATAGATCCATTTTTGAGTCAGGTTCGACTTTGTGATCGAAGAGTCAAATTTACACATAAAGAGTATAGTCTGTTTTACTTCTTAATATCCAATCCAAATAAGGTTATTACCAGAAGTGAAATATTAGATCAAGTCTGGGGTGATGATTTTAAGGGGAGTCCACGTGTAATCGATACTTATATCAAATTGATCAGAATGAAGATCGACAATGATAGATGTATGATCAAGACAGTCTCAAAGATAGGTTATAAATTCGAGCAGTGTAGATGGATGGAGATAGAAATTATAAAAGTGATTGCAGAGATCTCCACGGACAATTGAAAGGGCAGTATAAAAAGGCAGGGTAAAATACCCTGCCTTTTTTGCGAAGAATAAATTTTTTGACACTTAAATCATGCTTTTGGAACAAGTTTAGCAATATGTGTAAGTTTTTTATTAGCCCAAAGCGACATCTAATATCATCATAACAGTAAAACCGATCAGGACGCCCAAAGTTGCAACGTCAGTTTTGGAACCGCCTTCTTCCCGCTGTGCCTCAGGAATCAGCTCTTCAACAACAACGTAGATCATGGCGCCTGCCGCAAAACAGAGGGCATAGGGCAGGATAGGACGAATATAAAATACAGCAAGTGCTCCAAGAACACCGGATATCGGTTCTACGAGACCGGAAGCCTGTCCGTATAAGAATGCTCTTTTACGGGAAAAGCCTTCTCGTCTTAATGGAATGGAGACGGCTGCTCCCTCTGGAAAGTTCTGCAGTCCAATACCGATTGCCAATGCAACAGCACCGGATAAGGTAGCACCGGAAATGTTCCCAGCTGCAGCAGCACCAAATGCCACACCTACAGCCAGACCTTCGGGGATATTGTGCAGTGTTATGGCGAGCACCAGTAGGATACTGCGCTGCCAGGATGTTTTGATTCCTTCAGCCTGAGAGGTTTCAAGTCCCATATGAAGATGTGGCATCAGTTTGTCCACTCCATATAGAAAAAGTCCGCCTGCCATAAAACCGATGGCAGCTGTCATCCAGGCTGTCTGACCAAGCTCTTCGGAAAGAGCAATACCAGGTGAGATCAGCGACCAGAAGCTTGCTGCAATCATCACTCCGGCTGCAAAACCAAGCATGGCATTTAACACGGTCTTGTTGATGGATTTGAAAAAAAATACTAGAGACGCACCGAGTGCTGTGACAAAGTAGGTAAACAGTGTTCCTGCAAGTGCCTGTTGAACAGGATGCAGTTGTTCTAGAAATGTAAACATGGAGCCTCCTGATTATGCTTCTTCTAATTTTTTGCAAAAGTTCATGATGGAAATATTTACTTCTGAGAGATTCATTTCCTTCTTCTGAACAATGGTCAGGGTTTCGATTATCGAAGCATCAGGCAGAAATTCTTTCATTCGCTGAAAACACTTATCACTCGGCCCACCAGCACAGGTCGCAAGCAGACCAATTTTTTTCGCTGCAATCCTATTATCGGATAAAAAGGATAGCATTGGTGGGGAGACAGTGCCTGCCCAAATCGGTGTAGCCAGAATAATGGTATCATAAGGATCTGCCTGGAACTGATAAGCTGTAAGTTCCGGCTTATCCCCCATAACTGCACTTTTGCCGCCCCAGATGAACTTGCTGATTTTTCCGCTAGGGAACTGTTTCTTAGGCTCTAACTTCAGCAGGTCCATTCCAGTTTCTTTGGCGATCATCCTGGCTGCAGTTTCCGTAAAGCCTTCATGTGAAAAATAAATAATAATTCCTTTCATAAACGCTCCTTTTAATATTGTTTGTAGAATTGTGTCTGAGATTGTGGAATTATTGTACCATGAGCGGGATAAAAAGTGTAACTAATCTTCACGTTTTGATTGTTTTAGGTCAAATGTATCATTAATTAGCTTAGAATACGGTAACTTGTATAACATTTGGACAACCTGGATAGAGCGTGTTATGATAGTATCTATAATACAAGTGATCCTATGTGCGAGAAAGAATCGGAGGCAGCAGAGATGGCAGAGCAGGATTGGAAGATAGAAAAATTGTATCATTATATGATCGATATGCTTTTAGAACAGGAGCTTAAGCTTGGATACTATGAGGAGGCACTGCGACTTTATTACCCCCGCGAATCTTTGATTCATATCCTGGAGATAGAGGAGAACCCGGCCGAATTACAGGATGCCTTGCGTAAATTCGCTGATACCTATCAAGAGAAGCTTGGCAGTATATCATTTCGTGACAACGAGGGCAGGTACTGCATTCTGATACCGGCAGCAGGCATCCGATATGTGCATGAACATGCTGAGCACAGCCCCTTTTTGCAGGAATTCATCGACTGTATGAGGGATGGGCATGCGACGATCGAGGAGCTGCGGAGCGTATTTCAAAAGTATTCAGATCATGTGTCTTTTGAAAAAGTAGATCATGGGGAATTTGACTATGTTCTGTTTTTTGAAGATGGAATTCCGGATGAGTACAGATACTGCATCAGCATGCATGGTGCACATGCAATTTACCACAGATTTAACGAACAAGATTATGTAGAGCTAGGACTATAATTACGATTATGAAAAAGACAAGATATTATTTATTAGATGCCCTTCGCGGGCTTACGGTACTTAGTATGGTGCTGTATCACCTGATCTGGGATCTGAATTTTCTATATGGTCATTCCATGAACTGGTTCCAGACACAGACAGGCTACTTCTGGCAGCAGAGCATTTGCTGGGTATTTATTTTTTTATCTGGCTTCTGCTTTCGATTTGTCAGCAGGCCCATTAAACGGAATGCTGTGATTTTACTTCTCGGACTTCTCATCAGTGTGGCCACATGGATCGCCATTCCCCAGGACAGAGTCCTGTTTGGGATCCTGACGTTTTTGGGATCCGCAGGGTTATTGATGGGATTGATAACCCGGAGACAAAACAAAGAAAGTAAAGATCGCCATGCCGCAGCTAAGACCATTCTCTTTTTTTTACTGTTTTTGATCCTGAAAAATGGTTACTACGGGTACCTCGGATTTGGCTCTTTAGTTCGGATCGATCTGCCGGACTTTTTATATCAAAATCTGGCAACTGCATACCTTGGATTTCCTCCGGCTTCGTTTTACTCGGGCGACTATTTTCCGCTGATTCCATGGTTCTTTTTGTATTTGACAGGATACTTTGCGTCTCAAATGAAAGCGGTCAGAGAAAGAATGGATCTGCTTACGAAAGTTCGGATTCCTATTGCAGAATGGATCGGAAAGAGAGCATTGGTGATCTATGTGCTGCATCAGCCTGCATTGCTTGGGATCTTATATCTATGGGACAGGCTCTTTGGAATATAGTCAAAAAAGGACTCACATCAAATGATGGAGAGTCCTTTTTTGATCTATGCTGTTACCGATACATGATTTGATTGATAATGCTTTCGAGATACTCCTGTTTTCCAGAGCCGGGAAGTTTTGGTTTTTTCATTTCCAGGGCATAGGATGCAAGTTCCTCCAGAGTTGCTTCGTTGTGTAAGATCCTTGCACCGATTCCTGTTTCAAAGCTCTGATAACGCTCCTTGACAAAACTGTCAATGGTGCCATCTTCAATGAGCTCGGCTGCTTTGATCAGACCCAGTGCGAAGGTATCCATGCCGAGAATGAAAGCGTAGAACATATCTTCATAGGTATAGCTCGGACGTCTGGTCTTTGCATCGAAGTTAAATCCGCCGGTGATGCCTCCTGCCTTTAATACTTCATACATACAAAGCACTGCATCATATACGTTGGAGGGGAACTGATCGGTATCCCAGCCCAATAACAAATCTCCCTGATTCGCATCTACGCTGCCCAGCATGCCATTTATGGAACTGATCCTCAATTCATGCTGGAAGGTGTGTCCTGCCAGTGTGGCATGATTTGCTTCAATATTCATTTTGAAATCTTTGTCCAGACCATATTCTTTTAAAAAGGCGATTGCAGTTGCTGCATCAAAGTCATATTGATGCTTCATCGGCTCCTTTGGTTTGGGCTCAATATAGAAATCACCAGTAAAACCAATTTTTCTGCCATAAGCTACTGCCATACGCATCAGTCTGGCGATATTCTCCTGCTCGAATTTGATATCCGTGTTCAGAAGCGTCTCATAGCCTTCGCGTCCGCCCCAGAATACATAGCCTTTGCCGCCGAGCTTTACAGTGCATTCCAGTGCTTTTTTGATCTGAGCTGCCGCGAAGCAGTATACATCAGCGGAATTGGTACTTCCGGCACCGTTCATAAAGCGTGGATTTGAGAACATATTTGCAGTTCCCCACAACAATGAAATTCCAGTCGCTTCCATCTTGACTTTGAGATAGTCTGTGATCTCGTCCAGTCTCTGATTTGTCTCATCCAGCGTTTCTGCTTCTGGCACAAGATCTGCATCATGAAAACAAAAATAAGAAATGCCGAGTTTTTGCATGAACTCAAATCCTGCATCCACCTTTGCTTTTGCATGCTCCATCGTTCCGGAAACAGCCCCAAAGCTCTTGTCTGTTGAGCCGGTGCCGAACATATCTGCGCCCTGTGCAGACATATTATGCCACCATGCCATTGAAAATGGCAGATGCTCTTTCATGGTCTTGCCCAAGATGACTCTGTCTGGATCATAGAATTTAAATGAAAATGGATTTTTACTGTTTGGTCCTTCATAATTTACAACTGGAAGACCCTGAAATATTTCACTCATAAATGCCTCCTTTTGATTTTGATCAGGTCGTTCGCAAGTGAATCCATACGACCTTCTATATATGTCATTTTAGTATACGGAGCGGCCGCTTTCAATAGGATATTTATAGATCGTGAATTAAAAATGTGCTATCGGTCCAAATAGTTCATCAGCTGAAAGGAGATTTCATATTGCAGCAAAAGTGAAGAATCCTCCAGGGAAAAGGAAGTGAACTCTTTTATTTTGTCAAGTCGGTAAAAAAAGGTGCTCTTATGGATATTCAGTGCCTTTGCGGCCTGCTGTGCATTTCTGTTCTGCTCGAGATAGGTCTTGATGGTAGTAAAATACTCCGTTCGGTTCCCTTGGTCGAAATCCCGTAGCAGCCGGATGTCAGGGTGCAGTGCAGCTGCAAGCAGCTGAGGATCAGCGGCCATGGAAAAAATATGACGGAGCCTGAAGTCATCATAGGAGAGGCCGGTACCCGGAGTCTTGGACTTGCAGGTATCGATCATATAGCATGCCTGCTTGTAATATAGATTTGTCTGCAGTAAATACGGATAATGACAGCTGACTGAATAAAGGAGCCGGTTATGCTTTAAGAATTGTAAAAAACGGTGCTGTGATACCTTTTTTTCACATTCGCTTTTCGTTCCGGAAAGCAGTACGACAAAATTATGGTCCAGACTGGAACAAGGGGCGTTATCGAAAAAAGAAGCGAGCTGTTCGAGATAGTGATGTACAACAAGGTGCTTTTGATCAGCATCGACGAAAGTACAGACAAGCAGCTGATAACTGCCTCTTGAACTTAGTCCTAAGGTCTCCATTCTGTGTCTTGCAAAATCTTCGCTGGTGATCGTTCTCTCAATCAGATCGATCAGAAGATAGTCCTGAAGAGATCCGGAGCGTTCTTTGAAAAAATCATCCTTTTGCATTTCTACCGAGATGATTTTAGAAAGATCCGCAATAAATTGATGACCGGTCTCCGAAAGTAGGCGGGCATTGGATTCGACACAGAGATATCCGATCATCAGCTGGTGAATTTTGACACCGCAGAAGATAAAATCCTTATCGGGTTCATCATCAAAATTCATCAGAAAGGGAGTGGCGGTATTCATGAGCTGGTCGGATACATTCTTTGTCTGCATATTTTGTATGGCACCCATGGTTATGAATTTCTTGCTGTTGTGTTCGATAAAATGCCTGGAGCTGGTATCTTTGGGACTTTGACAAAGTATACTGTAGCTGGTAGAACACAGTGTAACAGGCTGCCCGAGAAAGGAACTGGCGGTATCTAGGAGTACCTGAAGTCCATACCCTGCCTGAAGGATATGAAAGAGCTCCTCCTTCTTGAGGTTCGCCTGAAGGATCTCGTATAGCAGCTCCTGAATAGAGTTGTAGAGGGCTGTCAGGGGCACCGGACTGCTGATATGCAGAAAATTTGCGATATGCAGTTCGCTGGGTTCTGATCCTCCACAGAGTAAAAGAGGCAGCTCCTTACGTTCTTCAGGGATGGTCTGTTCTGCAAAGGCAGTATCCTGTGCAAGATACAGAGTGTTTTTTTGAATGATCAGATGATCGTCGGAATAAAAAAGAATGGAATCAATTCGAAGATCCTCTGGCAAGGTGCTGAATACCTCTATATCATAGATTTGTTCAAGATGACGAATTAACTGCAGTACATTCATAATAGGCTCCTTTAGGCAAATGTCTGATCAAATATCTGATCCATTGTTATTATACCATAGGGCATTTGGTTCTTTCACATAAAAAAAACTGAGACTACAGCAGTCTCAGTTTTTCATCGATTATACTCTTGCTTTATAATGGGTATGCAGCAGTCCATGTGCGATCGGACTGTTGGGCTCATCAAGAAATTCTTTATACAGCTGTATGATAGCCGGATTCTCATGTGACTTACGGATTGGTTTGCCTCTGTCCTCCTCATAAATCGCATTTGCTCTTTTTGCAAGGATATCATACTGTCCATGCATATACGGCTGACCGCCGCCATCGATACATCCGCCGGGGCAGGCCATAATCTCGATGATCTGATAATCTGCCTCGCCAGAGCGTATTTTTTCCAAAAGTCTTCTGGCATTCCCGAGACCACTGGCAATGGCAGCCTTCACTTCCATATCTTTAATTTTGATCGTAGCTTCCCTTGTTCCTTCCAGACCACGAATGACTGTAAATTCCACATCATCCAGAGATTCCTGTGTGATCCATTCATAGGCAGTTCGAAGAGCAGCTTCCATAACACCGCCTGTAACACCAAAGAGAACGCCGGCACCTGTGGATTCCCCGAGGAAGGAGTCGAATTCCTCATCTTCTAGGGAATTGAAGTGAATACCTGCCTCTTTGATCATCTTAGCAACTTCTCGGGTACTTAGTACAATGTCAACGTCATTGCCCATCTCATCACGTGCTGCTTCGTATTTCTTTGCGAGACATGGCATGATCGATACTACGACCATATTTTCTGGATCGATATTCATCTTTTTTGCATAATAGCTTTTTGCGATCGCACCGAACATCTGTTGTGGCGACTTACAGGTAGAAGGTACATCCAACAGATCTGTAAATTCCTGCTCGAAGAAGTTCACCCACCCTGGACAACAGCTGGTAAGCATTGGAAGACGTCCGCCATTCTGGATTCTGTCCATAAGTTCAGAAGCCTCTTCCATGATCGTAAGGTCAGCAGCAAAATCTGTATCAAAGACACGGTCGAATCCCAGAGAACGAAGTGCAGCCACCATCTTACCGGTCACAGACTTGCCTTCATTTGGCTCTCCAAAAGCTTCACCAAGTGCAGCTCTTACAGCAGGAGCGGTCTGAACGATTACGAACTTATCCTCATCATTAAGAACGTTCCATACCTTAGAGGTATTATTTACTTCGGTCAGGGCACCGGTAGGACATACCGATACACATTGTCCACAGAAGGTACAGTTGGTTTCGATCATGGGTGCTCCAAAAGCCGGAGATATGATCGTCTGAAAACCACGGTTCACAGGACTTAGAACAGAGACCGTCTGGATATTGCTGCAGACCGATACACATCTGCGACAGAGAATACATTTATCCAGATTACGCTCGATGGATGCACTGGAATAGTCCTTTTTAAAAGTAGCCATTTCGCCCTGATATTTCATCTGGCGAATTCCCATGTCAGCAGCCAAAGCCTGCAGCTCGCAGTTCGTGTTTTTTTCGCAGAGCAGACAATCTTTTGGGTGATCGGACAGCAGAAGATGAACTACGGTTCTTCTTGCTTTGATCGCTTTGATGGAATTTGTCATGATTTTCATACCTTCGTATACGACGGTATTACAGGAGGGAGCTAAATTTCTGCGGCCTTCCACCTCAACGACGCAGACACGGCAGGAACCGGGGTTATTTACGTGATCCCCATGCAGATTCATGTGACATAGTGTGGGAATGTAGATATTTAGCAATTTCGCAGCGTCAAGTACGGTCGTACCTTCTTCGACACTCAGTTTTTTGTCATTAATGATTATATTAACCAGACTCAATCGTTTCACCTCTTTCGTTTGCAGGTAGGATCAGATCCTATTAATTGCATTTACTGGGCAGCTTGAGAAGCAAGCACCACATTTTACACATTGGCTCTGATCGATGGTATGCATTCCTTTTACTTCGCCGGCAATGCAGTTAACAGGACAATTTCTCGCACATTTTGTACAACCGATACATTTTTCGGTAATTTCATAGCGAACCAGCTTCTTACAGACTCCGGATGGACATCTGTGATCTACAACGTGAGCCTGGTATTCATCCCAGAAATATTTCATGGTACTTAGGACTGGATTCGGTGCTGTCTGCCCAAGTCCGCAGAGAGAGGTATCCTTGATCGTTTGTCCAAGTTCCTTTAAGGTCTTAAGATCCTGTGCAGTACCTCTGCCGTCTGTAATTCTTGTCAGAATCTCTAAAAGTCGTTTGTTTCCGATACGGCATGGAGTACATTTTCCGCAGGATTCTTCAACTGTGAATTCCAAATAGAACTTAGCAATATCCACCATACAGTTATCTTCATCCATAACGATCATACCGCCAGAACCCATCATGGAGCCGATCGCCTGCAGAGATTCATAATCAATAGGAAGATCCAAATCCTCAGCCGGTATACATCCACCGGATGGTCCACCGGTCTGTACTGCTTTAAATTTTCTGCCGTTTTTGATTCCGCCGCCGATATCATATATGATCTCACGAAGTGTGGTTCCCATTGGAACCTCAACGAGTCCCACATTATTGATTTTTCCAGCCAGTGCGAATACCTTAGTGCCCTTTGATCCGGCTGTGCCGATCAGATTGTACCAGCCTGCACCCTTTAAAAGGATTGCTGGAACATTTGCAAAGGTCTCAACATTGTTAACACTTGTCGGTTTGCCCCAAAGTCCGCTCTCAGCTGGAAATGGAGGTTTGTTGGTCGGCTCACCGCGCTTTCCTTCGATGGAGTGGATCAATGCAGTTTCTTCACCGCATACGAATGCACCTGCTCCGTACTTTAATTCAACATCAAAACTAAATTCTGTTCCCAGAATATGATCGCCGAGAAGTCCCAGTTCCTTTGCCTGTGCCAGAGCTGTTTTTAGTCTGTTTACTGCAAGGGGGTACTCCGCACGAATATAAACAAATCCTTTGGAAGCGCCGATCGCATAACCTGCGATAGCCATTGCTTCGAGAACACTGCCTGGATCACCTTCTAAGATAGAACGATCCATGAATGCACCCGGATCTCCTTCGTCTGCATTACAGATAATATATTTCTGGTCACTTTCATAGATCTTTGCCATTGCCCATTTTTTCCCTGTTGGGAAACCGCCGCCGCCTCGACCACGAAGCCCGGATTCTGATATTTCTGCAATGACTTCATCAGGTGTCATCTGCGTAATCGCACGGGCGAGTGCCAGATAGCCCTTTGCTCCGATATATTCGTTGATTTCTTCTGGATTGATCAGACCACAGTTACGAAGAGCGATTCGTTTCTGTTTCTTGTAAAAGGACATATCTTCTTGTCTATGAACTTTTTCCTTGATGGTAGGCTCTTCATACAACAACCTCTCAACAGGTCTGCCGTTTATGATATGCTGCTCTACGATTTCAGCTGCATCATTAGGGGTGACCATGACATAAAAAGTATTGTCGGGATCGACCTTTACGATTGGACCCTTTTCGCAGAATCCAAAGCATCCGGTAATAGAAACAGATACAAAATTCTGCAGTTTGTGCTTTTTGATTTCTTTCTCAAGATTGGAAAGAATTTCTGAACTGTCTGCCGATTTACATCCGGTACCACCACAGACCGTGATCTGACGTGGAACCTCGGATCCTTTTGTCAGGATAGATTCATCAGTGACGGTACGCAGCTCGATCAGTCCTTCATTTTTTTCCGAGAGCTTCAATAAGTCTTCATATGATTTTATTTTATTCACGGAGTCCCTCCCTATTCGCTATATTCATCGAGAATTTTAATGACCATCTGCTTGGTGAAGTGTCCGTAGACTCGTTCATTCACAGTCACAACAGGTGCTAGACCGCAGGCGCCTACACAGCGGAGTACCTGTAGTGTATATTTTCCGTCGGATGTTGTTTGTCCGACTTTGATATTCAGTCGTTTTTCGAACTCCTCAAGAATATCACCGGAACCCTTTACAAAGCAGGCAGTTCCCATACAGACATTGATGACATGCTTTCCAGTTGGTGTTTCAGTGAAGTAGGAATAAAATGTTACGACTCCATTTACTTCGGATATAGGCTGTTCCAGTTTTAAGGCTACAAATCGTTGAACTTCTTCTGGCAGATATCCGAATAATTCCTGTGCCTTGTGCAAAACTGCAATCAGAGATCCCGTTTTATCCGGCAGTGCCTGAATAAAAGCATCGAGTTCTTTGAAGTTCTGATCCCTCTGATGTTTCGATTGCATATGTTGTTCCTCCCTTTGCTAATTAGTGTCTACCTTCCTATTATAACAGAACCGACACACAATAATAGAGCTTGTTAAAAAATAAACAGAATATACAAAAATGATATTGATAATTTATGTATTATGTAGAAAACAAATTAATTATTTTAATAAATGAGCAAGAAAACAGAGAAAAAATGATAAAATAGTAATAAAGGACTATAATGAGAAGGTGATTTTGTTACAGTCAAAAGGTATGATAATCAGATAAAATAAAAACAAATCAAACAAAGGAGGAATGTGAAATGAGCAAAAAAATGGTTATTGTAGGTGGAGTGGCAGGTGGTGCGACTGCAGCTGCAAGACTGAGAAGACAGAGTGAAGAAGACGAGATAATTATGTTTGAACGAGGCCCCCATGTCTCTTTTTCGAATTGTTCACTTCCCTATCACCTCAGCGGTGTAGTGGAGGATGCAGATGATCTTGTCTTAATGAATCCGGCAATTTTTAAAAAGCAGTACAATATAGATGCACGCGTGAATTCCGAAGTCATTTCCATTGACCGTGAACACAAAACTGTAAGGGTGAGAGATCTTCAGACCAAAGAGATCTATGAGCAGGGCTATGATGAACTGATCTTATCTACTGGAGCAGCGCCAATTGTTCCCAATATTCCGGGGATCGAACTGGTGGATGTATACACAGTCCGAAATGTGGTCGATATTGACAGACTTCGTAAAAGTGCTGCAAAGGATAAGGAACAGTCGATTGCTGTGATCGGAGGAGGTTTTATTGGTATCGAGGTGGCAGAGAATTTAAAAAAAGCTGGCTTTGATGTCACTGTAATAGAAGCTATGCCTCAGATCCTGAGACCCTTCGACTATGATATGGTACAGATCTTTCATAAAGAGCTTCTGGATCAGGGGATCCACCTGATCGTAAACGATAAAGTAGAGAGCTTTGAGAAGAATTGTGTTGTCCTTGGATCCGACAGAAGAATAAAAGCAGATATGGTCATAATGGCGATTGGTGTGGCACCGGAAACAACACTTGCAAAAGAAGCCGGACTGGAAATTGGCATATCAAGAGGTATTAAAGTCGATCACAATTACAGAACGAGTGATCCCTTCATCTATGCAGTAGGGGATGCAGTTGAGGTGTACCATGCTTTGACCCATAGGGCAACAACCATCGCTTTGGCCGGACCTGCTTTGAAACAGGCGCATACAGCTGCTGACCACATACATAACAGGATCTCTGCAAATAAGGGTTATATTGGATCAAGTGCAATTCAGGTGTTTCGGTATAATGGAGCCTCCACAGGTCTGACCGAGGGACTGATAGAAGCTCTGAAACTGCAGATCAGCTATGGGATCGTGCGGATCATATTATCAGACAAGGTAGGTCTGATGCCAGATGCCTCACCCACCCATGTGAAACTGCTCTATGAAGTACCCTCTGGAAAGATTCTCGGAGCCCAGGCAATCGGAAAGGGTGATGTGACAAAGCGAATGGATGTGATCGCCACAGTTATTAAATTTAGCGGTACGTTGGATGATTTAAAGGATCTTGAACTCTGTTATGCACCACCTTTTTCCACCGCAAAAGACCTTGTGAACTATGCTGGTTATGTAGGATCAAATCTGCTGAATCAGGACTATTCGCAGGTGAATGTGGATAAAGTGAGAGAATTGGTGGAGAGTGGCGCAGTCATTATTGATGTCAGGGAAGTATCAGAGTATGAGCGAGGACATGTAAAAGGAGCCAGAAACATTCCACTCAGCCAGCTTCGTGAGCGTTATCAGGAAATTCCGAAAGAAGTACCTGTTTATGTGCATTGCAGAACAGGGCAAAGAAGCTATAATGCCGTGCGTGCGCTAATAAATCTTGGATATCAAAATGCGATCAATATCACAGGAAGCTTTCTTGGGATCAGTCTGTTCGAATATTACAATGATGTGACCATGAACAGAGAGCCGATCGTGACAAATTATAATTTTAATTAATTACAGTGTCAAAAGTGTTTTATCACGTCATGCTTGCATGTAAGTGAAAAAACACTTTTGACACGCCCCACAATGAGGATGGAGTGGGGCAAGAGCCCCAAGGGAATCCGAATTGTGCGGATTGCTTTGGGCAATTTAGGCCGGAAACTGAATTGGAATATCCAAAAATGAAAGAATTTTGGAAAATTTGACATACTGTGAATGGATTTTAGTCCAAACACCTTCAAATATCTTAGATTAAGCGCATTGGAAGTGATATTTCACTTATTGACAGCTAAGACTATAAGTATTATAATGATATCGAAATGATATCATATATATAGTTAGGGAGGACTACTACATGAATAATTTAGAAGGCAAGAAAGATGGAACTGAGAGAAGAACTGGAGAAGGAGACCAAGACAGTACACCTATTGAGATTGCGCATAAAGAACTGAAGCCGATTGCTGGTATGCCGATCTTATTTCTATTGATCCTTGAGGTAATTGCGTCCGTTGTGCTCATTGTATTTGGATTTATCAATTTATATCAGGAGAATGTAGTCATTGGAGGCTGGCTGGTCGGTCTCGGATCCATTGCATTTTGTTTATTCTTTGTGTTCCTGCCAGGTTTCCATATTATCAATCCGAAGGAAGCAGTCGTTCTGACTTTTTTTGGCAACTATTATGGCACAATAACAAAACAGGGATTTTATTATACAAATCCTTTTGCAACAGCATTCAACCCAAGTGCAAAAACAGCGAATCCAAGCATCAGTGCCTCATCAGAGAACGGAAAGCAGGATATAACGTACAGCCGTCCGGCTTCAAAAAAAGTATCCACAAAGACCATGACACTTGAGAACAAAAAACAAAAGGTAAATGATATCCTTGGAAATCCAATTATCATTGGAGCAGTTGTCATTTGGAAAGTGAAGAACCCGACAATTGCAGTTTTTAATGTGGAGGACTATAAGACCTTCCTCTCGACTCAATGCGACTCGACGATTCGAAATATCGCAAGATTATATCCATATGACAGTATGGAGGATGACATAGATGAGAAGACCTTACGGGGAAGCAGCCAGGAAATCGCTGCCAGCATGAAGATCGAGCTCCAGTCAAGAGTCGAGGATGCGGGGCTTGAGATACTTGAGGTCAGGATCACACATCTCTCCTATGCGGAAGAAATTGCAGCAGCGATGCTTCAGCGCCAGCAGGCAGTAGCTATCATTGCAGCCAGACAAAAAATTGTGGAGGGAGCTGTCTCCATGGTCAAGATGGCGATTGATCAACTCGGAGAAGAGGAGGTTGTTGTATTGGATGAAGAGCGTAAAGCGGCCATGGTAAGCAATCTGCTGGTCGTACTTTGCGGAAACAAGGATGCGCAGCCCATCGTAAATAGTGGTTCGATCTATTAAAGAAGGTTTTGAGTTATGGATGATTTGGATAAAAAAGAAGCGATGCTTTTGCAGAGACTGGAAAAACTGCAGAGCATGGAGACTGATATCTTAAAACGTGAAAAAGTCCAGAAGGAAAAAGAAAAGGAAAAGAAGCAGATCTTGCTGCGTCTTTCCCCTGCTCTCTGGCAGGAAATTGCTTCCTGGGCAGAGGATGATTTCCGATCAATAAACGGTCAGATCGAGTTCCTGCTAAACGAAAGTGTTAGACAGAGAAAGAAGAAGTAAATAAGAAATAATGCTTAAGGTGTCAAAACAGCCAGCCTATTTAATTACGGATTGTTTCGTGCCTTGCACTCCCACAATCCTCCCACAATTCGGATTCTCATGGGGCAGCAGTCCCACTTCATCCTCATTGCGGGGCGTGTCATAAAGAGTTGTCACCACTTACATGCTAGCATGACGTGGTAAAACACTTTTGACACTGTGATCAATAATAAAAATTTTACTTCTGTGCACAGGCAAACGCAAGTGCATAACGATGTTCATAAGAAAGAGAGATCATGATATCTGTGACCTCTCTTTTTTTGGCAAGAAGCGCTGCATTTCCGTGTAATATTACATGGGGGGCGCCGTATTCATCGGATAGAATCTCAATATCGATCAGTCTGTGGTCCTCACCATTTTGTGTGAGAGCTTTAAAGACAGCCTCTTTGCCAGCAAATCTCGTGGCATAATACTGGAGGGGGGAGCTTCTGTTTTCGGCCTGAGATATTTCTGCTATAGTGTATGTTTTTTTAACAAAGCTGTCCTCCAGATAATTGTCCTTGGAAAATACATGTCTAAGTTTGTCGATTTCGAGAATGTCGGTTCCAATTCCTATAAGCATAGCGCCTCCCTGACTTAATGGATCGGATTCTGAAAATGCTGTTGAAGCATATTCGTGAACAGATCCAGTGTAATGTTCTGTTGATCTTTTTTCCAGACAGCAACGAGCTTGGAATCCTCAGGCTGCTTCTCTAGTGGGTACACTCTAGCTGTCGAGGGATCATTATCGAAGGATTTTGAGTTGCAGATCGCAACACCAAGACCGTTCTTTACTGCCAGTTCAAGAGAAGTCACATTAGGAACATAGACTGCATTTTTGAGCTGAAACCCCCAATGCCTGCAAAGTGCAAGGGTTCGCTCGTTCCCGCCCAGAGAATCCTTTGGTGAGATCAAAATAAAGGGCTCATCCTTTAAATCTCTTAAGGTAACGATCTCCTGGCTTGACAATGGATTGCTGGTGGGTATGATAATACTTAACGGAATGTCTTTGAGTTTGATCCAGTGAACGTCCGGGATTCCATCCAGTTCAAAATAGGGTGTCAGAATCAGATCAAAGGCATCCTCCATCAGTCCATCGCGAACTGTTTTAAAGGAATGGCTCTCGACACTGATTTCGATATGTGGGAAGGTGCTTCTGAATTTACGGATGATCGGTGGAAGTACATCACTATAGTCAAAGGTATCCGAACAGGAAATCCGCAGACTTCCAGAAGCATGATTATTCAGTCTTTTCGCATTGTAGATCGAGGATTCCATCATTTTGGACATCATAGACCAGTCTCGGTATAAAGACATTCCCTCAGCAGTAAGTGAGACTTGCCTACGATTTCTTATGAATAGTGCAAAACCGAGTTCTTTTTCCAAGACATGGATCTGTTTACTAAGGGCAGGCTGGGAAATATAGAGCAGCTTTGCAGCATCTGTGAAGTTTAGAACCTCAGCTGTGGTCAGAAAATAGTCGATTTGTTGAAAACTGATTTTATAAAGCATACTGCCTCCTGGTCGAAATGGAATTTGATCTAACAACAGTATAGCATACTTGAATAACTTTTTGTTATAACTGATAAACTTTTTCGATATTGGACGAGGCAGGTGACAGAACCTATAATACAAAGTATAGAGAGTATTTTGTGCCACTCGTGTTAAAAAATTAACGAAAATCGGAGGATCAGGAAATTATGAAGAAACTGGTGACAGATGTAGCTATCGTTGGTGGAGGACCTGCAGGACTTGCAGCAGCAGCACAGGCTTCAGAGGATGGGGCTAAGGTCATGGTCTTTGAAAAAGCAGGTGTAGTTGGCGGTGCAGCGAACATGGGTATGGGACCACTCGGTATTGGAACCAAGCAACAGCAGAAACAAATGGTCGATATTGATGTGGAAAGAGCATTTAAAATGTTCATGGAGTATACACATTGGAGAGTCAATGCGAATCTCGTAAAGAAATATTTTGAAAATTCAGCAGCTACGATTGAATGGCTGGAGGATATGGGCGTTGAATTTGCCGGGGCTTATAAGTACTTTCCAAAATCAGAAGCTACCTGGCATATCGTTGCAGTAAATGGTGGAATTGGCCGTAACGGCGGTGCGATCATGAATAAAGCAATGATGGAAAAAGCCCAGGAGAATGATGCTGAGTTCTTTCTTGAAACTGCAGTTGAAAAGATCCTGAAAGATGATGAGGGCAAAGTTTGCGGACTGATCGCACGTGATAAGGATGGAGAAGAGATCGAAGTCACAGCGAAGGCAGTGGTTGTATCTACAGGCGGTGCCGGAGATAATCCGGAAATGATCAAGGACAGGATCGGTTATACTTTTGGTGAGGACATGTTCAACTTTGCAATTCCGGGACTTAAGGGCGAAGGAATTAAAATGGCAATGGCAGCTGGTGCGGCAACAACAGATATGAATGTTGAGATGATCTATATTCTTCCCCATTCCGATTTTGGACCAGAATGTATTCCTGCAGTTTTCATGCAGCCGAACCTGATGGTAAATCAGCATGGTATCCGCTTCATCAACGAAGAGGAAATGCAGAATACGACCTTCACAGGAAATGCGATCGCAATTCAGCCTGGCAAAGCAGGATATTCGATTCTGGATTCTTCGATCATTAAAGGATATAAGAAACGTGGTGTGGATGTGACGAACTTTGTACATCATGTTGAGAATATCGATGATTTTGAGCAGGCTGTGGATGATTCCATTGCATCAAACAATCCGGACCTAGTGAAAGCAGACAGCATCGAAGAATTAGCAGAGAAGCTGGGAATCGATCCAGAGACACTGGTAGATACAGTAGATGAATATAATGATATGTGCGACAGTTATGATGAGCAGTTCTTTAAGGATCGCAAATTCATGAAACCGATCAAGAAGGCTCCATTTTACGCAGGAAAATTCAGACCATCCGGTTACGGCACACTTGGCGGCATCAAGATCAATGACGATTGTGAAGCAATTACAGAGGAATGGAAACCAGTTCCGGGACTTTATGCATGCGGAACAGATACCTGTACGATCTATGGAGACAGCTATATGTTCTTGCTGCCTGGTAATACAATGGGCTACTGCCTGAATACAGGACGATTCGCTGGAGAAAATGCTGCGACTTACTGTGACGAGAACTAGAGTAATTTGAAACATAACATACTAAGCCTCGCATGACCTTTATCAGTCATGCGGGGATTCTGTTTCCTAAGATTGATAGGAGACATAGATTTCTGCTTGATGCAGATCAAAGAATAAGTGAGGAAAACAAATGGCTCAGGTCAGTTTAGTGATCAATAACCGAATGATTGTTGCTCAGGAAGAGAAAACGATTCTTGAGGCAGCACTTGACAACGGGATCTATATCCCCCATCTTTGCAGTCATGAGAACCTGCATCCAAATGGAGGGTGCAGACTTTGTGTTGTGGAACAAGAAGGTGTAGAGGGACTAGTTACATCCTGTGCAACAAAGGTAAGAGAAGGGATGGTCATCGAGACCAAAACAGATTTGGCTGAAAAAGTCAGAAAACTGTCGATCGACTTTATGTTTAAGACTCATCCGGACGAATGTACCGGCTGTCCGAAATATGGAAAGTGCCAGCTGCAGTCCATGTCTCAGTATGTTGGAGACACAGGACGTGATCTGCGTCCGACAAAGATTCGAGTGCCTGCAGACGAAAGCAATCCTTTGATGCTTCATGAAATGTATCGTTGTATTCTCTGTGGTAGATGCGTGCGTGCCTGTGACGATCTGAGGGGTGTCGGAGCTCTAAAATACGAGAAAGTCGATGACAGAATGCAGATCGTCATCAATGGTGACAGTTTAAAGGATGCGGACTGCAGATTCTGCGGGGCCTGTGTTGAGGTCTGTCCAACAGGGTCGATTCGTGATAAGATCGGTGTATTGAAAGAAGGGGTATCCAGAGAATTTGCTCTGATTCCTTGTAAAGAAGGTTGTCCGGCACATATTAATGTGCCCAAATATATTCGGTTCCTGGCTAATGGAAAGTACTCTGAGGCAGCAGCAGTCGTTCGAGAGAAAGCTCCATTCCCAGAATGTCTCGGCTATATCTGTACTCATAACTGTGAGCTTGCATGTAAGAGAAACTTTTTAAATGAGGCTGTCTCAATCAGAAATCTGAAACGGTTTGCAGCGGAACATGACGACGGAAGCTGGAAGAAAAATGCATTTCAGAAGCCTTCGACTGGCAAAAAAGCAGCGGTGATCGGTGCCGGTCCGGCAGGTCTGACAGCAGCATTTTATCTTGCGAAGCTGGGTCATGATGTGACGATCTATGAAAAGTATCCTCAGGCCGGCGGACAGATGCGCTATGGAATCCCATCCTACCGTCTCCCCAGAGAAGCGCTGGACAGGGAAATTGAAGAAATAAAGAATGCCGGTGTAAAAATCATCTGTGGAACACAGATCGAGAATGCTTCGGATCTGAAGGAACAGGGATTCGATGTTGTATTTACGGCAATCGGTACAAATTTAGGAGTCAGACTGCCTCTGGAAGGAAACGATCTGCCAGGGGTATATGTGAATGCTGATTTTCTAAAAAGAGTGAATCTGGGTGAAGAAGTTCCGGTCGGTGACAAGGTGATTGTGCTTGGCGGAGGTAATGTAGCAGTTGACTGTGCAGGTACAGCACTTCGACTGGGAGCAAAAGAAGTTCATATGGCATGTCTGGAGACCCGAGAAAATATGACCGCAAGCGAAGAAGAGATCCTGTGGACACTGGAAGAGGGGATCATCATTCACAATGCCAAGACCTTCCATGCAATCGTAAGCGAGAATGGTAAAGTGACAGGACTTTCCATATCTGGTGTAAAAAATTTCTATTTTGAAAATGGTAAGGCAGTCATAGAAAAAGAAGAGAATTCAGACGAAGTCATGGAAGCAGATACGATTATTTTCGCTGTTGGCCAAAGACCGGATATTACAGAGAGCTTTGGGCTAAAGCTTGACAGAGGCAGAATCGCAGTGAATGAGAAGACTATGGCAACAAGTGTCGATGGTATTTTTGCAGCTGGCGACGGAGTGACCGGAACCCAGTCAGTCATTGCAGCGATCGCAGGTGCAAGAGATGCGGTAAAAGCAATGGATCTGTATCTGGGAGGTGATGGAGATTTTGAGGAAGCACTATCCCCAGACCAGTACATGGATCCTGATATTGGTACAGAAGATGGTTTTGCAGACAGAGAGCGTTTTGACCCAAGCGTTATGGAGGCAGATACGAGAAAAGCCTGCTTTGACCTCATGGACTTTGGATTTGATGAGGGAAAGATGAAATGCGAAGCCAGTCGATGCCTGCAGTGCGATCTGAGAGAAAAGCTCGCTCCTCAAAGGTTCTGGAGTGACTATGTTTATGAGGAAGGAGAGCTTACAGAATGAAGCAGTTATTAGTCTGTAATGTTTGCGGTGATGAATGTATCGCACCGATTCAGCAGTATATCATGAGTAACAGAACCGGTGATGTCGTAGCGGGAGTGGAAGCAAGAGCTGATAAAATGGATGCTGACATCCTTTATCTTCTTCCGGAAGGATTCGAGGTCGAAGGTCTTACAGGGGATGTTAGACACGGAGTTCAAAGTGTCGTAACATCAAATCCTTACGCAGTCCTGCAGGAGCTGAAAGGTAAGCTGCCAAGACCACGGACGGATCTGGATCTGATCTCAGTTTATGAAGATCATGCAATCACGGTGATCAGTCCTGAAGAAGCCTACAGAGAATCCACACAACGACCTGTAAAGTTTGTAGCAGTCAGTGCTGCAGGAAATACCAGTGTTATGGAAGTTATGATTGGAACGCCTGTTTCGGAACTACTAA
This sequence comes from Lachnospiraceae bacterium, assembly GCA_047974745.1. Classification (GTDB taxonomy): domain Bacteria; phylum Bacillota; class Clostridia; order Lachnospirales; family Lachnospiraceae; genus JBKECO01. The sequence continues at coordinate 128,280 of JBKECO010000021.1, forward strand.
CAGGCGAGAGTAAGGCAGTGCTAAAGGGCGGACTTCGTGGTGAGTTCCTGTTGCCATCTTCTTTGGACAAAGTAGTGATCGGAGAAGATTATTTATCGGACTCTCTGACGGTATATAATAAGAACGATTGTATCGTGGACACACTTGCAAAGCTTATGACAAAGTCACAAAGGACCTCCTGCGGAAAATGTGTATTATGCAGAGAAGGCACTTTGCAGTTCAAAACGATCCTGGCGGAAATGACCACAGGAAAAGCTCGCCCGACAGATCTGTCCATGCTTCAAGAGGTCGGGGAACTTGTCAAAACTGGATCTTACTGTAGCTTCGGTCAGAATATGCCTAATACAATGTTGAGTGCGATGGAATTATTTCCAGAGGAATTCGAAGAGCATGTGAGGAAGAAAAGCTGCCAGGCCGGAGTGTGTTACAAGGCGGAGGCTATCCATGTCATTTTGCCGGATCTGTGTACCGGATGTGAGGATTGTATAGATGCCTGCCCTGAAGAAGCCATCATCGGAAAATCAAAGTTCATACATATGATTGATCAGGATATGTGCGAACAGTGCGGAAAATGCGTTGATGCCTGTGAGGAGGGAGCCATCGTATTGATCGAAGGCAAACTACCGAAACTACCTAAAAAACTAACAAAGGTAGGGAAATTTTAATCAAATGACAGCTCTTTTAAAAGGAAAATAATGAGAAAATTAAACTTTTTAAGTATCGAATATTTTTTAAAAGTTGCTGAAACAATGAATTTTACTGTTGCAGCCAGAGAACTCTATATCTCTCAGCCGGCTCTAAGCAAGCAGATCCGTCTGCTGGAGGAAGAGCTTGATGTCCGGCTCTTTAATCGGGATACCAGACAGGTTCACCTGACAGAAGGCGGTAAGATCTTATATCAGGAATGGTCTGATATGATACAACGATCAGAAAGGGCCATAGGGGCAGCCAGAAATGCCCAGACGAAGAAGGCAAAGACAATTCGGGTCGGGATTCTGGAATTTGGCGGGGTGATCGGTAAAATCGCACCAATATTGGATGCATTCATGGAAGAGGACAGTAATATGGAAGTCCTCTATGAAGTCCATGGCTTTAGTCAGCTGCGTAAAATGCTGGATGACAAGGAGGTGGATCTGATCTTTACCATGAATACAGAGGTTCCGGTGTCCAAACATGAAATACTGCAAAAAAGCATCTATGATCTCAATCTTTGTATAGTAGTACCACCGAAAAATAAATATTATGAGAGAGAGGAGCTTAAAATCACTGATTTGAGAGGTGAGACGATCTATCTCTTTTCGGATGAATATTCGAAGGAAGGGCGCAGCAGTATCATGACACATTTTGCCAGAGAAGGAGTTCCGATCCATAAGGTCAAAGAGTTTTCAAACATTCGATCCATGGCGATCGCTCTGACAAATGGGGCAGGTGTGACCATTGGCTATAAAGATTTTTTTGAGCAGACAGAGAAACTGAAATTCTTCCCTATCAAAGATGAGATTGGTCATCATCAGCTCGTTGCAGCCTGGAAGATCGAAAATGAAAATCAGGTACACGAGCTTATGGAATTTGCATCCTTTATTCCAATTCCATAAGCTTGATCGTCATATGAATCTTAAATCGTTCCTCACCATCATCAAGGTCAATATGAAACTGCTCTTTGATCTTATTGATCCGGTAAAAGACAGTGTTCTTATGAATATATAGGGTGGAGGCCACCTTGCCCGGGTCGTCGATATGTGTGAGATATAATTTTAAGGTACGAAGAAAATTTGATTGATGCTCTTTATCGTAGTCACGGATCGCAAGAATGCCCGGGTGGTAAAAGTCAGACAAAGAGTGCTCGATACCTGCAATTTCCCCCATGTGATAGAACATATAATCCGAATAAAAATGTACCGCCTGCTTTGGTTGAAATCGCTGTCCGAAGCCGGCGGCTTTTTTTGCCTGCTCATAGAAATTACGGATAGACAAAACGTGCTCGAACCGATTGCTTACAGAAGCAGTCAGATGGTTGATCGTCAGATAATCGGTCAAGGGTGCAAAGAACTGCTTGGCATCCCCCTCATTGCCACTGACCAGAAATACGATTTGTCCCTGATAGATGACCCAGCGTGAATTCACAAGCATATGCTGGAGCTGCTGCGTTATGAGCTGCGCTTTTCCGTCGTAAAAATTTTTGACAGAGTCATCAATGATCAGAATGTAGAGTTGCTTGGACAAATTCCAGTTAAGACCCTCCATTCTGCTTAAAATCGTCGTATCATCATGAATCTTGCGGTCAAGAAGATCAGATAAAAAGTAGCTGTGCATCATGCCTCGGTTCTCACGATAAAGCTCACTTTTTTGAAGCTCTAGAGAGATGACTTTACTCAGGAAGTCAATCAATTCAAAATCGGTTTCCGTAAAGGTATGCCTGCTTTCCATCACGCCGATCTGTCCGACTTCGATTCCATGAATATAGATCAGAGAGGTGATCCAGCCATGGGCTCCCTCCTGGGATCTGTAATAGAAGGGATATTTATTCTCCCTGGCCTGCTCATAAATACGGTCGTGCTTCATGGCATCAATATTTTCCTGTAGCATATAACCAAGATCTCGCTGCCTGAACAAGTCATCTCTTCCATCAATATCTGAAAGGTCCGAAAACATGGCAAGTATCTTATAGCTGCTGTCCACGACTGTAACAGGATTCTGCAGCAGCTCATAGGCGGTGTCTACGATCGCCTGCATCCCAAGACTTAAATGGAGAGCATCCACAAGGTGGGCTTTTCCACTTGATGTCCGAGCGGCCTCACCAAAAATCGATGTGAGGATTTTCAACACCTGCATCTGGGTCACAGAGGCAGAGAAGGTGATCAGATTCAGAGAAGAGATGGACTCTGTCCTGTAATGATCCGGAATAACAGAATCCTCAATACAAAGAAATGTCAGCTTCATATGTGGGATCGTCGCCGGAAGCTCTGAGGAATATCCAAAGTATAAAATATTGGCTTCGAACTCAGAGACCTCTGATAAAAAAGTAAAAGAAAAGATATCGATCTCTCGATTGAACTGGCAGATCCACTGCCTTTCAAAGTTGTGAAAACGAGTCATGATCCTGGAAAGCTGCATCGTATATTCTCCGTTGTGTTGTAACACAATAATTGGTCGGTTTTTGAGTTGATATTTGAAATCTCGAACATTGTTTCATTTGATTATATTATATATAATTAGTTTGTAATGCACAAGAATCATTGTAAAGCATTTAATATTGATGAAATGGACGGAATCTCCAGGATGCGTTTGAATGGTTTAGAGCAGTATTGTGTTTCAATTTAAAGGAGGATATAGAAATGAGTCAAAGAGAAGAAATAGTTGAGAAGATCATAGAGAGAGGCGCACCATTATTTGGGAAGGATCCATCCGAGCTGAGTGAGGATACCACATTTGAAGAGGTAGAAGCAAAATCGGTACATTTTTCTCAGATCACGACCTATCTTGAGGATGAATTCGATATTGAAGTACCTTACATGCAGTTCCGCAGAAGAAAGACCATTGGTGAAGCTGCAGACTATGTAGAAGAATTATTAGAGAATGAATAGAGGAGAAGAAGATGGCTGACTTTTTTACAAAAAAAGAGGTATTTCAAGGCGAAGAAATTGAAGCGATCTATCGTGTGGCAAGAAAACCGGTAGCGAATCAGGAACAAGTCGACCTTGCCAACAGTGAAGACCCAATGGCAAGAATGGGACAGGGCTTCTGCCCTGCTTTTAACCAGAGAACCTATGAGGCAGCTCCTGGTATTATCTGCGAGCAGGATCAGGCCGTTGTCATGCGTGACGGAGTTACGATCTACTGCGATATCTACCGCCCTGCAGATTCAGGAGCGGACAAAACGGTTCCTGTCATTGTTTCCTGGAGCTGGTTCGGAAAACGTCCGGGAGATGGAATGAGTGAATGGCAGATCATGGGCGTACCGCCTCAGACGGTATCCAACATGGCGAAGTTCGAATCTCCGGATCCGGCATACTGGTGCCATCAGGGGTATGCAGTTGCAAATGTGGATGCACGAGGTGCAGGACATTCAGAGGGCAACGTGCATATGTTCACACATCAGGATCGGGAAGATGGATATGATTTTGTGGAATGGGTCGCATTACTCGACTGGTGTAATGGTAAAGTTGGAATGTCAGGAAATTCTGGTGTGGCAATGCATCAATGGGGAATCGCAGCTGAACAGCCGCCTCATCTCGCTTGTATTGCACCTTGGGAATGTACGACTGACCTGTACAGAGAGAGTCTGTATGAAGGTGGAATACCGGCACTTTCCTTTAATGATTTTATTGCTGCTCAGGTCACCGGACCAGGCGGTGTGGATGATCAGGTGGCAATGGCAAGAAAATATCCATTTATGAATGGATACTGGGCAGATAAAATCCCAGACTTTTCAGCAGTAAAGATTCCTGTTTATCAGACCGCAGGAATGTCACATTTTCACCTCATGGGATCTGTGAAAGCGTTTCGTAAATGCAAATCACGTAAAAAATGGCTCAGAATACACAGAGATTTTGAATGGCCAGATACCTATATGCCAGAAAACCTTGTAGATCTTAAGAATTTTTATGATCGTTACCTCAAGGATATTCACAATGGCTTTGAAATGACACCGAAAGTCAGACTGGATGTTATGGATGCATACGATCAGGATTACTGTGAAAGAAGAGCAGAATCTTCTTTCCCACTGGATCGTACGGAATATAAGAAGTACTATTTTGATGCATCGAATCATATCAGTGGTGATGTATATGGAATGAGTGACACTCCATCGGATTCAGAGTCTAAGGTTTCCTATGACAGCAATATGGGACAGGTGGAATTCGACTATCAATTCACTGAGGATACAGAGCTTTCCGGTTATATGATGGTACACATGTATGTGGAATCTGATGGGTATGATGATTTGGATATGTTCATCAATGTGCAAAAGGCAGATGCTGATGGAAACTGGATTCCATGGTTCACGTTAAATGAGCCGCATCCAGGTGCCTGGGGAAAAATCCGTGCTTCAAGAAGAGAGCTGGATAAAGATCTTTCCACAAAATTCAATCCTGTCTTAAAACATACCAGTGACCAGAAGCTGGCAAAAGGTGAAATCGTTCCTGTAGACGTTGCTATCGTTCCTTCCGCAAGATTCTGGCACAAAGGCGAGAAGCTTCGTGTTCAGATCGCTGGACGTTATGTCCGGGAAGGATGGTTCGAGCCATTGTCCTGGGATGTGGACAATAAGGGGAATCATGTGATCCACACAGGCGGACAATACAAATCTTACATTCAGGTTCCATTTATCGGCAAGAAATATCTGCCGGGTGATTTTATCAGTCGTTAATCATAATCAATGAGATGTAATTCACTAGTGTAGCTCTTCCGGCTGGCTCTGGCCGGTCGGAAGAGCTTTTAAAAGGAGGAAAAACATGACATTAATTGAAGAATTGATTGAAAAAGCAAAGCTGACACCTAAAAAAATTGCTTTACCGGAATGTGATGCTGATAAAACACTGCTCGCTGCAAAAAAGATGCTGGATCTGGGACTGGGAACGCCAGTGCTAGTGAGCGATCCCATCGTAATTGAGGCCACTGCAAGAGAGTGCGGCGTTTCGACAAAAGGAATGAAGATTGTTGATATTACAGATGAAACAAAGAGAGATCATCTGATCGAGAAATATCTTCAGGAGGAACGGACTCTTTCTGAAAAAGCATGCAAAAGAAAAATGCACAATCCCATGTATTATGCAATGATCATGGAAGCAGCCGGTGAAGTGGATGCGACCTTCTGTGGTCATGTAAATACCACTGGTGATGTGCTTTTGTGTGCACAAAGCTGTATCGGACTCAAGGAAGGTATCGATGTGGCATCCATTTTTGCCCTGCTTGAAGTACCGGGTCTGGAAGGACCGGAAGGGAATCGAATTGTATTTGCTGATTGTGGACTCAACCCGGAACCATCTCCGCAAGAGCTTGCTTCCATAGCAATAGCTTCGGCAGATAATGTGAGAGCACTGATGGGATGGGAACCAAAAGTAGCATTCCTGTCTTTTTCCACATCGGGAAGTGGAACCTCCCAGAGCATAGAAAAAGTCTTAGAGGCGCTGAAAATCGCAAAGGAACGCCGGCCGGATCTGAAAATGGATGGAGAATTCCAGCTTGATGCAGCAATCGATCATATGGTGGCACTCAAAAAAGTCGACCATGAATCCGAAGTGGCCGGAAATGCAAATATTCTGATTTTTCCTGATTTAAATGCGTCCAATATTGCAATCAAGATTGTTCAGAGATTTGCGAAGGGCAAAGCATACGGACATACACTTTCCGGGTTCGCAAAACCAGTTGCAGACTCATCAAGGGGAGCAACGGTGGAAGAGATCGTTGGAGATATCGCAATGGTAATTCTGGCATCCAATCAATAAGGAGAGATTATAAAATGGCTTATAAAATTTTTACCCTGAGTCCAGGCTCTACCTCAACAAAGCTGGCTGTATTCGAAGATGAGAAAAGAATCGTTAAAGTGAATGTTGCACATGACCCGGAAAAGCTAATGACATTTCAAGAGATCAGCGATCAGTTACCATACAGAATGGAGACGATCCTTTCTGAATTAGAGAAGGCAGGGATCGATTTAAAAGATATGGATGCATTCGCAGCCTATTCCGGTGGACTCAACAGTATGGTCGGCGGCATCTATCCGGTGAATGAGACTCTGCTCGAACATTCCAGACAAGGACTTACCGTGAAGCATCCTGCAATTCTCGGAGCTCAGCTCATCCATGCGTTCTCAGAGGAATATGGTGCACCTGCCTATGTTGTCAATCCTCCGGATGTTGACGAATTTGAAGATCTGGCACGTGTGACCGGTCTAAAAGGAATCTATCGAGAAAGCCGGATCCATGTGCTCAACCAGAAAGAGGTGGCGATCCGATATGCAGCTGAGCTGGGGAAAAAATATGAAGATTGCAGCTTTGTCGTTTGTCATGTAGGCGGCGGACTGTCGATCGCAGCACATAGAAATGGATTGATGGTCGATGGAAATGATGTCCTGAATGGAGATGGACCAATGGCTCCGAATCGCTCAGGGGAAGTGCCTGCGGTACCCCTGATCAAAATGTGTTTTTCAGGACAGTTCACTGAAAAGGAAATGATCGCAAAAATTGGCAAGACCGGTGGCCTTTTAGGACATCTGGGAACGGATGATGTGCTGCAGATCCACAGTCGCATGAACGATGGGGATGCATATGCAAAACTGATTCTGGATGCGATGGCCTATCAGCTGTCAAAGTATATCGGCTCCTATGCAGTCGTGCTAGAGGGTAAGGTCGACGGCATCATTTTGACCGGAGGCGTCAGTAACGACAAGTATTTTACGGATCAGATCGAAAAGCGCTGCAGCTTTATCGCGCCGATCAAAATCTATGGTGGAGATTTCGAGATGGAAGCACTTGCATCCGGTGCGATTCGAGCACTGACCGGTGAGGAGGAGACAAAGCAGTATTCCGGTATATCGGTCTGGTCCGGCTTTCCCTTTGCTCCAGAAGAAGAATAGCTGTTTCCAATGAAAAACATATGATATACTGATATCTATAAGAGAACGTCTGAGGATCCTTTTCAGACGTTCTAATTGTGGGAAAGAAGGTGGTAATGATGAACCATAATCCTGGATTATCAAGTAATGTCATATATGAGGATCTCTGTGCAAAAATCGAAAAACTGGAATATATGCCGGGAGACAGACTGAGTGAGAACGAGCTCTGTCGTCTTTATGGTGTGACCAGACATGTGATCCGCAATGCGCTGGTCCTTTTAAAGCAGAGAAGACTTGTGGAAGTATATCCGCAGAGAGGAACCTATGTCAGTCTGATCGATATGCAGTATATCTCGGATATCCTTTTTATGAGGGAAGCAGCGGAGCAGGAAGCCATAGCAAGGATCATAGAAAAAGGTGATCAAAAGGATCTGATCCAGCGACTGAAAATGGCGGTAGAGGCTCAGTCGGAGATCGTTAAGGAAGAGAATTACTATGAGAAATTCTATACCGTCGACAGTCTCTTTCACAATGCACTGTTCGAAGCGATCGCAATGCCTAACGTCATGAATCTGATCGCTGATTCCTATATCCATATCCGCAGATGGAGAAATTTTGAAATTCGCTCCCAGGAAAGACTGCAGGAGATCATCACAGAGCATGAGAGTATTCTGCAGGCTCTAGAACAGGATGATCTGTTAAAAGCAAGGAGAATCATGCATCTGCACCTGGATACGGTGACCAGATACAGTACGACCCTGCGGGAAAAAGAAGCCCAGTATTTTGTCAGTGACTAAGATGGATTTGCCAATACCATGATCAAAGTGATAACAATTAGAAGTCAGGAGAATACTATGATTGTAACTACAATGAAGTTATACAACGACAGAGATGATGTCACATTAACTACATATCTTTGGAATGACTCACCTGAAATGCTCAATAAAAAGAGTCGTCCCGCAGTTCTGATCTGTCCGGGCGGGGCCTATTTATCCTGCTCAGATCGAGAGGGAGAGCCCATTGCACTGCAGTTCGCAGCGATGGGTTACCATGCATTTGTTCTTCGCTACTCCGTATATGGGGATTTTTCAGTGTTCGAGCAGGGCATTGATCATATGAAGACCGATCCTGCAAAAATGCATCCTGCACCAATGAGAGAGATCGGAATGGCGATCAGGCAGATTCGGGAGCATAGTCAAGAGTGGTTCGTAGACACAGAAAAAATTGCTATTTGCGGATTTTCAGCGGGCGGTCACAACTGTGCCATGTACGCCACAAACTATCACAAGCCAGTCGTAACTGAGTATTTACAGATGGACGCAGGTGATCTTAGACCGGCTGCTGTCATTTTGGGATATCCTTTGACAGATTATGTCTTTATGAAGGATAGCCTCAAGAATACAAAGGATCCCATGGCAAAAATTCTATTTGAGCTGTCAGCCTTTTCCTTTTTGGGAAAGACCACGCCGGAAGAGAAGCTTTTGACAGAGATCAGCCCGGCACGAAATGTTAGTGAACACACGCCCCCAACGTTTATCTGGGCAACAGCTGCAGATTCTTTAGTTCCGATTGAGCACTCTGTCTTGATGTCTTATGCACTTGCACAGTGCCAGGTGCCATTTGCCATTCATATTTTTGAAGAGGGTCCCCATGGACTGGCTACGGCAACCCAGTCAAGTGCACAGGCTAAGTCAGAAATCAATCCACAGGCTGCAGAGTGGATAGGTCTTTGTGAGTCCTGGCTTAGGAAACGGTTCGCCCTTGACTTGCCGGAGAAGTCTCCCTGGGCATAAATAAAACAGCATCTGTGAAAAACAGCACCTGGACGATGGATCTGTCGGGTGCTGTTTTTTAAGATAGCTTGGGATTTACAAACAGCTCTAATTTTGATATGATAAAGACAGTGAACTTGTCGACAAGTCGACATCAATATCCACCTATCAAATATTTGTAAAAAGGAGACTGTATCATGGCAGAAGAATCGATAAAAGAACGAAAGCCCATTGATCCGAATTCGGCGAAGTATATGCTGGGTCAGATCGCTGCAAAGGCATATTCTGATGTTGCCCTGGCCAAAGAGCGAGGAGAGATGATCGGATGGTGCTCCAGTAATTTTCCCGTCGAGATCCCTGAAACACTGGGACTTTATGTAGTCTATCCCGAGAATCAGGCAGCGGCGATCGCAGCGAGAGGAAAAGGCGAGGACATGTGCAATATCAGTGAAGCGGATGGCTATTCCAATGATATCTGTGCCTACGCCAGGATCAGTCTCGCATATGCAAAAGTAAAGGACTGCGAAGCCCAGAATATGCCTCAGCCTGATTTTCTGCTTTGCTGCAATAATATTTGCAACTGCATGATCAAGTGGTATGAAAATCTTTCAAGAGAACTCTCCATTCCAATGATCATGATCGATATTCCTTTTAATCCGGATTATGAGGTTTCGGACGCAGAAACAGCATATGTAAAAGCACAATTCCTTGCAGCCATCGAGCAGTTGGAAGAACTGACTGGAAAAAAATGGAGTGAAGAAAAATACAAGGAGGTCATGGAGTACTCAGGTAGAACATCGAGAGCCTGGCTACAGGCGACCTCCTGTGCACAGTATGAGCCATCTCCATTTAACGGTTTCGACCTGCTGAATCATATGGCAGTCATGGTCACAGCTCGCGGCAAGCTGGCAGCAGCTGAGGCGATGGAAGTGCTGTTAAAGGAATATGAGGAGAATCATACAAACGGAACCTCAACCTTTCGAGCCGAAGAAAAATACAGGATCATGTTCGAAGGAATCGCGTGCTGGCCATGGCTTCGTGCTACATCCACCGGATTGAAATCGAGAGGGATCAACATGGTAACAACGATCTATGCAGATGCTTTCGGTTTCATCTACAAAGATTTCGATGATATGTGCAGAGCCTATGCACGTGTTCCCAATGCAATCAATCTGGAACACGCTAGGGATAAAAGAATTCGGCTCTGTAAGGATAACCATGTGGAGGGTCTGTTGGTTCACACAAATCGGTCCTGTAAGCTCTGGAGCGGATTTATGTATGAAATGAGCCGCCAGATCGGAGAAGAGTGCGACATTCCTGTCGTTAGTTTTGATGGCGATCAGGCTGATCCCAGAAATTTCTCGGAAGCCCAGTACGATACAAGAGTGCAGGGGCTTATGGAGATCATGCAGGCGAAAAAGGAGGCTTAAATATGACATTACAAGGTTATATCGATACCTTTCATGAAATTGCAATAAATCCGAAGAAACAAAAGGAGAAGTATCTGGCAGAAGGTAAAGAAATCGTACTGACAGCACCTGTCTATACACCGAATGAGATCATTCATTCCATGGGATTTGTCCCAATGGGTGCCTGGGGAGGAGATCTGCAGATCCAGGAAGCGAAACAGTATTTTCCTGCTTTTATATGCTCCGTTATGCAAAGTGTACTGGAACTTGGAATGAAAGGTACTTTTTCTGGAGTATCTGCAATTGTGATCCCCAGTCTATGTGACAGTTTAAAGGTTCTTGGTGAGAACTGGAAATATGCCATTTCGGACATCCCCTTTATTCCAATGACATATCCCCAGAACAGAAAGCCTGAATTCGGTAAACAATATACCATTCATGGCTATGAAAGAGTCATCACGGATCTGGAGAAGCTAGGCAGAAAGGCATTTTCAAAGGAGTCTCTGGCCAGATCCATTGAGATCTATAATGAGCATAATGCTGTAATGAGGGAATTTGCCAGGGTCTGTCCGGAAAGTGCATTGAAAGCATCCGAGCGCAGTGATGTGTTCAAAAGTGCATTTTTCTTGCTTCTCGAGGAGCATACAAAACTTGTTAATGGACTTCTGGCAGCATTGCAGGCAGAAGGCGCAAGAAAATCAACTGGGCAGAGGGTCTATCTGACAGGCATTCTTGCAGACAGTCCTTCTCTGCTGCAGATATTTGATGAGAATGACATCAATATTGCAGGAGACGATATCGCAGCAGCTAGCAGACAGTACAGGGTAGATGTTCCAAAGATCTTAGATCCGCTGGAAGCAGTCGCAGTGAAATTTCAACAGATGGATCATTGCTGTGTACTTTATGACCCGACAAAGGGAAGAGTCGAGTATATTCTCAGGGAAGCAGAGGCTGTCGGCGCAAAAGGGATACTACATATTCAAACGAAATTCTGCGATCCCGAGGAATTTGATTATCCACTGATAAAAAAAGCCTGTGCAGAACATAATATGCCACTGATACAAATTGAAACAGACCGCCAGATGAGTAACTATGAACAGGCGCGGACAATGATACAGACTTTTGTTGAAATGATGGAGTAAAGGGAGAGAACGATGAATAATAACACAAGACCACTTGAAGGTATCAAGGTAGTTGAAATGGCAACGTTTATTGCAGGACCTTCCTGCGCAAGATACTTTGCGGATCTTGGAGCAAGTGTCATTAAAGTGGAATCTCCCCAGGGAGATCCAATTCGTTATACTGCAGTCAATGAGGGCAGACCCTTCGGCGATATGGAAGATACCACGTTTACATTGGAAAACACCGGAAAGCAGTGCATTACACTGAATATAAAATCTGTTGCAGGTAGAGAAGCCTTAGAAAAACTCATTGCGGAGGCAGATATATTCATTACGAATGTGCGTCCAAATGGATTAAAACGTGCAGGTCTAGATTATGAGTCCCTCAAGATAAAATATCCCAGCCTGGTATATGGATTTGTAAGTGGCTATGGGGAAAAGGGTCCGGATAAGGACTTGCCGGGATTTGACTACACTGCTTTTTTTGCCCGTGGTGGTGTTATTGGAACCATGTATGACGTGGACTCATCGCCAATGACTCCCATTGCAGGGTTTGGAGACCACCAGGTCGGGATGTATTTATCCGCCGGTGTACTGGCAGCACTTTACCGTGCGAAGATGACAGGAGTGGGAGATCAGGTGACGGTAAGTCTCTATCATGCAGCACTTTGGGTGACTTCTCTGAATCTGCAGTGCAATCAGTACGGAGATCCCTCCACACAGTATCCGATCAGCCGTAAAAAAATATCGAATCCATTAAATGTTGCACACAAAACAAAAGATGGCAAATTGGTACAAATTGCAATGCCGCGTTACGACTTTCACTATGAGCCTTTCATGAGAGTCCTAGAGCGAGAGGATCTGATCGGTGACAGCCGATTTTTCCCTCAGGAGGAGCTGCAGAACAATCTGGATGAATTTTATGATATTCTGGTCAAAGAGATCGGAAAATATACAGAAGAAGAGTTCATCGCAAGGATGAAAGATGCAGATCTTCCTTTCTCCTCTTGTCTCACATGGAATGAAATACTGACGGATGAGCAGGCCTGGGAATCAGAGGCACTGACAAAGGTTAAATTTCCAAGCGGACAGGAAAGAACCATGGTCAGGACACCTTCAATTTTCAGTGATACGGAACTGCCTTCCTACGAACGCGGACGGTTTCTTGGTGAGGATACAGAAGCAGTCTTAGGCGCCTTAGGCTATAGTAAGGAACAGATCGAGGCAATGATCGCAGCAGGTGAAGCGACTGGATGCAGACGAATCGGATAATGCCGGTCATAAACAAATACAGCAGTATGTCGATCAAGGAAAGGCGGAACATGTATACACTGGGAATAGATATCGGTTCCACCACTTCAAAATGTGTGATTTTGAAGGATGGAAAGGAAATAATTGCAACATCACTTGTCAAAGCAGGTACGGGTACCAAAGGGCCTATGAGGGCGTATCATTCTGTTTTTGAAAACGCAGGACTCAGCGAATCCGATATGGAGTATACATTAGCTACCGGCTATGGAAGGGGCAGCTTTCTCAAAAAAGACGGCGAGATGAGTGAGCTCAGCTGTCATGCCAAGGGCATGCATTTTAAAGTTCCTGAATGCCGCACGATCATTGATATTGGCGGTCAGGATGCCAAGGTAATCCAGCTGACAGAGACTGGAACGATTGCCAACTTCGTTATGAATGATAAATGCGCAGCAGGTACAGGAAGATTTCTGGATGTTATGTCTGCCATATTGCAGATCGATATCGGAGAATTGGAGAACTATGCGGCAGAGTCAAATCAGGCGGTTTCAATATCCAGTACCTGCACTGTATTTGCTGAGTCAGAAGTCATTTCACAGCTATCCCAAAATGTGAAATTGGAGGATCTGGTCGCAGGAATCTGTGACTCAGTAGCCATCAGAGTTTCATCCCTTGCAAAGCGCATTGGTATCAGAGAAGTGGTATGCATGAGCGGTGGAGTCGCACAGAATGGCGGAGTCAGAGATGCACTAGCAAAAGAATTAGGAGTCAGTATCATTACAACAGAGGATGCACAGTATATCGGAGCACTTGGCGCAGCAATTGCAGCATTTGGAAAGTGTGCAAAATAAAAAAGAACCCTGTAGAATGTATTATTCTCACAGGGTTCTTTGTATTTCAGTAAATTAAATATTGGTCTGGGCTACGAAACACCATTACTACTAATTTCGTCCGATCAGAGAATCATCCACAAAGAGGATTACAATCAGAGCAAGAATAGCCAGTACTGCCAGAACACCATAAGCTACAGCGTAGCTTATGGTAGAACCAAGAACACCAACAACAGAAACACCCAGTGCGCCAATTGCAGCGACCAATGGCTTTAACACTTTGAAAGCCATTGGGAAATCATATCTTCCCCAGATTGTATTAGTAATGGATACCAGATAGTTCGCAGCACCGCCCAGCATGATTCCAAAGAATGGAAGAGACAGGTATAGTGTTGGCCTGGTAGGAATCAGATTCAGGATAATGGCACATACAGCGATGATCAAGGTGATGATGATTGCTTTTTTTGGTCCTACCTTTGCATCCAGAACACCACATCCGATGGAACCAATAATTGCTGAGAGTCCGGTAAATGCAAGCATACCTATGATTTCCGGTGTCTGATAGCCTGACTGCAGCATACGTGGCATAAAGTTCGTCATGATTCCCAAAGAGAGCAGTTCCATGATGCCAAGAGAAAAGGCGATCAGCCACACTTTTTTCTCGCCGAATAATTTCTTGGGCTGCCATAATGAAGTCTTCATATAGGCAAGACCTTCCTCTAGTTCTTTCTTTACAGTGGACATATCAAAATGTCTGTTGTTGTCAGGGTAGCATCCAACTTCTTCCGGATAGTCTCTTACAAAGATAGCGACCACAACAAATAGGACAAGCCCTGCTATTGCATAGAAGGTATACACTTGTTTGATGCCGCCAGAAGCGATCATGCCACTAACAAGTGGTGTTGAAATAGAAGCAGAAACTGGAAAACCACAGGTCACAAAACCCATAGCCATACCCTTTTTACGAGGAAACCAGTTGGAGATGACATTCAGATTTGCAATATAACAGAATCCCATTCCACCTACTGCTGCGGCAGAAATTGCTATAAAATACACGATGTTATTCGATGCACTTCCCCAGAAAAAGGAAGCAACTGCAGTCAAAAGAAGTGATGCTGCCCAGGCAATACGGGCGTTGAATACGTTCGATACTGCACCCCAGATGATTGCGCCGATTACTGCGATCCATGCTGAAATCGTTGAAAACATATATAACACCTGGATATTAAAGCCATTTGCTGCAAAAGTCGGAATAGTCACATTTAAAGAATCGTTGATAATAGAGCTTTGGTACATAATAGAAAAAAATGAAATTGCAATGATTAGCCAGCCTTTTGCCCCAAAATTAGCAGAAGCTGCCTTGGTCTGCTCTGATGTAGATTGTGCCATAGTTTCTCTCCCTATTTGTGTGATATTTTATCTTACAGGTACAGTAGCTTCTATAAATGCAGCATATTTTTGCTTTCTGCTCTTGAATTCATCCGATTTACGGTAATCCATCAATCTGCCTTCATTTTCTTTGATATCATCGGCATGCAGGAATTTTCCCGGAATAATATCGTGTGCTTTTCTTTCATCCTCAGGTGCGAAGGAAAACGATATCTTGCCATTTGTTACCTTGATTTCACCTTCCAGCCCGCAAAGTGTACAAATTGCTTTGCCAGCATCATCATTCAGATAGAATTCACGTCCGTGACAGTGTGGACAGACACCAGGCTCTCCCTGATATACTGCATGTTCAATGTCAGCAGCAGCATCTGCAATGTGTTCACCAATTTCATACGCACGCTCGATTTTTTCATCTTCCATTACGATACATTTTGACCACATAAATACATCATTATCGATGATTTTCCATGCAGGTGACATAGCAAGCATCGCACAGTCACACTGAGCTCTCGTTGCCCAGTCAGATCCACCAACAGACATAAAGGAAATGACCTTGTCCTTTAAAATACGTGGATCCGGAGCTTTTCCGCCTGTTTTTTCAGAAATCTGTGTTCCGATGATATTCATTGCTCGATCCATTCTTGGACCAAAACGGTCACAGATCGTATGGACGAGTCCTGCAGCTCCACTTTCAAAGATCGGAACTGCCATGACGATGCCATCTGCATCAAGCATTTTGTCTCTTAACCAGTCGAAGTCGTCTTTTAAGATACAGCCGCCCCCGCGGCCACTCATAAGACTCATGACACAGGCAGTACAACCTGTACAGTTCTCGATGTTAAGATCCAATAGCCTGATGAATTCAATTTCTGCACCCTTAGCCTGGGCGCCCATCAGTGCTTCTTTGCACATGGCTTCATTGTTACCGCCTTTTGTTCCGGCAGAGATACCAAGTACTTTCATGATAAAATCCTCCTAAAATTATTGATGTTTCGTAACGATTCAGTACCTTCCCAATGATGATGATTTTGTTCTCAGGAAGACAAGGTAACTGTCGTTTTGTGAAAAAAATAACAAAACATATATAATTTATTATAGAATGGAGGCATGTTTTTGTGAAATAACTATATAATGAAAAATATATAACCAAATAGTTATAAGTAAAGTGCTGTTACTGATGAGGATATTTAGGTGTTTTTCTGTGCAAAAGTGTTCCTGTATTTCAAAAAGAAAATCTTTACAAATCAGAAGAATTCAATTAGAATAGAACCAGAAACTTGTCGACAAGTTGACAAGAAAGCGAAAATAAGAACTTCAGATATTTTGTTTATATGGCAGCAGATACCAAGTAGAAAATTTGGCTGTGATCAGGAGGAAAACTATGTATTTTACAGAGGAACATGAATTAATTCGAAAACTGGCAAAGGAGTTCGCTGAAAAGGAACTGACGAATGAGATTTTGGATGAAGTAGAAGAATCCGGAGTATTTCCACAGGAGATATTAGACAAAATGGCAGCCATTGGATTCTATGGTATCAAATCTCCAAGAGAACTAGGTGGCGCAGGTGCGGATCACAGAGCCTATGTGGTGGTCATGGAAGAAATAGCCAGAGTCAGCGCAGTAGCAAGCCTTTATGTCTCATCACCGAACTCCCTATCTGGAGGACCTCTTCTCTTGTCAGGTTCCGAGGCACAGATCGAAAAATACTTAAAGCCCTGCCTGACAGGCGAAAAAATGCTTTGCTTTGGTCTCACCGAGCCAGGTGCCGGCTCCGATGCCGGCGGTATGAGTGCAACAGCAGTAAAAGATGGTGAGTTCTATATCATAAACGGAAGAAAGACTTTTATCACCATGGCACCGCTGTCCGACATAGCGATCATCTATGCAAAGACAGATATGGCAAAAGGCACCAGAGGAATATCGGCATTTATTGTTGATATGAAGTCGGAAGGTGTATCCTGCGGTAAGGCCGAGCATAAAATGGGACTGAAGGGATGTGCGACTTCGGATATCATTCTCGAAAATGTAAGAGTTCCGAAGGAGGACATGCTCGGTGAAGAGAATGAAGGTTTTATCAATGCCATGAAGACACTGGATGTAGGAAGAATCGGTGTAGCAGCACAATCCATCGGTGTTGCACAAGGTGCACTGGATGATGCAATCAATTATGCAAAGGAAAGAAAACAGTTTGGTAAAAGCATCAGCAGTTTTCAGGCAATCAGTTTTATGATCGCAGAAATGGCTACGAAGCTGGAAGCAGCTAAGGGATTGGTTTATAAGGCAGCCTACCTAAAGGACACAAAGGCTTCACCGAAGGAGTGCTCGATTGCAGCATCCATGGCGAAATTTTATGCTTCGGAAGCCTGCAACGACATTTGTGCCAAAGCCGTACAGATCCACGGCGGATATGGATTTATCAAGGATTACAAGATAGAGCGCCGTTACAGGGATTGCCGCGTATTTACTATTTATGAAGGAACCTCACAGGTTCAGCAAATGGTAATTGCAGGAGCGCTTTTAAAATAGGAGGAGGATACAATGAAAATTGCAGTATGTGTAAAACAGGTGCCTGATACAAACGAAGTAAAGATAGATCCGCTCAAAGGAACCCTGATCCGTGAAGGTGTTCCCAGCATTTTAAATCCGGATGATGCAAATGCCCTCGAGGCAGCACTCCGATTAAAGGAT
The DNA here is from genome assembly GCA_047974745.1 of Lachnospiraceae bacterium. Lineage (GTDB taxonomy): Bacteria > Bacillota > Clostridia > Lachnospirales > Lachnospiraceae > JBKECO01. The sequence goes on from JBKECO010000021.1 coordinate 146,293, forward strand.
GAGTATCCGGGCAGTACAGTGGCAGTGATTACGATGGGACCGCCCCAGGCAAACAGTATGTTGAGAGAATGTCTTGCCATGGGAGCAGACGATGCCTATCTTTTGAGCGATCGTGTATTTGGAGGAGCTGACACCTGTGCGACATCCACAACCTTAGCTGGAGGCCTTAATAAAATAGGTACATTTGATCTCATTTTTGCAGGGCGTCAGGCAATTGATGGAGATACCGCACAGGTAGGGCCTCAGACGGCTCAGAGACTGGGAATTCCTGTTGTCACCTATGTAGAAGGCATTGAAATGAAGAAGGACACAGTCCTTGTAAAACGGCAGCTCGAGGATGGGTATGAACTGATCGAGGTTCAAATGCCTTGTCTTTTGACTTGTGTAAAAGAATTGAATCAGCCACGATATATGACTATAGCAGGTATCATGGACGCTTATAAGAAAACGATTACGATATTTGATCATACAGATCTGGGTCTTTCACCAGAAGACTGCGGGCTAAAAGCATCTCCGACCCAGGTGGCACGTTCGTTCACTCCGCCTTTAAAAGGCAAAGGGGAGATGATACATGGAACACCAAAGGAAGAAGCAAGAATTTTATTCACAAAATTGCGTGAAAAGCATATCGTGTAAGGATAGGAGGAGTGACAAATGGCAGTAAAAGTAATCAGCGAAAAATGTAAAGGATGTACCATCTGTGTCAAAAATTGTCCTTTTGATGCCATCACAATGGAGAATAAAATTGCAGTAATCGGTGCTAGCTGTACAGCATGTGGTGTCTGTGTGGAAAAATGTCCTTTTGATGCGATCGAAAAAGAAGAAGAGGGTAAAGCAACAGATCTTTCATCTTATAAAGATGTATGGGTATTTGCAGAGCAGCGAGATCAAAAAATCATGCAGGTGGCAGTGGAGCTACTTGGTGAGGGAAGAAAACTTGCAGATGAGATCGGATGCAGTCTCTGCGCAGTCCTTTGTGGGGATGAGGTCGCACACCTGAAAGAGGAGCTATTCGCCTATGGAGCGGATAAGGTCTATATCGCCCAGGCTCCTGAGCTGAAAAATTATACGACGGACGGCTATACCAAGGTTATTTACGAAGCGATCACAACATACAAGCCAGAAGTCGTTCTACTGGGTGCTACCCATATTGGCAGAGATCTGGGACCATGTCTTGCTGTTCGCTGCAATACCGGACTGACCGCAGACTGTACACAGCTGGATGTGGATCCGGAAAACAAAATGATCAAAATGACAAGACCTGCATTTGGCGGAAATCTCATGGCGACGATACAGTGTCCGAATCACAGACCTCAAATGGCAACGGTTCATCCCGGTGTCATGGCAAAGCCAGATTATATTCAGGGCAAGAGAGGGATGACAGTAGAACTGGCAGTTTCTTTTAACGAAGGCGACATTCGTATGAAAGTCGTAGAAATCGTGAAATCCATGAAGGAAACCGTATCACTGACTGACGCTGAAATCATAGTTTCCGGCGGACTGGGACTTGGAAAAGCAGAGGGCTTTGAACTTCTGCATAAATTTGCCAAAAAGCTTGGAGCCACCGTGGCCTCCTCCCGTGCCTGTGTGGATGCAGGCTGGATCGATCATTCCCGTCAGGTTGGTCAGACGGGTACTACTGTAAAACCCAAGATCTATTTTTGCTGTGGTATTTCCGGAGCCATACAGCATGTAGCCGGAATGTCTCATTCCGATACGATCATAGCGATCAATACGAATGAATATGCTCCTATCTTTGAAATTGCGGATTATGGCATCGTGGGAGATCTCTATCAGGTGATTCCAGCCATGATGGAAGAGCTTTGATGCCGTTAAAAGAAAAGGAATCATTCAAAATTCATTGAAACGTACCCTAAAATAGAGTAGTATGATATACATAAAGTATAAAAATGCTACATCAGGGAGGAAATCAATGTATCACTATATAAAAAAATATATCCTTATATTTTTTATTGCTGCCATATTTTTTGCAGGTGTTCTCTATCTACAGCCGATTTTAGGAGGAATCATGAAGTTCCTCGGCGTTCTCAGAACACTGATGATCGGAGCCATGATCGCATTTGTACTAAACGTTCCAATGTCAAAGATCAACTCTTTGCTTATTAAACTGATCAGTAAGACCAAATTGAAGATCAAAAAGAGTACGATTCTTTTACTGAGCCTGATTTTATCCCTGGTCATTTTGGCTTTAGTCATAATTCTTGCTGCAACAGTACTGATACCAAATCTGATTCTGACCATCGTTACGATCATTGAAGTGATGCAGGAACAAATACCTGCAGTACTTGAATGGATCAAAAGTATCGAATTTCCGGTCGAGGAGATGAATACCTATATTCAGAACCTGGATTTCCCAAATCTGCAGGGAACGATCACAGGATTTTTAGGCAGCTCACTATCGAATATAGTGGCTATGACGACATCAACGATCAGCAATCTCGTTTCCATTGGATTTGGATTCATTATCGCACTTTATATCCTGCTGGATAAAGAGAGAATGGGCAGAATCGGCACACAGCTCATCGAGATCTATCTGCCGAAAAAATCCGGCAACTATTTGATCAAGACGGGTAAACTGCTCAATGATACCTATTCCAAATTTCTTACAGGTCAGTGTGTCGAAGCAGTCATTATATGTATTTTACTATTTATTTCATTAAGCATTTTCAAAATTCCATATGCCAGTCTGATCAGTGTAATGGCTGCTATATTTTCCTTCGTGCCATACATTGGATCCTTCGTAGCTTGCTTTGCAGGAGCTCTATTTATAGTAGTTCTGAATCCCTATTTGGCGTTGCTTGAAATCATCGTATTTCAGGTCGTGCAGTTCGTGGAAGGCCAGTTCATTTATCCGAGAGTAGTGGGAAGCTCTGTTGGTCTGCCGCCCCTTTTGACACTTTTGGCAGCATTGATCGGAGGAAAATTGTTCGGTATACTTGGTATGATCTTCTTTATTCCACTTGTTGCTGTGATTTTTATCCTTGTAAGAGAGGATATGGAAAAAAGAATGTCTATAGGTACGGATTTGGAACCAAAATCAGAGTAGTTGTTTATTTGAATTGAAAAAATAGCGATAGGCAAGATAACACGCAATCAACGATGAAATTGCTGTTGTTGAAAGCAGCATGAATGTAACCATGATCTGATATTTTATCGCTTCCATTGGAGAAGTTCCAGCCAGGATCAGCCCTGTCATCATACCAGGGAGTGATACTACACCGAGTGTTTTCGCTGAATCAATCGTTGGGATCATCCCCGTTCGAATCGAGGCACGAATAATTTCAATAGAAGATGGGAGGATGTCGGCGCCAAGTGCAAGCTTGGTCTCGACTTCCTCTCTTTTTAATTCAAAATCACGAAGCATTGCTCGATAACAAAGCCCAAGTGCGACCATCGAATTGCCGATAATCATACCACTTACCGGAACGATCTGTGCCGGGTGATATGAAATAATTCCAGACAGTATGAGCACAGCTAATGTGATGCCGGATCCGGTTGTGATAGCAATTACAGAAATGAAAAATCCATTGCGGATTTCTTTTCCTCTATGGGCTGAATTATAGGCAGCATTGAGAATCATAAAAAGTAGAAGTAGTGTCGTAAAAATATAGCTATCTACGTCGAAAATGTAGCTTAGTAAATAACCGACAACGATCAGCTGACATACCGCACGAATCATACCGATTAAAATATCCCGTTCCAATTTTAATCGCTGCCAGTAGGATAGGAATAAAGTCAGCAGTACAAGACCAGAAGCAACGATCAGAGAAGTGATTTCAATTGAATTTGCTGTATTCATAGCTTGTCCTCCATGGTTTTTACGTTACCTGATTCCAGGGTGAGCAGCTTTCCAGGGAGACGCCTGCTTTGTTCCTCGTTGTGTGTGATCCAAAGGATCGTCATACCATTTTGATGTAGACCTCGAATCACCTGTTCGATAAGCTTTGTATTTTCCGCATCCAATGCGGATGTGGGTTCGTCCAAAAGCAGAATCTTAGGAGTGTAGATTAATGAACGAATCAGTGAAATTCGCTGTTTCTCTCCACCCGAGAGCTTCGTAACTTGCCTGCCGAGGTAATCCTCGGACATATGAAAATCAGACAGCAACGAAAGAATCCTCGATGGATTTGTGCTGTCATTATGAATTTGAAATGGAAAGATGAGATTATCCCAGACAGTTTCTCCAAATAAGTATGGGTTCTGAAAGGAATATGCAATTTCAGAACGAAGTTTCACAGGCTCATATTCTGTCACCGAAGTGCCGCGATATAAGATTCGACCTCTACTTGGAGTAATCAGACTGCAGCAAAGACGCAGCAATGTACTTTTGCCACTTCCAGATGATCCAACGATTGTTACAAAGTCGTTTTCGTCAAAAGCGACTGAGATCTGATTCAGGATTGTATGATCACCATCGCAAAAGGCAACATGATCAAACTCTAAAATGGACATTGACAAATCCTCCTTTGTCTCCAGTGTAACCTTTTTTAAGTTTCTTGAAAAGGTGATAAAAATTGACACTATCAACTATCTAGAAAATTATTGACACCTAATAAATGTTAGTATATACTAACTCTGACAGTGATGATTGTATTCACAACAGAAATGAGGAAAATGATGCCTTTGACAATGATGAAAATTGGGGAAGCAGCAACAATTAAGAAAGTTGGCGGGAAAACAGAGATGAAGCATTTTCTAGAAAATCTCGGTTTTGTATGCGGCAGCAGCGTAACAGTCGTTTCTGCTCATGACGGAAATATTATAGTGAATATCAAAGATTCCAGAATCGCAATCGGAAAAGAAATGGCAAATAAAATACTGGTATAGGACGGAGAGCAAATCAAATGAGAACACTAAAAGAGATCAAATGTGGTGAAACAGCCGTTGTAAAAAGATTACACGGGGATGGACCGGTCAGAAGACGTATCATGGATATGGGAATCACAAAAGGAACGACAGTCGTAATCCGCAAAGTGGCTCCATTGGGGGATCCCATTGAGATCACAGTTCGTGGTTATGAACTTTCCATCAGAAAAATGGACAGTGAAATGATAGAAGTAGAAGAATAGAATTTTTTTTGCCCATTGATTAGTCTGTACTAACAAATAATACTTAATACTAACTTGAATATCACGAATCTCACAATCGTAGTGAAATAAAAAGGAGTGGAATATGGCAGTTACAATTGCATTAGCTGGAAATCCAAATTGCGGAAAGACGACTCTGTTCAATGCACTGACTGGTTCGAATCAATTCGTAGGGAACTGGCCTGGAGTTACAGTAGAGAAAAAGGAAGGAAAATTAAAAGGACGTAAGGATGTGGTCATCACAGATCTGCCAGGTATCTATTCTTTGTCGCCCTATACTCTGGAGGAGATCGTAGCAAGGAACTATCTACTGGCTGAAAAACCTGACGTGATCCTGAATATCGTCGATGGAACGAACATTGAAAGAAATCTATATCTGACGACTCAGCTGCTGGAACTTGGAATTCCGGTCGTACTTGCAGTGAATATGATGGATCTTTTAAAGAAGAGTGGGGACAGAATTAACACAGAGCTGATCGGCAAAAAGCTCGGCTGCAAAGTCTTTGAAATATCTGCGCTAAAGGAGACTGGTATAATGGAAGCAGCTGCCTATGCGATAGATCTGGTAGAAAAGGCGGACAAACCTCAAGTCATAACTGGTTTTACAGGCAGACTCGAACAGACCATTCGGGAAGTAGAGGGTAGAATCAATGAAACAGTGACCGCTGAGCAAAAAAGATTCTTTGCTATTAAGCTATTAGAACAAGATGAAAAGATATCTTCGAATCTGCCATTCGCCATAGAGATATCGGATCTGATTGAAGACCTTGAGAATGCCTTTGATGATGATGCAGAGAGTATCATTACAAATGAGCGATACCAATATATTACCAGGATCGTACAAGAAGGCGTGAAAAAACAGGCACAGCAGCAGGCCTCTTTATCAGATAAGATTGACAGCGTGGTGACGAACCGATGGCTTGCCCTTCCGATTTTTGCAGTTGTCATGTTTCTGGTCTATTATATTTCTGTTACAACAGTAGGGACCTGGGCGACAGACTGGGCCAATGATGGTGTCTTCGGTGAAGGCTGGCATCTGTTCGGCATCGAGTCCCTATTCATTCCCGGGATTCCTGTTCTGATCGAGAATATACTGACAGCAGTCAATACAGCCCCTTGGCTGCAATCACTTGTTCTGGATGGTATCGTGGCTGGTGTTGGTGCGGTTCTGGGATTCGTCCCACAGATGCTGGTGCTGTTTGCATTTCTGGCATTTCTTGAGGCATGCGGCTATATGGCCAGAGTCGCATTTATTATGGATCGCATCTTTCGTAAGTTTGGGCTATCTGGTAAGTCCTTTATACCGATGCTGGTTGGAAGTGGCTGCGGTGTACCAGGGATCATGGCATCTAGAACAATAGAGAGTGACAGGGACAGGAAAATGACGATCATGACGACTACATTTATCCCCTGTGGAGCAAAGCTTCCAATTATCGCACTCATTTCAGGAGCACTCTTTGGCGGAGCCTGGTGGGTAGCACCGAGTGCATATTTCGTTGGAATCGGTGCTGTTATTGTTTCAGGTATCATACTGAAAAAGACAAGATTATTCTCTGGTGATCCGGCACCATTTGTTATGGAATTACCAGCATATCATATGCCGACAGTCAAGAATATTCTGCGGAGTATGTGGGAGAGAGGGTATTCTTTTATCAGGAAGGCAGGAACGATCATACTCCTTTCGACTGTGGTGCTCTGGTTCCTTATGAGCTTTGGATTCGTAGATGGCGGATTCACCATGCTCGATGCAGAATCACTCAACAATAGTATTCTTGCAATCTTTGGACGAGTGCTGGCACCGCTTTTTACACCCCTTGGATGGGGAGACTGGAAGGCTTCTGTTGCGGCCTTAACGGGATTGATTGCAAAAGAAAATGTAGTAGGTACCTTCGGTGTATTATATGGATTTGGCGAGGTAGCAGAGAACGGAGGAGAGATCTGGGGTTCCCTTGCAATGAGTATGACAGCTCTTGGAGCCTATTCTTTCCTGGTATTCAATCTATTATGTGCACCATGCTTTGCTGCTATGGGAGCCATCAGAAGAGAGATGAATCATGCAAAATGGTTCTGGATTGCAATCGGATATCAGACGCTGTTCGCCTATGCATCTTCCCTGCTGGTATTCCAGCTTGGTAATCTCATACTTCATGGGATTTTTGGATTTGGTACAGTATTAGCTCTGTTCGTGCTGGCAGCAGGTCTATATCTAATGTTTCGACCGCTGAAGAATGCAGGCAAGAGTATAAAAAAGGAGGCTTTAAAATGGGAACAGTAATTGTAGGTGCTTTGGTCGCTGCTGCAATAATACTGGCGATACGTAGTATGATTAAAAGTAAGAAAAATGGAAAATCTCTACAGTGTGGAAGCGACTGTGGCAAATGTGGAGGCGGATGCCACTGATATTTAAAGAATGTGGCATCAAGAAAATCTCACGATCGTCAGAATTTATGCTACAATAGATTCATGAAACGATAACTGTGAGGGAAAAGATGAATAAATCTTATTTTATGCCTGCCGAATGGGAAGAGCATGAGCTGACCTGGATTTCCTGGCCGGTAAAAGAGTCGCTGGTACACCCAGAGAATTATACGCAAGTATGCGAAGGATACGCAGAGGTAATCTGTGCAATATCCGAATTTGAACAAGTATGTGTATTGTCGAATCAAGGAGATCAGGAACAAATACGAAGCATGTGCAATGAGCGGATCCTGATCGCCGAGACACCACATAACGATGCCTGGATCCGGGATAATGGGCCCACGATACTGATGGATCAGAATGGAAGCCGTTGTGGAATAGACTGGCGTTTTAATGCCTGGGGCGAAAAATATACACCTTATGATCTTGACGATGCGGTGGCCAAAAGAGTGCTGGCACAGCAGTCTATTCCGAGAATGGAAGTGGAACTGGTGATGGAGGGCGGATCGATCCACAGCGATGGGGAAGGTACGATCTTAACCACAGAACAATGCCTGCTTCATCAGAATCGCAATCCAGAACGATCTAAAAGTGAAATTGAAGAGCTATTAAAGGATTATCTGGGAGCTAGAAAAATCATCTGGTTAAAGCAAGGACTCTTCGGAGATGAGACAGATGGACATGTGGATAATATTGCCTGCTTTATTAGCCCCGGAAAAGTGATGATCCAGATCTGTACTGATGAATCAGATGAGAATTTTGATATCACACATGCAAATCTTGCGATACTGCATCATGAGACAGATGGTTGTGGAAGAACATTAGATGTCATACGAATTCCACAGCCGCCAGCTAGATATGAGAATGGTCAGCGACTGACACTCAGCTATTTAAATTTTTATATTGCAAATGGTGGTATCGTACTTCCAATTTTTGGCGGAGATGCCAAAGAAACGGACATGCAGGCCGTAGGCCAGCTGCAGTCAGTTTTCCCAGACTATAAAATCGTCACGGTGGATGGAATGAAGCTGATTCGAGAAGGTGGAAATGTTCACTGTATTACACAGCAGCTTCCACGCCAAAAGGGTGGTGATATCGCATGAGAAAAGTGAAGATCGCAGCCATTCAAATGAGCTGCACGAAGGAAACAGAATTTAATATCCGTAAAGCTTCTGACTTTGTGATCAGAGCAGCGAAAGAAGGAGCAAATATCGTACTTTTACAGGAACTCTTTTCGAATCTGTATTTTTGTCAGAAGGAGTGGCCGCAGTTTTATGACTATGCACAAGAGACTGAGAACAGTAGTGCAGTCAGACACTTTCAGTCACTGGCGAGAGAACTACAGGTGGTAATTCCAGTGAGTTTTTATGAAAAAAGGAATAATGCGCTTTTTAATTCAGTCGCTGTTATCGATGCAGATGGAAGTTTGCTTGGGATCTATAGAAAAAGCCACATTCCAGATGGACCAGGATACGAAGAGAAGTATTATTTTAGTCCGGGTGACACTGGCTTTCGTGTTTGGAACACAAGATATGGAAGGATCGGAGTAGGAATTTGCTGGGATCAGTGGTTTCCAGAAGCAGCCAGATGTATGGCACTTCAGGGTGCGGAACTACTATTCTATCCAACAGCGATCGGATCTGAACCAGAATTTCCTGAGATAGATTCAAAGGATCACTGGAGAAGGTGTATGATTGGTCATGCAGCCTGTAATCTGATGCCTGTGATCGCATCGAACCGGACCGGAACCGAGCAGATCGGTGATTCCACGATTCGATTTTACGGATCCTCTTTTATCTGCAATGCAACAGGGGAACTGACTGCAGAAGCGGACAGAGATACTGAGCAGATACTCTATAGTGAATTTGATCTTGACGAATTGATGAAACAGCGCCTCGAATGGGGGCTATTCAGGGACAGAAGACCAGAGTTATATCAGGACATCATGACGATGGATGGAATAAAATAATCGTAACATAGTTTTGCAATGAAAAACGAGCAGCTGAAGGATTCAGAAGCTCGTTTTTATGTGTTTTTATACCTGACTAAATTCGTCTTTTCCAGCTCCGCATAATGGGCACACCCAATCTTCAGGAACATCTTCCCATTTTGTTCCAGGTGCGATATCACCGTCTGGATATCCAGCTTCTTCATCATAATTGAAGCCGCAAAGATCACAAACATATACTGCCATTTTGTATCCTCCTTTGATTAAAATTTAAGTATATTGTACCATTTATAATTTGTAAGTCAAAGTATTTTTAAAAGAAAATACCTTTGGGTATGAAGTAGGTAAAATCTGTACAGGAAAACAGGTCAAAGAAAGCAGCAACTGTACATATTACAGTAGTGATCCATAGGGTATACTGCATATTTCACAATTTCCACGGGCTGTTATCGTAATATTTGTATAAAAGACAGTATTGTTTATCGGATGTTCATCTCGTAATATAAACCTAACATTTAGATGTCTTGTGTTGAACTTGAAACGGAATACGAACTCACGAAGGTGTGGCTTTTCGATCCCTGCGACGGCAGAATCGGAAGGCCACTTGTGTTTAACGGAGGAAATGATTATGAGACAGGTAGCAATTTATGGAAAAGGTGGAATTGGTAAATCTACTACAACGCAGAACCTAACTGCCGGACTTGCAGATATGGGAAAAAACATTATGATCGTCGGCTGCGATCCAAAAGCAGACTCCACAAGACTCGTACTTGGCGGACTGGCACAGAAAACAGTACTTGACACGCTTAGAGATGAAGGGGACGACATTGAATTGGATGCAGTCCTGAAAACAGGATTTTTGGGAATCCGTGGAGTAGAATCAGGCGGACCGGAACCAGGTGTAGGTTGCGCTGGCCGTGGTATCATCACCTCGATCAACCTTCTGGAGCAGCTGGGTGCCTATACAGATGATCTGGATTATGTATTTTATGACGTACTTGGAGACGTTGTTTGTGGTGGTTTTGCAATGCCGATCCGTGAAGGAAAAGCACAGGAGATCTACATTGTATGTTCAGGAGAAATGATGGCACTGTACGCTGCAAATAATATTTCAAAAGGTATTGCTAAATATGGAAAGAATGGAACAGTACGTCTTGGTGGTCTGATCTGTAATTCCCGTAAGGTAGATCGCGAAGCAGAGCTCGTTGAAGCTGTTGCGAAAAAATTAGGAACACAGATGATCCATTTTGTTCCAAGAGATAATGCTGTGCAGCGTGCTGAGATCCATAAGCAGACGGTCATTGATTTCAGTCCCGAGGAACCACAGGCAGATGAATATAGAAGCCTTGCCAGAAAAATTGATGAAAATGAATTATTTGTTGTACCTACACCAATGTCGATCGATGAATTAGAAGAAATTCTAATGGAATATGGAATTATGGACTAATAGAAGGGAGAGTACAGATTATGTTGATGGTAAGAGCGATCGTTAGACCTGAAAAAGCAGCGGAAGTCATGACAGAACTTGCAGAGGCAGGATTTCCTGCAGTAACAAAAATGGATGTGTTTGGACGTGGAAAACAACGAGGAATCAAAATCGATGATATTACCTATGATGAGATTCCCAAAGAGATGCTTCTGGTATTCTGCGAGGATGAAGATAAAGATACTGTGGTAAGTGTAATGCTGAGAACCGCTAAGACAGGAAATGGTAACTACGGAGATGGAAGAATCTTTGTTACACCAGTTGATGAGGCATACACGGTAAGTACTGGAAAAGCAGGACTTTAATTCAGAAAGGCGGGAGACCAGATGAAAGAGATTATGGCAATTGTCCGACCAAGCAAGGTGAATCAAACAAAAAATGCACTGGCTGAAGGCGGATATCCAGCTTTTAGCTGCAGACCTTGTCTTGGAAGAGGAAAGAAAAGTATTGATCCGGAATTGCTGCAACTTGTCATTGCAACTGGTGAATTACCAATGGATGCAACAGGAGAAAACCTGACAGAAGCAATTCGACTGATTCCAAAACGTGTATTTGTCATCATTGTTGAAGATGATCAGGTACAGGATGCAGTGGATGTGATTATAAAAGCGAACCAGACCGGACGTCCTGGAGACGGGAAGATCTTTGTTCTTCCGATCAATGAATCCTACAGAGTACGTGACGGCTCAAGCGTTGCAGAAGCATACTAAGGAGGTGCAAAGATGAATGAAAAAGATAAGCTGCTAGAGAAGTACTCCTCCCGAGTATTTAAGAACCGTAAAGCCCATGTGACACAGATCGAAAAAGGGGAAGCAACAGATACCATCAATGCAAATACCCGTGCAATTCCTGGAATAGCAACAGCGAGAGGTTGCTGTTATGCAGGTTGTAAGGGCGTTGTTGTAGGACCGATCAAAGATGCGATCACCATAACACATGGACCGATCGGCTGTGCTTTTTACAGTTGGGGAACTAGAAGAAATAAAGCAAAAACAGAAGAAGGCGAATCGAATTTTATTCCCTATTCTTTTTGTACAGATATGAGACCTACAGATATTGTATTTGGCGGTGAGAAGAAGCTGGAAGAAGGTATTGATGAGTTGATGGAAATGTTCAAGCCCTCTGCGATCTTCATATGCTCTACCTGCCCGATCGGACTGATCGGAGATGACGTTCAAGCTGTTGCCAGACGCGTTGAGAAAAAGCATGGAGTTACAACAGTAGGATTTTCCTGTGAAGGCTATAAGGGTGTATCCCAGTCCTCAGGACATCATATTGCGAACAATGGACTAATGAAACAGGTCATTGGTATCGGAGATAAGAAGCCTGCAGGAAAGTATTCGATCAATATCCTTGGAGAATACAATATCGGCGGCGATGGATGGGAAGAGGAACGCATCATGAAAAAAATCGGTTATGAGGTCGTTTCCGTATTCACCGGTGATGGTGCATTCGAGAAGATAAAGAATGCACATCTTGCCGATCTTAACCTTGTAATGTGTCACCGCTCCATAAATTATGTGGCGGAAATGATGAAGACAAAGTATGGTATCGACTGGTTGAAAGTGAATTTCATCGGAGTGGGTGCCACCTGCAAGTCACTTCGCATGATGGCAGAGTATTTTAATGACCCTGAACTGATTCAGAGAACAGAAGAAGTAATCGCTGAAGAACTAGAAGCGATTTCTGATGATATGGAGTACTACAAGTCTAAGCTAAAAGGAAAGACAGCCGGTATTTTCTCAGGCGGTTCCAGATCACATCATTATCAGCTTCTGTTGGAAGACCTTGGTATGGAGACGATTATTGCCGGTTACGAGTTTGCACATCGGGATGATTATGAAGGACGAGAAGTCATTCCAACAATCAAACCGGATGCAGACAGTAAGAATATTGAAGAGATCGTTGTCTCCCAGGATGAAGCTTTATTCCATGAGAAGTATACAGAATCAGAGATAGAGGAATTAAAGGCAAAGGGTGTTGCTATTGACAGCTATGAAGGAATGTTCCCGGATATGAAGAAGGGACATATGGTCATCGACGATTACAATATTTTTGAGACCGATGAACTACTTGCAACAATGAATCCAGATATTTTCCTATCAGGTATCAAAGACAAATATGCGATCCAGAAGTCAGGCGTGGTGTCGAGACAGATTCATTCATACGATTATTCAGGACCTTATGCAGGATTCAATGGCGCTGTGAAATTTGGACATGATGTCACCATGAGTATCTATACAAATGCTTGGTCACTGGTGGTACCACCTTGGAAAACAGAACCATTACTTCATGGAACATTAGGAGGTGAACTATAATGCTGAATGTGACACCAAAAGAGATAAAAGAAAAAAGAAATATTACGATAAACCCATGTAAGACCTGTGAACCTGTCGGTGCAATGTTCGCAGCACTCGGAGTAGAAAGCTGTATGCCCCACAGCCATGGATCACAAGGCTGCTGTTCTTATCACAGAACTGTACTTTCCAGACATTTTAAGGAGCCTGCTATGGCGACCTCTTCCTCTTTTACAGAAGGAGCTTCGGTATTCGGAGGACGTAGCAATTTAACGACTTCTGTGAAAAATATATTCGATCTGTATGATCCCAAGATCATTGCAGTGCATACGACCTGCCTTTCTGAGACGATCGGTGATGATGTAGGAAGCTACATCATGGATCTGGAAATTCCGGAAGATAAAACAGTTCTCTGGGCCAGCACACCTTCTTATGAAGGGTCTCAGATTCAGGGATTTTCCAATATGCTGATCGGATTTATGAACTATATGACTCCTGAGACGAAAGAGCGTAATACAAAGACAGCGATTCTTCCAGGCTGGGTGAATCCCGGTGATGACAGAGAGCTGAAGAGAATTGCGAATCTTTTAGGCGTAGATTACCTCTATTTTCCTGATCATGAAGGGGTACTTGAAATGCCAATGTCTGGAAAATATGAATATTTTCCAAAAGGTGTCGGAACTCCGGCAGAAGATATCAAAGCACTTGGCGGAGCGAAAAATACGATTGCAATGGGTCAGATCACAAGTATAGAACCTGCAGAGCATTTGGAGAAAAAGCACAAGGTGCCATTTTCATTGATTCCAATGCCAGTGGGAGTTGCATTGACAGATAAGTATGTCATGGAACTGCAAAAGGTATCAAAAAACGATGTTCCAAAGATCCTGGAAACGGAGCGCGGAAGGCTGTTAGACCTAATGCTTGACTCTCATCAATATACATATAATAAAAAGGTCGCAATTTATGGAGATCCCGATGTAGTCTATGGATTCACCGCACTGGCGATCGAAATGGGCATGATACCCAAATATGTAATTACCGGAACACCAAAAACAGAATTTGAAAGACAGATCAAATCTTTATTCAAAGAATATGGAATCGATCCATCTGAATCCGTGATCAAGGCAGATACCGATTTATTCTATCTGCATCAGCTGATCAAGAATGAGCCAGTGGATCTCCTGCTCGGAAGTTCTTATGGTAAGCAGATCGCAAAAGCAGAAGATATTCCTATGGTACGTATGGGATTCCCGGTTCTTGACAGATATGGCAATACTATCCAGCCTAGTGTAGGATATGCAGGCGGCATTCGATATGTAGAAAAAATTGTAGACAAGCTGATGGACAGATTGGATGAGGAGTCCAGCGACGAAGATTTTGATGTGGTTCAGTAAAAGGAGACGCCTATGGCTGATAGCATGAACAGAAATGTTTTGACCGACAGAGAAAAATTTATAAGAACGAAACAGGCCGGGGGCTGCAGCGGAGATGGAATGCGCTGCGATTCCGATTCGGTTTCAGGATCGGTAAGCCAGAGAGCTTGTGTATACTGCGGTGCCAGAGTCGTTTTGAATCCGATCACAGATGCATACCATATTGTTCATGGTCCAATTGGCTGTTCAAGCTACACCTGGGATATCAGAGGAAGTCTGACAAGCGGAGAGGATGTGTTCCGCAATAGCTTTTGTACGGATCTTCGAGAGACAGATATTATATTCGGAGGCGCACAGAAACTGACAGATGCCATTGAAGAGCTGGTGCTGGTACAGAGTCCCAAACTTATTTTTGTATATTCCACCTGTATCGTTGGTGTGATCGGAGATGATGTGGATGCTGTGTGCAGACTGATGTCAGAAAAGCACAGTATACCGGTCATCCCGGTGAAATCTCCGGGATTTTCGGGAAATAAGTCCACTGGTTATAAAATGGCATGTGATGCGATCATGCAGCTGCTAAAGCCACATCAGACGACCCAGAAAGTAAAAGGCGTTAATATTCTCGGTGATTACAACCTGGCAGGAGAGATGTGGATCATAAAGAACTATCTGGATATGATCGGGATACCGGTCGTATCCTCCTTTACCGGTGATGCCAGCTATGAGGAAATGATCAAGGCGACAAAGGCATCTCTGAATGTTGTGCAGTGTGCCGGGTCGAGTACATACCTGGCAAATCAGATGGAAGCAGAATTTGATATTCCGTATATCAAGGTCAGCTTCTTTGGCGTAGAAGATACGACCAGCTCGCTGCTGCGGATCGCAGAAGCCTTTGGTGATGAAGAAGCGAGAGCAAAAGCAGCAGCATTTTGCCTGCGGGAGGGTCGGAAGGCAGAGCTATTTATTGAGAAATATAAAAAGAATCTGGAAGGAAAAAAAGCAGCGATCTATGTAGGTGGCGGCTTTAAAGCAATTTCACTGATCAGACAGTTCAATGCGATCGGAATGAAGACGGTCGTAGTCGGAACACAGACAGGAAAGAAAGAAGATTATGAATTGATCGAAAGCCTTGTGGATGAAGACACCGTCATTCTTGATGATGCCAACCCTGCAGAGCTGGAAGCTTTTATGAAGGAAAAAGGAGCTGATATCCTTGTAGGCGGAGTAAAGGAAAGACCACTTGCCTACAAACTGGCCGTAGCATTTTGCGATCACAACCACGAAAGAAAGCATGCACTGGCGGGTTTTGAAGGTATTTATAATTTCGTGCTGGAAATCAATGAGAGCATAAACAGTCCTGTATGGGAATATGCAAAGGAGGGCGGCCTATGAAATCGAAGGTAAGACCACTGGTAAATCTAAATACCAATCCATGCAAAATGTGCATGCCAATGGGAGCTGCCACAGCACTATATGGAATCCAGGAGTGCATGACGATCCTTCATGGTTCCCAAGGCTGTTCAACGTATATCAGAAGGCATATGGCGACTCATTATAATGAGCCTGTTGATATCGCCTCTTCCTCGCTGACAGAACACGGAACAGTATATGGTGGTGAGGAGAATCTGAAAAAAGGACTTTTGAATCTTATCAGCCTTTATGAGCCCAAGGTCATCGGAATCATGACAACATGCCTTGCAGAGACGATCGGTGAAGACATCGAAGGAATCAAGGAGCGGTTTTTTGAGGAGCATCCCGAACACGAGAACATCAGTATCATCACGGTGAACTCCCCGGGATATGGAGGAACGCAATACGAAGGCTATATGGCAGCGATTGGATCGGTAGTCTCAAAGCTTTCCATGGATACGACAAAGAATAATAAGATCAACGTGATCCTTCCGCCCCAGAGCCCTGCCGATATTCGTTTTATCAAAGATCAATTCGAGTTATTTGGCATAGAAGCAATTTTTTTACCAGATATATCAGGAAATCTGGATGGGGGATATGAAACATCCTATTCCAGACTGCCAAAAGGAGGAACACCTCTTTCTGAGCTCAGGATGATGGGCGGCGCCAGAGAAACGATACAGTTTTCAGATATCGAAAGCAAGACAGCACCTGCAAAGATCCTGAATGAAAAATATGGCATCCCCTATCGAATCCTTCCCTCTCCGGTCGGAATCAGCGCAACAGATCTTCTTTATCGGACACTGGCTGAACTATCAGGAAGAGAAATACCCGTTGCTGTACAAGAGGCGAGAAAACGATACCTCGACGGCATGGTGGATTCACATAAATACAATGCGGCAGGCAGAGCGGTCATCTTTGGAGAACCTGAATTTGTAATATCAGCTGTCAGACTGTGCAACGAGAATGGAATCATGCCTGTAGTCGCTGCAACAGGAAGCGTGTTCCCGGATCTGAAGAAATATATCGAGGAAACACTTAAAAAGATGAGTCAGCGTTACTTTGTCAACAGCTATAAAATAGCAGATGATGCTGACTTTAAAGAGATCGAAGAATATTGTACGACATACCATGCCAATATCATGATCGGCAATTCGGATGGAAGAAGGATCGAGGAGGCATTACAGATCCCTTTGATTCGCAGAGCTTTTCCGATACACGACAGAATCGGCGGACAACGGCTTCGAATGCTGGGATATGATGGTTCAATGACTCTGCTGGATGAGATTACAAATGCCCTGTTAAAAAAGACAGAGACATCGTATCGCGAAGAACTATACGATACCTATTTTAAAGGAACAGCCATCGACAGATCGGCTGAAAACACAAGAACTGACTCGGGGAAAGGGATGGCAAAGGATATGACAGAGGAAATGAAGAAAAAAACGAAAGAGCATCCATGCTATACCTGTGGCGAGCATAAGTATGCCAGGATCCATCTCCCTGTTGCTCCCTCCTGCAATGTGCAGTGCAACTACTGTGTACGTAAATTCGACTGTGTCAATGAAAGCAGACCCGGGGTCACCAGCTCCATACTTACACCCCAGGAAGCTTTAGAGCGATATCGTGCCGTAAAAGAGAAGATGCCGAATCTGACCGTCGTAGGAATTGCCGGACCAGGGGATGCATGTGGGGACAGCTTCCCACAGGTGAAAGAAACATTAGAACTAATACGGGCTTACGATCCAGAGGTGACCTTCTGCGTTTCTACAAATGGTCTTATGCTCCCATTTCATGCGGAGGAACTGGTATCTCTTGGCGTAACACATATGACAGTGACAATGAGTGCCGTAGATCCGATGATCAGCGGAAAGATCTATAAATATATCAATTATATGGGACAGACCTACAAAGGCAGTGCAGCAGGTGCGATCATGGTATCCAACCAGCTTTCCGGTCTCCGAATTCTGCTGGCACACGGTATACTCTGCAAGGTGAATATTGTCACATTAAAAGGGATCAATGATGAGCATATCCCAAAAGTCGTTCAGACCTGTAAAGATATGGGGATATTCATGACGAATATCATGCAGCTGATTCCGGTGGAGGGCAGTGCATTTGAACATCTGCCTATGGTCAGCATGAATGAAATCAATGAGCTTAGGAATCAATGTGGAACGATATTAAAGCAGATGTATCACTGTAAACAGTGCAGGGCAGATGCCATCGGTACCCTGGATCATGACGTATCCGTTGACCTGAAAGGATTTCTGAAAAAAGACGAGGCAGAGGAATCAGCAGCAGAAAGTAAGACCGCCAAAAAAAGGTTTACATTTGCAGTTGCATCAAAAAGCGGAATCAATGTCGACCAGCACTTTGGTCATGCGAATGAATTTTATATTTATCAATATCGGAACGGAGAGGTCAGATTTCATGAAAAAAGAAAGATCGACAAATACTGTGAGGGAACAGAAGTCTGTGACGATCATGATGACAAAATCTCTAAAATGATAGCAGTCATATCGGATTGCGATGGAGTGATTGCTATGCGGATCGGTGAATCTCCAAAATCAAAGCTAAAGGATAAAGGAATCAGAGCAATTTCAACATTCTCGAATATTGAAACAGCTGTCTGTGAAGCAGTTAAGGAAATCTAGATTGGAGGAAAAAAGAATGGTACAGCCAAAATTTCATGTATTTATCTGCACGAGCTGCAGAATCAATGGCCAGCAGAAGGGATATTGCTATCAGCAAGGCAGTGTGGATCTGATACAGGCATTCATGCAGGAGATCGAGGACAGGGATCTGTCCGGAGATGTCATACTTAATAATACAGGCTGCTTTGGAATATGTGAAAAAGGTCCTATTGTTGTAGTGTATCCGGAGGGTGTATGGTATGGTAATGTAACAGAGGATGACGTAGAACGGATCTTTGATGAGCACTTTGAAGGCGGTACACCGGTAGCCGATCTGATGATCTAGGATGCATAGAATACCGATTATTTTATAAGGCAGGAGGAGTATCTATGATAAGGATAATTGATGCAACACTTTGTATGCTGGACCGATACAATTTGACAAAGGAGCAGATATTTACTTTTTTAAGCCTGATGAATGGAATCGGTATCCGGGAGCTTCAGATTTCAATTAAGACTTATCAGATATTAGAAGGGAAGCTGCCTGCAGAATTTATTTACTATATGGATGTTCCCACGAAGGATTATATCAGTGATGCATATCCAAAATCGGAAACCATACAGTACTATCTTATTCCGAAGCAGAGCCATGATAGAAAAGAAATTGAGGCCTATCAGGTAAATGATCTCGAAGAACCTATCAGATTAAAAGGTAAACAGACGGATCAGCTTCTCTATGTTAAGGGACTAGACAGACTTTTGATCGCAGGCTGCACAACAGGAATGGAACTCCTGAAAAAGAGATTTCTTCTGGGAAGGCTCATTCTATGTCCGGAGGATACCTATCATTGTGCGACTGCCATCGCCATACTTTTCCTGCAAAATAAGGGCTATGCTTCTGTGACAACGATCAGCGGAGTCGGCAGCAAAGCGGCAACAGAGCAGGTGCTAATGGCTATGCACGTGCTTGACCGCTATATGGTAAACCGTGATTTTAGTCATTTTGCAGTTTTAAGATCCTGGATGGAGGATGTGTTGGGGAGAAAGATCTCGCCAATGGCGCCCATACTGGGAGAACGTATTTTTCATGTGGAATCCGGTGTTCATGTGGATGGAATCCTGAAAAAGGCTTCGAACTATGAACCTTATCCCCCGGAACTCGTGGGACTAAAGAGGGAGATCATCCTGGGAAAACATTCTGGAAAAAGCTCAATTTCCTACAAAATGCAGAAGCTGTTCCATAAAGAATGTGAGGGCGAAGAGGCTGGAAAGCTTTTGGATCTTGTAAAAGAGAGTACCAGAAGAAAGGGAGCGACCCTCACGGATGAAGAATTTATTAAAATTGCAGAAGGGTATGATATGAATGAAGAAAGCGTTAAAGATCGTTGATACCACACTGCGGGATGGTGAGCAGTGCGCTGGCATTTTTTTGAGCCAGGAGAACAAGGTGCGTATTGCTCTTGCACTGGATAAAATTGGCATCTATGAGATAGAAGTAGGTATCTTTGACCGTAAGACGGAGGGCAGAGACTACCTGCGTGAGATCATGCGTCAAAAACAAAATGCTAAGATTTCACTTTGGTCCAGGCTGAATCCGACAGACGTCATGGAGGCTGGCAGACAAAAGCCAGACATTGTTCACATGGCAGTTCCTGTCAGCTATACCCAAATCTACACCAAACTAAAGAAGAATAAAGCCTGGGTAGAAAAGCAGATGATGGAATGCATGGAGATCGCGAATGACTTTCATGTCAGTGCGACTCTTGGCTTTGAGGATTCCTCTAGAGCTGATATGGGATTTATGATCAGACTTGCTTCGCTTGCAGAGCGGCTGGAGGCAAAGACAATCCGTCTGGCAGATACCGTTGGGATATTTACGCCGATTCGTGCAGGAGAGCTGGTGAGAGAGATCAAGAACCACACTTCACTGGCGATCGAAGCCCATGAACACAATGACTTTGGAATGGCAGTGGCTAATTCACTGGAGATGGCAGCAGTAGGCGCTGATTATATTGACTGTACACTGTTCGGAATCGGAGAAAGAGCAGGAAACTGCAATTTATATGATTTTGTTCATGCGGGTGAACTGCGCTATGAATTCGGCATAGATAAAAAGAAGATCCTGCAGACGGAGGAAATTCTTGCATCCATGATTTAGCCAGATGCCCTGGAGGCAACAAAACATAAGAGAGGTTTCGATATGGAGAAAATTGCGGTCTTTTTAAATAACAGCGATAGGGTCGATCACTTTTATCAATGTGTAAAGATCCGGACTTATATCTATCAGACAGACGGATTTCAAAGGGATGAAGATATTCTGTTTCAGGGAATCACGCCACAGACACCCAGGCAGATCATGGCAGACACCACTTTGATTGCAAAGCTGGTGGCAAACTGCAGTGTTGTGGCCTTTAAGGATATTTCCGGGATTGCATATTCCGTTTTTGACAGAATGAATTTTCATATTTTTTCGATTGATGACGATAATGAAGAGACGCTTCTTGGGATCCATCATGATCTTAGTGAGCTTGTGGAACTGAAAAAGAGGCAGACAGAGCTGCAAAAAGAACAAATACCCCATGAGACAGAAACTCCGGGCATCTATTTTTTTGACATGCTCAAGGCACAGAAGGCTGATCCGGAGCTGACTTCAAAGAAAGCACTGAAAAATTTTCTGGATACGACTCCATTCATGGAATTAAGAGTGAAGGGTGCACATGTTCCGCCGTGGATTAAAAAAGATGATCGTTTCACCATTTCGGAGCAAGAAATCAGTGGTGCTGTATATATGATCGTCACAAGAAAGAGCTGCTTTTAAAGCGACAGGAGGAATAGCCATGATGAATTATTTATTACTTGATGATACACATATTCAAATGGAGTTTGGAATATTAGGAGATGTCACTTCCTTTCACAAGCTTCCGACCGGGGAGCTGTTCAGTGTGAACCTGGGTGGAAAAAATATGGTGGTCACGCATATAGGTGAACTGGTTCCTGCATATACGCAGACACCGAGAAGAAAGAACAAACCCTCGGTAGAGTTCCATCCCGATGGTATGATCAAGGCAGTCTATCTGGAAGAACAGACAGAAGTAGAGACTCCGATCGGGACACTTCCTGCTGAATATGTCATGTTCTATCCGACTGGAGAGCTTCACAGGGTATTTATTTCAGATGGCCAGATCAGTGGATTTTGGACACAGGAGGAGGAAAGCGAATATCAGATCCCTCTGACCTTTGATTTTGAATTTTCCCAGTTCACAGCGAAGCTGAACGGCATCTGCTTTTATAAAAATGGAGATATCCGAAGTATTACGTTATATCCTGGTGAATCCGCTGTCGTAAATACTCCGGCAGGCGAGATCGTCACAGAAATTGGATTTTCGCTGTATGAATCAGGAGCACTAAAATCCATCGAGCCAAAGGAAGCAGTTCTTATCAAAACGCCGATCGGACTTTTTGCAGCCCATGATCCAAGCGCTATCGGAATCAATGCAGACTCGAATTCGATCTGTTTTGACGAGTCTGGGCGCCTTACCTCTTTTAAGACGGTACAGCATAAGATACTGATACAGACAGATGCAGGAAAATTTGAGATACTTATGCCGGAAATGAAAGCACATCCCCTCTATGATGATACTCAGATCCGCAGTGCGATCAAAATTTCCTTTGATTTTGAACAGGATACGGTTGAGATCGACAACGGTGAGATTCATGTTTACTCCATGGAAAAGGATCATTTTACGATCAAAGAAATCCCGGATGATATGCCTGGATGTTCTCCGATCGACTGTGCGACCTGCTCCTTATGCAATCAGTAAGAAATGGGGGAAGTGCTCATAATAAGCGCTTCCCCATTTCTTTGATATCGTATAATCCCATTGCATCGATCTCATCCTGGAAGGATCGGGACTGGAGTGTTTCGATCATGAGTCGGATCGCTGGTCTGTCAAGATCGGATTCTCTGACTGCCAGGTCGTATTCTTCATTCTTTAAAAATACAAAGTCCACATTCTGAAACTGCTGGGCTACATTTTTAATACCCATTGCACAGTCAGCACCTGTTTTAGCCACCAGTGCAGCTGCTGCCAGATGAGAGCTTACTTCTCGTCCATATCCGCGTATACCCCTTGCGTCGATCTGCTCCATTTGCAGTAAGGAATCCATTAAAATTCGGATACCGCTGCCCTTTTCTCGATTTACAATGGTTACATCCTCTCTTTCGAAATCGGATACCTTTGAAATCTGTTTCGGATTGCCCTTTTGCACATAGAGCCCAACTGGTCTGCTGAGAATATGAAAAAGATGGATCTGCTCTCCGGGCAGCAGATGTTTGATAAAAGGAGTATTGTAAGTATCGGTCTCCTGATCCCACAGATGAGCAGAGGCTACCGTTACTTCATTCTTATACATGGCATGAAGTCCATTATAGCTTCCCTGGTAGGATCGAACAAAGGAAGCAGAGCCGAGACGGCTGTTCACATTAGAACAGAGAAGATCGAGTACGATATCCTGCCCGCATACGATGATAGTAGAAGAAGCCGGATGGTCTAAAGGACTTGTGCCAACATCTGGTCCAACTGCTGATGATCCAGCAGATCCAGGTGTAAGGAGCCGGTTCAGATCGGATTCACGAATACGGAACTGCTTGCCCATTTTTGTTGCAGTCAGGGTTCCTTTTTTTATCATTTCATAGATGGTATTCTTTTTGACCCTTAGCATTTCAGCTGCTTCTAAGGGGGTATAGATTCTTTCTTCCATTGATATGCTCCTGTTTTGTTTTGAAATTCAGACGGAACTGAACTAGTATGACTAAATTATAACAAATGTTTCTTGGACAGTCCATTCTATATCATATCACAACATTATCCTGAAAATAGAAATATGTATTGACTCTATTCTAATTTTGGATATAATAAAACATTATAAAACTAAACAAAACAATACAAAACAGAATAATGAGGAGTGTGATTATGAAAAAAAGAAGGATGATTATTTGTCTGGCAGCCACAATGATGATAATGACAACGGGATGTGGAACACAAAACGGTGAAACGACAACGGAAATCGAAACTGGTCTGACCTTTGAGGACCTTGCTTCGGATGAAGTGTCCCTCATAGCGCTTGGTAACTCGGATGTTCCTGTAGGCCAGTATTCACAGGAAATACTTGAGAATCTTGGAATCTGGGAGCAGATTCAAACTAAGATCTCTTTTGGATCCAATGTGAAGGAAGTGCTTTCACAGGTGGAGGAGAACACGGTTGACTGTGGAATCGTATATGCAACCGATGCGGCAACTTCACAGGGTGTTCAAGTCACAGTGACAGCTCCGGAAGGCTCGTTGAGTACACCCGTCGTATATCCGGCAGCCATCTTAACGGAAGCTCAAAATAAGGAGACAGCAGATCTGTTCCTGCAGTATTTAATGACAGCAGAGGCTGCAGCAGAATTTGAAACTGTTGGTTTCACCTATGTAGCAGAAACTTCGGCCATGCCAGTGGATAACGGAGCATCGGGTGAGATCATGATCTTTGCAGCAGCCAGCATGACGGAGGTACTTACGACTCTCGGTGATTCGTTTACCGCTGCCTATCCCAATATTAAAGTACAGTTCAGCTTTGATTCTAGCGGGACACTCCTGACTCAGATCGAAGAAGGAGCACAGGCAGATATCTTCATATCAGCAGCTCAAAAGCAGATGGATACGCTGGAAGAAGAGCAAAAGATCGATTCCGCAAGTAGAATAGATCTTTTGTCAAACGAAGTCGTACTGATCGTACCGGCAAATTGAAATAATACAGGGAGGTGGTTGATTTGGACTTATTTCCACTATGGAATTCTCTTAGAATTTCACTGATCGCATCTGTGATCACTTTTTTCCTGGGTATAATAATAGCATATTATGTAGTAAGACTACCGGGTATACTAAAAGGAATTCTTGATACCGTTCTGACAATTCCCATGGTGCTGCCCCCCACCGTCGTGGGATTTATGCTCTTGAAGATCATGTCCCCAAACAGTATGCTGGGGCAGTTCGTAGAAGAATATTTTCACACAACACTGACAATGAAATGGTATGCAGCCATTGTGGCAGTAGTTGCAGTCACCTTTCCGCTGATGTATCGTACAGCTAGAAGCTCTTTTGAGGCATTTGATCCGGATATCATAGCCAGCGGCAAGACCCTATGTCTGTCTAATACCTATATTTTCTGGAGAATCCTGCTTCCGAACTGCAAAGCCGGAATTGTAGCTGGGCTCGTTCTGGCATTCGCAAGGGGGCTGGGCGAATATGGTGCTACCAGCATGGTTGCCGGATATATACCTGGAAGAACTGCGACCATATCCACCACCGTTGCTTACTTCTGGCAGACGAATCAGGATGCTGAGGCGATGAAGTGGGTTGTTTTTAATCTGGCAATATCCTTTGCCGTAATGCTCATAGTCAATATTTTTGAAAAAAGGATCTCCTTCGGAAAGGAGTAAGGTGATGTCGTTATATTGTGATATAACAAAAAAACTTGGAAAGTTCACATTGAATGTGAAATTTGAAACAGAAGATGAAACTGTGGCACTCATGGGTTCTTCAGGCTGTGGCAAAAGTATGACACTGCGCTGCATCGCCGGCATCCAGAGACCTGATCAGGGAAAAATCATAATCAATGGCACCACAGTGTTCGATTCTGAAAAAAAGATAGATCTTGCGCCGCAAAAGCGTAGAACCGGTTTTCTGTTTCAGGATTATGCATTATTTCCAAACATGACAGTAGAGTCAAATATCAAGTCTGTCCTTGCCAAAGAGAAATGGGAAACATTGCCTCAGATCATGGAGACTTACCATCTTCACGGACTGGAAAAGCAGTTTCCCAGACAACTCTCGGGTGGGCAAAAGCAGCGTTGTGCACTGGCTAGAATGCTGGTGACTGAGCCGGAAATCATTCTTTTGGATGAGCCATTCTCAGCTTTAGACAGTTATCTCAGGTGGCAGATGGAACAGGAGGTATCTCAGGCGATTCGCGGTTTTGGTAAATCTGTGATCTTCGTTTCCCATGACAGGGATGAGGTCTATCGTCTCAGCGACAGAGTCGTTGTGATACATAAAGGAAGGAATGAGCCAATTTCACGAAGGCAGGATCTGTACCAACATCCTCGAACCTATGTGGATGCACTCCTGACAGGATGCAAGAACATTTGCAATGCGAAGAAGGAGAACGGGCGCCTTCAGGGAGAAGAATTTGGAATCACATTGGACCCAGCAAAGGACTTTGAGCAAGCAGACTATATTGGGATTCGATCAAAGATGATTCAACCATCATGGATGGTGCCCCAGGAAATACCGGCATTCCGCTCAGATTATATCGTTGAGCAGGTGATGGAAGGAGTATTTACTTATGTTCTGATGGTTCGTCTTCCTGGAGCACAAAGTGCCCTCCGCTGGGAGATGTCAAAGGAAGTATACCAACAGTGCGACGCATACGAAGCCAAGCTTGCAATTCCCTATCAAAATATACTGATTCTTCAAGAAGGAAGATGGGATTAATAATATTCAAAAAAAAGCCGATACTGTTGTATAAAGGGATACAGATACCGTCTTTTTTTATAATTTAGGGCGTAAAACTCCTATGTCTTTAGACTAGGGGATGTAAGCCTAACTGCCCTGGGATTCGATGTACTTTTGGATAGTTTCTTGGCTGACATTACCAATACTGCAAGAAAAGTAACCATCACTCCAAAAGGTACGTTCTTTCCAAAAGTGTTTTGATAAATAATTTTGATGTTGTTGCCAAATTCGATAAGTAGTTTGTTGTTTTAGCAATCTAACAATCTGCAATATGCTCCACTTAGGAGAATATCGTATTAATATATGAAT
>JBKECO010000039.1:0-27266 GCA_047974745.1 Lachnospiraceae bacterium
CATGAAATTCAATGATTCTGTCATCATGACCATTCCAGGTATCGGTTTCATAAATGGTGGAATGATACTCGGTGAAATCGGTAGTGTAAACCGTTTCTCCAACCCTAGTAAGCTGCTTGCATTTGCAGGCTTAGATCCGTCTGTTTACCAATCTGGTAACTTTAGTGCAAAACACACTCGGATGTCTAAGCGTGGATCTAAAGTCCTTAGATATGCTCTTATGAATGCAGCCCATAATGTTGTCAAAAACAACGACACCTTCAAGGCTTATTATGATGCCAAGATGGCGGAAGGCCGTACACACTATAATGCTCTCGGGCACTGTGCCTGCAAGCTTGTCAGGATTATCTGGAAGATGCTCACTGACGAAATAGAATTCAACCTCGATTAAGAGGCCTGTATACCAACATCGATAGATTTTGAAAATGCACCCTACGGGAGCTTTCTTAAAGTTACCCTTTTTTACCACCGATTGAGAAAAGAAATTTTTTGCTAATTTAGGATTGACTTTTCATAGCTGGTCTTCATTGATAAAAAAATCACTTAAACCCAGACAAATTTCTGCGTTTGCCCCAAGAAAAATTGCCTGACGGCAAATAACCGTAAGTGTGCAAATAACACCATTTTGCAAAGCTCGAAGTGGAATTGGTCCTAGGACATTTTCATAAAGCCCAGAATATACATTGATATATCTTTCTAGAGCATTCTCATCTCCTCGCAGAAAATCAATAGTTGTCCTATTTTCCTCATGAAAATCATGGTGTTTCTCTCCAATTGAAATGGTATTCTTTATTGCTTCTATGGCATTCTTATTCTTCATATTCTAATCACCTGAAAAATCCTAAAGTAATATGACTTATCCTACATAATTATATGGGATTTCCTATTAAAATACAATAGAAGTCTTCAAACAATTACCATGCAAAGGAGGAACTCGAAATGACATCTGTTTTAAAAAAAGGATTCTTATGGGGTGGTTCAGCTTCAAGTATGCAAACGGAAGGTGCTTGGAATGAAGGTGGGAAGGGTCCATCTGTCTATGATAATCCAAAAGAAATGTTTGCCAGACATTCGGATTGGAAAGTGGCTGTTGATTTTTACCATCGGTACAAAGAAGATATTGCACTAATGGCAGGTATGGGATTTACATCATATCGCTTTTCTTTAAGTTGGGCGCGAATTATTCCCGATGGAGATGGAGCGATCAATGAAGAAGGATTACAATTTTATGAAAATGTTGTCAATGAATTATTAAGAAATGGGATTGAAGCATTCATAGCATTGCATCATTTTGATTTGCCCTTGGCATTGGTTGAAAAATACGGAGGCTGGCATGCTCGTGAAGTATATGAAGCTTATAAAAGATACGCTGAAATTGTTATCAAGCGTTTTGGTTCGCGTGTCAAATTGTACATCCCATTTAATGAGCAAAATGGAATGACAGTATTTGCTGAGATGGAATTCCCAAAGGAAATCACATCAAATGAACGGCAGAAACTGCAAGCGTTATCTTATCATCATTTATTTATGTCATCAGCAGCTGTTTGTAATTTGGTACATGAAATATCTCCAGAATCAAAGGTCGGTGGCATGATCAACTTTACACCTTGTTATCCGGAAACTTGCAAACCAGGTGATATTCTTGCAGCTCAAAGGTTGAATCAACTGGGTAATTTTGACTTTTTAGATATTTTTGCTTATGGGAAGTATCCGGTCGCTAAATTAAACGAATGGAAAAGAAATAATGTAAATCCTGTTGTACCAGGTGATTTAGAATATTTGGCAAGAGCTAGTATGGATTTCTTATCACATAGTTTCTATCAATCAATTGTTGTCAATGAGACAATGAAAAATCCCACGGCGTTATTTGACTCATACAATGGAAAAGCAGTATCTAATCCATACCTAGAAGAAAGTGAATGGGGTTGGAAAATAGATCCAGTCGCTCTTCGACTGGTCGTGAAAGAAATGTATGATCGATATCAATTACCTGTATTTACAATTGAGTGCGGTATAGGTGTAGCAGAAGAATTAGATGAAAACAATACAGTAATTGATGATTACCGTATACAGTATTTTCAAGATCATCTGGAACAGTTGAAATTGGCTGTGAAAGAAGATGGTGTGGATTTGATGGGATTTCTCACTTGGAGACCAATCGACATTCTAAGCTCTCAAGGTGAAATGAAAAAGCGATATGGATTTGTCTATGTAAATCGTACAGACACAGATTTGAAAGATTTAAAACGTTATAAAAAGAAAAGTTATGATTGGTTCAAACGAGTAATCGAAACAAATGGAGAGTTTTTATAATCAAATTTTCGCGATATAGATTCACTAGGAAACGAAGCTATATCATCTTTGAAAAAGGAGGAGATCAAATGAGTAGGTATCAGCAATTGGCAGAAGATATTGTTCGTAATGTTGGCGGAAAAGAGAATATAATTTCATTGGTACACTGTGTAACAAGACTGCGTTTTAATTTGAAGGATGAGTCGAAAGTAAATGAAAATACATTAAAAAATATGAGTGGAGTCATTGGAATTGTGAAATCAAGTGGTCAGTTTCAGGTTGTTATTGGGAATCATGTTCCAGATGTATATAAAGTAGTTTGTGAGGTTGTAGGGATTTCGAATAAAAATGGCTCTGATATTGCAGGAAAAAAAAATGAACTTAAAAGATAGAGTATTCGATTTAATTACAGGCATTATGATGCCATCACTTGCTTTGCTGTGTGCAGCAGGCATTACAAAAGGTTTAAATACGATACTCATGGTAGCTGGGTTATATGAATATGGCAGCTCTTATTATATTCTCGTTGAAGCTATTGGAGACGCAATGTTTTACTTCTTCCCTATTATCCTAGGATTTAATACAGCAAGAAAAATTGGAATGAATGAATACTTAGGTTTAATGATAGGGGCGGCGCTTTGTTATCCAACCATTAATGGAGTTGATCTAACTTTCTTTGGCTTGACCATGAATGTAACATATACGTCCACATTCTTACCAGTAATTATCATCGTACTTTTGGCAAAACCACTAGAGACATTTTTGAATAAAATAATTCCGGATGTTGTGAAAACATTTTTAACGCCGATGCTGGTTATGTTAGTGGCCGTTCCAATTGGATTTACATTAATTGGTCCAATTGCAAATGTCGTGGGTGTTGAGATGGCAAAATTGATCAATAACATTATTGAAATCAGTCCAATGATTGCAGGTATTTTACTAGGTGGATTTTATCAATTTATCATGTTATTAGGCATTCACTTAGCAATTTTTATTCCATCAATTTCAAGTCTTGCTGCAGGAAATCCAGATTTCCCACTTGCGATTGTAGCACCTGTCTCTTTCTCACAAATGGCTGTTGTTTTTGCTATTTGGATGAAAACAAAAAATTTGAAATTGAAAGAGTTTGCTTTACCTGCATGGATTTCAGGAATATTTGGAGTAACGGAACCTGCAATTTATGGAATTACATTGCCAAGAATGAAATTTTTCATAATCTCTTGTATTGGTGCTGCTATTTCAGGTGGTCTTGTTGGATTTTTCAATACAAAAATTTTAACGATAGCAGGGATTGGAATATTCTCATTACCTGGATTTATTAATCCAAACACAGGTGATATGGAAGGATTGATTCATTTTAGTATTGCCGTGGTTGTTGGTATGGCATTTAGTTTTATTGCTACGTTTTTGATGTATCAAGATGAAGAAATAATAGAAACAAAAAGTGTTTCTGAAGTTTCTCAAGAAGTACTTGTCAGTCCAGCTAATGGGAAAATTATTCCTCTCCATGAAGTATGTGACGAAGCATTTGCTCAAGGTGCAATGGGACAAGGTGTCGCTATAGAACCACGTGAAGGGAAAATATATTCGCCAGTGCATGGTTCAATTATAACAATTTTTCCGACAAAGCATGCGATAGGTATTCTCTCTGAAAATGGGGCGGAGATCCTGATTCACATTGGAATGGACACAGTGAATTTGAATGGACAATATTTTGAAACACATGTTGAGCAAGGCCAAATAGTGAAAAAAGGAGATTTAATAGTTTCGTTTGATATGGATTCAATCGTGGCAGAAGGTTTCTCGGTTCAAACCCCAATAATTATTACAAATACAACTAAATTCACAGATATTATACCAATCGAAAGTAAAGAGGTTGATGTTGGAAATGATATTCTTACATTGTTAGTTTAATGATTAAATGCGCTGTTTGTTAAAAAGAACAGCGCATTTATTTTTGTCTCTACATCTGTACAATTTGAATACTGCTCTTTTGTCAACTTAGCTTCATCCAAGTTACAATTCATCAAATTTGAAATAACTGCTTCTTTTGAATTGTTCTTGTCAAACTGACTCCGTTTGCTAAAGACGGCATCCGTTCTGAGTAGGATTTTTGCCGCTAAAATAGTGGCAAATTAGTGGCAAGATATTTTAGCCTCAGTTATTTAACCTGTTCTTTTTTACGTCCTTATTTTCCAAGTTACCTATACCTTAGATCACCGGTTTTCATCTGTTATTATTCGGCATTTGGTTCTTTAGAATCCACAAATTCTTCTAATTCTTTCACAAACTCTTCATAATTTTCAGGATATTCTTCATCACCATCATAAAAACCATTTATTCGCTTTACAGTATTGTCACTAAACTGAATAACAAGTGTCCAGCCGCCACCACCGTCTATACTTATGTTTGGATCATCCGCATCCGCCACTGGTATATATGTTCCATATTCATCTTCCCAATTCATCACGTCATATTTTTCCAATATTGCACGCACTTCATTTATATCGCTATCTGACATGATATAATCAAATTCACGAAATTTAAGCGAGCTATGAATCCTTCGATTTATAAACATGCCCTTGTCTCCAACATTTATTGCAATGCAACTACTATTTGCCATCTCGTAAACATCATCATACATTACTTTTGTAATATCATCTAATGAATGCCCTATATTCGCCTGTTCAGATTTAAATAAATCATAAAATCCATCTAGAGTTTCTTTCTCAGTCATTTCTACTTCCCTTTCTGAATCAACTGTTTTGCTGTAATCGCACCCACTCACTAATATAATGAATAGTAAAATTATATACAGATTTTTCGCCCAAAGTTTTTCCTTAAACATTTGACATTTCTTGTAAAATTTCATTTATTAACTCCTCTGATTGTGGCATGAAGTTCTTAATACTCTTTAAGCCATTTGCTTGAGCTGGATCAATTGTCATACACCTCCCATAATATTCTGCAAACGACTCTTTGTTTGTTAGACGTCTCACTGAACCATCTGAGTTCATCCAATATTCTTCACCTGTTTTCTTGTCTGGGAAATGCCCGTACAAGCCAACAATTGCATTATTTGTTACTCCTCCATAGATATCGGATGCACTTTCATTATCCGCCCCTTGTAATGCAGTATTCATAACATCAACAAGTTCTATATGCAGCTTTCCCGACTTCAGAGATAGTGAAGTTTCATCCAAATTATAATTCATCAAATTCGAAAGCACCGCTTCTTTTGCATTGCTCTTATTCTGCTGGCTCCATGTAATAAATTCAGCCTCTGTGCTGAGTAGAACATCTATTTCATCAGAAAGCCTCGCTTCTACATCCAGACGATTCGCATCTGACAGTGTCAGTCCTTCTGCATTCTTATATGCGTCTGTTACGTTTGTCTTATACCCATTTTCTACTCCATAGTAGTAATCAATTGCATGTCCAACTTCATGAAAAAAAGTATAATAGGTACCTCTAGGATTATTCCGGTCGTCTGCTATGTTGAAAACAAGCGTATCATTACTTGAATTGAATACTCCTTTGACCGATGTGTCCGCTATTGCAAATCGATCCAAATAGCGAATGAACAGCTTGCAAAAAGTTTCATCTGCTGTATATGCCTGCAGTTTTATTGCCAGAGTATCTCCTGTTTCTAACGGTTGCATGAATTCATTTATTTTTTTTATATCTTCTACTGACATGCCCTGTTCATGCCTTATCATTCTAAATACATTAGCCTGTTCACTTGGGTTTGTTACAAGGTATTTCGCATATTCAGGATTAAGATATTTTATAAAATCTTTATACCATGTCGATTTTTCAAGGAAGTTGATTGGATACTGTAGATCTGTTTTATCTTTGCTGGTCTTTATATCTGTTTCACATGCTGCATCAATCACCTGAAGCAGTTCTTTCACTTCATCAAAGCAGTCTGCCATGTAGCTGTCAAAACTACTGACTAGGTCAATCGTTTGATTTAAAACGGTTTCCGAATTATAAAATGCTGTCTGCATCTGGTCATCGCTTGGTGCTGCCTCTGGTAAGAATTCTGCATATCTGGAAACAAATGCACTTAATTCATCCTGTAGTAGGTCATACTCACCCGCTACATTTTTAGTCTGCTGGATGACCTGATCGACATATTCCGTTTCTATGGCAGCCTCTATACTTTCATCCACTTCATTTTGAAATGTGCTGATATATTTTTTTATAGCTCCATCCATTGTGACTAATGTCAAAAGAAACGTCCGCAGTATTTCCCCATGTACCTCTTGTATATATCTTCGCATTGCAGCTGCCGCCTCACCATCAAAAATTTCGGTATTCTCTGCAAATTCAATCATATGGCTGCGCAATACTTCTATTTCAGATTCCATCGAATCTTTTAATGTTAAGAACTGTTCTTGTAGGATCCTGATGTCATCATGAGCAATCCTCATTACAATCCTCCTGTCAACTTTTGAGAAAGTGCTGTATCTGACTGTTTTATATTGTCACCTACTTTGAGAAATTTTTCCACATCATTCTTTAAAAACACATGATATTTTTCTATTGCTGCATTCATCTCATTTAGTACTAAAATCATCGCATCCATAGTCAAAAGGTTACTTTCGACCTTATCATATACGACGGCATCCATTGTTTTAAATCCTTTTTCAATTGCCAGAAGTTTTGCATCAAATACATCCTTATTCAAGTTAATTTTCTGCATAATACTTTCTTTCCTTTCCGATTCAGTTGACTGCTTTTTCGATCTCACCCCAGAACCAGGAAATCGCGTTATGAAGCTGCTCAATTATAATGCCATATTGCTGTTTTTCATCTTTTAACATACGTTCAACATCGACCAACTGATCAGCTATACGATCCAGCCTTCTATAATATTTTGTAGCTTGTACAAGGACCTTCTCATGGTGACCACTTTCAAAGTCAGACTGCCGCGCTCCATACCAGTAATATCGATTCACATAATTCAATTCGTTCCACTTATTCTTTGTAGCTCTTGCTGTTTTTTTTAGTTCTGCAATCTCTCTTTTTGCTTGTCTTACCTGTGTAAGTTTGTCCTCAACTATGGATAGTTGAACCTGACTTGTCGCTAGCTCACTTTCCTTTTGACTACGTTGTGCATGTAATATATCCACTGACACAATGACGCTCCTTCCTTTATCATGTTTCTCGATCTGTTTTCCTAGCACTCTTTACGAGTTTTCCCCAGATGTCTTCTCCTTCTACACCAATGAACAGTACAAGCGTTACGTAACATATCAGCTAGCAACTTATAAGAAGTATCCATACAAGTATTTTTTTCATCCTCATCTCCTATTGCAAATACGACAAAGTCCCTATCGCAGATATTTAATCAAATCAAATATCTATGGTAGGAGCAAGAAACTCATGATAAATCTAGTTTCTATTTTATTTGCATTATTTCACATGCTGCACATAAATGTTTGTTTCATGTTCTAAAAAACATTTTTTTCGTTACAGAATGCACATCCTCCCACTCCTATCATTTTGGAATAGAGTAGAGAAATAATTGCTAAGAATTATTTCCCTCTCATTGAACCGTACGTACGGGTCTCGTATACGGCTCTACAATTTATATTCCAACTTTTCTTAGATAATAATTTAAAGGATTGAGCAACCCTGCTCCGTCCTTTATTTTAGTTTCAAGCAAATCTGGACTGATAATAAAATTCACTACGTTCATTCCACTTCTTTTGTACCAACCCAGTCTTGAATTTGCAACTTTATAGATTGCCTCATGGTCGAATCCATTTTTATGTTTACGATTTAGATAACATAAATTTCTGTATATCGTCTTAGGCTTTTTCCATTGCTTTATAACAATTACTCTTATTTTATGCCTAAGCCATGTTCCAAACTCTTCCATGAACTGTTTCATCATTCCGATTCTGAAATAATTAATCCATCCTCTTACTATCTCATTCACTCGCTTTATTGTTACCGCAAGCGGTCATGATATTGCTTTGTTTCTTTTGAGGTATTCACTCATTTTCTGTTTCAGTTTCTTTTTCTTTTCTGTGGTTGGTTTCACTTTCCATTCGCCACCATGTTTCAGAAATGTGAATCCTAGATATTTACTCCTTGTCGGTCTGACTACCTTAGTCTTTGTTGCATTCACCTTTAGGAACAGTTTTCTTTCAATCCAATCTGTTATGGACTTAATCACTCTGTTTGCTGCCAATTCACTTTTCGTGAATATCAATGCATCGTCGGCATATCTCGTAAAACGCAGACCTCTTTGTTCCAGCTCTTTATCTAACTTATCAAGATAGACGTTCGACAACACAAACGACAACGGTCCGCCTTGTGGAACACCGGTGATTGTTGCTTTTTCCAGTCCTTTTTCCATTACTCCTGCTCTCAAATATTTGCGAATCAGATTTAATGTTGTACTGTCATTTACTTGTTCTCTAAGAATCTGAATTAATTTGTCATGATTCACCGTATCAAAGAATTGTTCAATATCAACATCAATGACCCATTCATATCCCTCATTAAGGTAGTCCAATGCTTGCTTGATTGCATTATGGCAACTTCTTCCAGGTCTGAACCCATAACTGAATTCACTAAATATTTCTTCATAAATATCAGATATCGGTTGTGCAATGGCTTGTTGTATCACTCTGTCCAAAACCGTTGGTATTCCAAGTGGTCTTTTCTTCCCATTTTCCTTTGGAATGTATGCTCTACGCACTGGCTTGGGCATATAGGTTCTGTTTCGAATTGACTGCACGATTGTGTCTTGATTTTCTCTGATGTATGCACCAAGTTCATCTACAGTCATTCCATCTACTCCACTTGCACCTTTATTCGCCACTACTTTCTTATAGGCTCTGTTTAGGTTTTCTTTCGATGTAATCATATCTATTAATTCCACTGTTGTTACTCCTCTGCTTATTACAAAAGTTATACACATCACCCCTCTGGATATAGATAAGACACTAATCTTTCGTTCCACAACCTCTTGATTTACAACTTCGGTTTACGTTTACCATTCGGGCTTTGGTTTGTATGGCAACCTTACCCACCTAATCGCCTTATCAAGTTTCTGTTCGTAGGCTCAAGAACTTTGCTACACCACTTCCTTCATCCATACCATTACTGATACCAACTTGTGGTTCGCTACACTTGGCGGTAAATACCCGTGACTGGACTTGCACCAGTTAGATTAGTGCCATGCTTGGCACACCATAAAAAGAGGCATCTTCCATTCACTGGAAAATGCCTCTATCCCTTTATTCATGGGCTTAAGTGGACTCGAACCACCGACCTCACGCTTATCAGGCGTGCGCTCTAACCGGCTGAGCTATAAGCCCGGATGCGGGTAACAGGACTTGAACCTGCACGGTCTCCCACCAGAACCTAAATCTGGCGCGTCTGCCAATTCCGCCATACCCGCAAACGACTTTTTTATATTATAGAATTTTCTACTTGCTGTCAAGAGTTTTCGACTAATCTTTTTTTGATTTTCTACTAATCTTCTTTTATTTTTCTACTAATCTTCTTTTGTTCTCAGCTCGTCTTATTGCATTTTTGTTTCCTTTCTTTTGTTTTTTTTGTTGCCTTTTTGTTCCCTTTTTAAATTTGTACCTGTGCTTTCATTGCGAAAATGCTTTCTAAAATTTCTCTTTACCATCTTAATTTTGTATGCTATCATATGTTCAGAAAGACTGTGAAAAGGAGTAGTACCTGTTATCCTGTTTTCAGAGAGCTGCCGGACGCTGAGAGGCAGTAAACAGAACACAGAGAACTCACCTTGGAGTTGCTGCTTGAACCAGAAGTGCTAGGAATCATAGATTGAGATCTCATGATAGGGTTCCCCCATCACTTTTATGTAGATGCAGACGCATACCCGCCGTTAAAAGGGGATGGTATAAGAATATAAAGTTTATATATTCCGTACCTGTAGAGAGCATGATCAAATCATGAATTAGAGTGGTACCGCGTAAGTATGTCTTACGTCTCTATGTAACGTTGGAGGCGGAGGACTTTTTTTATTTGCTTCGATAGAAGGTCGTATTGCACTCCGAAATGGAACAGAACACATAGAATTTGGTGAAAGCGAGGAGCAGAATATGCAGGGATTTGAAAAGTATCAGAAAATGTATTATATGCCACCAGTAGACAGCTATGACTGGGTAAAAAAAGATTCTGTAGACAAAGCACCAATTTGGTGCAGTGTCGACCTTAGGGATGGAAATCAGGCACTGATCGAGCCCATGAGTCTGGAAGAAAAAATAGAATATTATCAAATGCTTCTGGAAGTCGGATTTAAACAGATCGAAGTGGGATTTCCTGCTGCTTCGGAGACGGAATATAGTTTTTTACGAACAATCATTGAACGGAATATGATCCCAGAAGATGTGACCGTTCAGGTGCTGACCCAGGCCAGAGAGCATATTATCAAGAGAACCTTCGAGGCGATCGATGGTGCTCCGAATGTAATCGTCCATGTTTATAACTCGACCTCTGTCCCACAGCGTGAACAGGTGTTTCAGAAGTCCCAGGAAGAAATCAAACAGATCGCTGTAGAAGGCGCAAAGCTTGTGTTTGATTTGGCCAAAAATATTCAGGGAAATATTTCTTTTCAATACAGTCCAGAGAGCTTTACTGGCACAGAGGTGGATTACGCCTTAGATGTCTGCAATGCCGTTTTGGATGTGTGGAAGCCTACCGCAGAGCGAAAAGCAATTATTAACCTCCCATCAACTGTACAATACTCCATGCCACACGTATTTGCATGTCAGGTCGAATACTTTGATAAAAATCTGAGCTACCGTGATAATGTCATTTTGTCACTTCATCCCCATAACGACAGAGGAAGCGGTGTAAGTGATGCAGAGCTTGGTATGCTTGCAGGTGCAGACAGAATTGAGGGTACTTTGTTTGGTAACGGAGAACGCACTGGAAATGTCGATATTGTGACTCTCGCCATGAATTTATACTCCCATGGTGTCGATCCCGGTCTTGAATTCCACAACATGCGAGAGATCCGAAAAACGTATGAACGACTGACGAATATGGATGTTGGTATGCGACAGCCTTATGCCGGAGACCTTGTGTTTACTGCATTTTCCGGTTCTCATCAGGATGCGATTTCAAAGGGCATGCATCATCATCTATTAACAGAAGGCGGCTCCTGGACAGTCCCATATCTACCGATCGACCCAAAAGATGTTGGCCGTGAATATGACTCGGATGTGATCCGAATCAATAGCCAGTCCGGAAAGGGTGGCGTCAGCTATGTTCTAAAACAATCCTATGGTATCGTTATTCCTGATAAAATGCGCGAAGAGTTTGGATATATTGTAAAAGATGTTTCAGACAGAGAGCATAGCGAACTGGATCCAAAGAGAATTTATGAAATTTTCAAATCCACCTATCGTGATGCAGATAAAACATTCTTCATTCCTGAATATCATTTCCACAGAGAACATGGAATCGAAGCTGACCTCACTGTCAACTTCAATGGAGAATCACAATCATCAAAGGCTGTTGGAAATGGACGCCTTGACGCTGTAAGTAACGCCGTAAAACCTTTCTTTGATCAGGACTATGAGATCAGTGAATATACTGAACACTCCTTGACCCGTGGTTCTACCTCTAAGGCAGTAGCATATGTGGGCATTGATATTGAAAATATAACCTACTGGGGAGTAGGCATGGATGAAGATATCATTCAGGCATCTGTTGATGCTTTGGTCGCTGCGATCAACAGGTCGTCCCTTGTTACTCAGTAGAAAAAAGAGGAGTCATAATTGGCTCCTCTTTTTTTAAGTTCATATTGTTTTTCCAAGTGTGGATAACACCAGATTTCTGACTTTTCTAGTGACTGGCATTGTTCCGGCATCAACTCTCTGCATTGACAGCAGGATTGTCAGTGAGTCCTCCGGACAATTTGCAAAATAGGCGCCTAGCCATCCATCCCATCCATACTCACCTTTGCTCACGATCATTCGGCTTTGTGCAGGCGATTTCATGGTACGCATTAAATTCCCATAGGAAAATCCAGACAATGTGTCAAATCTGTTATAGTAGTCCTTCAGCAGCCACGGCTGCAGCTCAGCATTGATAAAATATTGAACCGTAGCAGGATGATAATATTTCTTTCCGGCGTAAATACCTCCGGACAAAAGCATAGCTGCAAATTTTGCAAAATCATCCAGAGTAGAAAACAAACCAGCTCCACCAGATTCGAACTTTGGAGCCTGTCTCTGGTCGTACAGAATTCCCAGATGGGAGGTTATTTCTTCCTGCATCATATTATTGATATTCTGATATACCTTTGCAAGTCTTTTCTGCTTGTTATCCGGAACAAAAAATCCTGTATCATACATTCCGAGAGGATCAAAGAATTCTTTTTTTAAAAATTCGCCGAATTTCATCCCCGATACCTGCTCTATTATGGCTCCAAGAACATCCGCTGAGGCGCCATACATCCAATGCTCTCCGGGATGAAAGGATAATCCACATTCTCCAAGTCGATTGGCAAAGGTCTCCGTATCCATCCCGCTATTTCCCGGTAATTCACTTTGCAGTTTTGCAAAAACCTCCCCGACCTGCTGGGATGCCTGATCCTCCAAAGTACCAGGATATGGTATCCCTGATGTCATAGAAAGCAGATCTGCTACTTTGACATCTCGCCTTGGTTCCTCAAAACCGCCATTGCTGTGCACTTTTATATCCGAAAAACCCGGAAGGAATTCACTCACAGAAGTGCCCAGATCCAACTGACCGCGTGCCATCAGTAACATCGCGGCAGCACCGGTGACAGGCTTTGTCATGGAGTACATTCGAAAGATCGTATCTCTTCTGTAAGGAATCTGCTTTGCAATATCAGCATGACCTGACTGGCAGTATGCTATTTCCTCATCCTGATGAATGATCAGAGCATTAATACCTGCTGCTTCCTTATTTTCCACTGCTACATCCAAAATTGTCTGGATCTTTTCTTGTAATGTAATCATCTCATTTTCACCCCGCCGTTTTTCTTTTATTTTACGCCCGGAGCGATAGACTGTCTACATACTTTTTGATATTCGATGCGTTTACATAGACCTCATGGTCATTCTGTCTCTCAACAACAAGTGTTGGAGCCTGCATAATCCCATACTTTTTCACAAGAGCTTCTTCCCGGTTCGCATCCACTATCGTATACTCACTGTCACCGAGAAATCTTTTTGCCAGGTTGCAGTTTGGACAGGTCTCCGTCGTGAATAAATATCTTGTGATTTCAGATTTCGGTTGCAAAAGTATATTTTTTGCATACAGTCTTCTGTGCTTATACTCCTGGGTCTTCCCATCATTCCAGTTCTTGACGGGTCTGTAGTATCCGGTAATGCGACTATAGATCTCAGCTTCTTTTTTGCAGATCGGGCAGGTTTCATGCTCGCCGGATATATATCCATGCTCCTTACAGATACTGTAGATCGGCGAAAGTGTATAGTATGGCAGCTGATAATTCTCTGCAATTTTTCTGACGAGTACCGATGCAGCCTTCCAATCGGGAAGTTTTTCACCGAGGAAGGTGTGAAATACGGTTCCTGATGTGTACAGTGTCTGCAGTTCATCCTGAATATCCAGAGCAGAAAAGATATCATCCGTATATCCCACAGGCAGGTGCGAGCTATTCGTATAATAAGGTGTCTCGCAGTCTGAAGCCGCTGTTTTAATATCCGGATATGCCTTCTTATCATGCTTTGCCAGCCGATATGCTGTCGATTCCGCCGGTGTCGCTTCCAGGTTATACAGATCCTTATATTGTTCCTGATAATCTGAAAGTCGCTTTCTCATATGATTAAGGACATCCTTCGCAAAATCCTGGGTTTTCTTATGGGTCAGATCTCCTCTGATCCATTTTGCGTTCAGACCCACCTCATTCATACCGATGATTCCGATCGTTGAAAAATGGCTGTCAAAGGAACCCAGATACCTCTTTGTATATGGATACAGACCTTCATTCAGAAGTCTGGAGACCACATCTCTTTTTATTTTTAACGAACGTGCTGAAAGATCCATCATATAATCCAGTCTGCGATAAAAATCTCCTTCATCCGATGCTAAATATGCGATCTGCGGAAGATTTATAGTTACCACTCCGATGGAACCTGTGCTTTCTCCTGCTCCAAAGAATCCGCCCGATTTTTTACGCAGCTCTCTTAGATCGAGACGCAGTCTGCAGCACATAGACCGCACATCGCTTGGCTCCATATCACTATTAATGTAGTTGGAAAAATAAGGAGTCCCATATTTAGATGTCATTTCAAATAGCAATCTATTGTTCAAATTATCAGACCAGTCAAAATCTCTTGTGATGGAATAGGTAGGTATTGGATACTGGAATCCTCTTCCATTCGCATCACCCTCTATCATGATCTCAAGAAAAGCACGATTGACCATATCCATTTCTTCTTTACAGTCTCCATATGTAAAGTCCAGTTCTTTTCCGCCAACAATAGCAGGAAGCTCCGCCAGATCGGATGGAACGGTCCAATCCAGCGTTATATTGGAAAAAGGTGCCTGTGTTCCCCATCTACTCGGAGTATTTACCCCATATATAAAGGATTCAATGGCTTTTTTTACTTCATAATAATTTAAATTATCTTCTTTTACAAAAGGTGCCAGATAGGTATCAAAAGAAGAAAATGCCTGGGCTCCAGCCCATTCATTCTGCATGATTCCCAGAAAATTGACCATTTGGTTACAGAGTACTGACAGGTGCTTTGCGGGAGAAGAGGTGATTTTCCCGGATATTCCCCCAAGTCCCTCCTGAATCAGCTGTTTTAGTGACCACCCTGCACAATAGCCAGTAAGCATGGACAAGTCATGGATATGGATCTGTGCCTTTCGATGTGCCTGGGCAATCTCATTGTCATAGATCTCAGAAAGCCAGTAGTTGGCCGTAACAGCACCTGAGTTACTCAGGATCAGACCTCCCACGGAATAAGTCACTGTGGAGTTTTCTTTCACTCTCCAGTCCTCGACCTTCACATAGCTATCGATCACTTCCTTATAATCTAAAATTGTCGACGTCATATTTCTCATTTTTTCACGTTGTTTTCTGTATAGAATATATGACTTTGCGACCTGAGTATAACCGGCGCTTTCCAACGTTGATTCCACACTGTCCTGGATGTCCTCTACCTGAATCCGTCCATTTTCTATTTTTGACTGAAAATCTGATGTCACACGCAGAGAAAGAAGATCTATGATATCTTTTCCATATGCTGTCTGTGTTGCATCAAAGGCTTTACATACCGCAGAAGAAATCTTTTCCAGCTGGAAATCTGCTGCTTCCCCATCTCTTTTTACTACTTGAATCATAAAAACTCCACCTTTCCCACTCTTTATCATCACGTGACACAAATTTTCATTTGTTTTTCGGAACATGACAATATTGTAACAGAGCAAAAAAGGGGAGTCAATTATTAGATACAATATGTAGTGTATTGCACAAATATCATTACACTATATTGTGCATTTTTTATTCTATTTTCCCATAAAGTTCCATAGATACATATGCTTTAAAGTAGATACCTTCAGGTCGATATTCTTCTTCGAGCAGTTCACCGGATTTTCGGATCAACTGCAGAATGGATCCTTCTGTGTAAGGTATGACTCTTTCGATCAGAATCTTATCCTCTCTGAGAAAATTCTCCAGCTGCTTTTGCACCTCCTCGAGTCCCGCTCCAGACTTTGCCGATATGCGCAGCGTCTTATCCGCCTGAAAATCGCATAAGGGTTCCTGATCCATTATCAGATCCTGTTTATTGAATAGCGTAAGTATCTTTTTATCTTTCACGTCGAGTTCTTTCAAGGTCTCATATACAATATGCATTTGCTTTTCGACCTGTGGGCTTGAGGCATCAACAACATGAATGATAAAATCCGCATACTTTGCCTCTTCTAAGGTACTTTTAAATGCCTCGATCAAATGATGTGGCAGCTTTCGGATAAATCCTACTGTATCTGTGAGCAGGATTTCCTGCTGTCCTGACAGCTTTAGGACTCTGGTGGTAGGATCGAGTGTCGCGAACAATTTATTTTCCTCAAGTACCCCTGCATCTGTCAGACGATTCAATAAGGTGGATTTTCCTGCATTGGTGTACCCGACAATTGCTGCGACCGGGATATGATTTCGTTCTCTTGCCTTTCGATTTAGAGTTCGATGCTGTGTCACTTCTTCCAACTCACTTTTTAAAAGTGAAATCCGGTTTCCGATCAGACGTCTGTCGATTTCAAGCTTTTTCTCTCCAGGACCTCTAGTTCCGATTCCTCCACCCAGCCTTGACATAGATTTACCCATGCCTGTCAGTCTGGTAGCACGATAGCGCAGCTGTGCCAACTCGACCTGAATCTTTCCTTCCCGGCTTGTTGCTCGTAATGCAAAAATATCCAGGATCAGAAGCGTTCTGTCCATTACCTTCATATCAAGCGCATTTGTCAGATTTCTCAGCTGTGCAGGCGAAAGCTCATCGTCACAAATTATGCCTGTTGCATCATTTTGTTCTGCAAACTCCTTGATTTCTTCTACCTTGCCTTTTCCAACATAGGTCACAGAATGTATTTTCTCTCGATTCTGTATCACAGTTCCCACGACAAAGGCTCCGGCTGTTTCTGCCAATTCTGCCAGCTCCCGGATGGAATCCTCAGTATCATCCCCCATCTGTTCACTGACGCCTACCAGAACGACACGTTCTGCTTTGTTGCTATTTTCTAATAGTTCAGCCATTTTTTCTCCGAATCCAATTTATCTGCTTTGTAAGAACATCCATTCCCGCTGTGCATCCGCATCATCAGGATAATCATTGATATAAGTTTCCATCATTGCTTTGGCAGTTACAAAATCACCTGCTTTTTCATAAGCAGCAATCAGATTACGTCGCAGCTCCTGTTCATTCGTGACCATGTCAAGAGCAAGTGCCTGATTGAAATCGGTGATTGCCCCCTGATAATCTGCTGCATTCATTTTCTCCATACCCTGAGCGTTTAATGCAACGCTGCTCTCAGGATAAGCTGCAACGTAGGTATCAATATAGGTTTTTGCCTGATCCGGGTCACCCTGATCGACATAGTACTGTGCCAGATTAAGATTTACATCCACATCGCCTTTTTCCAAAGCGGTCATATATGAGGTAAGTGCAGAGTCCGTATCACCCAAAAGAGTATACATTTCCCCTTGAAGCCGGTAATTCGAAGCCTTATCTCTGGGAGATTCTTCCAGACCCATTGTTAAATAAGTGTCTGCCTGGGCAGAATAGCTATAGTCACTCAGATTGTCAGCTATTGCCAGATACATGGCAAGATCATCTGTCAGAGCGACTGCCTGATCATAATCATCTGTCGCTTTTTGCATTTCTCCCACAGCAAGATATGCTCCGCCTCTTAAAAAATAATTCTGTGCATTTTTCTCATCATACTCTACAAGAATATCATACGTATCAATTGCTCCATATATATCGCCTGATGCGAACTGTGCCGCTGCTTTATAGTAACAGATATCCAGCTCATCCGCTCCGATCATTCCACGCACCTGATCCAATGCCAGGTTGAAATCAGAAATTGCCTCGCTATAATTTCCTGTTTCCATGGCAGCAATTCCAGACTCTCTGTATTCTGCCTCCTTTTGCCGGTCTTCCTTTGTAACACATCCTGTGAGAAGATTCATCATAAAAATAATCAGCAGTATGCCAAGGAGCCGCAACTTCAATTTCTGACTCATAAGTCTGTTACTCCATTCCTACCGTATGTTCTAGGTTCTGTATCAAATGTCTTATACTTCCATCCGAAAAAGGA
The DNA here is from genome assembly GCA_047974745.1 of Lachnospiraceae bacterium. Classification (GTDB taxonomy): domain Bacteria; phylum Bacillota; class Clostridia; order Lachnospirales; family Lachnospiraceae; genus JBKECO01. The sequence goes on from JBKECO010000039.1 coordinate 18,112, forward strand.
CTTTCCAGGCCAGACTGCTCAAGCAGTCCAGTAAAAAAATCTGAAGCCGACAACCGGCAGAGCGTCAGATAGCTTTCCCAGGCTGCACCGTAATTTTGATCCATTCTGCCCTTATACTGCAGTGCGCATGTTTGAGCAAGGCAATAATCTATATAATAGAAGGGAAGGTCGTAGATATGAAGCTGTTTCTGCCAGAATCCCCCTTTTTCAAAGTAGGGCGCACCGGCATAATCTAAATGTGGCTTGTACTCCTGTTCTAGCTGTCTCCATGCCGTATGTCTTTCAGATGGAGTCATTTCCGGATGTTCATACATCACATGCTGAAATTCATCTACCAGGCATCCATAGGGTATAAAAGCAGCTGCGCTTTCTAGGTGAAATGCCCTGTAATCATCTGCTCGATCTCCAAAGAAGCGATTCATCCATGGTTCGGTAAAAAATTCCATAGACATGGAATGTATTTCCGCCGTCTCCATCGTGATATCAGCATGCTCCCGAATGGGATCCTCTGCGGTAAGATATCCCTGGAAAGCATGACCACATTCATGAGTCATGACATCTACATCATCACTTGTACTGTTAAAATTGGCAAAAATAAATGGTGCCTTATAGTCCGGTAAAAAGGTCATATAACCACCGGCTTTTTTATTTTTTCTGCCTAATACATCAAAGAGCTCCTGATCCATCATAAATGTAATAAATGCTGCTGTTTCAGGCGAAAGCTCCTGATACATCGTTCTTCCGGCTTCCATGATCTCTTCTGGTGTTCCCTTAGGAGATGGATTTCCCTCGGCAAAGTATACACCCTCATCAATATAGCTTAACCGATCAACTCCAAGTCTCTCTTTTCTTCTCTTTTGCATTCTCTCAACAAAAGGAACCCATTCCGATTTGATCTGATCTCTAAATGTCTTTACCATGGGTGCATCATAACAATTCCGGTTCATGCGATAATATCCCAGTTCAAGATAATTCTCGTATCCCATCTCTCTTGCCTGCTGCGTCCTGTTCTTGACCAGACGATCGTAGATCTCATCCAGCTTATCTCCATTCACTGCAAAAAAGTTCTCATATTTGTTCCAGGCCTTTTGTCTGATCGTTCTGTCAGCATTCGTCAAATAAGGTCTCAACAGCGAAAGATTTAGTATTTCACCATCCCAGTCGATCTTCGCGCCTGCGATCAGCTTATCGTATTCCGTTCGAAGAGTATTTTCCTCCTGCATCAGCGGAATCAGCTTCTCATCCATTGAACGAAATGCCAGTTCCATGTTCTTGAATGCGACTGGACCGATCATTTCCTGCAATTCCTCTTTAAAGGCAGAACCATAAAGCTTTTTCTGATAGTTTACGATCAGATTCTGGAGAATCGGCATGATCTGATCATAATACTCCTGCTCCTTTTCATAAAATGCATCGGTGATATCGATGTCATGCCGAATATGTGCGATCGTAGACATTGTGACTGCGTGATCTGTCAATTCATAGTATTCTTTATGTACAGCAAACTGAGCAGCTGCGTTCTCCGCAAGATCGAACCGCTCAAATAGTGCCGCAAAATCCTTTTCCAACTCTTTTATTTCAATCCTTTTATATGGATAATCTTTAAATTTCAATTTTTCCTCCTTAATAGAAGTTCACCCTGGCCACTCGTCCTGTCCCAAACATACAATAAGAAACATTCCCAATGTAAATGGTTGCCATCAGGTTTTCTTTTATGTATTCTTCTTTTTCTTTTACTTTTCCCTCGTCATCAAAATAGGTCAGCATTGCTCTGTAAAGCTTTAGCTCCTCATTCCAAAAATGCTCCACCTTTTCTCTCTCTATTTTTCGGTGTTCAACGATGAAATCCGTCGCTTCCTGCTCCGTTTCAAAAATTTCGAGTACTTCGTTCACCTGAGTGCCCAGCATATGGTTTTCTTCTTTTGTCAGTCTCTTGTCATAAATCGTAATCTCATCCATAGTGACCTCCTTCACATAGCCATTTTCTCATTTCTTTGCTGCTCATTTCTTTACTGATCGTTTCTTTACTGATCGTTTCTATAGATCTAGTTCTGCTGATCTAGTTCATACAATCCTGCTATAATCTCCTGGCAAATCTGTCCTACACTTTTTCCGTCTGTGGAAACCGTCAGATCTGCCACATGTTCATATCGCTCTCTTCGTTTCTCCATAAGACTGGCGATAAACTCAACGTTCATATTATCATTCAATATTGGTCGATCCTTACAATCCTTCACTCTTTCATAGATCGTCTCCGGCGAGGCTTTCAACAGGACGATTCTTCCATTCTTCTTCATTTGCTCCGTGTTAACGTCTCTCATTGGCACGCCGCCACCGCAGGAAACGATCTTGTGCTTTACCTGCTGGAGCTGAATGAGCAGATTTGTCTCAAGCGCTCGGAAATGCTCTTCTCCATGTTTTGAAAAAATATCAGAAATCGACATATTCGTTTGCTCAACAATAATCTGATCCATTTCAATTGTGTCCAACATAAGTCTGCGTTCTAATTCTGACGCCACTGAACTTTTCCCTGCGCCCATAAAACCAATCAAATATATGTTATATGGAATTGCCGCTTTTCCCTGTGCTTTGGCACCACTCATATAGATCTCTGTAAATATCCTGCGGAACTCCTGCTCGAATTCGCTCCCGGAAAATTTAGCCATAAGCATGTTCAGCTGGTTACAATCCTGCTCCGGAAAATACAATGCTTCCCGATCTGCTTTTTTCAGGGCAGCTATTTCCTGTAGACAAGCCATCCGCTCCTCTAGCAGCTCTATGATCTGATTATCACCCTTGTTTATCTTCTTCCTGATTTCTGCGATCTTGTCCATGACTCAGTCTCCTCAAACCTTGGTCGTACGTTCCATCTGCATTATACAAAAACTGATATAGAAACACAAGGAACATCTTTTTTACTATTTGTATTCTACCGCACAAAAAAATCTCGGTCAAGATTTCCTGCTCCTAGTCTGTCACTCTTTGCGAATTTTGTTGATGGATGATGTCCTTCTATAACAAAAAAGCCCCTAGAAACGCTGATTTTACTGCATTTCTAAGAGGCTTGAATTAGTGAGACATCGGGGATTCGAACCCCGGACAACTTGATTAAAAGTCAAGTGCTCTACCAACTGAGCTAATATCCCAAATATTTAAAATTAAAAGAACTGGGCTAGTTGGATTTGAACCAACGAATGCAGGAGTCAAAGTCCTGTGCCTTACCGCTTGGCGATAGCCCATTAGCTTATACTGCTGCAGCCAAACTGGCAGGGTGGATAATGGGATTCGAACCCACGGCCTCCAGAGCCACAATCTGGCGCGCTAACCGACTGCGCTATACCCACCATATTTTGCATTACGCATACTCTTATAAAAAAGAAGAAACGTGCTCGAAGGGATTCGAACCCCCGACCCACGGCTTAGAAGGCCGTTGCTCTATCCAACTGAGCTACGAACACAGTGCCTATCTCATAGGCGAAGCGGGTGATGGGAATCGAACCCACGTATCTAGCTTGGAAGGCTAGTGTTCTACCATTGAACTACACCCGCATAGAGTCGGGGTGACAGGATTCGAACCTGCGACCTCCTGGTCCCAAACCAGGCGCTCTAGCCAAGCTGAGCCACACCCCGTAGAGTATTTTTTTGTCTGCATCTCACTGACGCAAAAAGAATTATATAATAGCCAGGAACGAATGTCAACACTTTTCAGAATATTTCTTTGAGTATTTTTTTTAAACAATTTGCACAATATAGAAAATTATACGATTGTTATCACAAAATAAACTATACACTTTTTCGCTGATTCTAAAATTGTAAATACTCAAGCTCAAAGTGCGCCCTGCCCTTTTTATCAATTTCCATCACAATATAGGAAGGTGCCTTTCCATCCTGTCTTGGATAGGAAAGACTTCCCGGATTCAGTGTCACTATATTATCATCATAATCAATCACAGGCCTGTGGGTATGACCGAACATAACGATATCGTATCTCCTCGCCTCTGCATCTCTTTTCAGATCTTCATATCCAGAATTCACATAATAATAATGTCCGTGGGTAATGAGCGCCTTATAATTGCCGATCTGAACGTCTTTTTCAAGGGGAAGTTTTGTAAAAAAATCATTGTTGCCTGCCACGATCTCCATTCGACAGCCTGCAATGTCAGCGATATAGTCATCATATCCCTCTGCATCTCCCAAATGAATGAGCATGTCGATCGGACGCATACGCTCTAAAACAATCTCTAAATTTTTGTGTTTTTTATGTGTGTCACTTACAATTAAGATCTTCATTGCCGTTACCTCTGCTATCAGTGCCTTGAAAGCTCTCCATGTATGGCTCTGAGCGCATTACCTCTGTGACTCAGGGCATTTTTCTGATTGCGTGACAGCTGAGCAGTGGAACACTGGTATGGATCAACATAAAAAATCGGATCATAGCCAAAACCATTTTCACCGGCAGGTGTTTCTCCGATATAGCCTTCCATGGTTCCTGTTCTAACAAGTTCGCTTCCATCCGGAAAGACCGCAGCAATCGCACAGACAAATCGTGCTGTTCGTTGTTCCTTCGGCACACCGCGAAGCCTGTCCAGTAAAGTCTGGTTCTTTATGGTATAAGACGTGTCTTCTCCCAGATAACGTGCAGAATAAATTCCCGGCTCTTTATTCAGATAATCGATCTCAAGCCCGGAATCGTCAGCCAGCACGATTCCATCTGTATTTTTCGCTACCGCCCGTGCCTTAATTAAGGCATTTTCTTCAAATGTAACACCATCCTCAACAATTGTAAGCTCGATCCCTGCTTCTTTCATAGAAAAAATCTCAGCATCAAGATCTGATAAAATTTCTCTGATTTCCCTCAATTTATCCTGATTTCCAGTCGCAAATACAATTTTCATTCTGACCTGATCCTTCCTACTCCAGTACGTCTGCATATACCTTTAAACAAATATTCGCTGAAGATTTCGTTTCGATGCTATCCCATGCCAGTCCTGTTGCACTCACATAGCCTTCTCCATCTGTGATGTCCACCGTCGCTGTCGCTTCATCCGCAACATATTCAATCGCCAGCGGATGCTCTGAATCCGGAGTATTAATATAGAGGATTATGGCATATTTTTCTCCTTCCTCCACATTGACCGGTGTATCAAAATCAATGGTATAATAGCCAGCATTCGTAAGTGTTCCCGCAGCAATTTTTCGCTTTGATACCAAGGAATCTACACCAGTAAAGTTTTTTACAATGTAAAGTTCATACTCTGTGTTTGCACCTGTTGCATAAAATCCGGCTGCTCTGATCTGCTCTTTATCTTCTGCAACGTAAGTATTGGCTGCATAGACCGAAGACTTGCCAAATCCGATCTGTCCGACCCACCCGCAGAGATCCGCCTGATATATTTTATCATAATTATCTGTATCATCTACTCTGGTATAGACTACATTATGACTTCCTATGTTTGTGTCATAGTAAGAAACATAGAAAAATCCCTCGTCCCCAAATCCGTCTCCCCAGCTGTTCTGGCAGATAAAAGCGCCATCTCCCTGGACATTTACAGAGAAATTTTCTTTTGGATAATTATCGTCCCAACCTACAATTACGACTTCATGGTTCGGTTTTTCCGTTCCCAGATAGCAATATGCCTGATTCTGTTCATTGTAGAATCCAGATTCTCCTTCTCCACCATCCAGGGCACTGTATAAGGCTGTATCTACTCCACCATATTTAAAAACTGCCTCTTTGATTTTTTCATAATTCTTTCCTTCAATCATCTGCACTTCCTGAACGTGCTGAACTGCTTCCAGGGAGCCGTCTGATGCGCCATCTCCGAAAGGATCATCCACATCAAGGACAGGTCCTTTCCAGGACAGAAGATATGCCATTCCCATGGTATACTCTCCACCATCCGTTTCATTTACTGCAAATGAATTCTGCCGAAACATATGATCTACCGAAAAGGAATCTGATAATTCCGGCCGACTGTCTGATTCCAAAGCAGTGAGTGCGGCAAATGCCCAGCAGGTACCGGTAAGTCCCTGATCCTTTACTGTGCCAACACGGCCGCGCTGTCTGAGATCATAGCTGGAAGGCAAAATTGAATCCCCTGCATCTTCATCCACTGCTACAGCCTGATTCTCTTCGATATCCCAGGAATAGCTATAACCAATGTGTTCGGATATATCTTCCAGGCTGACAAAATACTCATTGTCCTTCTTTATCATGGGAGTATTCACAGCAACTGGAGAGCCATTGACCTGGATCAAATCACTATTCAGGTCTGAAACTATAACATCATTTCTTTTTTCTACAAAAAGCTCTCTCTGATCATATAATTGAACACTACAGTTAAGCCCTTCTGATAAAAGTGAAATAGGTACCATCAGGCTCAGGTCGTCATTCATATAAATACTTGACGTATCATTGTTGTATTCCTTATTATCTATCTTCAACTTCACCTGCTTTTCATTTACAGATGATGCAATCAACGGATTGAAATCTTCCTCTAATAATGCTGCGCCACGAAAGGACTCTATGCTTTCGGTATTTTCCCCGAATTCAGCAAACCGAATGACGCATAATATCATTAAAACGAGAAAAACAACGAAATATCGTTTTAACTGACTCATGAAATCACCTGCTGTCTACTTTCCTTTTTTCGGAGGCTTTGGACCTAAGAACTGATAAAAATAAGTTTTTATCATACCATTATATATCTTCCGGTTCTTATCCGCCTTTCTGCCAATGAACTGCTCCGCCTTTTCATAACTAGTGATCAGATACATCGACCAGGAATCGAGTCCGCAAAATGCAGTGCCAATCTCCTGATACAGGGCAGGTAGGGTCTCTTGATCCTCAAGTCGCTCGCCGTAAGGCGGATTTGTAATGACAAATCCATACTTCTTTGGATGACGCAATTGGCTGACTTCACGCTGTTGGAAGTGTATCAAATGATCTACTCCTGCTCGTTTTGCATTTTCCCTTGCAGCCTTAACAATTTCTGCATCGATATCATATCCCTGAATATCCACAATCACATTCGGATCGACCATCTCGGATGCTTCATCAAAGCTGTCTTTCCAAATCTGCTCCGGAATCAGATCTTCCCATGTCTCAGAAAGAAAGTGGCGTTTCATTCCGGGCGCCATACTGGCCGCAATCATAGCAGCCTCGATCGCAAATGTTCCACTGCCGCAAAATGGGTCTACCAGAATTCGATCTTTTCTCCATGGAGTCAACATGATAAGTGCTGCTGCAAGTGTTTCTGATATAGGTGCTTTGCTTGAAAAAAAGCGATATCCTCTCTTGTGCAGAGATTCGCCTGTTGTATCTAATGCAACTGTTACCTCATCCTTTAGAATAAATATACGAATCGGAAAAGATGACCCATCTTCCTTGAACCAATCCATATGATATTCTTTCTTCATTCTTTCGACCATTGCCTTCTTTACGATAGACTGAATGTCCGATGGGCTAAAGAGCTTACTCTTGATGGAGGATGCCTTTGTTACCCAGAACTTCCCATCCGCTGGAATATAATTCTCCCAAGGAAGTGAAAGTACTCCTTGAAATAATTCCTCAAATGTTGTTGCCCTGAATTGTCCAACTTTAATCAGGACTCTTTCTGTAGTTCGCAAAAAAATATTTGCACGGCAGATCGCCTCTTCATCCCCTGCAAATGTGATCCTGCCATCTTCAACCTGTAAAATATCATATCCGAGATCGTAGACCTCTTTTTTTAGAACACTTTCGAGTCCAAAGTGGCAGGGTACTATTAATTCATATGTATTCATAAATCACTCTTTTCTATATCCTGTTCAACGTGTCTGCTAGCTGTATCTAATGAAATGGATCGCTCCAATTAACCTACCTCTAATATGAAAGTTCATCTTCTGCTGAAGATAAGGGATACAATAAATAAGACGAGGAATAATGGTATTAATATCGGAAGCAATGCAATAAACAGCTTTGCAGCAACTACAAGTATCGCTACCAAAATAATAAAAAGAAGCAGCATTGCATACCATGAATTGAGTTTAAATCTGCCGTATCTGAAATCCCATCTACCATTCTGGTCTATATTCGCATGCAGGCCTTGCTGATTTTGTCCATCTTGTCCTGTGTGATCACTATACTGACTCCTTCCCTGCTGACTGGTGCCATCAGTTCCATTTCCATCCGCACTCATGGCATAGGTGTCAATAATTGTTTTTGCAATCAATCTTGGTGATCCAAGCATTTCGATCGTTTCTTCCTCAGCCGTACCCTTTTGAATTTCATTCAAAATATAGCCGTCATAATAATTTATATTATCTTGAATAACTGACTCCGGCACTTGTCCGCTCAGCACACTTTTCAACTCACGCAAAAAATCCTCACGATTCATACTTTCTTTCCTCCTAATGTTATTATATATGTATTTATATTTGAAAACAAATAAAAATTTGATTACAGTATTATTACCATCTCAAAAATGCTTCTCCATATCGTGCTCAAATGTTTCCATGATATGAAAAAAGCTTTAGATATGAAACATATCTAAAGCTTAACGTGAGTGAGAAGATTCGAACTCCCGACCCCTTGGTCCGTAGCCAAGTGCTCTATCCAGCTGAGCTACACTCACACATGTAGACATTCTGAATGCCGGCGACCGGAATCGAACCGGTACGATGTTGCCACCACAGGATTTTAAGTCCTGCGCGTCTGCCAGTTCCGCCACGCCGGCATTTGCAGTAATACTGCTAATGGGACCTATAGGGTTCGAACCTATGACCCTCTGCGTGTAAGGCAGATGCTCTCCCAGCTGAGCTAAGATCCCATGGAATTTAAGAACTGCAAAACGACCTATGCGGGACTCGAACCCGCGACCTCCGCCGTGACAGGGCGGCGCTCTAACCAACTGAGCCAATAGGCCAAACAAACTATAATAAAGAAATGGACCTTCGGGGACTCGAACCCAGGACCGACCGGTTATGAGCCGGTTGCTCTAACCAACTGAGCTAAAGGTCCAAATAAAAGCCGATGATCGGACTCGAACCGATAACCTGCTGATTACAAATCAGCTGCTCTGCCAATTGAGCCACATCTGCATATGATTTATTCGCGATATTTGAACGGATGACCCCAACGGGAATCGAACCCGTGTTTCCGCCGTGAAAGGGCG
>JBKECO010000044.1:0-3612 GCA_047974745.1 Lachnospiraceae bacterium
GAAGCAATGAATTACACCAACGTGGATAATGTATTCCGTGATTTGCGAAAAAAGACAGGAATTTACATCACCCCCCACATGTTTCGTCATACATCGCTAAGTCTGCTTCATTCAGCAGGATGGGAGCCAGAACTATTAAAGGAAAGAGCTGGTCATAAAAACATCTATACCACGTTAAATACCTATGTTCATCCATCAAACGAGGAAGTTGCAGAAGCATTTCATAAGGCATCTGAAAACCTTAAACTGGCAGATATGGGAAAGGCAGGTGAACAGTAATGGGAGCTGCAGCAATAGCCTTTCCAAAAGAACCTTTTCATGAGAAATTTCAGGAAATGCAGGAGTATTTGTTACAAGAAGATGGTTACTGGTTACAGGAAGATAAATGGAAAATAGAATCCGATGCATTTAGGAAAAGTGGTATGACTGCTGGAAAATATGTAAATGGAACATTGGCTGATTTTTCTGGTTATAGGAACGAACATATGAAGCTAGAGATGAAATACTACCTGCTATATCATATGAAAAATCGGTATTTAGCACCATTTAATGTTTATAACGTGATGACAACAAGTATTCGGTTGATTGGAGAATATTTAGCGTCATCAAATAAGAAACAAAGCTTTGAAGGCTTAGAGACAGATGGTAATGAGATCAGAAATATAGAATTGACAAAGTGCGTAAAGAAAAAATATACAATACTAAAAAATCAGGTAATACGTTTTATTACGGATTATTATGATGAACGTCCAGAGTTTGAAAGGGATGTGTGGCGTGCAGAACGGATACCAGGAATAAAGCAATCAGCTGCTGAGAAGAGATTGAATCACAGCATTAATTTTCAGGATATTGCTATGGAATACCGGGAAATGGTTAAAAGGTTCATGTCACGGTTGATTGTTCGTAGGAGCTGGTCGTATTGTACTGAGATGCTTACGTTTATTAAATATTTTTTCAAGACGTACTATAAGCATGGATATGAGGATGGATTCCTGAAAAATCTCAATAGAAAAGATATGGAAGCCTATCTGGGCTGGGTGGCTACTGATTACGCAGATAAAAATGCAACCTTTAGAAGTAAAGCCGTTGTTTATATCCGTCAGTTTATAGATTACATCCAGCTTGCAGAGTATGAGCAGGCACCGGGGAAGGATGTAAACAGACTGATATTTGATGATGACATTCCCCGCAGGGAACGGGCAACAGATACCATGGAAAAAATCAAATATATACCTGGTCCAGTAAAGGAACAGATTGATGCGTGTATACAGGAAATGGAACCAGAAGAAATGCGACCGGTCTATATCCTACTTCGGGAAAGTGGCTGGCGGGGAACGGATATCTTGAATCTCAGATATGACAGCTGTATTGATTATTTGTGGAATGAAAGAGAAAAAAGTTATGTTCCTTATCTTTGTGGGGAAATCACAAAAACAGGAATTCCATTACTAAAGATACCCATCCGTCGGGAAGTTGCAGATATGGTAAAGAAACTGGCAGATGAAGCAGCTGAATTAAGTACAGAGGATAATAATCCGGATCACTACCTGTTTAATACCTATGAAGGAAAGAATAAAGGACTTCCGTACAGTAAGCCAGGATTTGCTACAGCAGTAAAAGAACTGATAGAAAAGAAAGGCATTCTTGGTGGTGATGGAAACCTGTATCATTTCAAAACGCACAGCCTACGTCATACCAGAGCACTGGAGTATACAGAGCAGGAAATGCCAATAGGAATCATACAGCAGGTACTTGGTCACTGTAGTATTCAGATGACCTTGCATTACTCAAAAGTGTCAGAAGACATGCTTTATGAAAAATGGAAGAAAACAGAAAAACTGAATCTCCTGCATCTTAACAGCAGACCACCATTAGAACACGAGGTCAAAGAGGAAGGACTGCATTATGAGTTTGTAAGAAAAAATCTTGATGCAGTAAAGGTGCCATTTGGAGTGTGTTTTAAGCCGGCAAAGTTGCCTTGTAGACAACAGATGAATCATTGTCTGGAATGTGCGAATTTTTGTACCAGCAAGGAAAATGCCTTTGAATATGAAGCAGAAATAGAAAGAATCAAGGAACAGTTAGAATTCAGCAAAAATCTTGGCAGAAACGAATGGGTGGAGAAGAATCAGAAGTATCTTGAAGTACTTGAAAAGATGCTTGCCAGAATCCAGGTAGAAGGAATCATACATAAAAATGGAAAACTTCGGGAGGATTGCAATGGCTGATCAAACAAAAAATCTTGAGAGAAGCTGGACATCCAGAAGTGGTGATGCAAAAGCAAGAGCATTAGAAACGATTCAGCGAATGCAGACAGAAAAGATTCCAATTAATTTTAACAGTGTTCATATCAAAAGCGGTTTATCCAAGAATTATCTTTATAACGAACCAGAAATTCGTAAATACATTGAAGAAACAAGACAAAATGAAGTTCATTCAAAAAAGATGTGGCACGAAAAATATGATAAAACATCAAAATCAAAAGATGTAATCATAGAATCAATGAAAAAACGGATTGCAAAACTCGAAGAAGAAAACAGAAAACTTCAATCAGAAGTTGGGTTACTTAGAGGGTTGCTTTACGATAAAAGTAACTAGTTCAAGTACATGTACTCGAACAAAAAATACTGTAGTTTAGGGGCTTAGAGCCCCGAGACCACGAGTTTTGAATAGGAGTAAATGATATATGGAAAAGAAGAAACATAAGGAGCCGCCGGAATTTGGGATTATTGAGGCGGCAATAAGCGGTGATGCTGATTCTATCAATCAGATAGTTTCCTTCTTTCAGCCATTCATCAAAAGTAAGTGCAAAAGAAAATTAAAAGTTGAGTTTGGAAGAACACACTATGAGATCGATGAATATATGAAACGAAGGATGGAGACTAAGCTGATTACAAAGATATTGGATTTTGAAATCGAGTTTTGATGATTTTTAGAGAGAATATCCCCTTTCTGTTCTTTCTGAAATTAGCAGAGTGAACCTTGACAAGTGAATATTTTAATTTTGTAGAAGAAAGCTTCCTATATACTTTAAATAGTGTCTGCTGACTAAACCATTTCTGGTTCAATTTCAGCAGATCGATATGTTATCAGTTTCCAAAGCAAAATTAAGTCAAAAAGTATTCGTGACTGAATCTTGAAAAGATTCGTCACAAATACACATAATGCGATCGATGTCAGTGTTGTGTCATAAAGTTTGGTCCTGATCAATCCAAGTCCATAGCAACGTTTGCTCAGACTGAATGATCTTTCCACTTCAATTCGATCTGTATTATCCTGATATTCCTGTTTTTTTTCTTTGGCTGATTGTTTTGCCAGACTTGGTCTCCCAAGTTTTGGTCCTGATAAACGGATTCCATGTAGTTTACAAAATCCTCTGTTCTCTCTAGTCCGGTAGATCTGATCTACTAGAACACGCTCTGGATAATGACCTGTACGCTCCTTGTATCGTTCAATGGCTTCGGTTAATACGGTACTTTCGTTATAAGCTTCATAGGATATTTTTTCAATCCTGCCCATGCCGGTCTCGTCAATGCTGAGATCGTACTTTGCTCCGAATTCGACAGGCGATTTTGTCGTTCCGCTTACGATCGGGCGCAGCCATGGCTGCGC
>JBKECO010000006.1:0-80504 GCA_047974745.1 Lachnospiraceae bacterium
AGGTTCGTCAACAAAAACCTGCAGGCCGATTTCAATTTTTTAAAACTATTATTTTACCAGCGCGATTGCTTCGATCTCAATCATTACATCCTTTGGCAGTCTTGCAACTTCCACACAGCTTCTTGATGGAAATGGAGCTGGCATACAGTCCTTATATACCTCATTGATCGCCGCAAAGTCATTCATATCCTTAATAAAGACTGTGGTCTTTATTATCTGATCCAGACCACTGCCCGCTGCTTCGAGCAAATTGGAAAGATTTGAAAATACGACCTTGGCCTGTTCTACGGATCCTTCGGGAATCTCACCGGTCTCCGGAATCACAGGAATAATACCAGATGTATATACCATCCCATTTACTTCAATCGCCTGTGAGTATGGTCCAATTGCTGCCGGTGCCTTCTCTGTACTGATTACTTTCTTCATATTGTAATTCTCCTTTTTGCGGTTATAGTTTACGAATGCTTTTATCTGCTATTTCAATTTTTCTCTCTTTATAGAGCTTTCCCACTGCACGTTTGAATGCAGCCTTGCTCATTTGAAGTTCTCGCTTGATGACATCCGGAGAAGCTTTGTCATTAAAAGGAAGTACGCCTGCGAATTCATCAATTACAGCCATGACTTTTGCAGCATCATCATCCATCTGCAGATAGGCCTTCTTTAATATAGTAAGATCCAGTTTACCATCTTGCTTCACATTGCTGATCTGTGCCTCAATGGTATCTCCGATTTTCAGGTAGGTAGTGTCCTCATGAGAAGGTATCATTCCGGAAAACCTGTCATCCACAGCTACAAATGTCCCAAAGTTCTGACTGAATTCATACACCCTTCCAGTAACCTGGTCACCTGCGCTGTATGGAGAATTCATTACAAGCAGATCATAGAGCCCTCGCATTGTGGCACAGAGCCTCTCACTTTTATCAATGTAAAGTGAAACGAGTATCTCATCCCCTTCGACAACCTTTTGAAGCATCTCTTTATATGGAAGAAACAGATCCTTCTCAAGTCCCCAGTCCAGGAATGCACCTATTTTCCCTACTTCAAGAACCTTTAGTACCGCATATCCACCAAGTGTGAGTTTTGGAGCTGTGAGCGTTGCAATAAGCCTGTCTTTTGAGTCTTTATATAAAAATACATTAAGCTCATCGCCGATCTCTATGCCTTCCGGCTGCTGCTTCCGCGGTAGCAGGACTCTGTTCTCATCCTCCTGACTTTTGGCCAGATAAAGACCAAAATCAACCATTTTCACCACTGTCAGTGTTTGAAATTCACCTAGTTTCATTTTATTCCTCCATGAATTCAACAACAGCATATGGTCTTTGCTCTGTGTCCTCTAGAGTCACCACTACCCTGTTTTCACATATACAGGATTTTATAACGATCAGATCCGATAAAACTGCTGCTTTTCTATATTCTACACGAAGTGACTTCACCTGAAAACCCCAAGGCAACACTTCCTGCGCCATTTGTACATATTTTTCATTATTCACATGCTGATTCGTATCGATCTGAAATCGGTGGACTGTCAGTCTGTCCTGCTCCGACATATCCTGGGGCACTTCAATCCTTCTGCTGTCGCACTGCATCTCCAGCGCAGGTGCCAGTCCGTATCTTGATCCAAAATCATCCATGATTCTGACCGGTCTCATTCGTTTCGTATCCAGAAAAACCCAGGTCGAGTTCGCCCTTGCGACCACTTTGCCTTCACTGTCCTCCATAAGGAAATTTCGATATCCATAAAAGCCTTTAAACCCATAAGGCCATGTCCATACCTTCAATTCTTCACCCAGCGCCGGGTTTCGTATCAACTCGATCTGCCAGGTGGATAGGATCCATGCACGACCTGACTCCTCCAGATACGTTAGTCCGATTCCGATGCTTTCCGAATGGAAGATGCAGCAATCCTGAAATGCATTCATCACAGCTTCTATGGTCATGTTTTTATCAGCACCAATATCGCTGTACCGTACTTTACATTCGAAACAATACATTTCACTCTCCTTAAGGCCATCATTACAGAGAAAAAAAACACCACGAGCGTGGTGCTTTAAGTAACTGGCCCACAAGGATTCGAACCTTGAGATGACGGAGTCAGAGTCCGTTGCCTTACCGTTTGGCGATGGGCCATCAATGTCGTTTCTTAATCAACAATGGCTATTATACCTAGGCGGTGAATAAAAGTCAACACTCTTTTCCATCTTTTTTTTAAATAGATCACAGTGCACAGAACATAACGCTGTGTTTGTCAAAGTTCAGGCTCTTTTGCCGATCTTTGTAAAAATTTGATTTCCTGGTCGATTATGGTGAACTCAACATGTTCCAGAATACGATACCTGATACGACCGGAAAATTCTTCTGTCATCAAATGATTCATATGTGCATAGTACTCCTCAAGAAAAAGCACATGTATCGTTACCTTCTCAGTGAATGTGGATTCTATTACTGGTATATTGTTCTTTTCAAGCAGATAAGAAAGCTTTTGATAATCTGAGTATTCCGTCTCGATCTCGCAGAGAATACCACTCTGTTTTTCTGCAGTCCCGGCATGGAGAAGCGCCTCGGCAACTGCCTTCTGATAAGCCCTGATCAAGCCGCCTGTGCCAAGCAGTATTCCTCCAAAATATCTTGTGACTACAACTGCTGCATTATGTATTTCTTCATGAAGAAGGATATCTAACATTGGCTTTCCTGCTGTTTGCGCAGGTTCTCCATCATCTGAGTATCGCGTCAGCTCATTGTGATCTCCAATGGTAAAAGCGTAGCAGTTATGCTTTGCATCTCGAAATTCTTTCTTCACGGATGCAATGAATGTGATGGCTTCTTCTTCAGAGAAAACAGGGCATATTGTGGCTATGAACCTGGATTTCTTTTCTGTGATTTCACATCTGGCACCTGTATCAATAATTTTCATGCTGTCTCCTGACTCCATTCTGACTTCCGCTCCATTGTAGCATTCGCTGTATTCAAAATCAACGCAGACCGAGTTTACAATTATTTTCTTTTAAAATACACGGTCTTTTGATATAATAGTTTCGTTATAAAAGGAGGATTTCTATGAATTATGGTAAAAATAGTACGCGGAAAAGGGAGAAAAAATTAGCTTCAAAGGGTACTATGATCCGCAAAAAATTTAATATAATATTTATGAAAGTCCTGCTGGTCAGCTTTTTGGCAGTTGTAGTCGTAGCGACCTGTGCAGGATTTGGTATTTTCAAAGGAATCATAGATTCCGCACCTGATGTTGGAATCAATGATGCAACTCCGACAGGCTACCTTTCGACCGTACTTGATGCAGAAGGGAACACGATCGCAACACTGGTCGCTTCCGGTTCGAATCGTGTCTATGTAACGATCGATGAAATTCCTCTTGATGTTCAGCATGCCTTTGTAGCTCTTGAGGACGAACGATTTTACGAGCATAATGGAATTGATATACAGGGTATCTTTCGAGCCGGTCTGATCGGAATTACGAACGGCAGCTTTTCTGAAGGTGCAAGTACCATTACACAACAGCTATTAAAAAATAATGTCTTTACCGACTGGACCAGTGAAACATCCTTTGCGGATAAGCTCGAGCGTAAGATTCAAGAGCAGTACCTGGCAGTACAGCTCGAAAAGGAAGTATCCAAAGACTGGATCCTTGAGAATTATCTGAATACGATCAATCTAGGACAAAATACACTTGGTGTCCAGGCAGCTTCACAAAGATATTTCAACAAAGATGTATCTGACCTTACACTTTCTGAAGCGGCAGTAATTGCAGCAATCACACAGAATCCTTATCAATTCAACCCGATCACGCATCCTGAGCAGAATGAGACCAGAAGAAAAAAAGTTCTGGATAATATGCTTAAGGATGGATATATCACAGATGAGGAATACCAGGAAGCACTTGAAGATGATGTTTATGACAGGATCCAGGTCGTAAATACACAGACAGAAGAAGACAGCAGTGTCAATTCTTATTTTGTGGACGAGCTAACAGATCAGGTAATACAGGATCTGATCGATCTAAAAGGATATACACAGACACAGGCGTACAAAGCTCTTTATAATGGAGGTCTGACGATCTATTCCACACAGGATCCGGCAATACAGGCGATTGCAGACGAAGAGATCGAGAACCTGGATAACTATCCGGTTACACCTGAGTATTCATTTTCTTATCGGCTGACAGTAGAAAAACCAGATGGGTCCACGGAAAATTTCAGTGAGCAGACTATGCTGTTATATTATCAGGCAAACAATGCAGAGTATTCCATCAATTTTGACTCACAAGAAGAAGCAGCAGCGGCAATTGAGGCTTATAAAGCAGAAATCATGTCAGAGGGCGATGTCATACCGGAAGGCGGAGAAAGCGTAACCTATACCTTACAGCCGCAGACCGCCATGACGATCATAAATCAGGATACCGGTGAAGTCGTTGCTCTCGTTGGAGGACGTGGTGAAAAAACTGCCAGCAAGACACTGAATCGGGCAACTGACACTACAAGGCAGCCTGGTTCGACCTTTAAGATCCTTGCAGCTTATGCACCTGCTCTGGATGCTGGTGGCATGACACTGGCGACGGTCCAGGATGATGCACCTTACAGCTATGAAAATGGAACATCCCTTCGCAATTATGATGATTCCTACCGGGGCTTCACTACAATTCGAGAAGCGATCACGAACTCTATCAATATTGTAACGGTTAAAACCCTAACAGAGATCGGTATCGATCTGGGATATAGTTATTTAGAGGATTTTGGTTTTACGACCCTGTCAGAAGACGATAATAATCAGGCTCTTGCTCTGGGTGGCATCACCAATGGTGTGACAAATCTGGAACTGACAGCAGCCTATGCAACAATTGCAAATGGCGGCGAATATGTAAAACCGAGATTCTACACCCAAATTCTTGACCATGAAGGAAACGTATTGATCGATAATACACCGGAAACACATATTGTTATCAAAGACACGACTGCCTGGCTTTTGACAAGTGCAATGGAGGATGTCGTTACGAAGGGTACCGGTACCGCTGTAAATTTCGGTGGTATGAGCATTGCCGGAAAAACAGGTACGACCACGAAGAACCGTGATGCACTTTTTGCTGGATATACCCCCTATTACACAGCTGTTGTCTGGGGTGGTTATGATGACAATACGCCTCAGTCCAGCGGGACTACCTCCTATCCTAAGAAAATATGGCGAGCTGTGATGAGTCGACTTCATGAGAATCTGGCTGAGGAAGACTTTGTCCAACCAGATGGGCTGATTGAAGCATCTGTCTGCAAAAAGTCGGGCAAGCTTCCATTACCTGGTATCTGCGAGGCCGATCCAAGAGGTTCCCAGGTCATAACCGAATATTTTGCGGAGGGTTCTGTTCCAACAGAGACCTGTGATCACCATGTTGCACTCACCGTTTGTTCAGAAACTCATCTGCCGATCAATCCATTCTGTCCGACACCAGTTGTTCAGATTTTTATGACTGGAACCGAGCCGGGCTCTGCTGATTCATCTTTGGAACTTACGGATGAAATCAAGAACAGCATCTGCCCGCTTCATGCTGCTCCTCCTGTTGTGGTCATAACCGAAACGACGACAAATACGAATGACAATGATTCCAATGATGACTCAGATAATGAATCTGACTCAGATAATAGCGATAATACGGATAATACCGATAACACGGATACTACGGATAATACCGATAACACGAACGATGATTGAACGGATCATTCAGATTCCGGCAGCTACGAATAAAGTGCCGGAATTGATCATGAAAGAACGAGGATCATTATGAAGAAAAAACATGTATTACAACTTTTTTATATGCTCTTGTTCTCTGTTCCTGTACTTTCATCTTGTAAAGACAGCAATGCAGAAGTAGAAATATCAACAGAGGCCATGTCAGATACAGCAAGCCAATCAGAAACTGTGATCCCTGAGAGTGAAACTCAAGTAAGTGACGTAATAGAGAGCAACGATATAGATAACAACGATACAGATAACAACGATACAGATAACAACGATGCGCAAGGCAATGGTACCGCAAATGAAGACAACAATGATCCGTATACCGCTTTTCAACCGGTCTTATCAGAGAATCAGAAAAATGATGAACTTGAAAACCTTATCCTTGAGTACTATGCGATTCCCATTGAAGCTGCGAACGGCATCTCTTATATGTATAACTATATAGATCTGAATCAGGATGGAACTGACGAGGTCCTCGCAATGCTGACGGGTGCTTATACCTACAGTACAAATGGAAGTATTCTGATGTATTTTTCAACAGATCCGGCTTCGGACGGAGCGGATAGCACAGCAGCAGACAGCCAGAGAACTTACAAGACGATTCAAAGCTTTCCAGGCGTCGCACAGCCGATAATTATAAGCGACTCTCAGACAAATGGCCGAAAGGATATCATCGCAGGTAATCCTGCCGCCCCATATCTGATCTTAAGCTATACTGGCACCGAATACACCGGAGTAGAAACGGCAGCTCCACTGACTGATCTAAGCGCAGTCAGCGGAACAATGTTAATGATTAACGACGTTATGCAGGATCGCGAGGATGGTGCTGCACTCTATATAGAATAACAGATACAAAAAAAGACCGGTCGATGACCAGGTCTTTTTTTGTGATGTATATACTACTAAGGGGATTAGATAACTACTAATCTCAATAGATTAGTACAAATTAGTGTAATTCCCGGGGTGTAAAGTCAGCATACGCAGATTCCAGTCCATGCTCTACAGAGTCCAGACCTTCAATTTCTTCTTCTGCTGGTACACGCAGACCGATTGTCTTTTTGAGGATCGTAAATGTGATCAGCATGGTCACGATTGTCCATCCACCGATACATAGTACTCCAAGTGCCTGCATTCCTAAATGTCCAAATCCACCGCCATAGAATAATCCATCAGTGTAGTCAAACAGTCCAACTGCCAGAACACCAAACAAACCACAAACACCATGAACGGATACAGCTCCAACAGGATCATCTACTTTGAGTTTATCTTCAATGAAGTAGATTGCTGCTGTACAAAGAGCACCTGCAACACCACCGATGATGAATGCGCCAATTGCATCCACATTTGCGCAGCCTGCAGTCACTGCTACAAGACCTGCAAGGGTTCCATTTAAGGTCATAGAAACATCAGGCTTACCATTTCTGATCCAGGTATAGAACATTGCTACACATGCACCTGCTGCAGGAGCAATGGTTGTTGTTGCAAAGATCTGAGAAAGCTGCATGGTATTTGCCGCAGCCGCACCATTAAATCCGTACCATCCGAACCAGAGTATGAACACACCCAGTGCTCCAACTAAGATATTGTGACCAAGGATTGGCTGTGATTTACCATGTTTATCATATTTTCCAATACGTGGTCCAAGAAAAGCAGCACCGATGAATGCTGTGATTCCACCCACCATATGAATAACTCCTGATCCGGCAAAATCGGTAAATCCCATATCCGTGAGCCAAGCTGTTCCGCCCCATACCCAGTGAGCTTCTATTGGATAGACAATTGCACTGATTACAAAACTATAAATACAGTATGTAATGAATTTTGTACGCTCTGCCATTGCACCAGATACGATTGTTGCAGCTGTTGCACAAAATACCAGGTTAAATACAAAATTTGACCAATCTGTCTCTGCAAAATTTGTAAATGGATTCAGTCCTGTACCAATGAATACTCCTTCGCCACACAAGAAGTTATAACCGATTAAGTAAAATGCAACTGTTCCAAGACAAAAGTCCATCAAATTCTTCATTGTGATATTACCAACATTCTTTGCACGGGTAAATCCTGATTCTACCATACAGAATCCACACTGCATAAAAAATACCATTGCTGTTCCGATCAGGAACCATACGCTCATATCCATAAACTTTTTCCTCCTTATGATGAAAATCAAAAAGGAGACAACAACAGGGCGCATTTCACCTCTGCCATTATCTCCATCGATAATTTTCTTTACTCATATTTTTTAACCTTTTTGTTTCAGCTGGATTTTACAAAGCTGTTTCTCCACGTTCTCCTGTTCTGATACGGACTGCATCTTCTACTTCGTATACAAAGATCTTTCCATCTCCAAAATTACCAGTCTTTATTTCTGCAACAATCTTATCAATGAGGACTGGTGCAACATCATTTGGAACAACTGTTTCTACTTTGATTTTCGGAAGTAGTGTCACATTGTAGGATGCGCCTCTGTAGTTCTTAACAATACCCTTCTGATTACCATAGCCCATTGTGTTTACAACATTCAGACCGCTGATGGCTGCTGTTTCCAGAACCTCTTTTAGATCCTCCAGCTTTTCCGGGCGAATAATGATCTCAAGCTTCTTCATAAATTTCCCTCCTTATTTGACGATTAACAATTTATTCATCTATGTTCAAAAAAGATTCATAAATATAACACGATATCTACATTTTTATAATTTATGATAGATACATAGACAAACAGCAACTTAATATGAATTTTTTCATTTTATGCCAGATGACTTATGTTGTCTGGCATCCTCCCTTTTCCGGGAGGATGATGACAACTATGAAAAAACATCAAGTTCTATTACACTTCGAAGATCAGGTCTCCATAGGATGGCATTGGCCAGAAGTCTTTATCAACGATCATCTCCAGTTCATCGATCGGTGCTCGTAATTCTGCCATTGCCGACACAACTTCATCTCTAAAGAATACAGCCTGTTCTCTTCCTTCCATGTCTGCAGCTTTGGCAACGAGCTCTTTTAGTTTATTCGATGCAGACTGAGCTTTTGCAAGTAAGGTCGAAACTTCTGTCACGATTTGTGTCTGAACACTAACATCTGCATCACAAACTGCTGTTACAGCAGATATAGAAGAAGCAACCTCTGTGATGTAACTGATGATTGATGGTATCAGCTGTTTGCCGGCGATATCGATCATTGTCTTCGCTTCAATGTTAATCTTCTTGGAATAGGTCTCATACTCAACTTCCACACGAGAATCAAGCTCTGATTTTGTGAATACTTTAAATCTTTCGAAAAGCTCAATTGCTTTCTCTGTATTCAGTGATGGAATCGAATCTACCATAGAAGTAATGTTCGGCAATCCACGTTTTTCTGCTTCAACGACCCACTCTTCTGCATATCCATTTCCGTTAAATACGATTCTCTGATGATTCGTCGCATATTCTTTGATCAAATCATGCACTGCCATATCAACGTCATCGGAAGCTTCTATTATGTCGCAGGCATCTGCAAATGCTTCTGCAACAATGGTATTAAGTACAACATTCGGTTGTGAAATAGAATCCATGGAACCTACCATACGGAACTCGAATTTATTTCCGGTAAATGCAAATGGTGATGTTCTGTTACGGTCTGTTGCATCCTTCATAAATCCTGGAAGCGTAGATACTCCTGTTGCAAGAACAGAACCCATTTTGCTGCTCTTTGCTTCTCCAGTGTCAACCAGCTGTTTTAGTACATCCTCTAACTGGTCTCCAAGGAACACAGAGATAATTGCTGGTGGTGCTTCATTTGCTCCAAGTCTGTGGTCATTTCCCACATCTGCTGCGGATTCACGAAGCAGGTCAGCATGTACATCAACTGCTTTTAAGATACAAGTCAGAACCATAAGGAACTGAATATTTTCGTGTGGTGTATGTCCAGGCTCCAGCAAATTGATTCCATCGTTCGTTGTAATGGACCAGTTGTTGTGTTTTCCAGAACCATTCACGCCTGCAAATGGCTTCTCATGAAGCAGACACTGCAGTCCATGGCGTCCTGCCACTTTCTTTAATGTTTCCATGACCAGTTGATTGTGATCCACAGCAATATTTGCAGTAGCATAAATTGGTGCAAGTTCATGCTGGGCAGGTGCAACTTCGTTATGCTGAGTCTTGGCAGATACACCCAGTTTCCATAATTCAATATTCACATCACTCATGAATCCTGCAATATTCTCACGAATACTTCCGAAGTAATGATCTTCCATCTCCTGACCCTTTGGAGGCATTGCACCAAAAAGCGTACGTCCTGTAAAGATCAGATCCTTTCTCTGAAGATACTTTTCTCGGTTGATCAGGAAATATTCCTGTTCTGGTCCAACGGATGCAGTCACCCTTGTTGAAGTCGTATTTCCAAATAATTTTAAAAGACGAAGTGCCTGTGTATTCACAGCTTCCATAGAGCGCAAAAGTGGTGTTTTCTGATCCAGTGCCTCTCCTGTGTAGGAATAGAAAGCAGTTGGAATACAAAGTGTTGCTCCAGCAGCATCCTGTCTAACAAATGCTGGTGAAGTACAGTCCCAAGCTGTATATCCTCTTGCTTCGAATGTAGCACGCAGACCACCTGATGGGAATGAAGAAGCATCTGGCTCGCCTTTAATAAGCTCTTTTCCAGAGAAGCTCATAAGAATCTTTCCGCTTTCATCTGGAGCCGTAATAAAGGAATCATGCTTCTCAGCAGTTACGCCAGTCAGTGGCTGAAACCAGTGTGTATAGTGTGTAGCACCCTTTTCAATTGCCCATACTTTCATTTCATGTGCAATGCTGTCAGCGGTAGCAATGTCTAATTCTTTTCCCTCGCTGATTGTTTCTTTTAATTTTTTGTAGATTTTTTTGGGGAGTCTTTCCTGCATAACGGAATCGTTAAATACATTCTCTCCAAATAGTTCCACTACGTTACAATACTCAGTACACTTTGCCATATTGTCTATACATCCTTTCATTTTTTTGCAAACTATATAATCCCCTTGGATCAGTTTGTACTTAAAGCGAATTATGTCAACTAATTAAATAAGGGCATTCCAATTCTTTGGAACACCCTTGTTCTTGTCTGCACATTCGTTTTATTTGTTACTAAGATAACCTATACCAATTTAAAATGCAATACTTTGTTTATAAAATTTTAATTTTTGATATATTTTACAAGAAATATAAGTCTGCTGACTTTTTTTTGTTACAATTTGCATGTCTTAGGCTTTATTTACTGAACCAAAAAGTTCCATCTTCTCTTTTACAGTTGCTTTGATCGCTTCTGTTCCCGGAGCGAGTAGTTTTCTTGGGTCAAATCCTTTTCCTGACAGATCCTTACCTTCTTCAATATATTTTCTTACACCTGCTGCAAATGAGAGCTGGCATTCTGTATTTACATTGATTTTTGCAACTCCAAGAGAAATCGCTTTTTTGATCATATCTTCAGGTATTCCAGTTCCGCCATGAAGTACTAATGGCATATCTCCAGTCAGCTGCTGAATGGAATCTAACGTCTCAAAGCTTAGACCTGCCCAGTTCGCTGGATATTTACCATGAATATTACCAATACCTGCTGCAAGCATATCCACACCAAGATCTGCCACAGCCTTACATTCCAATGGATCTGCACATTCGCCGGCACCAATGACTCCGTCTTCTTCTCCACCAATGGATCCAACTTCAGCTTCGATCGACATTCCATTATCATGTGCAATTTTCACAAGTTCTGTTGTCTTCTCCACATTCTCCTCGATCGGATAATGAGAGCCATCGAACATGATAGATGAAAATCCTGCATCGATACATTTAAAGCATCCTTCATAAGAACCATGATCAAGATGAAGTGCAACCGGTACTGTGATCTTTAATTCCTCAAGCATTCCATTTACCATTCCAACAACAGTCTTATATCCCGCCATATACTTTCCGGCACCTTCTGAAACACCGAGAATTACTGGGGAATTCAATTCCTGAGCAGTTGTCAGTACAGCCTTTGTCCATTCCAGATTATTGATGTTGAACTGTCCTACCGCATACTGGCCGGCTTTTGCTTTCACTAACATTTCCTTTGCAGATACTAACATAATTTTTCTCCTTTGCTATCCATTCACTATCCTGTATGAAAGTTTATCTTAAAATCACTTTTCTACAATTTTCGTAGAAAACGCTCCTGGCTGCTTAACAGTTACAGTATATCTTACTTCAAATTAATTGAAAAGACTTTATTTTCTGTGATCTATAAAATCTTCCTTCAATGATCTTCCGGCACCATTATTTCCAATGCCTGGTGTTCAATTTCGATTACCACTTCCTTGGGACTGCCTCCATATTCACCATCCAGTGTCCAGGGTAGTTTCTCTTGCGCCGTAAATTTTACATGATTTGTTTTAAAAGAATAAATCAGGTCGGTATCATCAATCAATCTGGTCAGTGATCCCAAGATCTCATTTAACTCTGCGGGATTCTTTGGCATTCGAATCAGTGTTACTTCAAATACACCATCATCCAACAGCACATTTGTGCCTGCCATATTCTTAAAGCCACCGACTGAGGTAGAGTTCGTGATCATTCCATATATAAAATCATCCTCTATGATCTTGCCATTGTATTCGACCTGCATATGATAGGAAGTAATGTCATAGATTCGCTTTGCACCTTCTAATATATAGGCAGCATGTCCGAGTATATTCTTAAGTTCCTGACTCGTTTTGTAGGAAACATCTGTAAAAATCCCAAAAGCTGCTATATAGATAAAATACTTCTCTCCGAATTTACCGACATCGCAGGGAAACAGTTTTCCATGCAACGCTGCTTCACATGCTTTTAGCATATCCTTTGGAATGTTCAGCGAAGTCGCAAAATCATTTGTGCTTCCAGCCGGAATATATCCTAATGGTACGATCTTCTGGCTCCTCATCATACCGCTTACCGCTTCATCTAAGGTTCCATCACCGCCACTGACTACTACAAGGTCATACTTCTTAGCCACTTTTTCGATCAGCATTCTGGCATCGTTCTTATCCTGCGTCGGATGTACATTGACCTGGTAACCTGACTTGACCATCTGGTCGACCATCTGGAGCAGTTTATTACTGACCTGTGCTTTCCCTGAAAAGGGGTTTACAACAAATAAAAGCTTCTTTCCCATACCTTTTCCTCTGACTACTATTTTTCACAAAACAGGAAGTGAAGTTTACGATGATTGTTCCGTGAGGAATCTGCTAATTGCTTCGACTGCTTTCGCTTCGTCAGCACCTTGTGCATTAATGGTAATATCTTCGCCGGGATAAAGTCCAATCGTCATCATTCCCATGATGCTTTTTGCATTTACTCTCTTGTTCTCAGCCTCCAGATAGATTTCACTCAGAAACTGACTGGCTACCTGTACCAACAGAGCAATCGGACGAGCCTCAAGTCCTGCTCCGATTTGAATTGTTACTGTTTTTTTCATGCTATCCTCCTTGTACTAAATCTTTCCTTTATGATCAAAACCCATATTTTGGGCTAGTTCAACGATCTTTCTCAGCCTGTGATTCACACCTGACTTGCCAACCTTAGGATCAAGCAGTTCTCCAAGCTCCTTCAATGGCATGTCTGGCTGCTCGAGGCGTATGAGTGCGATCTCCCTGAGATTGTCCGCAAGACTTTCCAGTCCGGCACGATCCCGCAGAAATTCAATCGCTTCGATCTGTCTGATTGATGCATTCACTGTTTTACTGATATTTGCCGTCTCACAATTTACCTGTCTGTTCACTGAGTTCCGCATTTCCTTGAGTATTCTCACATTCTCAAGATTCATCAATGCTATATGTGCTTCCATTACATTCAGGATCTCTACTATATGTGCTCCTTCTTTCAGATAAACAACGAAGTGCTTTTTTCTGGCTACGATCTTTGCTTCCACTTCAAAGTAATTCATAACAGACTGCAGCTGTTCTGCCTGCTGGATCGTACTGCATACAATTTCAAAATGATAAGATTTATCCGGATTACTGATCGATCCTGCCGCTAAAAATGCACCTCTGATAAAGGATCTCTTACAGCAGCTGCTCTGTATCAGCCTTCTATCCATTGTAGATGTGTTCTTAAAGGTCTGGCTCTGTCGGCTCCATATTTTCACACTCTCCAGGATTCTAAGTGTGTCTTCTGTTCCCATAATTTCAGGATCCTCGATTTGAAATATTATGAATAGCAGCTTGCTATATTTTGCTGTTAATGAACCATTTTCTGAATGGATCTGTAAACGGACCATTCCATCCGATAACTGAATTCTTCCTGCAAAACTGATGATCGCAGCCAACTCTGCCAGCTGGCAATGTCTGCTCTCCCTTTGCAGCTCTGCCAGTTCGAATTTTACTTCACTCGAAAATGACATTTTATCTCATCCTACTTTCTTGCCGCATCCTTTTCAATATCTCTATGCTCGATTTTAGTTCCGAATTCTTTATGCACACAAAGCCTTTTATACAATTCATTCGCAAGTGTGACAGATCGATGTTTTCCACCTGTACAGCCAATCGAGATGACCAGCTGATTCTTGCCTTCGTTTATATAGTTCGGTATGAGGAATGCAAGCAAGTCATTCAATTTATCCAGAAATTCATGTGCCTCCCTATGCATGAGCACAAAATCCTGTACCACCTTATCTTCACCCGTCTTATTGCGTAAAGCATCATCATAATATGGATTTGGCAAAAATCTGACATCAAATACCAGATCTGAATCCGATGGGATTCCATATTTGAATCCAAAAGAAAGTATCGTAATATATAGATTTTTATAATCGTGCTTTAAGATAAATATTTTTTCTAATTCTGTCTTCAGCTCTCTTGTCAAAAGCTGACTGGTATCAATAATGTAGGTCGCACGTCGTCTCAAAAAATCAATTTTCCGGCGCTCTACCAATATATTTTTATCAATTCGTTCCTCATTGGAAAGGGGATGTGAACGACGCGTTTCCTTATATCGTTTAATGAGAATCTTGTCATCAGCATCCAAAAACAAGATTTTTGGCATTTTTCCCTTTTCTTCCAATCTGTCTAATACTTCATGCAGCTGCGAAAGAGAGTGTCCACTCCTGACATCGATTCCGATTGCGATCTTCTCAAGGTCCTCTTCATTACCATCTGAGAGCTCCACAAATTTTTCGATCAGAGGTACGGGCAGATTATCTACACAATAATAACCGAAATCCTCCATCATCTTTAATGCTGTACTTTTTCCTGCACCTGACATACCTGTCAAAATAACAAGTTTCATTCCTCATACCCTGCTTCCCAGAAACTACAATTTTGTGATATTACCACTCCTAGAACCTTCCGATCATTCGAACCTCCGGCTCCAACATCACTTCAAATTTTTCAAATACCGTTTTTTGGACAAAATGAATTAAATCATAAATATCCTTCGCAGATGCATCACCTGTATTGATGATAAATCCACAGTGCTTCTCGGCTACCTGCGCACCGCCAATTCGATAACCGCCCAGACCACTGTCCATGATCAGCTTTCCTGCAAAATGACCTTCTGGCCGCTTGAATGTACTTCCTGCACTTCCATATTCCAATGGCTGTCTGCTATGCCGCCGTTCGCTCAGATCTTTCATGCAGGCTTCTATTTCATCATGATTGCCTGCACGAAGCTGAAACACTACTTCAAGGACAATATAACCATTTTCCGGAATGCAGCTATGCCGATAAGAAAAGTCCAGTTCCTGTCTTGACAGGAACCGTATATGCCCCTCCAGTGTCAAGACCTTAACTGCTAGAATAATATCCTTCATCTCTCCGCCATATGCACCAGCATTCATAACAGCTGCACCACCTACACTGCCGGGTATGCCAGAGGCAAATTCCATCCCGGTCAGATTAGACTGTAATGCCAGGTCTGCTGTTTTCGACAGCAGTGCTCCGGCATGGGCTGTGATCGTGTCACCTTCGCAGTATAGTTCACCTGCCTGCTCTGCAAGTACAATGACGACACCTGGTATCCCTTCATCGGATACCAACAGGTTACTTCCATTCCCGATAATTGTATAGGGAATGTCGTATCTCATACAGATATTTCTGACTGCACATAGCTTTTCTAATGGTGGAAAAACAACTGCATCGGCAGAACCGCCTACCTGGAAGGTCGTATGATCCTTCATCCATTCGTTTTCAAAAATCTGACTTTTTTCTAAGACAGCCTCAAGTTCCTGAATAATTTTTTCCACGTCCTATGCCTCTTTTAAAAATGTCAGATAGCCTGAATATGTTTCATAAAGATCTACCTTACTGATGATTTCCCAGGGAGCATGCATATTTAGAACTGCAATACCACAATCTATGACTTCCATGCCGTAGTTCGCCAGAATATATGCAATGGTACCACCACCGCCCTGATCGACTTTGCCAAGCTCAGCTGTCTGATATGCGACCTCCGCTTTGTCGAACATATCTCGCAATTCTGCAACATACTCTGCATTTGCATCATTGGATCCACTTTTTCCTCTGGCACCAGTATATTTACTCAATACCATTCCCTTCCCAAAAAAGGCTGTATTTTTCTTCTCCATGACCTCAGGATAGAGGGGATCAAATGCTGCACTCACATCTGATGAAAGCATTTTTGAGTTGCGCATGGTTCGTCTCAGCTTTATATCAGAAAAAGAACCCGACAGATTCAGGATCTCTGCGACAGCATCCTCAAAAAATCTGGATTGCATTCCACTAGCACCCATGCTGCCTATTTCTTCTTTATCTACCAGCAGGCACACGCTGGTCTTTTTCGGAGCAAAATCATTTAGAATAGCTTCGAAGGAAGCATAGGAGCAAACTCTGTCATCATGACCATATCCCATGATCATACTGCGATCCAGCCCATAATCTCTTGCTTCACCAGCTGGAACGATCTCGATTTCAGCAGAAATAAAGTCCTCCTCAGATACCCCATAAGCTTCATCCAGCATCTTCATGATGTTAGCTTTAACAAGGTCCTTCTCTTTCTCATCTCCGGCCACCAACGGAATGCTCCCAATCAGAACATCCATTTTCTCACCTTCGATAAAAGTGCCTGCTTTCTTTGCGAGCTGATCTGCCGAGAGGTGGATCAGCAGGTCACTTACACCAAATACAGGATCATTATTGTCATCTCCTATATTGACGGAAACCTTCGATCCATCTTTTTTAACGAACACTCCATGCAGGGCAAGCGGAACAGCAAGCCATTGGTATTTCTTTACGCCACCATAGTAATGGGTATCTAAAAGTGCCATCTCCGTATCTTCGTAGAGGGGTACCTGCTTTAAATCAAGTCTTGGTGAATCGATATGAGCACCCAGAATGTTCATACCTTTTTCCATATCCTCTTCTCCGATCACAAATAATGCTATAGACTTATCCATGTTGTTGACATAGACTCTGTCTCCCGACTTTATCTCCCGATTCTCAGCGATATATTGATTCAAGTCGACAAATCCTTCTTCCTTTGCCCGTGTCTCAAATTCAACAATACATTCTCTTTCAGTTTTACATACCGATAAGAACTGTCGGTACTGTTCTGCAAAATCAAAGACAACTTTTCTTTGTGTTCCTTCTGGATATTTGCTCCATGCATTCTTTTTTTTCATTACGATTGCTTCTTTCTATATTTATTATGATTTATTCTTCATTTTTATTGAGATTAGCCTGAACTCTGCGATATAATTCGTGAGCTGCATTGTAGCCCATCTTCTTCTGTCTATGGTTGATGGCTGCTGCTTCACAGATCACTGCCAGATTACGGCCCGGACGAATTGGCAGAGAATAGCAAACCACTTTACTGCCTAAATACTCGATATGTTCTTCCTCGAGACCTAATCTGTCATAGTCGTTCTCTTTTTTCCAGTCTTCTAGTTTTATAACGAAATCGATTTTTTGATTTACTTTAACGCTTTCCACTCCGAACAAGGTCTTAACATCCAGGATTCCAATTCCTCGCAGCTCGATAAAGTATCTTGTTATATCCGGTGAAGTGCCCATAAGGGTATGTTCATTCACTTTTCGGATCTCCACAACATCATCTGTTACCAAACGGTGACCACGTTTAATCAGCTCAAGTGCAGCTTCGCTCTTACCAATTCCACTTTCACCGGTAATCAGCAGACCTTCTCCGTAAACATCTACCAGCACTCCATGAATCGTAATACATGGTGCGAGTTCTTCATTCAGTGTATAGATCAGTTCAGCCATAAATTCAGATGTACCGCGCTCTGTTCCCATTACAGGAATCTTGCTTTTATTTGCCTCTGCCAAAAAAGCCTCATCCGGCTGAAAGCCGCGGCTAAAAATTACACAGGGCATATCATACCCTAAGAACTGCCTGTAGATCTCTTCCCTGCGTTCTTCAGTCTGTCTTTGAAGATATGCATATTCTACCATTCCGATGATCTGTACTCTGTGCTGTTCAAAATGCTCAAAGTAGCCACTAAGCTGTAATGCGGGCCGATTTACATCGGATAGAACGATACTGCGTTCATCTAAATCCAGATCATTTGTGAAGTTCACAAGATGCATCGATTCTACAATCTTTGATACTTTAACACCATCCACCATATGCTGCTCCTTTTCCTAATTCGGTTTCCATTGTCTGAAACAGGTATATACATTGAATATTATGATATCAGGGTCAAAATCCCTTTTGACCCCTGCATCACATTATATCATAAATCTAAAGGTGCTTCAACAGAGCCAATGTTCTGCGTATGGAAGAAATCAAATACTGATCGTGCACTCTGCTCGGTCATCCCATCCGTATTGGCAAGCTCTTCTAAGGTCGCCTTTTTGATAGAGTCGAGAGACTCATATTTTTTCATAAGTGCCTTTCTTCTGGCAGGTCCAATTCCTTTGATATCATCTAAAATAGAATGGACTTGTCCCTTTGTCCGAAGGCTTCTGTGGTACTCGATCGCAAATCGATGCGCTTCATCCTGAATGCGTGTTATCAGATGGAATCCTTCTGAATTTTTATCGATCGGAATTTCCTCATTCTGGTAAAACAATCCTCTGGTCCGGTGATGGTCGTCCTTCACCATTCCACAGACCGGAATATCGATTCCTAATTCCCCCAGAACCGTTAGTGCAATATTGACCTGTCCTCTGCCGCCGTCCATCATGATCAGATCCGGAAATTTCGTAAAGCTTCCATAATTCGGATCCTGCTCCTGCTCTTTTAGTTCCTGCAATTCTTCCAGACCATGTGCGAATCGTCTTGTCAGAACTTCTCTCATTGAGGCATAATCATCTGGACCACTTACCGTCTTTAATCGAAATTTTCGATAATCACTTCTTGCTGGTCTGCCCTTTTCATATACAATCATAGAACCGACTGACTGAAATCCACTGATATTAGAAATATCATATGCTTCGATTCGCAGGAGTCTTTCCACGCCGATCAGCTCTGCGATCTGTTTGACGGCTCCGATGGTACGACCTTCTTCTCGTTTTAGCTTCTCTCGATCTAATTCAAGAATTCGCTCTGCATTCTTTTGAGCCAGCTCGACAAGCTTTTCCTTGGAACCCTTTTGCGGAATATCCAGATAGACCTTTTGTCCCCTCTTTTTTGCCAGCCATTCAGAGACGACACCAATCTCAGTCAGGCTGTCCGGCAGCATTATATGACGAGGAATGAATGGTGTTCCGGAATAATACTGCTCTATGAATGCTGATAAGATCTGACTTCTTGAATTCTCTGAAGCTACCTTCATATAAAAGTGCTCTCTGCCGATCAGCTTTCCATTTCTTATAAAGAACACTTGAACCACTGCATCTTGATCGTCACTGGCGAGACCAATAACATCCTTATCTTCTCCGTCTGTGTTGATCATCTTTTGCTTTTGAGCCACCATTCGAACATTTTCCAGAAGATCACGAAAGTCCTTTGCCTTCTCAAATTCCATTTGCTCAGATGCATCATACATCTGTTTCTCAAGATCCTTTAATATCTGCTTGTAATCACCCATTAGAAATTTTATTGCTTTATCCACGCGGTCTCTGTAATCTGATTCACTGATATAGCCCTGACAAGGTGCCATACACTGCTTGATATAGTAATTCAGGCACGGGCGCTCCTTCCCAATATCCTTTGGCAGAACGCGGCTGCAGGTCCGGAGACCATATAATTTATTCATCAGCTCTATGGTTTCTTTTACTGCGCCGGCATTCGAATAGGGACCGAAATACTTTGATTTATCTTTTTTCATGATCCTGGAAAAAACGACTCTTGGATAAGTCTCATCCACAGTCACTTTAATATAAGGATACGTCTTATCATCACGAAGCATCGTGTTGTATTTTGGCTGATACTCTTTAATCAGGTTATTTTCTAGTACCAGGGCTTCCAGTTCTGTGTCTGTGATAATATATTCGAATCGCTGAATCTGACGGACCATCTGAATCTTCTTTAGTCCTTCATTATAGCTTGCACGAAAATACTGTCTCACTCGCTTTGTGAGAGAGACAGCCTTTCCAATATAGATTATAGTATCATTTTTATCGTGCATAAGATAAACTCCCGGTTGATCCGGGAGTTTCTTTAATTCTTCTTCTATCTCAAACATACATCCTCACTATTTTGATTCTGTCACGTCCTCTTCCACATCAGACTCGGGGCTGTTTTCAATTTGATTTTCAGCTGCGACTTCTTCTGCTTTTGTCTCGGAGCTGTTTTCAATCTGTTTTACTGGCACGACCGGCTCAGGTATGCCCTTGAGTTCACGGAATATTTTCATGAATTCTTTACCTGTAATCGTTTCATGCTCAAATAGGTATTCGGAAACTTTATCCAGAACCTCCTTATCATCCTGAAGCATCTGTTTTGCTTTAGCGTAGGAGTCCGTTATGATCTTGAGAACCTCACGGTCAATTTCTGCCGCTGTTTCATCTGCACAGTCCATGGCAGCTCTTCCATCGAGGTATTGATTTTCTACGGTTACAAGTCCCATCATACCAAATTTCTCAGACATACCGAATCTGGTAATCATAGCCTTTGCGATTTTTGTTGCCTGCTCTATATCGTTTGCAGCTCCACTGGTGATGGATCCAAATTTTACGTCTTCTGCTGCTCGTCCACCCATATATACTACAATCCTGGCAAGCAGTTGTTCTTTTGTATCCAGGAACTTCTCTTCCTCCGGTGTCTGTAATGTATAACCAAGGGCTCCCATTGTTCTTGGGACGATCGTTATCTTTTGCACTGGCTCTGTGTTTTTCTGAAGTGCCGTTACCATTGCATGTCCCACTTCATGATAGGCTACGATTCTTCTTTCTTTCTCACTCATTGCCCGGTCTTTCTTCTCTTTTCCACCAACAGCAACAAGTTCGAATGCCTCAAACAAGTCTTCCTGACTTACAAATTTACGATTATTTTTCACTGCATTGATCGCTGCCTCATTGATCATATTTGCAAGATCTGACCCAACAAGACCAGCTGTTGCAAGTGCAATGGCGTCAAGATCCACAGATTCATCCATCATAACATCCTTGGCATGTACCTTGAGAACCTCAAGGCGTCCCTTTTGATCTGGACGGTCTACTATAATTCGCCGGTCGAATCGACCTGGACGAAGCAGTGCTTTATCTAAGACCTCTGGGCGATTCGTTGCTGCTAAGATCAAAAGTCCTTTGGAGGTATCAAATCCATCCATCTCAGCAAGCAGCTGATTCAGTGTCTGCTCTCGCTCGTCATTTCCTCCGCCAAAACGCGAATCTCTGCTCTTACCAATCGCATCGATCTCATCTATAAATATAATACATGGTGCCTGTTTCTGAGCTTCTTTGAACAGATCTCGAACTCTGGAAGCTCCCACGCCAACGAACATCTCGACAAAATCAGAGCCCGCCAGTGAAAAGAATGGCACCTTTGCTTCTCCGGCAACCGCTTTTGCTAATAATGTCTTACCCGTTCCTGGCGGTCCCACCAGCAAGGCTCCCTTCGGCAGCTTCGCACCGATCTGGGCATATTTTTGCGGATTATGAAGAAAATCTACGACCTCTACCAGAGAATCCTTTGCTTCATCCTGACCTGCAACATCCTTAAATGTCACACCGGTCGTCTTTTCAACATATACCTTTGCATTGCTCTTTCCAACACCCATCATTCCGCTGCCACTTCCCATTCTTCTCATAAGAACCCCCATGAGAATCCAGATGATAGCGATAGGAATGATAAAACTGAGTATATTTGCGATCCATGTGGATGTATTATCTGGAATATACCCATTGATCTCCACACCATTGGCATCCAGCAAAGGAACTAGCTCCGTACTCGTATCCATTCCGGGAATCATTCCAGTATAATACGTAACAGTATATGGCACATCTTCATCCGTCTCAACGGCCTTTGGCACGATATCGATCTGTGATGCAGTGAAGCTGACCGACTCGATCTCATCATTTTCGACCATTTCAATAAACTTCGTATAAGATATCTTCTGCGTGGCAATCTGATTGAACTGATTGGAAAGCAGGCTCATTACAAAGAGGGCAACAAGGGATACCATAATAAAGGTCAGCATTATCTGACCGTTTTTATTATTTTTATTATCATTTCCATTATCATTTTTGTTATTGTCTGGTTCCTGATTACTCATTTTTCATCCTCCAAAAGAACTCCGATCTGTCTCTGAATTCTTTTAACTAAAATATATAGTGCAAAAATATGACTATTTTAGTATTATTATAGGTGTTCATACTTTCAAAAGCAAGATGACATTATCCTCTTTTTCTAAAGTTTTTCTAAATTAGTTTCCCTGAATAAAGTGAAATATCTAATATGTACTGGATTTCTAGATTTTAAAGTTGTATAATAATTTGGTTATTGTAAAAATAAAACCCATGAAATTTTCATATAAATAAGGAGGAGACCCTATGCCTGTTAAATATGTATTCGTCACTGGCGGTGTCGTTTCAGGTCTTGGAAAAGGTATTACAGCTGCATCACTTGGACGTTTATTAAAGGCTCGTGGCTACAAAGTCACAATGCAGAAATTCGACCCTTACATCAATATCGACCCTGGAACCATGAATCCAATTCAGCACGGAGAGGTTTTCGTTACAGATGATGGAGCAGAAACTGACCTGGATCTGGGTCATTATGAGCGATTTATTGATGAAAGTCTGACTAAAAATTCCAATGTTACAACAGGAAAGATCTACTGGAGCGTTCTGCAAAAAGAACGACGCGGTGATTTTGGCGGTGGGACCGTTCAAGTCATTCCTCACATCACGAACGAAATCAAAAATCGTTTTTATCGAAATTTTACTACAGATGAAACTCACATCGCTATCATTGAAGTGGGTGGTACTGTTGGCGATATCGAAAGCCAGCCTTTTCTGGAAGCGATCCGCCAATTCCAGCATGATGTCGGCCGTGAAAATGCTATGCTGATCCATGTGACTCTAATTCCATATATCAAAGCTTCCGGCGAACTGAAAACAAAGCCGACCCAGGCAAGTGTAAAGGATCTTCAGGGCATGGGTATTCAGCCGGATGTTATTGTTTGCCGGTCCGAACACCCTCTCGATCAAGGACTTAAGGACAAGATTGCATTGTTTTGCAATGTCCCAAATCACCATGTACTTCAAAATCTGGACGTTGAATATCTATATGAGGCACCACTTGCAATGGAAAAAGAAGATCTTGCGACCGTTGCATGTGATTGTCTGAAACTGCCCTGCCCGGATCCAGATCTTTCTGACTGGGTGGAGATGGTAGAGAATCTCCGAAATCCTGATAAAGAAGTCAATATCGCTCTTGTGGGAAAATACACACAGCTTCACGATGCATATATTTCTGTTGTAGAAGCCTTAAAGCATGGTGGTATTGTAAGCCGTGCAACAGTCAATATAAACTGGGTGGACTCTGAGATGCTTACTGAGAGTAATGTTTCTGAGATGTTAAAGAATATGCATGGCATTATCGTACCTGGCGGATTCGGAGATCGAGGCGTAGAGGGTATGATCACAGCTGCGAAATATTCCCGAGTGAACAAAATCCCTTATCTGGGTCTTTGTCTTGGAATGCAAGTTGCGATCATTGAATTCGCACGCAGCGTTTGTGGTTTTCATGATGCACACAGCATCGAACTGGATCCGCAGACAACGCACCCTGTCATCTCACTGATGCCAGATCAGGACGGTGTGGAGGATATTGGCGGTACACTTCGGCTCGGTTCCTACCCTTGTGCTTTGGAAAAAGGTTCCAAAGCTCAGGAGCTATATGGTGCAGAACTGATACACGAAAGACATCGTCACAGATATGAAGTGAATAATGATTTCAGATCGATACTGACACAAAAAGGACTGCGTCTTTGTGGTATCTCACCTGATGGCAGAATCGTTGAAATGATTGAAAATCCAGAGCACCCGTGGTTCCTTGCGACACAGGCTCATCCTGAGCTGAAGTCCCGACCGAACAGACCACACCCACTCTTTAAAGGCTTTATTGATGCTGCGATACGCCAGCTATCACTATAATTTACATTAAGAACAAAAGGAAGGAGCAGAAGCCTGCTCCTTCCTTTTTTTGCTATTCTATTTGTTACATCTGGTGCTTTACCACCAGATATTCATCCCCATTCTTAAAGTATGGGCAGCTTTTATATGTGGAATCTAAAAATCTGGCCATCTCATCCTCATCCAGACTGACAGAACAAAAGTATTCCTCCATCTCCTCATCATATGCATTGTACATACAGTTATCACAATCCATATACATATTTTCTCGACCCCCTACTTCTTTCCTTTTTTTGATGTACCGTGAGATCGTTTTTCCGTTACGGCAGA
Source organism: Lachnospiraceae bacterium (assembly GCA_047974745.1). Taxonomy (GTDB): domain Bacteria; phylum Bacillota; class Clostridia; order Lachnospirales; family Lachnospiraceae; genus JBKECO01. The sequence continues at coordinate 24,539 of JBKECO010000006.1, forward strand.
TGCAGGCTCCGTTTTGTCATTGATATGAACCCGCTTTGTATTCCCCTGAGTCACGATCAAAAGTCCTACAATACTGGACACCAACTTCTGCCATGAGGAATATCCATACTCCTGCACTTTGAAATTCGGATAACGATTATGAAGGTGCTGTCCTAAAAGTCCTAGGTCTATTCCCTTGCTAGCGCAGGACTTCACTTCATTTACAATGAATTTTTGAAGATCTTCCATAGGGAGTGCATTCTGTTTCAGACTTACATAATAAGAATTTTCGATCTTTGTCAGAACAAAGGAATCCATTTCCTCAAGAAATTTGGACAGAGAGCTATATCCATAATTTCTGACATCAAAATCAGAATATTTCTTTACCAGAGAGCTTCCCACTTCCCCTAATCCTGTTTTCCTTCCGCTGTTCTCATTTGCGAGCACCAGTTCTGCAATGGCTTCTTCTATTTTTTTGGAAGAAATATTTTCTTTGACTTCGTCTTCATTTCCTGTTTCCAGCAAAATTTCCAGATTTGTAAAAATTGAGCAGGCTGCCTTAAAAGACTTTGGTGTTTTCGTTTCGCCCATTCCAATGACATCCATCCCCGACTCCCTCAGTCGCGTGGCCAGCCTTGTAAAATCTCCATCGCTGGATACAAGACAGAATCCATCAAGATGTCCGGTATACAAGATATCCATCGCATCTATGATCAACGCTGAGTCCGTTGCATTTTTTCCTACGGTATTGCTGAACTGCTGAATAGGAGTGATTGAATGCCCCAGAAGCTCCTCTCTCCATTTTGATGCCTGATTGCTTGTCCAGTCTCCATAGATTCGTTTATATGTTACAACACCATACTTCGTCATCTCATCGAGGATCGCAGCAATATATTTTGCTGACACGTTATCCGAATCGATCAATACGGCATAATGTTTATCTTCCATTTTTACCTCCTGTTGTCAGATGATTGTCATCTGACTTTGTTTTCGTTATAATACATTTGATTACAGTGCCAAAAGTGTTTCGCCACGTCATGCTTGCATGTAAGTGGTAGTAACACTTTATGGCACGCCCCACAATGAGGTGGCAGTAATACTTTATGGCACGCCCCACAATGAAAGGAATATTTCATGACAGACTTTACGCAAAATAACACAAGCAATTCCATTGAATATGCCCCAAAAAAGGCTGGAATTCCAGGGAGCACTCTGAAGCTGATAGCCATTTTCACCATGCTGATCGATCATATCGCAGCTTCCTTTTTGAATGGTTATCTGACACTATATGCAGCCTCCGAATCACCAGATCCTTCTGTATTAAATCAACTTTATCTTCTCTATACTATTATGCGACTGATTGGCAGGATCGCTTTCCCCATCTTTTGTTTTCTACTTGTTGAAGGCTTTATACATACCAGGAATCCCTATAAATACGGCATTCGCCTGTTCTTATTCGCTTTGATTTCTGAGTTTCCCTTCGACCTTGCATTTTCCGGTGAGCTCTTTGACTGGAGTCATCAGAATGTATATTTTACACTTTTCCTCGGGCTGGCTGCGATCTATGCTATGCAGTACATCGAGAAAAAGCTGAGTCTGAGTCATATGGCCAGCGCAGTGAGCAATATCGGTGTTCTAATACCCTTTATGCTATTAGCAGGTGTCATGAAAACAGACTATAGTGCCTTTGGTGTAATGACGATCGCTGTTATATACTTTTTGAGAAGCCAGAAGGTCATCGCAATGATCACTGCCAATATCTGTCTGACTGTCATGTCCTTATTTGAGATTTCTGGATTTCTGTCTGTCATTGCAGTGAAATTCTATAATGGCGAACGCGGTCTGTCCTTGAAATATGTTTTTTACCTGTTTTATCCTGTACACTTGTTCCTGCTCTATCTCCTATGCGTTGCGGCCGGAATTTATTCCTTTCCTTTTACAGTGTAGCCTTTTGGTTCTCAGTAACATCATCATGATAGGGATCCTTCTTCATAACGATTTTCAACAGGATCGGTGTAAGCAGTGTAGTTACAATAACCACAAATACGATGGGTGCAAAAAGGGAATCACTCAGCAGACCATAGCTGTAGCCCTTTTGCGCAACGATCAGCGCCACCTCACCTCTTGAAATCATTCCAACTCCAACTTCAAGGGCATGTCTTTTTCTGTAGCCGCAGATCCTCGCTCCAGCACCACAGCCCAGAACTTTTGTTAGAATGGCAACGATCAGAAGTGCCAGTGAAAACAAGATCATATAGGGTGACATTCCACTCAGGGATGTTTTAAAACCAATGCTGGCAAAAAAGATCGGCGAAAAGATCAAATAGGATGGAATCTCAACTCTTCGCTTGATATAGGCACTGACCTTCATATTGCATAGCATCAGCCCGGCAAAATAAGCTCCGGTGATATCAGCAATTTCAAAAAATTCTTCTGATAAAAACGCAAGGATAAAGCAGAAAGAAACCGCCAAAATAACGGTACGCCTTTTGTTATCCTCCATCTCAATGATATGTCGAAATCTCGAAACGATAAATGCAACCATTGCCATAAATATAAAATAAACAAATATTTTCATCATTACAAAGGCAGGGTGTGTCTCCGATCCCTGCATACTCGTCACGATCGTCAGGACTATAATACCTAGAATGTCATCAATAATAGCAGCACCTAGAATTGTACAGCCTACCTTTCCCCTGAACTTTCCAAGTTCACGAAGTGTCTCCACCGTAATACTAACTGATGTAGCCGTCAGTACAACACCGATAAAAATTCCTCTCATGATCTGTAACGTGGACAGATCTCCTTTTGAGAAAAATAACAGATAGACACCAAATCCACCGATCAGAGGCAGCAGCACCCCAAGGCATGCTATAATAGCAGAAGCTTTTCCATTCTTCTTCAGTTCCTTTAAATCTGTCTCCAGACCTGCATTGAACATGAGGAGAATGACTCCTAGCTCAGCCATATTATATAAAAAAATACCGTTATCCCCTTCTAACGATATCAGATTCAGCACAGATGGTCCAAGAATGATTCCCGCAGTCAAAGCCCCGACAACAGCCGGCATATGTACTCTTCTTGAAAAAATACCAAATACTTTTGTTGAGATTAAAATAACTGCAAGATATACTAAAAACTCATAAGATTCCATGATTTTCCCCCTGTAAAAACAAACACACTACTTATATGATAGCTATTTATCCTTTCAGTTGCAAGATGAAATCAAAAGTTGCCCACAAAGGCGGCACTTGTCATTGCCTGGAAGGCTGTTAAAGATCTGCACTTCTCCATGAACCAGTGAAGTGTTTAACATATCAGTTATCTTTAGTCTGCGCTGGGTCTCTCTTGCAGTTCCTGCCCCGCCATCATAAAGAGGAACATCACCCAGAACCTTTCGGATCGCCTTTTTTGCAAAAGGAAAATGTGTGCAACCGAGAACGACACTTCCGATCTGTTCCCTGGAATAAGGCGAAAATAAAGACTCCAGATATTGATGCAGCCGATCGGAATTCAGCTCTCCCCGTTCAATGAACTCCACCAGTTCGGGACTTGGAATGCTGGTGATTACAGCCTGATCCTGATAACTTTGCATAAGAGTCGCAAATTTTTGCTCACGTAAAGTCATCGGTGTTGCCAGTACCAGAATTCTGCTGCCATCTCCTGCCTCCACTGCAGGTTTGAGTGCCGGTTCGATTCCTATGACCGGCAGCTGATACTGATCCCTCAGCAGCTCGATCGCCGCACTTGTAGCCGTATTGCAGGCGATCACAATTGCTTTTGCACCTTTCTGGATCAGTGAATTTGTATGCTGCAGTGTCAGCTCTCTCACCTCATCTAGACTCTTCGTTCCATATGGCGCATTCTCTGAATCTCCAAAATAAATATAGTTCTCATTCGGCATAAGTTCGACAAGTGCCTTCAGGACACTGATTCCACCCACTCCAGAATCAAATACAGCGATCGGATTCTCTCTGTTGCTAGACATTGTTTGTTTATCAGGCATTTCAAATTCCCTTCCAACCATTGATAAAACGAAGCCCACACATGTAACTGCGTGGACTTCGTAACATTAGAGCTTTACCTTTTGCGGATATTTCTCTCTGATTTTCGTAAGCATCTCTTCATCTGGCTCGAAAAAGATCAGCTTCTTATTCCCTGACTGATTTACATGAATCACATATTTTTTTCCATTTTCCATTCCGCTGGATACATCCTTTTTGGAAAGCTGCGGATCCTTTTCCAGATTGAACATCCTTGGATCTGATGCCGGTATCATCTCGATCACATCATCCATACGCAGAGTATACACCTTCTTACGACGTCTCTTATCTGTAATTCTGTCGATCGTCAGATCCCCATCAAAATAAAAATATTCATATTCAATTCCGGAATGCAGCCATACGATCCAGAGCAGTACAGCAAGTACAGCAAATGGAAGAAAAAAAAGTCCCGGAATCAATACTGTGCCAGCTGCCGCTGCAATCGTCAAGCCTAGAAGAATGTAGCGGATCACCAGATTCGTTGTAGTTGGTTTTGCCTTAATCAGCACTGTCTTTTGAAAATCATACATTGTATTTCTTCACCTTATCCTTCTTATAAGCTAATCCACCTGGTTCTGCTCATTCTGTATCAGTTCCATGATTCTGGAAATCTCTGCGCCTTCTACCGGAGCCGGTCCATACACGGTATGTCTGCCCTCAGAATCCACACTTCCCAGGTTCAGCTCTCCCTTATCTCTGCCCTTTTCAATGGTAAAATAATGCACTTCTCCTGAGACAGGGTTGTTGGTAATATAGATTCGGTAACAAAGCAAAGCTGCTGTTTTGATTTCAGGCAGATCCACAACAGTCAGCTGCAGCTGTTCGGAAATATTAAGTGACATCAGATCGAATTCTGACTCCTGATAAGGACAAAGCTTACCATCTGTGAAAACCGATTGATAGATCTCATGGATAAATCTCCCCTTCTTCGTCTTCAGTTCTTCCATGAAATTTGAGTTTTCATCAAAAAGACGTCTTGGTATCTCACTGAATTCCGCTTTCTGTCTCAGCATGACCTGAATCTGCTGAGGTGTCATCTGGGTCTGATTGATCTGCTGTTTCCCTGCTTCAACAGCCTCTTCCTCTTTGCGGATCGCAGTCAGAAGGTCCTTATTAAATAACAGATTTTCTGAAAAAGGATTCAATACGATTCCACTGATGTTCATCTTCTCGTTCAATGCCAATAAATAAGCTCCTCGAAATGGCATATTCATCATGATATCCGACTTGGGTTCCTTTGGTATCTGTGGTGCTGATGTATAGATGGCCAGAAAGGTGAGTCCCTCTTTATTCTTTATGATCGTTGGTGCAGGTTTTATATGTTCCGGCAGCTTGAACTGCGCTCCGGGATTCTGTTTAGACTGTGCCTGTATCAACTTTCTATCCTCTTCTGACTGTACCAAGGCTGGAACAAGAAACACTGTTCTTCTCGCCTGATCGATCAATAGCCGCAGATTTTCTTTGGAAGGATCTGCCTTATACTGTTTCATGAGTTCTTCTGTTCTTTGCGCTTCCTGATTCATTCTGCTTCTCCATATCTTCCTGAATTTCGCTGATGGGACTATTATAACATGTCGAATACGAAAACGCACGGAAAGTTATTTCAAAATCACGAGCCGCTCTGTATCACACGGATTTTCGTCCAGCCCGGTAAAAGCTGTACCTGCTGCTCCTCTCCATTGAAAAACAGCTTCCTGCTTTGTTTTCTCCCTGACCAGATGGACAGCTCCCTTACCTTTTGATCTTTCCAGGAAACATCTGCCTTCAGCCCACCTTTTACGTACACCACCAATCTGCCATCCGGAAAACTCCTGGGAATTGCCGGAAGGAACCGAACCATTTCATCATGACCTTGAACCAGCATCTCCGTAAGTCCCATGGTAAGCCCTGTATTGCCATCCAGTTCATACACATGATCAAATGCGCCTGCTCCTCTTGTAGGTGGATGATAGATCATGCCGTTTGGCTCTCTTAGTTTTGAAAGCATATCTTGGACATGTGCATATGCCTTCTCACCATTCCATAATCTCGCCTCATACAAAAGCAGCAAGGATCGTGCCCAGCCAGTATCTTCCCAGTTCTCCTTCGGTGTCAGCTTCTGAATCAGTGTATGTTCGATAGCTTCGGCAAGTTCAGGTGTTTTATCAGGTGTGATCTGTGCAAATGGGAACAGACCCAGCAAGTGACTTGTATGTCGGTGCTGCCGATCTGGAATAATGAAATCTGTATCATATTCAGCCAGTGTTCCATCCTCACGTATTCTATATGGCAGAAGCTTTGGGAGTATTCCTGCAACAGCTTTTATCATTGCAGGGTCAGACACTTCACTGTCCGACAATTCTTCTGCTGCCTTCAGGTAGATCTGGAACAGTTCTCGGATCATAATGATCTCATAAGTGCATCCCATGCTGATCTGAAAGGTCTCTCCTTCCCAAAGAAATGAGTTTTCCGGGGAAATAGATGGTCCACTTGTATAGATCCCATCTTCCCTCTGATACACATAAGCGGTAAAAAATCGAACCATTTCCTCAAGAAGAGGGAATACTTCTTCCTTCAGGAATGTTTTCTCTCCAGTATATAAATACTCCTCCCAGTATTGCATAAAAAGCCACAACCCACCAGTCGGACAAGGAGCGATGGGGGAAGCCCAGTAGGGCGCTGCAAATCCCCATGCATTGGAAACCAGTTCAGCGACCCAGCCCGGTCTTCCATAGGATAGCTTTGCACATTCTCTGCCATTTGGAATCAACGACTTCTCCATCCATCGATACAGCGGTCTTTGTGAATCCAGCATCCCCATTGCACCACTGATCCAATAGTTCATCTGTGTATTGATATCCAGATGCATATCGCAGGTCCAGCCAATATTGCATGCAACACTATCGTTCCAAATGCCCTGCAGATGAGCAGGCAGTATGGAATCCTTCCTGGAAGAAGACAGCAGGAGATATTTTCCATAGGCAAAAGAAGTCTCCAACAGATAGGTTTCTTCCGACTTTTGCTCGAACTGAAGTAACGTCTTCTCCATAAGTGGAACAAAATCCCTTTTGTGTCTTTCTTTGAGTTCCTTGAAGCTGAAGCCTGATGTCCGTTCATATTGCTGCTTCACAGCCAATTGACCAGCTTCATATTCCAGCTGCTGATTCGCATTTTTTTCATCATAGATAAAATCTGTTGCAAAAAATACACGTATTGTGGAGCATTTTGCATTTCTCACAAACATATTTCCATCCACAGCCTCAAGCTCACCATCAGAGCTGACAACGATCAGTCCATCCAGCATCGTACCGCAATTTTTATCACAATGCATCGTTTCATAGGCATATTCCTTCAATGTGATCTTATTGCCCTCACTATAATGGGTTCCTGTATGATTCATAGATTCCCATGTAATACTATAATCCTGGGATTCCTCACTTTTTATCTCCATTGCAAACAAGCGATCGGGACTGGAGGTAAACATCTTTTCCACGAGTCCGGATCTTTTGTTTGTCACGATTCCTGTCCTTAAATTCAAATTTCTTGTAACTTTGGAATCCGAATTCTGCTTCAGATATCTGATTTTCATTTTTCCGACTGGGAGATTTGTCCCATAATTTTCTCTTACACCGATAAAACTGTCTGCTTCTTCCTTGACTTTCTTATGATCCCCTTGAAGCGAAGCAAGCCGCATGCGCTCAAAAGCTTCGGCTGCATGCGGCTGGTTATGATTCCTGCTTCGTTCTCCGGAATAGAATGTATTCTCGGAGAAAATAATTTCTTCATTAGGAAAGGAGCCAAATACCATGGCTCCCATGTGACCATTGCCAAGTGGATACGCTTCACCCCATCTATTCGCCGGCGTGTTCTGTCTCAACCTGAGATTTTTCATAGTCATTTCCTCTTATTCTATTTTTTATATCTTTTTTCATTCTTACTTACTATATTTAGGATTGTGATTCCTACTCTTTCACTGCACCTGATGTCAGACCACCAACGATGTATCTTTGACCGATCATATAGACAATGATGACTGGTATACAAGTCAGGACAATATCTGCAAAAATATACTGCCAGTTATTTGTATTTCTGCCAAAGAACTGATATACAGCCATTGTCATTGGAAACAGTTTGCTTGAACTTGACAGATACAGTGGTGTCAGGAAGTCACTCCATACTCCCATGAACTGAAGAATAAAACAAGTCACCAGAGTCGGTTTTAATAACGGCATAATGATCTTGAAGAACAGCCCCACCGGACCGATTCCATCAATGACTGCTGCTTCATCCATCTCGACCGGTACTGATAATACAAAGTTCCTGATTGTGAATACACAGAAAGGAATCATGGCACTTAAAAATGTGACGATTATTCCGATTCTGGTATTGGTCAAGTGAAAGACCTGCAGCACTCTTACCAAAGTAACATAGTTGATTGGAAAAAATAGTCCGCAAAGAACGAAGAAATATAAAAAGTTATTGACTTTCGTTCTTTTCCTGCACATGATGAATGCTGCCATCGCACAGATGATCACCCCTATTCCGGTGGCCAACAGTGCATAAATCAAGCTGTTTGAAAATCCCTGTACCAGTTTTGCTTTTTCTATAACTTCCGGATAATTGGAAAATACCCATTCTGTTGGCAGCTTTAAATTCATTCTGGCTGCCTCCCCCTTCGTCTTGAAGGAGTTGATCAAAACCATGTAGAGCGGCAGCAGCACGATCAATCCGAGAATGACACACAGTGCATGCTTTAATATACTTACGATTACTTTTTTTGCATCCATACTACTGCTGTACCTCCTGTCTGCTCATTACTTTTACGACCATGATACCTGCGAGTGCCGATACCACCAGGAGAATTGCATTCATGGCTGTTGACATACCATACTGTCCATTCGAGTAGAGTTGGAATGCGTAAGTCGTCATAACTTCTGTCGCATGACCCGGACCACCATTCGTCAGAACGTATACAATATCAAATACCTTTAAACCGTACGTGATACCGAAAACCAAGTTGATCATGATTGCTCCAGACATCATTGGTAGTGTTACGTATCTGACTTTTTGCCAGAAGCCTGCTCCGTCGATATCCGCTGCTTCATAATAAGAAGTCGGAATCGTGTTCAGTCCAGCCAGAAAGATCGTCATGACATAACCGATACCACGCCAGGCATCCACGCCATAGATGGATTTCCATACAATATCGAGATCAGAAAGCCATTTTTGTTTTAGAAATCCCATATGCAGGAAATCTAATGTTACATTTAGCAATCCGGTGTTGTAGCTAAGAACGGATTTGAATATAATACCAATAATAACAAACGGTAAAATGGAAGGCAGATAGAACAAGGTTCTGAAAAATCCCTGACCTTTAATTCCCTTCTGCAATAAAATTGCAAGGAAGAACGCTGGTACCAGCTTCACTATATTGGAAACAATCGTAAATTTTAATGTGTTATAGATACCAAATGCATAGTCTTTATCCGATGTGAATATTTCCTTATAGTTCTCTAATCCCACAAAATTCAAACCATTTAATGTACTTCTAGCATTCCAGTCTGTAAATGAGTACACAATACCAAGCAAACTTGGAAATAGGAAGAAAATGACATAAAATGCAAGTGGTAAGATCAAAAACCACTGTGGATATATTTTTTTCTTGTTCACACTCTGCCTCCTAAAAACTGATCAACTACTATATTTTTATTGAATTACTGCCAATTTGCATCTGCTGCAGTTTTCGCTGCTTCTGCACGATTTGTATCCATATTTGCAAGTACTTCATCCACTGTTATGGTTCCCTGGCAGAATGCTACCATGTCTGCACCAAAATCCATCCAGTAATCATTCGTATATTTTGTACCTGTCTGCAATACAGAGGTTGTCATTTTTGAAGGATCTACTGTTGCTACAAAAGCTTCTTCTTCTGGCAGCCAGTGCTGAACCAGATTTTCATCTGTAACATCCAGATTTGTATAGTTTGGTGAGTTATCGAGGATCTCCTGTAAACTCTCGGTTGTAGTTACGAATTCAAAGAATGTCTTTACAAGTTCTTCGTGTGTAGTTCCTTTATATCCAAACATGGTAGGACCAGCTGGATTTGTAGGATACCAGGTGTTATCGCCAAGTGGCAGAAGGAACAAACCATATTCATCTTCTGATCCTGAGTCATCTTTGATCTGCTGGATGTAGCTTGAGTTTGCCATAGCCATTCCGATGGTTCTGTCGCCAAATTCATTTGCCATATTAGAAGAATCTGTACCGATCCAGTCTTCTCCAAGGTAACCAAGATCAGATAATTCTTTGAACTGGTTCAATACTTCTGTCATTTTTGCATCGCCAGCAAAGGTCTTTGAATTATCGTTCAGACCGTCATACAGTCCAGGTGTAGCTTCCTCGTAAACTCCACCGATCTGGAAGAAAGAAAGCTGATGCTGCCATCCATCTGCACCAGGAACGAACCAAGGTGTGATTCCAGCATCTGAAAGTGTTGCGCAAAGTGTTTTAAATTCTTCATATGTTGTTGGTACTGCTAGTCCCATTTCATCAAATAAAGATTTGTTGTAGACCATAACATATTCAGGTGAATTATGCCAGATCTGCAGTCCGTATAATTTGTCCCCGCTCATACAAGAAGCCCATCTTGCTTCTGGCATAACTGACTGCCATTCTGCTCCTGTAAAATCGATACAGTACTGTTCTGGATCAACGATAACTGAATCAATTGCAAAAGGATTGGACTGTATCCAGAAGATATCAGCATTTGTTCCTGTAGACAGTTTTGACTGCAAAATATCACTGTACTGATCTGCTGGAATTGTCTGCAGATCCACTGTTACATCATAAGTCTCTTCAAATCTTGCGATTGTTGTATCATAGCGGTTATCCATCCATCCCGCAGATACGAGAATACTTAATTCCTCACCTGCAAAATCAGCGGATGCCTCTTCTGTGGATGCGTCAGCAGTCTCTGTGCCTGCATCTGCACTTTCACTTGTGCTGCTGTCTGTTGTGCTGTCTGTGCTGCTGCTTCCACAGCCTGCGAGCACTGCTGCTGTCATAAATGCTGTTAACATGATTGACAATACTTTTTTCTTCATAGAACCCTCCTATTATTTTCGATATAACCCCATATCGGTTAATTGTAGTTTAAGATTATCAGAATCAGGCTCTGTTTGCCATGCACTTTTTCTCACACCACTTTGCACTTTTTTCACAAATTCTATATACTTTCTTACGATTTTTTATTTTCTTTTCCAAATTAGACCTTCTGCTCTGTTTATAATTTGTCTTTTTTCATGCAAAATGCTATACTTTTTAATACTTCTATGGTGATTTTCATTGTTTCAGGAGTCTTATTATGCCAAAAAATACAAAGCAAAAAAAACATGTCAAGCTTCAGCACAGGCTTCTTTATGGATACCTGATACTTGCCGGATGTATCCTTGTGCTGTTCGCTGGATTCTTCTATAAATATGTGTCAGAGATTTTGATCGAAAATGAAATGGATTCTCTGAATTCACTCAATGATTCATTTCAGATATCCATCGATGCAGTGATCAAGGATCTCGATGATACTTCTGCCAATATCAATTACAGCAGTCTTATGGCCAATAAGCTCAATTCAGCATTCGATCTGAATCTGACTCAGAGTCTGACCAAAGACGTTGCAGATCTTTTTGTCACGATAAATGGTTCCAATATCAAAGCCGATCAAATCAATCTGTATGATTTTGAAGGAAATGTCATGCGAGTCGGAATCTCCACAGGCATGTCATCTGTTGATACCGACACGCTGAGCTGGATGGATGAGACGAAGTCATTAGGAGGAATCAAACTGATCAGTGTACCTTATGAAACACTGATTTATTCCAAGGCTGTAAAAAGTTCGGAATGGTTCGTATCACTCTACCGCACCTACAACAACCCCTATGGCAGGACTGTCGGAGCTATCGAAACGGTCAAGCGTTGTAAAACGGTATTTAAATCCATTCGTACCTACAGCAAAACAGAAGAGACACCTGCTTCAGTCTACGTCTTTCATCAATCAGGTTCCCTTGCATATCCTTATGATCTGACCGAAGAGGAGAAAAAATCAGCGGCCAAATATTTCGCACTGGCATCTTCTTCTGCAGAGGATCATATATTTATTGATCCAGACACTGGAGAACGACAGCACTTTGCGGTGACCGTCTCTGACTACAGCGGCTGGACTTTCATCAGTGTGCAGTCAGAAGCCGTGATCCTTGCACCGGTAAACCGTCTCCTTTCGACCATCGCCCTGGTGGTATGTGTTTTACTGATCGTTGCCGTATTTGCTTCGCTCTATCTTTCCCGTACTATGATCGTACCGATCAAACATTTAAAGCATAGGTTCCAGAGACTGGAGCTGGCAACATTCGGTGAATATCAGGAAGAAAATTATGACCCTAAATATGATGAGCTTGCAGAACTCTACACAGCATTCGAGCATATGAGCAGCAATCTGAAAAGTTCAATGAATGAACTGATCGACACCAGGCAGCAGGAAATCCGTTCCAGAACACTGGCCCTGCAGTCCCAGACGAATCCGCATTTTTATTACAATACACTATCCAGCATCATGATTCTTGCCGAGAACGAACAAAATGACGATATCGTGCTCTTATGTAAGAACCTGTCCAGCATCATGCGATATATCACAGACAGCTCTTCTACCCTGGTAACCATAAAAACGGAATTCGACTATGTAGAAAAGTATCTGTATTGTATGAAGGTAAGATATCAGGATAGTCTGACGTATTCCTTTGATGTGGATGATGATCTTCTCGATCGTAAAATACCAAAGCTTTTGATTCAGCCAATCGTTGAGAACGCTTTAAAATATGGAACTGACTGTATTCCACCCTGGAATATTCAGGTTCGAGGCAAAAAGTATAAGGATCGATGGATGCTTGAAGTCATAGATTCCGGAACGGGATTTAGCCAGGAGGCAATTGAGCAGATCCATGTGCAGATGAAGAAAATCAACAAAAATGAGGGAATGCCCGAACTGGGAATTGATGGTCTGGGAATTGCAAATGTATATGGGAGATGGAAGCTGATTGCAAAGAACCGTGCACTTTTTGAAATCGGCAACACAGTCGATGGACATGGAATCGTCTCGATCGGACTACTTCTTGAAAATGGCTGATCTATTCCGGAATAAAATCAAAACAGGAAATCATTGGGGGTATCTATGAAATATACGGTAGTTGTAGCAGAGGATGAAGTACTTTTACTAAATAATCTGATCAAAAAAATAAATGAATCCGATACGGAATTCGAAGTCATTGGTTCTGCTCAGACAGGACTTCAGGCATATGAGCTGATCGAGGCACTTGCGCCGGATCTGCTGATCACGGATATCAAGATGCCAGTCATGGATGGACTCGAGCTGATCCAAAAGGTGTCTACCTATTATCCGAATACTGATTTTATCATAACCAGTGGATATTCAGATTTTGAGTATGCAAAAGCAGCCTTAAAATACCATGTCAGTGACTATCTTTTAAAGCCGGTGGACAAAGAAGAGCTCCATCATGCGCTGATGGAGCTAAGTAACAAATATAAAAGTGAATATACAGATCTGCTGAACATTTTTTCCGGTGCGGATCAGCCTCAGTCTTCGTCTGACATTGCCGCTCTGGTCAAAGAATATCTCACAAAGAACTATATGTCTGATATCAACCTGAATCAGATCGCCCACAACCTGAACTACAGCTCCAGCTATCTGACTAAAATCTTTGTGCAGCAATATGAATCTACTCCCTCTAAATATCTGATCTCCATTCGGATACAGAAAGCACAGCAGCTGCTCTCACATAACCAGGAGCTCTCCGTTCGTCAGATCGGAGAAGCAGTGGGATATCCGGAGCAGGGATATTTCAGCAGGATCTTCAAGAAGCAGACAGGTGTGAGTCCGCTGGAGTTTCGCGAACGGCAATAGGATGGCTTATAATAGGACTTCTGCTGTAAAAATATCGTTAACCTCTTCCTCGGCCTTTGGCCATTGAAATTTCATCCCTTCTAGAAGTTTTTTGCCTATTTAGGATTGACTTTTCATAGCTGGTATCTTCTTTCTTGAATTTGAAGTTATTTGAAGAAAAATATTGGTAAAAATATTTAAAAGCAGAAAAAATAGTGAAAGAAAATATCCGAAATACAGTGTTTGTAAAAAATGCAATTTCATAACGCTTATTGGGTAATAATAAGAAGTAAGTAAAGTGAGGGCTATCAATAAAATGAAATTACACAAAATCGGAAAAAGATAGTGTTTTTTTAATAAAGAGAGCACTTGGATAATAATACAAAGGAAATAGATAAGGAACAAGCGATAGTGTTCCATTGCCAATGCATTAAATCCATTAATGAACCCCAAAGAATAAATTTCAGGATTTGCAGTGTCTGGAATTAGTACGTTTTGATACCAAGGAAGCGGACAGAATAACAGAGGAAATACTAATAAAATAAGTGGGGAACTATTTAATAGTTTTTTTCATGAATTCTCCTTTTCAAAAACTGAGCCAAAGTGCTTCGCCACATCAACTACTTTTCAGCATTATATTTATGATGATAATCGATATTCTATAATAACAGAACCAAAAATATTATTGAACAAATAATCTCTCTAATCTTCCAGCAATACTGAATCAGTTCATTATTTACTTCTGACATCTATCATATCACCATACTTATGAATCTACTTTAGCAAAAAAGGAAAGAATTATCAAATATTTCTATGACTTAGATTTTCCGTCCATCCACATATACCTCATAATCAAAGGTATTTTTCATTCCATGAAAGCTTCCAACACGTGGTTCCACTGTCAGCTTTTGTTCTTTTTCTGACCAGTGTATCTTAGTGGTGGCATAGGCACCCTTCTCATAATTGTAATTATTGCCTTCATCTTCATAAAGTGTGAAGTCTGCATCAGCACCAGAATATACATGGATCTGAAGTGGTGCATTCGCCTCCTCGTCTGCATACTGCAGCCCTTCCTGCATTGGAAGTATGCTTCCAGCTTTGATGAACAGCGGCATTTTTGAAAGAGGTGCATCTGCTTTTATCGTTTGACCGCCCTCAAAACGTTCCCCGCTCCAGTAATCGATCCACTGTGTTCCTGCCGGAAGATAGCAGCTCCATGTCTTATCTGTATCTTCTAATTCAATATTCCCTGCTTCAAAGTACATTGGTTCTGTAACTGGGCAGACAAGTATATTTTCACCGAACATAAACTCGTTACCGATATCCCTGACCTTTTTATCAGCTGCAAAATCGAACATCAGACTTCGCATGATCGTTCCCTGTTCCAGTCTGACTTCTCCAGCCAGCGAATAGATGTATGGCATCAGTCGGTATCTCAGCTTGATGAACTTCTCTATGGTATCATAGAATATTTCACCCTTTTCTCCAAAGTTCCAGATCTCTCTTGGAGTATCTGTACCATGTGAACGAAACATTGGTAAAAAGGTTCCGAACTGGAGCCAGCGGACATACAGTTCTTTATAGCCTCTATCTTTTACGCCCTCATCATAGGCTGCTTTCCAGAACCACTTGGGTGTTGGATCACCACTGCAGCTGCAGCCTCTGTTCTGCCACTTTTCCCCGACTGTAAAAAATCCTCCAATATCCAGTGTCCAGTAAGGATAGCCGGAAAGTCCCATATTCAGTCCTTCTGCAATCTGATCCTTCATAGTCTGCCAGGAAGCAGAGATATCTCCCGACCAGAGCATGGCTCCATATTTTTGACCTGAGGCATAACCGGAACGAGTCAGATTCAGAACACGTATATCCTCTGTCGCTTTACGCTGGTTCTCAAACATCCCCTTGGCATGCATCAGAGCAAAGCCATTTGCCAGCTCTGGTTCCAGGAATTTTTTGTGTTCTTGGCCTACCAGTTCAAAGCGTTCCCATGGTTCTCTTTTGATCTCTCCACCCCAGTCCGGACCGGAGAATGGCTCTGTAGAATCGCACCACCAGCTGTCAAATCCACCGTCAAACAGTTCTTTTTTGGCCTGATTAAAATACATCTCTCTCGCCTCTTTGGAAAAAGCATTGTAGGTGGAAAGATCATTCAGCAGGAAGCCTGCATTTAAAAATTCTGTGTGGTTTTTCCCTCCGGTATTCATATTTGGCCATACGGATACCATGGCATGAGCATGCATGTCATGTATCTGATCCATCTGTTCCCTCAGATCACCATACCGTGCCGGATCAAGGCATTTTTCGCCCCAGTTTCCCGGCTCCCAGGTGTTCCAGTCCTGAACCACACAGTCGAGGGGAACTTCTCTTGTTCTATATTCCCTGACCACATCAGCCAGCTCTTTGGCGGTATAATACTGCTCTTTGGACTGAATGTATCCATATGCCCATTTTGGCAGCATTGCAGCATCCCCAGTCAGATAGCGGAACCCTGCGACGATCTCATCCATGTCAGTTCCACAGACCATATAATAATCAAGATAAGGAATCGTGTCAAAAAAGAGATAGCTTCCATTGTGATCATCTTCAAATGTCATCAATGAGCAGGTATCGAAGAACATACCATAGCCTTCAGAAGAAACGAACATTGGCATTGGAATCCGCATATTATGCTGATAGAGATACTGGTTATGGTGTCTGTAGTTATAGATTCCCTCTTCTGCCTGACCAAGTCCATAGATTCCTTCTTCTGCTTTGAATTCAAAATGCAACTTTCCGCGGTATGCCTGATGATCGATATATTCGCGCAGATTCTTGATGAAATTCCGCTCTCCATCCACAGTCTTGACACGGTCAATAATGGGTTCCTCTCCATCCGTGGTATATTTTTTTACATCAGTCAGGGCAAATTCTTTTTGTCCCTCCTGCAGCAGGACTGCACCGGTGCTACTGTCCTTCCATGTGAGAATTCCGCTTTTTTTATCGGCTGAAACGGTGACACGGGAAGTCTTTAGAATGACATGTGAGTCTGTTTCTAAACTATCAAAGTTCACAGTCTGCGCTTCTCTTTTTTCTCGAAGCATGGACTCCTGCTCTTTGATCTCTTCTCTGCTGTAGATACAGCGAATGATCGTATCTGTGACCGGCTGTAATTTCATCTGAAACTGATCTGCGATCAGTAAAGCCCCATCTGTTAAAAATTGTACTGCAAACCCCATTTTCTCTTTCTCCTTTAGCCTTGGACTATTCTGATGTCCTTATTTCTTTTTGTTCGGAAGTTCCCCAATGTGCTTTTTATATAGGCGGTAAAAATTAGACATATTTCGAAATCCGCATTCCATGGCGATGGCAGACATACTCATATCTGTGGCCTGGGCGAGATCCGAAGCTTTTTTCAATCTGAGCTTTGTTACATATTCACTGAAGGTCTTATTTGTCACTTTTCGAAAATAGCCGCTGAAGTAATTCGGGCTCATGTATACCAGATTGGCCACTTCCTCTAAGGTTATTTTTTCTGAAAAATGGGCATTGATATAATGAAATGCCTCTTCAAGACGCTTCATCGCCTTCTTCTTATCTGTAAGACTTTCTCGCTGCGATAGAGAATCTTTGGTATTTTGATAATAGCGTATCAAATAAGTAAGCATACGTAGTGTATCCGCTTTGATCACATAGCGAAATCCCAGCTCTTCTCCTGTATATTCCTCAAAAGCCTCCATCATCATCTGGTAGATCCTTGCGGTATTCTGATCAGTGGCATCCACCTTATTGTGAAAATTACTTCCCCTTTCTGCAAAGGGCTTCAGATAATCTGCATTTAAGATATCTGTCGGATCCAAGATCAGTTCCGGTGCGAACATAACCACCAATACCTGCATCTCATCACCGGTGACGATCCATCCATGCGGCTCTACCTGATTAAATATAATCAGATCGCCCGGATTCATCTCATACTTTACGCCATTTACAAAATACTGCCCTGATCCATGTTCTACATAGGTGATCTCGCAATAATCGTGATAGTGGAAAGACTCCTCCGTATTGTTCTCTTTTTTCAATAAGAACCGGTCCATCCGAAATGGAAAAACCGGATTTAATTCCGTTGTCTCTTTAAATATGACCATAGTTTATCCTCATTTGTTCGAATGGTTTTAGTGTAGCATGTCGACTTCCTTTTTACTATATGTAACTTTAACAGAGGCGCTGTTTAATATCATCTACTATTCTACGATTATTGTGTACTATGTTACGAGGACATAAAAAGAAAAGACAGTCCCCGACAAGGTCGTTCTTGCCGGATGGCTGTCTGGAATGTTCTGATTACCTGTTCATTCTCTTTCCTTAGATTGAGCTCTTTCGAATAAGCAATGGAGAATGAATCACAACCTCTCGATCATACTCCTCCGGCGTGATCTTTCCATTCATATAATCCAAAAGCAGCTGAATAGAGGCCTTTCCCATCTCCACAACAGGAACATGAATATCTGTCAGTTGCGGGTAAAACTGTGTTCCCTGATCCAATATATGCTCAACGCTGACCAAGGATACATCCTCTGGGACTTTCAGATTTAGTGAAGTAAGTGTACTGATGATCGGCTGAATATCGGAGATCAATTCTGAAAATATTCCAGTCGGAGGATTCGGCTGTCCAAAGCTTGCTTTCATAGTTTCATGCAGTGCCCTCTGATCCATATTTTTATACACAAAGATCACTTCCATTTTTCTATGACTAAAAAAACCCATGTCCTCCCATTCCCTAATCAAAATATCCGGCTCTCTCATACAGATGAAGAACACTTTTCTGTGTCCCGTCTGGTAAAAGTATTCGAGTACTGTATTCAAATACTGATTGTATTCAGCATAGACATGAAGCCCCTTATTGTAATTATGTATATGTCCAATATACACAATGGGCATCTTCGATTCGATCAAAGCGCGAAATGTGGCTGTATCATCTGGCAAATGTCCGATAATGAGTCCATCAATTTTCTTTTGCTTGAACATTGTAACGATATCATGTTCCATATTATCTTTTGAATTGATCACAAGCAAATTAATTCCTTCTCGTTCCATGATCGCATTGATACCTCGAAAAAGTTCCGAGTGGAAAATCGAAGTAGTGGTATCAACATCAGGGTCGTCCGGGAACGAACGTTGTATGGAGGTCATAAATCCAATGATCGAACTCTTGTTATGAGCAAAATTCTGTGCAAGTGCATTTGGCGTAAAATTGAGCATCTGCATTGCACTATATACTTTTTTTTCTGTGTCTGGGCTTACATTGCCGGTTCTATTCAGCACTCTTGAAACAGTTGCCGTTGAAACACCAGCTAATTTCGCCACATCATAAATTGTACTAATCATATAATCACCCGTCACATTATAACATACATGCAAATATATTGGCGATATGAACTGCTCTTTTTTTAACAATCTGTTATTTTTTCTATAGGTACGAACATCTTGTATAAATTGGACGGTCTGTTTTTAGTGAAAAGCGACAAAGTATTCATTATTACATTATTTCATATTGACAACTCTGCTCAATAATACTAATATGTAACCAGTTACATATTATAATAAATATTATAATAAACGCCATTTATAAGGCATTATATATTACTTTTGTTATATATTATGTAACTGGTTACATTATGTGAATGATCAGAACAGAAAGGAGTAATAAAAATGAAGGCGATTATGGTCATGTTCGATTCTTTAAATCGACACATGCTCCCTGGTTACGGTTGTGATTGGATCAAGGCTCCAAATTTTGAACGACTGCAGAAACAGACTGTGATGTTCGATGAATGTTATGTCGGCAGCCTGCCCTGCATGCCTGCCAGGCGGGAGTTACATACCGGCAGACTGAATTTTCTCCACAGAAGCTGGGGTCCCATGGAACCATTCGATGACTCAATGCCCGAGATCCTGAAACAAAATAATATTTACAGTCATTTGGTATCCGATCACCAGCATTACTGGGAAGATGGCGGATGTACGTACCACACCAGGTATAATTCCTGGGAGATTTCAAGAGGGCAAGAGGGAGATCCCTGGAAAGCACAGGTTGGCACTGTGGACCCACAAGAGACACCCTTTACAAGCTTTAAGCTTTTTTCCAAGATGTCCGGACTCAATATGTTCAGACAGGATCAGGTAAACCGATCTCACATCCATACCGAAGCAGACATGCCGCAGGCAGTAACATTTCAGCGTGGTATAGAGTTCATTCAGGAAAATCATGAGCAGAATAACTGGTTCCTCCAGATCGAAACCTTTGATCCCCACGAACCATTTTTTGCATCACAACGCTTTCAGGATCTATATCCGGATGATGAGTATCATGGCATCGAATTCGACTGGCCTCCATATGCGCCTGTGGTGGAAAGTGATGATGTAGTCACTCATGGACGCAAACGCTACGCAGCACTCTTAAGTATGTGTGATCACTATCTTGGCAAAGTACTGGATTTGATGGATAAACACGATATGTGGAAGGATACTATGCTGATCGTGAACACGGATCATGGTTATCTGCTCGGTGAACATGGATGGTGGTCCAAATCAGTAATGCCTACCTATAATGAGATCGCTCACATTCCATTCTTTATCTGGGATCCCAGATACAAAGTAGCGGGCGAGCATCGAAGTGCTTTGGTTCAGACGATTGATATTGCTCCAACCATTTTGAATTTCTTCGATCTTCCGATACCTACAAGCATGCAGGGAAAATCACTTAATGGCGTGATCCAGTCCGATGAACCTGTCAGAGAGTATGCACTGTTTGGATACCATGGCGGGCATATCAACATTACAGATGGTAAGAATCTCTATATGCGTGCACCGATTGCAGAAGACAATGCACCACTTTTTGAATACACATTAATGCCAACGCATATGAGAAGCATGTTCAAAGTGAATGAGCTTCAGGATATTCAGCTTTCCGATGGTTTCGATTTCACCAAGGGCTGCAGGTTAATGAAGATCAAAGGATCTGATGGCTTTATCAAGCCATATCAATATGGTGATAAGATGTTCGATCTGCAACAGGATCCTTTGCAGAAGGAAGAGATCTTCGATACAAAAACCGCTCAAAAACTTCTGGCAGGCATGGTTCAATTGATGAAAGACAATGATGCACCATTAGAGCAGTACAGGCGAATGGGATTACAACCTGAATTCCTAACAGATACCTCTATCCTTGAAAGTATGAAACAAGCAAATCAGTTGGATCATACAAGTCAAATATTTCGTTGTACAAAGCCAGCAGTAAGGCAGATTCAGGCGCTCATGAATTTCACTCCTGTAGAACAGCGCAATAGTTTGGAAGCTCAGTTGAAATCATATACTGACGGTCTGGAAGATTCGATATTGACAAGTCCCTTGTTAAAGAAATTTATTTTGAACATGACAATTAGTGATGACGAGAAGGCAGGATTATTATACTTTACAGAAATGGCTGGAAGAACCTCATAATAAATTGGAGAATAGGTGGGTATTTTGATGGAAAAAATAATTCAAAAAGCAAAATTTAAAGACATATTAATGTATGGTATGGGTGGGGTTGGATCAAATATTGCATTTATGCTTGTTATGTCATATTTGATGTTTTTCTATACCGATTTTTTTGGGATCAATGCTGCAGCAGTCGGTGGTCTGTTCCTTGTGTCCCGATTTGTGGATGCAATAACTGATCCTACCATGGGCGTAATTGCCGACCGATCCAACGGGCGATTCGGTAAGTACCGAGGCTGGATCATGTTAGGAGCTCCAGTTCTTGGGATCTCTGTCGCTCTGTTATTTAGTGCCCCAGCATTTTCCCCAGCAGCGAAGCTAGTCTATGTATATGTAACTTATATATTTTATTCACTGATATCAACTGTGGTCAATATTCCTTATCACTCTCTGACACCAGTATTAACTGAGGATCCTGACCAGAGAACCACGATCGCAACAACAAAACAGGTATTAGGTCAATTTGGTACTGTATTCGTCACAGTCGGTGCAATTCCCATCACTACCATGCTGGGTGGAAATGCAGGTGCTTGGCAGATTTATGGTATTTTATCCGGTATTATGATTACACTTGCATTTTTTGTCTGCGCCTGGGGTGCCAAAAAATATGATCGCCCTATATCCGCTGGTGAAAATGTACAGATTGAAAAATTCAACCTGAACAAACAGCTTTCTCTGATTTATAAAAACAAACCACGTCTGAAGCTGATGAGTGCATTTGGCACAGATATGGTCGGATTTGCATCTGCAAATGCCGTCAATGCTGATTATTTTATCTATGCAGTACAACGCCCAGATCTGTTACCGGTCGTAGGAATGTTCGGACTAGCAGTTGGTCTGCCTGTAAGTTTACTTATCCCAATGCTTTCCAAAATATTTGGGAAAAAGCGTCTTTTCATGACAGGCAGCATTGTATTAATGTTTTTATCCACTTCACTAATCTTCATTCCATTTGATAATATTAACCTCATTTTAATTCAGGCTGTACTAGTGGCAGGATTTGCACCATTTACAGGTGTTGTTGGATGGGCTATTCTTGCTGACTGTGTAGACTATGGAGAATGGGTCACCGGAGAAAGAGGCGCAGGAACAATTTCCTCTCAGCTTACTTTTATCAATAAGCTCGGTATGGCAATTGGCGGACTATTGGTAGGTGTGCTTTTAGCAAATATCGGCTATGTGGCAAATCAGGCTCAGGCTGCCGAAACACTTCGAGGAATCGTGTATATCAAAGCGCTCTTCCCAGCTGTCGGCTATCTGTGCTCGATCATATCCATGTCCTTCTACCCAATCACAAAAGAATTCTACTATAAGATGCTTGAAGATAATGAAAAACGACGTGCTGAAGCAAAATCACACTAAGGAGGTTAGCAATGATCGACCTAAGAGCAAACCCCTTCTTTTTAGGGGAAAAAGAAATACAGTGGGTGAGTGAGACTATACAGACTATGAGTCTTTCTGAAAAAATCGGACAGCTATTTTGTCTAATGGGATTTTCAGATGACACCTACGTCTTGAAAAATCTCACCGAACAGATCGGTATCGGGGGCGTCATGTACCGGGCAGGCGAAGCAGAAAAAACAAGATATGTTCACGAATTTCTTCAAAATCACAGTAAAATTCCTCTATTAATTGCTGCAAATCTGGAAGCTGGAGGAAATGGAATCACAACGGATGGTACGAATTTTGCAAAACCCATGCAGACAGGGGCGACAAATAATGAAGAAATGGGCTATGCTTTAGGAAAAATTTCTTGTTCGGAAGGTGCTGCAGTCGGCTGTAACTGGGCTTTTGCTCCTATCGTCGATATAGACAAAAACTTTCGAAATCCCATTACAAATCTTCGAACGTTTGGAGACAACGCAGATCTGGTGATAAAAATGGCTTCCAGTTATATGAAGGCTGCTGATGAAGAAGGTGTCGCTGTTAGCATAAAACATTTTCCCGGAGACGGTGTTGATGAAAGAGATCAGCACCTGCTGACAAGCATTAATGATTTAAGCTGCAGTGATTGGGACAATACCTATGGCAAAATCTATCGTACACTGATTGAAAAAGGTGCCAAAACCGTTATGGTCGGTCACATTGCACTCCCTGAGTATGTTCTGAGTCTCTGTCCCGACAGTAAACATGCCTATATGCCAGCAACACTGTCCCCAGAAATCCTTAACAACCTACTGAGAGAAAAACTGTCGTTCAATGGTCTGATCGTTACTGATGCCAGCACTATGCTTGGATTTGTTACAAAGATGCCTCGTGAAAAAGCAGTTCCTACCGCAATTCAGGCAGGTTGCGACATGTTCCTATTTACCAAGGATCTAAAAGAAGATATGACCTATATGCTCGATGGAGTAAAAAAAGGATATCTAACGACAGCACGGTTGGACGAGGCAGTGACTCGAATTCTAGCATTAAAGGCATCTCTTCAGTTGCATACAAAGCAAAAGAACGGAACACTGGTCCCTCAACCCCAGTCTTTAGAAATACTAAAATGTAAGAAGCATATTGACTGGGCAAACCAGTGTGCTGATGAAGCTGTCACACTGGTAAAGGACACTCAGAATTTATTGCCGCTCTCACCCGACAGATATCCCAGGATCTTACTAAATGTCCTGGAAGAGGAGGATGAGCTCGATACTCCTTTACGAACAGATTTTAAGAATATACTTGAGAAAGAAGGATTCGAAGTAACTGTGCGCAAACGCCTGAAACCCATGAGTATGAAGGCATTAATGGGAAGTGACGATTCCAAAATGGTCGAAGATTTCTTTGCCGAAATATCAGAAAGCGTGGAAGGCTTCAAATCAAAATATGATCTAGTATTCTATGTATCAAATTTTGAGACAGCTAGCAACAATACGGTAGTGCGCATACAATGGCGTGGCCTGCTTGGCTTTGGCAATGATTTTCCATGGTTCGTCGAGGAAGTTCCGACGCTGTTTATCAGCATGGCAAATCCGTACCATCTTCTGGATGTTCCGATGGTCAAGACTTTTATCAATGCGTATACCTACAACGAATATGTTGTCAGCGCAGTCGTGGAAAAAATCATGGGCAGAAGCGCTTTCAAAGGGAAGTCACCGGTAGATGCGTCTTGCGGTCGGTTGGATACTATGCAGTAATCAGAAATATGACAGTATTATCTTTTCATAACAAAAGAAGGATCGCAGTGTAACATTCTGCAATCCTTCTTTTTTACGAAATCTTGATTCTATGATTTGCTATTATGCATTCATTTTATCAATAAATGCCAGTACTTCTTCCTTCTGCATAATACCAAAGGACACCATATTCCTCAATGGCATTGAATACGCCATTGCTGTCATCATATCATCTCCAATTGCAGAGTTATCTGAATCACTAGAACCGCCTCCAAAAACAACACTCATTTTTTCGATCAGTTCCATGCCTGCATCTTTATATTTTGGATGAGTAAGAAGAACACCAAGGGTTGTGTTCATATCCATTTTAACTGGAACTTCAACGGTACTTTCTAATTCTACGGAAGCAGTCTGTAGCATATTGTCGGAGGAAGAACCTACCAGAATATGATATGCGCCACTTGCAGCATACCAGTCACCGAGCTCTGTATTGTACCAAGCAAAGCTTCGTTTATCCAGAGTGAACACGACTGCTTTAGTCTCACCAGGTGCTAGTGATACTTTAGTGAATCCCTTAAGCTCTTTCAGTGGTCTGCGAACTGTATGGGTTCTGTCACTCACATACAGCTGAACAATTTCTTTTCCAAAAGCATGTCCCGTATTAGTTATGTCAACAGATACCGTGAGCATTTCCTGATCTGTAACTTGAGATTTATCCAATTTCAAGTTGCTGTATTCAAAACTGGTATAGGAAAGTCCAAATCCGAATGGAAACAGAACCTCCATATCTTTGGCATCATAATAACGATAGCCAACATAATCTCTCTCTGTGTAATA
This sequence comes from Lachnospiraceae bacterium, assembly GCA_047974745.1. Lineage (GTDB taxonomy): Bacteria > Bacillota > Clostridia > Lachnospirales > Lachnospiraceae > JBKECO01. Next base: position 49,942 of record JBKECO010000006.1, read on the forward strand.
TACCTTTTCCGCATCGCCAAAGCTCAGGAAAGAGGGATTGTCCGAAAGTTTTTTCGGAAAGGTCTCAGCTAGCTTGCCGCATGGATTAGAGTCACCAAACAATAGGTTTACCACTGCTTCTCCGCATGCCTGACCACCAAGATATGCTTCCAGAATACCTTTTACCTCTGAGATCCATGGAATTTCGATTGGGGATCCGTTATGCAGTACGACTACGATATTCGGATTGGCATTAGCCAGTTCTTTGATCAGTAAATTCTGACAGGATGGCAGGTTCATGTGTTTTCTGTCATATCCTTCCGACTCAAAGCTATCAGGCAGGCCGGCGAATACAACTACAACATCCGCTTCTTTTGCTGCTTTCGCTGCTTCAAGTGCAAGATCCTGATCATAATTATCTTCCGTAGACGAAAAGCCCTTCACAAATGTTACATTTGAGTTTGCAGATACACATTCCAGTGCGCTGCTTACTTTAAAGCTATTGATATGTGAGCTTCCACCTCCCTGATATCTTGGTTTCTCTGCAAATTCACCCACAAATAAGATTTTCTGCTCTTTTTTCAGAGGCAGAATGGAATCATTTTTCAAAAGAACCATAGACTCTTCTGCTATTTTCTTAGCAAGCTCATGATCCTTCTCCTTTGTAAAAGGAAGTTCCTTGCGATTGTCGTAATACTGGAAAATGATATTTAAAATACGCTCCACTGACAGATCAAGGACTGCTTCCTCCAGGCTGCCATCTTTCACTGCAGCAACGATTTCCTGATCAGTTGCGCCTCCACTGGCTGGCATCTCCAGATCCATCCCCGCTTTTAGACCTGGTACACGTTCATTCACAGCACCCCAGTCTGACATAACGTAACCTTTAAATCCCCATTCACTTCGCAGTACATCCGTAAGGAGCCAAGGATTCTCCGATGCAAATACTCCATTGATCTTGTTGTAAGAGCACATAACCGTGTAAGGCTGAGATTTTTTTACAGCTGTTTCGAAGGCTGGCAGATAGATTTCTCGCATTGTTCGCTCATCCACCTCTGAGGAGGAAGTCATTCGATTGAACTCCTGATTGTTGGCTGCAAAATGCTTGATGGATGTTCCGATATTCTCCGACTGAACTCCTTTAATGAAGGATGCAGCAATCTCGCCTGCTAGGTAGGGATCCTCTGAATAATATTCAAAATTTCGCCCACAGAGTGGGGATCTCTTGATATTGACTGCAGGTCCAAGAACAACGGATACCTGCTCCGCCTGCGCCTCTTGACCGACAGCCTGACCCATCTCCTCCACTAATTCTGAATCGAAAGAACATGCACTTAAACATGCAGGTGGGAAGCAGACAGCTTTGATACTGTCATTGATGCCCAGATGATCCGCTGACATATCCTGCTTACGTAGTCCGTGGGGTCCATCTGTAACCATGACGGAAGGAATACCCAGACGTTCAACACCCTTCAAATGCCAAAAGTCCAGACCAGAGCACATGCCGGCTTTTTCCTCCAGTGTCATTTGCTGAATCAGTTCTTTTAAATTGCGTTCCATAAAAACCTCCTGATTAAAATAAAAATGAATTGATCAAATTGATCTGACAACCGATTCATCTGCCGATTGTCTATGAATTAAATGTAGCATTTTCAAATTACTTTTAGTAGTAAATTTATGTCAAAAATGGTAATATATTGCTATATAATGGTTTTAAAAGGATTCCCTAAGAATGACAGAAATGGATGAAATTCAATGCAAAGAGGTCTTATGAAAAAAAATACAAATGCGATTCAGAGCAAAGGCACGGATCAGCAAAAACAGGATCCTGTCAGCAGTATTCGTGAGCAGGAACAATTCCTGCGCCGGGAGTTAAATGAACCGCATCACTCATACGAGAATGAAAAATTACGCCACCATATCATTCGTGATGGTCGTACAGATTTACTAGATACAGTAATGACTGATATTGACGACGGTACAACAGGTACATTATCAAAGGATAGGCTGCGGAATGAAAAAAATCTGCTCATCAGTGCCATCACGATGTTCACCCGCTACGCAATGGATGGAGGGCTTGATGAAGAAACAGCATATACCATGAGCGACAGTTATATTCAATATGGCGAACTTTGCAAAGCTGTTTCGGAGGTCGATGCGCTCTATCAACGCGCCTTGCGGGAATTTACAACTGCCGTACATGAAAAAGGAAAGTTACGGTGCAGTGTAAAAATACGCCACTCCCTCCGATATATTCAAGTCCATCTTCATGATGAAATCACACTCGGTAAAATCGCAGATTCTGTTAAAATCAGCCCCTGCTATCTGTCCAGGCTCTTTCAGAAGGAAATGGATATCTACATTATCGAATTCATTCAAAAAGAAAGAGTAGAGGCAGCAAAACAGAGGCTTCTTCATACCGATGAGCTGATTTCTGTAACCAGTGAGTACTATCATTTTTCAAGTCAAAGTTATTTTATAAAAATATTTAAAAAGTATACAGGAATGACACCTGCGCAATACAGGAAGTTTCATTAACGAGGACCATTTTATCGCCTAAATTTTCGTCATTTCATCGTTTTTGACACCTACGAAATCTTCAGTGTGCGCGCATTGAACGCCACAATAATCGTACTCATGGACATTAGAATTGCTCCAACGGCAGGACTTGGCATAATTCCCGCTTGATACAAGACCCCTGCTGCCAGCGGGATTGCAATCACATTATACCCAGTTGCCCAAACCAGATTCTGTATCATTTTTTTGTAAATTGCTTTTGAAAGTTTTATGATTGTAACGACATCTTTTGGGTTGCTCTTAACTAATATTACGTCTGCAGTCTCTAGAGCCACATCAGTTCCAGCTCCAATTGCGATCCCAAGATCTGCCTTTGCCAGTGACGGAGCATCATTGATTCCATCCCCTGTCATAGCAACTGTCTTACCCTTTTTTTCGATTTCTTCAATCTTCTCTACTTTTTGCTGTGGCAGAACCTGAGCAATGACTTTGCTGATTCCTACTGCTTTACCAACATTAATAGCCACTTTTTCATTGTCACCGGTCAACATTACTGACTCAACATTCATTTCCTTTAAAGCACTGACCGCATCTTTTGCAGACTTTCGAATCACGTCCACAAGCGCTATCATTCCAACTACCCTTCCATTAAGTATCGCAAAAATAACGGTCTTACCTTCGGAGGTCAGTTGATCAAATTTGACTGCATCATATTCTAACGCCTGGCTCATAATATATCCCGGGCTGACCATCATGACCTTTTCACCTTCCACAATTGCGCTCAGTCCAATCCCGGGAATTGTTCTATAATCTGACACTTTTTCCGTTTGCAGATTCCATGTCTTTGCCTCTCTCACGATTCCTCTGGCTAACGGATGCTCCGAATTTTCTTCTACTGAATATGCGATTTTTAAAAGTTTTTCCTTTGTAATATCTATTTCTACTACATCAGATACACCAAATTCTCCCTCCGTCAGCGTTCCAGTCTTATCAAAAACCACAGTGTCAATTTTTCTCGCATTTTCAAAAGCAGCACGATTTCGTATCAAAAGCCCATTCTGGGCGGCAATACTTGTAGAAACTGATGTTACAAGCGGGATTGCAAGACCAAGAGCATGGGGACAGCACGTCACGATTACCGTAACCGCTCGTTGCATCACAAAATTGATATCTCTTCCTAGCAAAGCCCAAACTATCGCAGTGATCACACCGGCACTGAGGGCTATATAAAAAAGCCATTTCGCTGCAACATCAGCAAGTCTCTGGGTATTCGATTTAGATTCTTGTGCCTCCTTTACCAGCTTGACCACTTGAGAAAGGAATGTATCTTCACCTGTTTTTTCTACTACAATTTTAAGGATCCCTTCACCATTGATAGACCCTCCAATCACAATATCATTGGTTTTTATATTTACCGGGATGGACTCTCCCGTGATCATAGATTCATTCACTTCACTATTTCCATCGAACACATTGCCGTCAATCGGAATTTTCTCTCCTGGTTTTACGAGTACCTGATCGCCTTTATTCAGACTCTCGACGGTCACATCCTCAATTTCCCCATCTTCACCAATCAGATGCGCCTGCTGTGGCATCAGCTTAACAAGTTCATCCAGTGATTTGGATGCTCCCATGACTGACTTCATCTCGATCCAGTGACCAAGAAGCATAATGTCGATTAGTGTAGCGAGCTCCCAGAAAAAATCACTGCCCTTTAAAATGAACACAGTTAGCGAGCTGTATATATATGCAACCGAAATTGCAAATGCGATCAATGTCATCATCGCAGGCGATTTCTGTTTCAATTCCTCTTTTGCTCCCTTGACAAAAGGTCTTCCTCCATACAAAAACAGAAATGTCGAAATCACGAATAGGATCAGGGAATCACCAGTGAATCCCCAGTCTATATGAAGGAAACTCTGCATCATTGGAGAAAGGAACAGCACCGGCACTGTTGCAATCAATGATATGAAAAACCGCTTTTTAAAGTCTTCGACCATCATCGCATGATGATCCATATGCCCGCCTGATGCAACAGAACTCATATCCATCTTCATCCCTGAATTCATGGAATCACTGTCCATATGCATTCCGGAATTCATAGGCTTCTGATTCTTTTCATCCTGCTTAATGTGAGAATGAGTCTTCAATAGAAGCACCTACTTTCTTAGTAGTTTGAAGTGATAGTTATGTATATTTTCATTGTATTCCGCCCTGCATAATATTGCAATAATATAATCTTAATATCCTATGTAATTTTGATAAGCCAGACTCCATGTGATTCCGTCACAGAAGGACTGACAACTTTTTGATATAATCTGCTCATTCATTGAGAACTATAACATGAACTATAACAAACAATGAGAAATAGAGCTTGTAGTATAACAATGAAAGGTATAGAGGGAGGATTTATAAATGATACTAAAACTAGTTGTTGGTGCAGTCATTGGTGGATTTTTAGGATATCTTTATCACAAAAAAGTAGGGTGTAAAACCGGCACCTGTCCAATTACATCCAGTCGGAATGGCTCTACACTCTATGGTGTGATCCTTGGACTGCTGATTAGTAGTACGTTCTAAAATGTAAGGGGTGAAGAATGCGTAATCATAAATATTTATTTGTAATCACAATCTCATTCTTTTTATTGGGATTTATAAATATACACTTTTCCTTATTGGGTATTGTCTGCATAGCAGTACCTATTGTATTATTACTAAAAGATCGAAAAAAAACATGGTGCCAGGGCTATTGTCCCAGAGCCAGTTTTTTTACCACATGTGGAAAAACAAAAAAATGGTCGGCCAGAAGCACACCACAATTTTTTATTAAAGGAAATATGAAATGGATCATGCTCACTTATTTTGGCATGAGTCTTATTTTTATTTTCATGTCGACACTTGGCGTTGCAAGGGGAATGAGATTACCAATGGATTATCTGCGTTTTCTAATACTGATACCCCTTCCTTTTGAAATGCCACAACTATTTGAATTCACAAGTTTAGCTCCCTGGCTGACACATCTGTCTTATCGTATATATTCGATGATGATGACCACCACAGCCCTGGGCATGATTCTCGCAATGGTCTACAGACCCAGAACATGGTGTACGATCTGTCCGATTTCGACTATTTCTGATGTCATATTAAAAAAATAAGGAGTTACTCCATGAATACCTATATTTTCTACGGACTTGCCATCACTCTCTTAGTTCTCTCTTTCGTCAAAGATAAGAAAAAGACAAAAATGGCATTAAAGAAAGCATGGAAGGCATTTGAAAATATTCTGCCTGAGTTTTTGGTCGTTATTATTTTGGTTGGTTTTTCACTTGCAGTTCTAAATCCTGAAACAGTCTCACAAATGATAGGAGATGAATCTGGCTGGTTTGGTGTCATTCTTGCAGGAATTATCGGGTCTGTAACTTTGATTCCCGGATTCGTAGCCTTCCCAACTGCTGCGATCCTGCTGCAAAACGGAGCTGGCTACATGCAAATTGCAGCATTTGTCTCTACGCTTATGATGGTCGGCATTGTTACACTTCCAGTCGAAATCAAGTATTTTGGAAAAAAAATCTCTATTATGCGTAATATACTGGCATTTTTCTTTTCTTTTATCGTTGCAGTCATAATGGGAATGGTGGTGGCTTTATGAAAAAAATAATCAGACGATACCGTGGGTTTCTATTTGTTCTTGCAGCGCTGACCTTCCTTATCCTTTTTCAAAGAGATCTAGGACTGAAAACACTTCGTATTACAGGAAACTCAGTAAAAGAAATGTTATTTGTAATTCCACCGGTATTTCTGTTACTTGGCCTTTTGGATGTCTGGGTACCCAGAGAAACCATGATCAGATATATGGGTGAAGGCTCTGGTATAAAAGGTGTTTTTCTTGCAATATTTCTCGGTTCTGCAGCTGCAGGACCATTATACGGAGCATTTCCCATCGCAGCTGTATTTATGAAAAAAGGTGTTAAATTCATGAATATATTAATCTTCATCGGTGCCTGGTCAACGACAAAGATTCCTATGTTCCTTTTTGAAATAGCATCACTCGGCAGCACGTTTGCCATTACACGCCTTATCATTGATCTGCCAGGGATAATCCTCATTGCTTTTCTCTTATCAAAAATGGTATCCAAAGATGAGATCCAGGCTCTTTATGATAATGCCGCAAAACTAGATTGAACGGAAAAAAAAGACCATCACGACAACGTGATGGTCTTATCTTTTTTCTTATTTCAACATATCCATAATTGCAGCTTTTGGTTTCACTCCAACAGATGTGTGAGCCACTTTTCCATCTTTGATTACAACCAAAGTAGGAATGCTCATAACATTGAATTTCTGTGCAAGATCAGGTTCCTCATCTACATTAACTTTTCCAACCTTCACAGTTTCTCCGGTCTCTGCTGCAATCTCTTCAATGATTGGTCCTACCATTCGGCAAGGTCCGCACCAAGCAGCCCAAAAATCAATGAGTACTGGTTTGTCTGATTGCATTACTTCACTTTCAAAATTATATTTTGTTATTTTTAAAACTCCCATTTGTTTCATCCTTTCCTTATGCATATTAGAAAAACATTCTATTTATTCTCTAATACTATCTGCGACTATACTATCATACTTCAAATTGATGTTCCGTGACTAACTCACAAGTCAAAAGGTATCCATACCTGGATAAAAAGCACTTGCTCCCAGTTTTTCTTCAATTCGGAGCAGCCGGTTATACTTTGCCACACGTTCGCTTCTACTTGGAGCACCTGTCTTGATCTGACCTGTATTTAATGCAACTGCAAGATCAGAAATCGTTGTATCCTCAGTCTCTCCGGAACGATGAGATGAGATTGCAGTATATCCCGCTTTGTGAGCCATTTTGATTGCTTCGAGTGTCTCTGATACAGAGCCGATCTGATTGAGTTTTATCAGTATCGAATTTGCACAGCCCATGTTGATTCCTTTTTCCAGACGTTCGGTATTGGTTACGAATAAGTCATCTCCAACAAGTTGGATCTTATCACCCAGTTCCTCTGTCAGGAGCTTCCAGCCATCCCAGTCTTCTTCATCCAGACCATCCTCGATGGATGCGATCGGATATTTTTCGCAGAGCTTCTTCCAATGCTCCACAAGTTCTGCTGATGTATATTTCAGGCCACTCTTTGGCAGAAGGTATTCACCTGTTGTTCCTGTCTTCCATTCACTTGATGCTGCATCCATTGCCAGAACAAAATCTTTGCCAGGCTCAAAACCTGATTTTGTGATGGCATCAACAATGATATCCAGTGTTTCTTCATCACTTCCAAGATCAGGCGCAAATCCGCCTTCGTCTCCAACTGCTGTTGCAAGTCCTCTTGATTTTAATATTGCTGCAAGTGCATGATATACTTCCGTACACCAGCGAAGTCCTTCCCGAAAAGATTCTGCTCCAACAGGCATGATCATAAATTCCTGAACATCCACTGTATTTGCTGCATGTGCACCACCATTGAGAATATTCATCATTGGTACCGGCAGTCGATTCGCATTGACGCCTCCCAAAAAAGCATATAACGGGATATTCAGTGAGATCGATGCTGCTCTGGCCGCTGCGATCGATACGGCAAGAATTGCATTAGCTCCCAGATTTGATTTGTCTTTTGTTCCGTCTGCACCAATCATAGCCTTGTCGATTCCATACGTATCAGATGCATTCATCCCGACCAGCACATCACTGATCGTTGTATTAATATTGTTTACTGCTTTTAATACACCTTTTCCACCATATCTGCTCTTATCATTGTCGCGTAGCTCCAACGCTTCAAACTCTCCGGTAGATGCTCCGCTTGGAGCAGCGCCGCTTCCAATTGATCCATCAGCCAGAAACACCTCCGCTTCCACCGTAGGATTCCCTCTGGAATCAACGATTTCACGTCCTGTAACTTTTATAATTTGTAGCTTATTCATATACTCTTCCTTTCTCTGACCATTGTCAGTATTCATATATTGTGTTCAGAATCCATTGTTTCGATACCTCAATATTTTTTTCTAAGTGCTCTTCTCATGATGAGAAGAACGAATATAAGCTGTATAAAAAAAATAGTGAGTACAAGAATAACGCCAAATACTTTCATTCGAAAAATCCTTTCCTCTTCCCTGACATCTTCAGAGACTGCGGCTGTATCACCGTTCAAAAGTTGTTCTGAAGAGGATGACATCACAGCTGCTTGCACTGGCTCTTGCTTTGGAACGAGAATGCCCAAAGAAAACAGAGCAAATAGCATGACGGTGAAAAAGATCTTCTTACTTTCGTTCGTAAATGAATTTCTTTTCATATAGATTACTCCCTTAATTCTCTTCTATTCTATCAAATATAATCCCATTTGAAAATCTTTTTTGACCAATTTTATATATTTCTTATTATTTTACTATGAAAAGAGAGAAAAGGCAGCGACTATGACAAAAAGTTGTCAAAAAAAGGAGCCCGAAGGCTCCTTCTTATTTCTATTTTTCTCTAAAAATTATCTTCATGATCGGGAAGAAAACCCAGAAGGATATCACACTATTGATAAGCATTGTCACAATATCAGCAACTGCTGTTCCAGTACCACTGCCCATCAGTTCGATCATTGCTGTGTAGATCGGCACCTTGTATAGTCCCTGAAGTGCGGCAGCGCCAATGGAGATGATGACCCAGGCGATAAAATACCACATTGCTGCTTTTGCAACTGATGTATTTGACTTAAAGGTCACCTTCCTCTGCAGGAAAAAATTGATGATCTGTGCAATGAGAAGTGTAATTTCCACTGCAAGGAAGTATGCAAGACCACCTCCACCGCCAGTGGCAATCGTTCCAGATGCATAATCAAAAACATAATATGCACTTCCATCCAGATTGTTTCCGATTGGAATTGCCTGAAAATTCGTGTCCACCAGAGTTGTAAATCCAAACAGCCACTTGATGAATGGCATGAGGATCATCTGCAGGACCGTAACACCATTGCTGATAATAAAAAACACCAGAAACTGGGCGATATTTGGAAATTTTGTTTTAAATCGTACCCAGATATTTCCAGACGAGGAATTCTTTGATTTATCCATTTTGTCACCTACTTCTTTCTGTTGTTGAAGAATCCTTTGATAAGACGCCCCAGACCTGTAAAAAAGTGACCATTGACCATATGTAAAATTGCATATGACATTTCCATCGAGACAGCACCGCCAGTCATTTTGGCCAAACCGCGAAATGGCATATTATATATGAACAGCACATTCAGATTTGGTTCCCCCTTTTTCATACTGGCTACCTTTATACGTGTCAGGATTTTATAAATCAGCCTCGCCAGAATACTTTTTGCATAATACATTTGACAGAAGGTATCGTTGATACCTAAAAGGTCATTTTTATCCCAATTCTTATTCGGTACTTTCCTGCCATAGAGCCCCTCGAATTCATCATCAGGAATTCGGAGAATATTCCCATCTCGGTAGGCAGGATAGTGCATCTTTGACATTTCCTCTGGTATTTTACTTCCATCGATCCAAATTGTTTGTATCAGCAGGATATCTGCACTGCTCGTACCTGCCATGATCTGGTATTCCCCTTCTTCTGTCTCCCAGGAATTTGATATCGTATTATAGTAACGAAATGCTTTGTCATCAAGAGGTATCTCTACCTGCTGACTCTCACCTGATTTCAAGAAGAGCTTCTGGAATCCCTTCAGTTCTTTACTTGGTCTTAATAAGTCTGATTCTAATTTTGATATATAGATTTGTACAATTTCAAATGCGTCATAATCTCCAGTGTTTTTGACCTGTAGTCGGACGATATTGTCTCGCACGTTCATATCGCTGTATTCAAATTTTGTGTAGCTCAAACCATATCCAAAAGGATATTTTACAGCAATCTTATGTGTATCAAAGTGACGGTAACCAACATAAATCCCTTCTCTGTATTCTGATGTTTTTTCAAGACCAGGATAATAGGGTGCAGAGGGTGTATCTTCATATCTTAGAGGATAGCTTTCATTTAGTTTTCCGCCGGGGCTCACTTTTCCTGTTACTACATCAAAAATTCCAGAAGCTCCTGCCTGTCCGCACAGATAAGCATGAAGCACGGCTTTTGCATCCACATCCCATGCCATTTCAACAGAAGCTCCTGCGGATAGAATGACTACGATCTGAGGATTTACTTTTTTCAATGCAAGCAAAAGATCTGTTTGATTCTTGGCCAGTTCCATGTGGTCTCTGTCCATACCCTCTGATTCTGACAGTTCGTCAAGCCCAAGGTATAAAAGTACTACCTCCGCATTCTTCCCCAGCCCACATGCTTCTTCGATCAGATTTGAGTCAGGCTGACCATTTCTGTGAAAACCCTTTGCATAGCCAATCGATTCCAGTTCTTGTGGTATCACATCAAGTGGACTTTCCAGCTTTGTTGGATTCACTACACTCGATCCTGCCCCCTGGTATCTTGGTTTTTGGGCAAAATCACCGATCATAGCGACTTTCGTACCCTTCTCCAGCGGGAGAATCCCTTCTTCGTTTTTTAGAAGCACTGCACTCTGGGCTGCTGCCTTTCTGGCTACTGCATGATGTTTTTCAATATTGAATTCACGATCTTTTTTATCCTTTAAGTTTTCAGCCAGCTCAAATACAACTGACAGAAGTTCATCTACTCTTTTATCTAAAAGTTCCAGACTTAATTTTCCATTTTGTACAGCTGACACGATCTCACGTATCCCGTCTTTTCCTGTAGTTGGCATTTCAAGATGGCTGCCGTTCGCAACTCCATCTGTATGACTGTTGCTGCCGCCCCAGTCAGAAACTACAAATCCTTCAAAGCCCCATTCCTTTACCAAAATATCCTGTAAGAGCTGGCTACTCTCATTTGCATAGATTCCATTGATCTTATTATAGGATGTCATAATTGACTTCGCTCTGCCTTCTTTCACAGCGATTTCAAATCCTGTTGTATAAAGTTCTCGAAACGTACGCTCATCCACAATAGAATCATTTGCCATACGCCTCAATTCCTGAGAATTAGCAGCAAAATGCTTTGGACACGCTGCTACGCCCTGACTTTGAATCCCTTTAATATATCCTGCTGCCATTTTTCCGGCAAGATATGGATCTTCACTAAAATATTCAAAGTTCCTGCCGCAAAGTGGATTCCTTTTTATATTAAGCCCTGGTCCAAGGATCACATGCACATCAAGTGATGCTGCCTCGATACCAAGACAGGATCCAATTTCTTCTCCTAGCGCAGGATCCCAGCTATTAGCTATGGTTGCTGCCGTCGGAAAACATGTGGCGGGTACGCTTGCATTCAGGCCAAGATGATCCGATTCTCCAGCCTGCTTTCTTAATCCATGTGGACCATCCGATAGGGTAATGGAGGGAATCTCTAGTCTTTCTATATCCATGGTCTGCCAGAAATCCTTACCTGACATCAGACTTGCTTTTTCTTCCAAACTCATAGTATCGATGAGTGATTGATATTTCATGTGTTTTCCTCCAGGTGTTTTGAATAGCAGAATTCCACGTACCCAAAGAGGGTACGTGAAATTCTGTCAATTTTATTGCAGTACTCTGATTTCCTTTGTTCCAAATACTGCTTTATTTCTTCTTTTCTTCAATCACTTCATTGCTGTTCATTCTGATTTTTTTATAGCCTCTAAAGATTACAAATACTTCAAGCAGAATCAACAGAGCTGCAAGAATCACATCAATAACAATCATTACAATCTTCCATCCAGGAGTCGCTGATGCACTGGCTAGTGCTTCCTCACTATAAGCTCTACTGTTTACAACGGTATACATGATATTCTTGCTTGCCTGCCGCATTGCGATGACTGAAGTAGCACTTTCATCTACAACGGTATTTGTTCCTGCATCATAAGTTGCGAGACAGAAATCATTTCCATTTCTGATGAGCTGGTCTGCATTCTGGTAACCATAATTTCCATAGTAATCAGTAAGTACCATTCCACGGAAGCCCCATTCGTCTCTTAAAACTGTCTGCAGCAGTGCTGAGTCGGCTCCGGCATAGGTTCCGCCGATGTAATTGAATGCAGACATAACAGCACCTGCACCACCTTCTTTCACTGACATTTCAAAAGGCTTCAGATAGATTTCACGGATGGCCTGTTCATTTGACCAAGTGCAAAGCATTGAGAGGCGATTTGCTTCCTGATCATTGAGTGCATAGTGTTTCATATAAGCGTAAACACCCTGATCTGCTGCTCCTTTGATTGCTTCAGAAGCGATTGCTCCACTCAGGAAACTGTCTTCTGAATAATACTCGAAATTTCTGCCAGCAAATGCAGAACGATGGATGTTCATAGCCGGTGCATACCAGCCGGAAACATTCATTTCAGCTGCCATGGTTCCGATGCTTTCACCGAATGCATAAGCAATATCTTTATTAAATGTAGATGCAATCATAACTGCAGATGGGAATCCAATGGAACCAACTCCTGTAAAGTTGTTGTTAATGGATGCTGGACCATCACAGTCTACTGTCGAGTATTTTCCAACAGACGACATCCCACCAGTCTGATACCCGCCATAAGCGATCAGCTGCTTCATCTCATCCAGTGTAAGCTGATCCAGCAAAGTATCCCATTGTGCATCATCGTATTCCAATCCACGCAGATCTGCAAGCTCTAGACCATTGGATGCTCCAGTCGTTGGCATCACATCATTAGCGTCATTAAAGTCCGTTACAACATAGTTTGAATTATTTACGAATTCAGCCTTAAGTTCATCTGCCATTGCAAGTGTAGCAGGTGCTGCTGTTGCTTCTGCATAATTTGCAAATCCATCCGCTCTCGAGAGATATGTAACATCTCCTACTGCGTGGGCAAATTGATTTACGGCTGCGATATTGTCTGTAGAACGTGCATTTGTGTCATCATAGATTATAGTACTGTCTATTGCATAGATCTGTGAGTCGATCATTGTATGAGAATCTTCATTGATGGAGATCACATACTCGCCCTCTTCAAGAACGTAGCAGCCTGACGTAATGCTGTCATAGGAAGCCATATCCTCAGCTGTAAAGGTTATCGTTACTGTTTCAGATGCGCCCGGCTCTATCATTTGCGTTTTATCGAACTCAACCAGATTAACGGATGACTTTTCAATACCGCCATTTGTATATGGTGGATTGTAGTAAACTTCCACTACGTCTTTACCAGCTGTATCACCGATATTTGTGACAGTCACATCAAAAGAGATATTGCCATCTGCATCTGCTGATATAGTACCCATCTCCTGTGTGAACTCAGTATAGGAGAGTCCATGGCCAAAGGGATACAAGACCTCGTCTTCGTATGTTATAAAGCCTTCTGCTGCAGCTGTTTCATAATAACGATAGCCTACATAGATACCTTCAACATAATCAACAAAAGTTGGAGATGTTGCTGTTCCAAATGCATCTGAAGCAAATTCTGTCATATTATCATAGACGAAATTTCCAATATTATTATAGGTTGGTGTTGCTGTCAGATCCTTTACAAATGTATCTGAAGCTTTTCCTGAAGGATTCACATTTCCAGCTATAATATTTCCAAGTGAATTGAAGCCTGTCTGTCCTGTTCCGGGGCACCAGATCACTCCCTTGATCTGCTCATAATTCTGGACAAAGCTAAGCTCCATTGCATTTGCACCATTATAAACCAGAACCACGTTCTCAAAATTACTGCAGACTAAGTCTACCATATCCTGCTCCGTCGCACTCAGCTCGAGGAATGTTGCACCCTCTGGAAAATCTTTATAGTCAGCAGAATTATCTGTATAAGTCACTGCACTTAAATCCGTCGGCAAGTCCGCGCCTTCTCCTCCGACTCTTCCGATCACAACTACAGCTGTATCAGAAAATTCCTTTGCAGAACTCATCAGATCCTCTGTATAGGTGGAAGCAGGTGGTTCCGGCAATGTCCAGTCCTGTGCGAACATACCAACAACAGGCCGGTCAGCTCTGTAGGCAGTGTAGAAATCTGAAAGCTGTGTATTTAAAGTATATCCAGCATTTTCAAGTCCTTGCAACAGTGTGACTGTTTCATAAGCATCAGATAGAGATCCGGAACCTGTACCTCCATATACCGGATTTGTTGACGCCCATCCAAAGACATTTAGATTCATAGAATCTGTGATTGGGAGAATATCATCCGTATTTTCAAGCAATACGATTCCTTCATCTGCCACTTGCTCTACAAGCTGCTCAGCAGTTTTTGATGTCTCCTCGGTAATCGTTCCATTTCCAGTTGCAAGGGTAACGATCAAAGACATTGGGCCAATCAATATTGCATTCACTGTGATGACGAGCCCAATGATCATTGCAACTCCCGCTTGACGCCGAATCATATATTTCTTATGCTTTGGCATTTTTTTGCAAATAATCATGGCAGCGATTGCCAGCACCAGCACGACTCCCAAAAAGATAAGCTGTGGAATGCACTGGTTCACGATATTCATGACATCAGACATATTGATATTTAACATTTTTTTCCTCCTTTTTCCTTACGATTCACGAGCTCTGTGTCCTAGGTGTAATTATTATAATGCAAAAACAACAGCTCGTGGACATCTTGTCACAGGCTGTTGTTTCTTTGACATTTTTTGCATTATAATACATGGATTTTTGATAATCATGTTAAATATGTATAGTTTCCTGTGTTTTTTTTGTGAAAACTGACATCATTCTTACTGCATTTCAGGATGTACCGGAAGCAGAATACTTAATATGAACCAGTTGTTTTTCGTCTGTACCGTCATTGTCCCATCGTATTTTTTTGCGATCAGTTCTATGCTCTTTAATCCCACTCCGTGATATCCTCTGTCCTTTTTTGTAGTTTCCGGCAGTCCATGTCTGGGATCAAGTACTTTGTCAGAGTAGTTCTCAAAACGTATCAGGATCAGTTGTCCTTTGCGATAGAGAACCGCCCGTATCAGACGCTTTTCGATATCGTTTTGTTTGACTGTACTTTCTATTGCATTATCCAAAGCATTCCCGTACAAGGTACACAGATCCATCCGTTCCATGAATTGTAGGAGCATACCATCTGCCATACAGGTAAAATCAATATCATGGACGCGGCAATATTCACTTTTTGAAGTCAGTAAAATATCTAAGACATGGCTGCCAGTCTGAAATCTGGATTCGTACATCTTGATCCCATCTTCCATTTCCTGAAGATACTGCTCTCTTTTTTCGGCATTGTTCTCTTCCCGGATCGCAATGATCTGGTGCTTGAGATCGTGATATTTCATATTCAAAAATGCGATATTATCTCTCGACATCTTATACTGTTCATACTGTCGTTTGAGCATCTCATCCATAGCTTCCTTTTCAAAGGAAAGTCTTCTTTTTAGAATTTCATCCTGCTGAGAAAAAAGAAGCAGAACACCGCAAAAATCCACAAGTGTCCGTATATAAAAGATCTCCTGCAGGGTACTTCCGCGAAGCGGTATATTCCAGTTGATAAAACTCAGATTACTAACCAAAAAAATGGTGGAAGCGATCACAACGGTACTCAGCAATTCGGATCTTGTGATCCCAAGCCCTCTGTCATGGGGAAGCTTACGGATCTCCATCCAGTAATCCGCTGCATAGATTCCGCCATAGGTCAGTACAACCACGACTGGCATGATCCATGCATTCTGGCTTTGTGTGGCATCCACGATATAGCTGTATATCTGCCAGGTAAGTGATGCTGTAAATTCTGCCAGTACAAAAATTCTGGCTGCAACGAATCCTAAATCTGCACTTGGCAGATTGCAGACTGTCTTTAAATAGAGATAAATCGATCCAACTGCTGCCATCATAAATGGAATCCACAAATAAATCGCAGCATTCTCTGTTACGATTAGCAGAAGGCTCTGAAGCACCAGCCAACCGGCAGAGACAAAAATCAGTTTTTTTCTGCTGATCCTGGGTCTTAAATTAATAATATAGAGTGTAGCTGCGATCCATTCAGCCAGTGCTGTATAGATCCTTGGTATATTCTCTGTCAACTCAGTCAAAATAAACCTCCCTCGTTGCAGGACATTTAAACGACGCCACCGATATAATTTGTAAGTTCATCCAGAAATTCCTTTTTTCTCGGTCTTGAGATCGCCAGTTCTTCCCCTTTTACGATCACTTGATTCTGTACGACTCCATCCACATATTTTAAATTCACAAGAAAACAGTTATGGCATCTGACGAACTTATATTTTAAAAGCATGGACTCCACATTCTTCATTGTGTCACGTGTGGCATAGGAATCTGTTTCTGTGTGTACAATGATCTGATGCCGTTTACTTTCCAGATATAGGATCTGCTCAACGTTCAGCCGCCGGATTCCTGTATCTGTTCTGACATAAAAATAAGCATTCGTTCTCTCATTGATTTTTGCACAGGCTTTTTGAAGCTCTTGTGAAAACGCAAAATATGTAATCGGTTTGATCAGATAATTCATGGCCTGAACCTCATATCCCTTTAAAGCATACTGGGTCATATTCGTGATGAAAATCAGGAGTACATCACTATCCAATTCTCTGATTTTCTCAGCAGCTTTCATTCCATCCATAAATTTCATCTTAACATCGAGAAATATCACATCATATTCCGCTTTATACTCTTCTGCAATATCTAGTCCGTCAGAAAAAAGTGAAATGGAAAATGTCTCTCCAGACTCCTTTGCATACTTCTTTGTATAGCCTTCCAGAATGTTCTTACTTTTGGTATCGTCATCCACGATTGCTACTCTGATCATTTTTAACTCCTAAGCAAATTCCTTTGCGAATTCATAGACTGCCGAGATCGGTCTTCTTTCTTCGGACAGATCTCTTCCTTCTCGTAGGATCGGATTTTTCTGATGGTAGGTCTCCATCTGTTCCCGGTATAAAACTCCAAGCGGAATCTTATCCTCCACTTCTAAAGCACGAACCATTGCGGTCCCTTTCTCTGTAGGGTCATAGGAATCCTCTAGGTGATAGACTCTGCTCTTGTAGTAGGTAAATGTGTTCAGCTTATTGAAGCTGACGCATGGCTGCAGAATATCCACCAGTGCATAGCCGGGATATTCGATGGCTAGTTTCATCATTTCTGTAAGATGCTCTTTATCTCCGCTAAAGGATCTTGCTACAAAACCTGCTCCTGCTGCAATAGCCACAAGAACGGGATTCAGAGGTTCGTTGATGCTTCCAAAGGTCTGAACCGGCGTTATCATACCTTTGAGGGTCGTGGGTGATGCCTGCCCCTTTGTCAGACCATAGATCTGGTTATCGTGAACAAAATGATTGATATCCACATTTCGTCTGATATTATGGAGAAAATGATTGCCGCCCTCTCCGTAAGAATCCCCATCACCGGTATCTACTATCACAGTCAGTCCTGGATTAGAAATTTTAGCTGCAACAGCTGCAGGGAGCGATCTGCCGTGCAGTCCGCAAAAGCTGTTGGCACTAATATATTGCGGTGTTTTAGCTGCCTGTCCGATTCCAGCTGTCATTAGTACCTCTTTTGGGTCTTTGCCCAGCTGATTCAGTGCATCTTTTAAGCAGTCCAGAATTGCAAAATTGCCACAGCCAGGACACCAGGCAGTCTCATAAGTACAGAATATATCACTCATGTTAAAAGCTCCTTTCTTGAAAACGTTCTGCGATTTCTTCCCCGCTCAGCTGTCTACCGTCATATTTGAGAATAGATCCGTCCATTGTGATTCCTGTGTATTCACAAATAAGACCGGCGAGCTGTCCTGTCGCATTTTGCTCGACATTGATTCTTACCGATGCGATCTTGCTGTATTTTTCAAGCTTTTCTTTTGGAAGAGGGAATACATCTCCAAAACTCAATGCTGCAAATTTTTTGTCTGATCCTTTATTCAGGATCGTAACAGCCTCTGCAATTGGTCCACATGTTGATCCCCAACCGATGAAAAGCACATCCGGTTCTTCTTCTCCGGTGAATTCCGGTTCGATCAGATCATTGCGTATTCCTGTCATCTTTCGTTCCCGCTTATCTGCCATGATGATTCTTTCGTGTGAAGATTCCACGATCCATCCCTTTTCATCATGCTCATCACTGTCAACACAGACTAGTCCTTTGGTCTTTCCCGGCACGAGTCTTGGTGAAACACCTGACTCAGTCACCTGATAGCGCAGATATTCCTCTCCGTCAAACGTAAGATCCGGATAGATATTTTCCATCCCCTCAAAGTTGATCATCGGTATAGTGGCATGGGAATCTGCCAGATACTGATCGCTCAGGAGTATGACAGGAATCTGATGCTTTTCCGCCATCTGGAATGCACGAAAGGCTGCATAGACCGCATCTTCATGACTTCTCACTGCAATGACCATTCTCTGGAATTCACCCTGGGAAGCAGAAATCACGAACTTTAAGTCGCTTTGTTCTGTTCTTGTGGGAAGTCCAGTTGCTGGACCCGGTCTCATAACATCGACAGCAACAATCGGTATCTCTGCTATTCCGGCAAATCCAATCCCCTCGACTTTCAGACAGAATCCACCTCCACTGGTGCTTGTCATGGCACGTGCACCTGCAGAGGATGCTCCAAGAGCCATATTGATTCCGGCGATTTCGTCCTCCGCCTGCTCTACCACAATACCGGCTCTCTCACCCACTGATGCGATATATTCCATGATCGATGTGGAGGGCGACATGGGGTACTGGGAATAGAAATTAACACCAGCTGCAACAGCACCAAGTCCGATCGCCTGATTTCCAGAAAGTATAATATGATCCTCAAGCTCACCTTTTGGTAAATCAAATCTGGTTTCCACCTCATGATATCCCTTATTTAGTGCAACTTTATTTACCTCAAGCAGCCCTGGCTTCATGACTTCCTGCAATACGCTCTCTGCCAATTCCTGTTCAATACCGAAAAGCTTCAATATCACACCGGCGATTATGATTCCCTCTGTCTTGGGATTTCCTATTTCTTTTGCCAGTTCAGCAAATGGGATCAGCAAAGCTCCCTCAGGAGAATTCAGCTTGCTATCGCACAGGATGATGCCTGCGCTTTCCATATCCTCTTTATGTGCGTCGATACTTGCCTGATCAAATGCAGCGATCACATCATAGTTCTTACTGTGAGATAAAACACGAGATGTGTCAAAACGCATACTGATAAAATTATGTCCGCCTCTGACTCTTGACATCACATCTCTGATGCTTAAAACGGAATAACCTGCCCGTTTTATTGTTTTTTCCAGCAGCTCTGCAGTTGTTTCTATTCCCATGCCGGCTGCTCCGCCAATCATGATATTGCTCATTGAATCCTCCTTGTTTTATTATTTGTTATAATTTCGTTAACAGATTCATGATATCTGCCGAATGAAAAGGCTCTTACATATAAACTGCAAAAGCCTCTCCATCGTAACACTATCAACTTGTTTCTACAGCACCAGTGATGGAGCTGAGTATATTCTTTGTTTCAATTCCTGATCTAGCAGATAGAGTCCCCTGGGATCCGATCCGAACAGATCATACTTTTTAATATTGTCATCCGAGTTCTTTTCTTCCTCGCTCTGCTCCTTTACGAACCAGTCCAAGAACTGCATGGTCCGAAAATCTTTGATCTCGTATGCATAGGCATAAATTTCATTGATCGAAGCTGTTACAAGCTCCTCATGAACGAGAGATGCTGTCAGCGGCTCTCTGAAGTTCTCAAAATTCATCAGATCTGATACGACATCTGAAAATACGACCTTGCCGCCATTATTCTGAAGATACTGCATAAAGAGCATAGCATGGTCTCGTTCTTCCTGAGTCTGAACCAGGAACCAGTGTTCAAAGCCCTCCAGATTCTGATCGGAATAGTAACAGTGAATCTGCAGATAAAGATAAGCCGAATACCACTCTAGGTTGATCTGCTGATTAATCATGTCGACTAATTTCTGATTTAGCATTGTTGTTTCCCTTTCCTCATGAAAGTATTAAGCATCGAGCTCCACATCACTCCTCGGAATCGACGCAGCCTCCGAATTCCGGTGAGCATGCACCCTCAGTATCATCGGTATAGCTCACTCCGTCGCTCATGTCAAGCGCTTCGTTCAATTGTTCTTCTTCTTTTTTCTTATCTTTATCTTCCATGTTTTATAGCCTCCTTGACTTTATATGTTTTCTATACATCTTATATTATACTGTTTTACTGGGAAATAGCAATTCCTTTCATACAACTTTAATAAATTTAAATGTATTCTTAATAAAATCGTTACATTGACTAATTATTTTGCGGTTAAAGCTGCCATTGTAATATAATTATATGGCTTGTTAAAGTGCGGCAGGAAGAAGATATCCAGCAGCTTTAATCTGTCGATCGTCACTTTTTCCTGAATTGCAAGTGAAAACATATGTATGACAGATGACATATCAAAATCGGATGCCAGCTGTGCACCAAGTACGATCCTGCTGTCCTTATCATATACGATCCTGATCTTTACCTTATTATTACCATGCTCGATAAATTCCGGTTTCTGAAGATCTTCAAAGTCAGTTGCGATAGCCTGATAACCAGCTGCGATAGCTTTATTGAGAGTCAGCCCCGTTGAAACCAGATTTAGTCCCCAGATACTGATTGCATTCGATCCCTGCACGCCTTCTGTTTCCAAATGGGTTCCGCAAACATTGTGAGCAGCCAGAATGCCGGAGCGTACAGCGTTCGTGGCCAGAGCAATGTAATTTGTATCATTGATAGAATTGTCATAGACAGTCGCACAGTCGCCGATGGCATATACATCTGGTATACTTGTCAGCTGGGTCTTGTCCACCTGATACGCTCCATTTTTGAAAAGCTTCATATCCGGTGTTCTAAACGGAGTGTTTGGAACAAATCCAATGGCCATGATGACCATATCTGCAGCATACTCGTTTTTATTGGTTATGACCTTCTCAACTTTGCCGTTGCCCCGAATCTCACACACTGCTTCTCCATAACCGCATTTGATACCATTCGCCTTCAAATGCTCCGCCATAAGTCCTGAAAATTCATCATCATAGTAACTTGAGAGGCAGGTCTGAGCCATATCTAGTAATGTGACCTCTTTACCGTTTCGGACGAAAGCTTCCGCCAACTCTACTCCAATATAGCCGGCACCGACAACGATGATATTCTTGATCTCAGGATTCTGCAGCTTCTCAATGACTTCCTGAGCATTCTGATATAGTTTGACTAATTGTACGTTTGGCAGCTCAATGCCTTCGATTCGAGGTATGATCGGAAGAGATCCGGTAGCAAGGATCAGTTTATCATATGTCTCCACTAGGGTCGTGTTATCCTTTGTTACTGCAGTTACTTTCTTGCCAGAAAAATCGATGTCCGTTACTTCGGTCTCCATATAGATCTTTGCACCTTTTTGTTCCAGTCCATCTTTTGTAGCATAAAACAAACCTTCTGGTCCTGCGATCTGGTTTCCGATCCAGAGTGCCATTCCACATCCCAGAAAACTAATATTTGAATTTCGATCAAAAACGACTACTTCATGCCCCTTGTAATTATCCAAAATATTGTTGATTGCAGAGGTCCCCGCATGGTTTGCTCCTACAACGACTATTTTGCTCATACACATTTCCTCCTGATTCTTTATTGTCCGATAATAATGTTCTTTATTCCAAAAATTATAACAGATTTTGCCTTTTTTGAAAAGTCATAATCCTTTTTCGATGCTTTTACCTTCTTGCTATCTCTCCACATTTATGAGATGATATTGCAATAAGTGTCCCGCCCAAATATGTGGTTACTCTGTTCTTTAGGAGGCAAAATGAAGCGACTGATCCACACAATATTAGATTTCGTTATGCGTGATCAATTTGAATATAATGCAACACCCGAAATGAAAGAATATGTACAAATTAAAATGGCAAATGCGAATACACTTCGTGTCTATTTCATCTGTGTGATTGCTTTTATCCTGGAGCCAGTGCTGATCGCCGCCCATGATCTGACTATGATACTATCGGGGGATTCCGCCCAGATTCTGTATGGAACCTGGTATCTGATTCTGCATGGAACATTCCTGCTCTGGAGCATACTTATTTTCGCTTACTGCCTGACTCATAAAAAGGATAAGGCGAAGCTGCGTATGCAGAGCACGATCTATCCCATCTCCAGTTCCTTTATACTTTCTATTTTTGCAATGCTTCATATTCTCGATGTATACACAACCGGTCAAAGTGATGTTTTCACGGTCTATTTTCTCATTACCGCTGTGCTATTTTATGTGGACTACCCGAAGGGTTTTGTTGTTTTCAGTATTCCATTTCTGTTTTTTCTTTCCGGTTATCTGCTGTTTATTCCGGAATCGGGCGTTAGAAATGGTCAGATCATCAATCATACTGCTATGGTCGTTACAATGACAATGGCCAATCTTTTTCTATATGAAAGTGCTTATCGAAATCATATGAAGGATTTTTTGATTATCGAGAAAAATGAGCAGCTGGAATTTTATGCTTCTAAGGATCCTCTTACCGGCATGAATAACAGACGCAGCTTTGAAGCCTCGATCTTAAAAGCCAGAATCAGTAGCAGTTCTCCTGCTGCACTAGTCGTTATGGATATTGATAATTTCAAGAAGGTGAATGACCGATATGGACATCCTGCTGCTGATCTGGTCTTGATTAGACTTGCCAGTCTGCTGGATGAAAAGATGGTCTGGCCAAATGCCGCGGCGCGCTGGGGCGGTGAAGAATTCATAATCTTTCTTCAGGGCACAGATCTGGCATCTGCCAAGACATCAATGGAAGTATTAAAAAAGAGTATTCAGGAAATGGTGACCGAAACAGAGGATGGCACCATATCTGTCACGGTCAGCTTTGGTATTTCTATGATAACTTCAAATCAGCCTGAGAAATTCTATGCAGCGTACAATCGTGCCGATCAGGCATTATATCTGGCAAAATCAACTGGCAGGAATCGTGTCTGCCTGTATGATGATGTCCTTGAAGGAGCGGACCATGATACAGTGTGATACTGTGCTTTGCTCCTTCACAACTTATGAGCGATTCTCGCAGATTTGTTTAAATGCAAGAAGCGACTCATCTGTATATCTGATGAACATTCGTTTCATCAGTATGGAAAATGCATTCATCATCCCACTATCCAAGCGATATTCCTGTTTGGATATGAATCTTGTATGATCTTCATCGACCGAGGTAAAGGAATCCTGGGAAACATTCTTAAAGCCATCTGATTCATACCGTGCCGTCATAAATTCTGGCAGATGATCTTCTAGAATAACTTCCTTCAATGCCGACTTTTCTGCTCCACTCTTCCACAAAATTCGTTCCGGTACATTTTTATAACATTCTATGACCTTCTCCATGGGACAGTTGATTATGATTTCTGACTGGTATTTCATTGGGACCTCCCCACGTATCCTCTTCTACTTCATGACTGTGTATTTTAAAATGTCTACACACTGATCTATTCCAAGATGAGAGGAATGCAGACAAATGTCATAGTAGTCGGACATGCCAAAGACGGTATTAGTATAGTGCGCACAGTATTTTTTTCTAGTTCGATCTACAGAGCGTATTTTCTCACTGATCTTCGCCAAGGAATAATCCGGCATCTTATCCGTTAGTCTATCCCGTCTCCAGAGTGGATCTGCGCTGATAAAAGCGTGCAATGAATTGTCAAATTCCTTTAAAATGGAGTTAGCATTTCGTCCAAGAATCACACAATTACCTTTTTCACCGATTTCCATGATCACTTTCTTCTGGGCTTCGAACAGCTTCTCACTCAGAGGCTTATTGTAAAAATCGAACAGACTTTGTGCGAATCCAAAATTTGCAGGAACCTTCTCGTCCCACTTCTCCATGCTTTCAATATCAATATCGTGCTCGTAAGCAGCTCTTAAAATAATCTCCTTACTATAAAATTCATATCCTAAAATGTCAGCCAGTTTCTTGCCGATTTCACCGCCACCTGCTCCGAACTCTCTGCTGATCGTGATAATTTTCTTCACATTATGCTCCTTTGTATATTAAAGTACTTTATTTAGAAAATCTATTGTTCTAGGCTCCCTTGGATTGCTAAGCACCTGCTCCGGACTGCCCTGTTCTACGATATAACCGTCATCCATAAATACGACTCTGTCACACACCTCTCGTGCAAAGCCGATCTCATGGGTGACGACCACCATCGTCATACCACCGCGAGCAAGCTCCTTCATGACAGCAAGCACTTCACCAACCATTTCCGGATCCAGTGCGGAGGTAGGTTCATCAAACAACATGATCGCAGGATTCATTGCAAGAGATCGAGCGATTGCGACTCTTTGCTTTTGACCACCGGACAACTGGCTCGGATATGCATCCGCTTTGTCTGAGAGACCGACACGGCGAAGCAGCTGCATTCCTTTCTCTGTCGCCTCAGCCTTTGTCATCTTCTTTAATTCCACTGGTGCCATCATAATATTTTGAAGAACCGTTTTATGCATAAAGAGATTAAAATGCTGAAACACCATTCCTATTTCTTCTCTGACTTTATTAATATCAGTATGACTGTCAGTCACTACATTGCCATCCACAAGGATCGATCCAGCCGTCGCTGTCTCAAGCTGGTTCAAACAACGAAGAAACGTCGATTTTCCACTACCTGATGGTCCAAGAAGCACAACGACCTCTCCCACTGAGATTTCAATGCTGATATCTTTGAGTACCTCAAGATGTCCAAAGCTCTTTTTTAAATTTTTGACATCGATCATGACTTTCTTATCTGCCACGGTTAATTCTCCTTTCGATACGTTTTGATATTTTGCTCAGTGTAATGATCACGACCATATACATGATGGCAACGACCGCCCAAGCCCCAAGGCTGTTAAATGTATTTCCCGCAATTGTCTTGCCCATATTGGTCAACTCCGGATACCCAATAACAGACAGTATCGAGGTGTCTTTCAACGTAATGATGAACTGGTTGATGATAGAAGGAATCATCGTTCGAATCGCCTGGGGAAGCACTACAAGACGCATGCTCTTTCCATAGTTGAGTCCAAGGCTTCGGCTCGCCTCCATCTGCCCCTTGTCCACACTTTCAATTCCCGCCCGAATGATTTCTGCCATATAGGCACCGCAGTTCATGGAAAGTGCTATGGTTCCAGCCCAAAGTGCGTGTAGACGAAAGTTCGTAAAACCGATTGACTGTATTAGAATCGGAACTCCAAAATAAATGAAATAAGCAAGTACGATCAGAGGTACACCCCGGACTGCATCCACATAAACTGTGCCAATCAAATTCAATGCTCTGTTTTTTCCAACATTCATCAATGCAAAGACCATACCGATGACCATAGCAAAAACCAGAGATAACAATGTCAGTAATAACGTTCGTCCGAGTGCTGAAATCAACATGCTCCAGTATGTTTCAATAATTGATATCATATATATCCCTTCTCCTTTTGAATGAAAATGCGCAGGAACCTGCTAAGCTCCTACGCATGCTTTACTGAAGTCATTGTTACTTAAGATATTTTGCAATTATTTCGTCATATGTGCCATCTGCTTTGATATTAGCAAGACCGGCATTGAACATGGTAAGCAGCTCCTGATTCTTCTCATTCATGATTGCAAATCCATAAGGTGCGCCTTCGCTTTCCATTCCTTCAGGAATCTGTAACGGAAGCCCTCCTTCTTTAATGGAAGTAGCCATGATCGGTGTATCCTCAACACATGCTACACTATTTCCAAGTATTACATCCTGATACATAGTAGGTGAATCTTCGAACACGGTAATCGTAAAACCATATTCTTCCATCAGGCTTTCGGCGAAATCTTTGCCTGCTGTTCCATTCTTGACTGCAACATTTTTGCCTGCAAGATCTGCGAAGCTTGCAATTTCACTACCTTCTGATACAACAAAAGTCTGTGTCGCATCAAAATAACCATCGGAAAAGATCCAGCCACTGTCTTTACGCTCTTGTGTAATCGTTGCTCCGGCGATCATTCCATCCGCCTGTCCTGCCTGAACTGCTGCTATTGCCGCATCCCATCCAAGACTCTGAAGTTCATAGGAAAATCCCTGATCCTCGGCAATCGCGGCCAGAATATCCACATCAATACCAACGAATTCATTGTTCTCATTTGTGTACTCAAAAGGTTTGAATACCGTATCAGTTGCAATGATCCATGTCTTATCACTTGAAGCACTTGCTGCTTCTGTTTCTGTTGATGCAGCTTCTGTAGTTTCTGTTGATGCAGCTTCTGTTGTTTCTGTTGATTCTGCTGCAGTACTGCTGCCAGTATCTGTATTGCTCTCTGTCGTCGTAGAACCACAGCCAGCAAGCAGACCAGCAGTTAAAACTGACCCTAAAATTAAACTTACTAATTTCTTCATTGTTTTTCTCCCATTCTTACTAATTACGAGCATTGCATCCTGATTTCAATTTCACTTTCAAGGTACAATAGATCAAGTATAAATCAAGATTATAATGGAATGCCTCATACATGTCAAGAAAAACGGTATTTTCCCAGCTGCACTGCTGCCACGCAATGCAACCACTGTCAACCCTTGACAGAGCCAGCCATCAGTCCTTTCGCAAAGTACTTCTGGAAGAAAGGATACACTACTATGATCGGCAGGATTCCAACCACCGCAACTGCCATTCTGATGGTTGTTGTCGGCAGATCCGCAATCCCTACGCTTGCCCCGGTTCCAAGGCTTGCAAGTGCAGCAACGCCTTCATTGATCGAGTTCAGTACAGCCTGTACGGAATACATTGTCTTGTCATTGATGTAATACAGTGAATTCTGCCAGTCATTCCAGTATGCAATGCCGCCCATCAGACCAACGGTAGCCAGAATCGGAACCGAGAGAGGCAGCACAAGCTTGAGAAAAATGTAGAACTCATTCGCACCGTCTATTCTTGCCGACTCATAAATCTCTTCTGGTATACTATGCTCAAAATAATTTCTGACAAGCATGATCATAAAGGCACTCATCAGAAGATTTGGCACGATCAAGGCAGCATAGGTATCCTTAATGTGAAAAATCGTCACATAGCTGATATAGGTGGCCACGAGACCTCCATTAAAAAGCATGGTAAAAATAACAAATAGATTCATCACTTTAACAAAGGGCAGTCTTCTTTTTGAAAGGACATATGCAGTCAGGGAAGTCAGAACCACCATAACGGCCGTTCCAATCAATGTTACCATGATCGTAACCCCATATGCTTTAAAAAATACTGCACGATTTGTCATGATGTAGCGATATGCCTCTAGAGAAAGCTTATCCGGCAGATAGCTATATCCATTTAGCAGCGCTACTGTTTCATCCGTAAAGGAAGAAATAATCAGAAGTAAAAAGGGAAGAAGCGCCAGTGCAGATAACAGAATCATTACTATATGAGCGACAACTCTCCATGTTTTTTGATCTTTTGAACTCATTTTTTCTACCTCCTGTTAAAATAAGGAACTGTCTTGATCCAATTTTCGGACCAAAGCATTTGCTGCCATTATGAAAATGAATCCGACTATGGACTGAAGGAAACTGGCTGCTGCTGACATTCCAAAATTATTATTCACAAGAAGTGCTCGAAAAACGTAGGTATCGATGGTCTGCGTTGCAGGGTAGAGTGCTCCCTGATTCATTGGCACTTGATAAAAGAGCCCGAAATCTGATCGGAAGATCTGTCCCACCTGCAATATCATCAGCATGATGATCGTAGGCTTTAAAAGCGGTATCGTGATATGCCTGATCTGCTGCCATTTTGTCGCCCCATCCAGCATTGCAGCTTCGTAATAGGATTTGTCGATTCCTACAAGACTAGACAGATAAAGAAGCATGCCAAAGCCAATCATTCTCCACTGTTGTACAAAGGTCAGAATAAAGGGCCAGTATTTTGGATCTCCATACCAGGCAATCCCCTCTTCTTTTCCCATGAGACCTGTTACGATGGCATTATTGATCAATCCAGAGTCTGTTGCGAGATAGGCATATACTAGATAGGCAATAACCACCATGGACATTAAATATGGTAACAGAATTGAGGTCTGATAGATTCGTTTCGCTTTCTCACTGATGATTTCGTTAAATAGTATGGCTACTGCAACACCAAATACCATTCCGATTATGATCCACAGAACATTATACCCTATCGTATTACGAATCATGATCGTTGCATCACTGCTGGCGAACAGGAATTTAAAATTTTTCAATCCAATATATGGACTTCCCCAGATTCCCTTCTGATAGGAAAACTGCTTAAATGCCAGCTGCAGACCGAAGAGTGGAATATAATTATTGATCAGCAAATAGACAAATCCAGGCAAGAACATTAAATAAAATGGAAACCACAATTTCCAATTTGTTTTCTTCTTGATTTTTTCATTTTTTTTCATCATTTCACCTGCTATTAAAAAGTGAGGAAGGCTATTTGCCTTCCTCAGTCAATGATATTTACTGTGCTGCCAGCCAAGTATCCAGCTGCGCTTGGTTTGCTGTGATGACATCATCCATACCCGAAGCGGATAATTTCTGATTGAACTCATCCAGCAATGCAACCGTTGCTTCCTCGCTCTCCGCCATACCATTTTGAATTCTTGGAAGATATTCCAGCAATGTGGTATTGATCACTGATGCCTCAGTTGCAAAATCAGCATCGCTGAACATGTAATTTGTAATTGGAGAAACTACTGCTGCGCTTTCCATTGCAAGTGTTTTTTCAATGTAATCTTCTCCTGCAGGTGATTTAATGTAGATGCTTTCCATATTTCCTCCCACAAAGAAGAGCGGGAGATAGCTTCCGTTGATTGCAACGATGTCTGTTGATCCTTCAACGAAGTTGTAATTCGTGTTTTCCAGTCCATAAAGCAGAATGTTCGCAACATCGGCGTTACTATACATATAATTGAGAAAATCCATTGCCTTGTCTGGTCTTTCAGAATTGGACGCAATTCCCCACATATATTCTGTCAATGAGCTGTTGGTCACTTTCGGTTCTACCATCTGCATAAAGCCAACTTCAATTCCGGCAGCCTCAGCGGATGCTCTGGCATCTACCATTGTTTTTTCTGAAATATCCGAAACAACAGCGAACAGTTTGCTTGAATTGAAATAATCCTGTGCGGTGTTGGTATCTGTAGGATCTCCAGGCAGAAGACCAAGTGTCCTCCAGTTGTACATACGCATTGCAAAGTCTTTAAATGCATCCGATGCATACAGGTTCTCAATTGTCGTATCTGCAGAGGAGTCCAATACTGCTCCATATGCTGCCAACTGTCCAAATCCTTCATATCCCTGGAGCCAGTACAGATAATTATTCACTCCGTCACCTACATAGAAAGGATATACATCTGCATTTGCTTCATGAATCGCTTTCAATGCAGTCTCCAGCTCATCCATTCCCCCTGTTTCAGGCAATGTAATTCCATATTCATCAGCCATGGTTTTGTTGTAATAGATTCCTTTCGCTGATGCATTAAAATTCTTTGCTGGTATAGCAAGCTGTTGTCCATTCACATATCCGCTTTTTAAAAGATCTCCAAATAATGTTTCCAGATCCTGTCCTCTGTTCTGAAGCAGATTATCTGTATTCATATCATAAAGAATATCTGAGCCTACCATGGATGACAGTGGACTAACGGTAGCAACATGTACGAGATCTACTTTTTCTCCACCAGCCACCGCCATACTTGTTGTATTTGCAATTTCACTGATCCATACTTCCTGGATGTCCACGGTACAGTTTATCGCTGATTCCGTAATTGCATTGATTGCTGCTTCTCTTTCTGCCTCTCCTTCAAACTGTGTTCCAGGCAGTGTTACGACTTGGATTGCGACTGTATAGGGTTCTTCACTCATGTCGATCTCTGTTGAAATGCCGCCAGAAGAATCCGTTGTTTCTGTTCCAGTTGCTTCGCTTGAACCAGCAGAGGACGTATCGGCATCACCTCCTGATGATCCACATCCTGCCAGCCTGGACATAGCGAGTGTCGTTACTGCTGCCATTGCGGTTACTTTTTTTACAATCCGCTTCAGTGTTTTCCCCTCTCATTTTTGCTTCTTCTCAATAGAAATGAAACAATTTTTTGGAGGGTTACTGATTTTATTTTAGCAAATATACCAGAGAGCGGTTGTCGGTTACTG
>JBKECO010000014.1:0-107442 GCA_047974745.1 Lachnospiraceae bacterium
CTTTATCATACCCCTCTTTTTCCATCATTGGAATCAGTATCGGTCCAATAGAGGCTGTGTCTGCTGATGAGGATCCTGAAATTCCTCCAAAAAACATGGATGCAACAATATTAACCATTGCCAACCCACCCCTGATCCAGCCTACCATGGCTCTGGATAACTTTATCAGTCTTACTGAGATTCCACCCGCTCCCATTATTTCACCAGCCAGAATAAAGAAGGGAACTGCTAATAATGTATATACATTAATGTTTTTTATAATATTCTGCGCCATCATCATAAGGTCAATATCAAGATACATACTAGTGACCAATGTTGCGAATCCAATCGCATAAACCATTGGGACACGAAGTGCGACCAGCAATATAAACAAACCAACTAAAATAAGTGTAGCTATTAGTTCTGGTGCCATAATTCGATCCTCCTTCTCCATTGTTCAATCAGAGCAACTATATACATGAATCCTGTAACTGGAAGCACCAAATTCATCCAAGAAGCAGAAATATTTATACCTGGAACAATATTATTTCGACTTAATGAGGTCAGCATGATTCCAGCATAAATCATAAAAATTGCAAACAGAAAAATTACAACTGTTGTTAAAATTTCTAATGCAATTAGTACTTTGCCCGGCAATATTTCATCGAATACTGTCATTCTCAGATGACTGTCATCTTCAATAGCCAGTGATGAGCTTAGAACACAAAGCCACACCAGGCAAAGTAATGCAGCCGGTTCTCCCCATGCCGGAGTAGATTTGAAAAAATATCGCCCAAAAAAAACACCTGCACAGATGATTACTTGGATCGCAAGCATGGCTCTACATATCCAGTCAGCACCTGTTATTAAGATCCTGTCTATTTTTTTTAGTGTCAAATTTAACTTTTGCATAGTCCCACACTCTCTGTATTATTGCTGTACTTGTTCTTGGATCTTAGTAACGAGTTCCAGTACATCATCACCATATAAAGAATAGACATCCTTTACAGCTGATCTCCAATTCTCGATATCTTCTACTTCAAGAACTTCGATTCCACTTTCCTCTAGTCCATCATAATACTGATTTTCCAATTCAACAGAAAGATTAAAAACATATTCCTGCGTTTCGCTGGCAGCATTTTTAAGAATCTCCTGATCATCAGAAGAGAGTGAAGACCATGATTTTTCAGAAATAACAATCAGTCCTGGGCCAAATGTATGCGCATCCTTCAAATAGTACGGTGCAACTTCCTGAAAACTGTTCGTTACATATCCTGTCACAGCATTTTCAGCACCATCAACAACACCAGTTTGAAGTGATGTGTAAAGTTCTGAGTAGGAAATCGGAGTCGGGTTGGCTCCAAGCGCCTCCATTGTTTTAATCATGACCTCTGTCTCAGGCACACGTATTTTTAAACCCTTAAGTCCATCAAGTGTTGTTACAGCCTTATCCGTAAAAAACAAATTGCGGGCTCCTTCTTCCATATACCCTAACCCTACCATTTGTGTACCTGACGCTTGCACTTCGTTGAGAAGATCCTGCCCAATCTCTCCTGTCAAAACTGAGTGCAGGCTTTCAATATCTGGAAAAACATATGGCAAAGCAAGTGCATTCATCAAGTTACAGTTATAATCTCCCATATTGTTGGCATTGGCGCGAAATATATCAATTGTTCCAATTTGTACACCTTGCATACTTGTTTTTTCATCACCAAGTGTTCCGCTCAGATAGAGATCGATTTTAATTCTGCCATTTGATTTTTCGCTTACAAGTTCTGCAAATTTTTCTGCACCCTGTCCCATCGGATGCTCCGATGGATTTAACTCTGCATATTTTAGAATAATTTCAGGCTGCGAAGAAGTTACCGTAGTATCCGTTTCTGAATTAGCACTGACGCTTTCACTTGATGTTGATGTACTAGCTGTACCAGAATCAGTTGAACTGCCGCATCCAACCATTGCAGCCATTAAAAGTACCCCCATAAATACACTCAAAATCTTCTTTCTCATAAAATCTTCTCCTTTGATAAATTGTTTTACTAAAACGTTTTCTTTAATCCATAATATCTCGACTTTTTGTTTATGTCAAGTCCAATACACTCAAATCCTTTTTTTTATATACAATACCTAAAAATCTCTGCTTGAGAATGTATTCAATCAGATTTTTTTGTTTAAAATGTATGCTCACTGGTTTCTGAAATCCGACAAAAAAAATATGAAAACGCACGAAAAAACAACACGTTTTCATATTTTTTTAACAGGAAAAATACTTATAATTACTCTTCATAACAAGACTGAATGGCATTTCGACAATACTCTTTTCACGGCTGCCCAATGTCAGGTATTCATAGATCACACTGACTGCCTTCTCTCCTTGCTCGAAATTCGACTGGGAAATCACAGCCGTTAAAATATCATTTTCAAGATATTGCTCTATCTCTTTAAAAACATCGGTTCCAATCAGTATAATATCCTTTCTGTCACTAGTGTCTAATAACTCACACAATACAAATGTATTACGGGCATTACAACAAAAAACAGCCTCAATATCCTCATTTTTTAGCAGATCCCTACAACGTTTCTCTATCTGCTTTTTCCCAAGTCCATCAACCTGAATTAATTCATGCATAGGCATATTTTCCTTGAGATAGTGAGCAAAAGCATCGCCATATTTCAAATTCGTATATGCATCTTGATTGCCTGATAAAAGCAGAACCTTTCCGTTTTGTCGTCTTTGTGTTTTAAATAGGAACTCTCCAGCCAGCTCGCCGGCTTTCTTATGATTGACTTTAATACTGCAGAATACATCCACTACGTTTCCATAGCTGGCAAGAAGTACTACTGTTACCCCCTGTCTGTAAAATCTCGAGATCCATTCATTTGATGCTTTATCATCTGATAAAGTAATCAATCCATTGATATCATCAAGCATTGTATCATATAATTTTTGAAGTTCCATTGCAATCATCTCAAGATTATACTCAGATTCGATAAAAACAAACTCTACACGATATCGTTCGAGACTATCTGCTGCTTTCTTTATACCGCTCCAAATGCCTCGTAAAAAAAAGCGCTCCTCACCCACTGGTTTTGGAAGTACGACTGCTATCCTCAAGGATTTTCTTTTCATGCTAGAGGCAGTTTCATCCACAGTATAGTTCATCTGCTCTACTGCTTCTAAAATTCTTTTTCTAGTTTCTTCACCAACACCTTCTTTCCCATAAATCGCACGGTGCACGGTACCAATTGATACTCCCGTATACGCAGCAATTTGTTTTATTGTCGGTTTTTTTCCTGGCATAAAACACCTCACTAAAACGTTTTCTATAAATATTACATATCATTCACAAATTGTCAAGATTTAAGCCCTATCCCTGTTGAAATTTGATGTTACAATATTGTAACAATACCTTGAAAAATTATCCATTTAAAAAGGCCGCCCATGACTTATTTCGTCCTGAGCGGTCTTTCAAATTGTAAAAATTTAGGGCACTAATGTATTTTTTTCCTTTTTCGTCTTATGATTATAAACAAAATAGTAGCTGTGGAAATGCACATAATGAGGAGCAACACTTTACTATTTGAATCATCACCCGTAAGAGGCATGATTACTTTGGAATAGATTACATTGACTATTGTTGTATTTGTATTGGTTGTCGTTGTGGTTGTGGTTGTGGTAGTTTTCTTTGTGTAGGTATTTGTAAACGTCACTTGTGTCGCATCACTAAGCTCTGAGCCGTTTTCGTCAAAGAATACTATAGATTTCTCTAACGCTGTATTGTCAGAATTATATGAAATAGTGATTTGCATAGTATAACTGCTGTCATCATAAGTATATCCTGAAATACCAGTGTCCACTTCTGTCAACTGATATGAGTATGTGTGGCCAACATTTGATTCTGAATAAAGGATTGTTCCAAACTCTACCGAACCTTCTCCATTAATATTCACAGTCTTTGTTCCACTTAATGAACCAGTTGGCATTGGAGTATCACTCGTTGATGCTGTCATTGTGAAAGTAAAGGTTCTGTTTGAAAGCTCGCTATCCTTTTCCCCATTGCTTACCTTCTTTTGTATCGGCGGATCCTGATCTAAGTCCAGGACAATCTCAGCGTGTGCCCATTTAGCAGTAAGTAGCATATTCTTTGTTACTGCATCATCATAATTCCAGAGTATCTCTTCACCCACATCATTCGTATAATACCAGCCTTTAAAAATATAACCATCACGGTAAGGATCGTCAGGCTCTGTGGCCTGATCACCATATAATACTGTCTGAGATGCAGGATTCGCACTGCCTCCATTTGTGTCAAAGGCAACACTCAACTCGCTCCTATAATAGAGCTTTAAAATTAAGGATCCATCTCCACTAATAATCCCGCTCACGATATTTTTCAATGATACAGAATCAAAGGAATAGCCAGCAAATTTTTTTGCGAATGCGCTCACCTGACTGTCTGTCATTCCGGTGAATGTTTCAATTGATGAAGGTGTGAAGGAATATGTTCCATCTGTATTTTGAAGATAATATTCCACTGAGTATTTTGTATCTCCATTGACTGCCCATACAGCGTAAAGTGTGATGGAGCCGCCTTCTTGATCCGTCAGGTTCAATACCTCATCTTTATCCAGAAAATAGATCGCACCATCCTGTGAATAGGACCAGCCACTGAATGTATAGCCTGATTTCACGAACGTATTCTCATTCAGACTTTCACTTACATCATATTCAAATTCCTGGGGATCCATTGTTCCCGATCCACTATTTGCATCAAAGTGTACGGTATATGCATTTGCATTCCACTGAGCATAAAGGGTGATACTTCCTGTTTCCAGCAGATTGATGATCTCCTGTTCGTCAGTGAACACCGTTCCCGATCCATCTGCCACCGTATTCCATCCCGTGAATTGATAGCCTGTCCGAGTGAATTGGTTCTTATTCAGATTCGTGCTGACATCATAGTAACAGGTCTGACTGTCCATATTACCAGAACCACTGTTTGAATCATAAGCAATTTCGTATGTGTTTTTTTCCCATACAGCATATAACGTAATATCCTGAGTTAAACTTTTTGTCTGGAATACTTCACCTGCTGTGTATTCTGCAGTCAAAGCAGCAGCTTCACTTGCCCAGCCTAGGAAATGATATCCTGTCTTAACCAGGGATGCCTGATTCATTACCGTTACCTTATCTGTCATGGCATCATTTCCAGTACTATCCAGAGAAGGGTAGTACTTCGTTTCATCTAAGGGTACTCCACCTGTTGCTGTGTTACCGTTATAAAGTACATTTGCATAAATGGTAATATCAAACTCGGATGATTCAAATTCTCCATAACCATCAACAACAGTTACGACACCAGTTACGATGCCAGTACTCAGAGCCAGGATATTTGCTGTCTCGTTTCCGTTGTCTTCAATTGAAGCAACATTTACTAACTCACCTTCTCTTAGTTCTATGTTCGCTGGAGCTGATGACGGTACACGATACTGTACTGTTATATCCAGTACATCTTTATTATCCGTACCTACTTTATATATCACGTCACTTACAGAGATCACTGGCTTATTGTAAATACCCGCATTGACATTCGTTAGTGTATAAACAGCTGCTGCTACATTTGGTACAAAATCCACTGCTGCCAGCATGGTACTTCTGTCAAAGGCTGAATCCACGGAGGCATCTCCACTCACCTGTTTTGCCACAAGCTTCTTGCCTGACGGCAGGTTAATCTTCACATTCCATGGACCATCATTTGGCATGATCAGTGTATATGCTCCGGTACTATTTGAGGTAAACTTGGAATTGCCTGTCTGATCAACCTTGGTCCCATTTTGAGAGTATAGTTCCAAAATGGCACCAGCATACTTGCTATTCTGAGCAATATTGTCTGCGTTATAGACTGAATTGTAATCGCTCTCATCCCAAACATATCCAGACAATGTCATATCTTTTAGATTATAGGTCAAAGGAACTCCACTTTGTCCGTTCGTACCAAAATAATATTCATCAACTTGCCCCATTTTGAAATTCGCATATATTGTTGTCTGTGATTTTTGATCCCCGATCACACTTTTATGCTCATTCAGTTTGTAATCAAGATCTACATATATCTTATCTTTTGCAATGATCTGATCAACAGTAATTTTAATCATAGTCACTGTACTCATATCAGTCGGAAGTCCTGCCACAGCTTCCCCTGTATTATTTTGGAATTCTGTCCAACCTGCTGACTGAGCCCCCTGCATCGCTCCAGAAGCAGGATTTGAATCGGTTGTGTAAAAAATCCGATAATTACTGGTAGTCGTATCTAGATCAGTGGTATCTATCGACATGAAATCTACTGAAAAATCATTCGCCGCTGAATATAATGTGTTCCCACCATAGATGTATTTATAGCTTTCTCCCTTTTTCATGATCGGCACATATACTACCCAGTCAAAGGTATCTGTTGTGGTATCCCCGCTCATGAATATCCGTTCCGAAAATAGATTCTCAACCTCCGTGAGATCCCGGCTTGTCACCGAGGCTGTCGACTCTTGGAAAGGGGATGTGGCAATTGCATAGGGCAATACTCCCAGCACTGCTTGCTCATTCACCTTTATTGTGTTGCTGATCGCCACATAAAGCATTTCAGCATATCCATTATTGTTTGTATCCTTAGCTGTTTCCGTATTCCCAAATGTATCACCATATGGTGCCGTATCTAAAAGCAGCCCCTTTGAATTCGTTGTTTCTACAGTGATTTCAGCTTCATTGCCTCCACTTCCATCCCTATTAGCATCATATTCCATATCCATCCAGACCCCGGAGACAGCAACAGTAGAAACTGGTGCTGCATCAAATCGTGCCTGGAGTTTAAATTTGGGTATATCGTTTCTGTATGCATAGGTCGATCCGCTGTAGCTTGCATAAGCTAAATTATTGAATTCTACTTCATCATATGAAATCTTTAAAATCCCATAGTCTACATTTCCAGACTTTCCTTCGCCAACACCAGCCGGTAAGAACAATGCTGTTGCACCAGTTGATACATTGCTCAAACTACCATCAACATAATTGAAATTTTTATCTACTTTAAAATAGTATGTTGGTCTAAGCTTGATGTCATTATTTATCATCATTCTAACAGCGTCTGCTTCGGTACGCCATTGTGTGGATGCTGTGATGGTAACCTCTTTACCTTGATTCACACTTGTTGCACTGTAGGAAAGTGATTCTGAAAGAAAGTCCACATAGAGTATCTGTCCTGCTATGCGTACACTCTGACCTGCTGCAACATATTTGCTTGCATCCGATGTTAGCTCCTCTCCAAAAATATTTGTGAAACTGAGCTTCGCTTCCACATTTAATTTATCATAGGTATCATCTGTCTCATTATCACTAACGGATCCGATGGTAATGTC
Source organism: Lachnospiraceae bacterium (assembly GCA_047974745.1). Lineage (GTDB taxonomy): Bacteria > Bacillota > Clostridia > Lachnospirales > Lachnospiraceae > JBKECO01. The sequence goes on from JBKECO010000014.1 coordinate 7,387, forward strand.
TGTCCCGGGATATACACTTGGAATATTGACATTATTCATAGCCAGTCCCACAGTTGGCAGATTTTTTTGGTAAGTAACTGCTGTACTAGAATAGATTTTTCCACCATTTGTTCCCCAGTTATGGTCATCTCCAAATTTTATTTTCAGACTGGTGAGATAGATTCCGTTTTCAATATCTACGTCAGGAATAGTATAGTAAGTTCTGCCTTGGTTGTTAGGGCCAAATTGAACTACAGAATCATCTACTGTCTTTGATTCTCCAGTGGACAAAGTATATTCCAGACTAAAGTCCCAAATAGTCCACCATGCCTGATAAGGAAATGAAACGGAGTTCGTCAGCGATAGCAGTTTTTCATCTGTTCCGCTAAAATCAATTTCTGCCTGCTTATATTGCATTTGCAGTGTTGTGGGAATCGCAACATTCACTCGCGTCAGTTCCATAAAAACAGCATTCTCCTGCTGATAGACACCAGTAGAGACGATTCCATTCGTTAAGCTCACACCCCTGTTGTCACTTGTAAGTGCAGAATAGGGATCCACGTAATAATCTTTGTCCAAAATCGATATGGAACCTGCATAGGAACCTGCAATCAGCTTTGCTGTATTATATTTAAAAGAGGCCTTTGATCCATGTGTTGTTCCTCCATTGCTGTCTATGGCACTATTGCCATTCACTTTTTCACTTACATAGTCACTATATTCGCAATACAGCGATGCATTCAATGAAAACTGCTTTGGCAAATCAGCAGAACCGTTTGTTCCAATGAGATTATCATAATTCAAATAGCCAGGCATTACTTTATTTATAAAAATTGACATATAGGTATGGTTTTCTGCATTGGGTGTTGTCCAATCATTGATTGTATCCATTGCAACTACAAGTCTGGTTGCATAGGAAATGCCCAGCTCTGTATAGATTTCGTCCAGTTTGTATAACTGACCACTGTAGGTCGAATAATCATGTGTGGATGTCATATCCGTAGTCTCATATCCATCTAAATATGAGGATTTTGCATCGACAAGGTAGTTTTCCGGATCTACCCCTTCAGCTGAAAGGTCGTGATACTGTCCATTTTCATCCCAGATACCGAGAAGTCTTTGGTTCGACCTTTCGATTCGATCTGTAAGTGTGATCGCATCTCCATATAGTTCAGTAACCACAGGATTGTAGGCGGCATTGCCAAATGCTACTGTGTTTCCATCGGCATCCACATTGTATTTCATCGTATCTGCATATTTCACAATACGGTATCTGCCATATAGACCAGTCTCCATATGATCATTTACTTCCATTTCAGAATTCGTATCACTACTTCCCCAAAGCCTAATATTGTCAATCAGATGCATTGTCGTTACAGTAAAGTCAGCTTTGATCGCACTATTATTCTGGGCAAGGATCTGGTCAGAACTTGTCTCTCTATGTATTTTGGCTTTGTGAGAAGTGCCAATATCGCTTCCATTCGAAAGCCTTGCATGATATGCTCGAAGGGTATAATCGAACCAGCAGTAGGTAGTATTTGCAGTTGCTGCTGCTCCTCTTTTATTAAATTCAAACTGTGTTCTCAGCACTTCGATTCGAGACACATACTTTGTATTTCCTGCATTATTTGCTTCAGCCAGATTCCACTCTGATAGTGCAGCACCATTAACAGCAGTTTCCGTGATTCCGTCTATCTGTTGCGGCGTATAACCAGCTGCCCAAGATTCTTCATCCACTAATGTTTCTATCCGACTGATCTGACCTGTTACTGCGTCTGTTACATAAATTCGGTAAGTCAGACCAAATTCCTTAGATGTGCCAAGATTTCCAAGCCACGTAGGTGTCAAGGTCTCCTCATAATCATAGCTGACTTTCAGATTATCCTGAATCGGGAATGATTTGCTGTTGTCGTTGAAGTTTGAGATTGCACTTAAAACCACAGAATCATTGTATGTTGACGAACCATTGCCATATTGAGCTATTGTCGAAAAAGTAGCCCCTGAACTCTTAATATATAAATCTCGATTCGCTACTATTATTGTATCTGTCCCGTTTATAAAATTAAAATCAAGTGGATCCCCAGTTACTGTGACATTCGCTCCAGTTGAAAAATCTTTATATGTGACTGTACATCCAGAATCGGCAGAATATACCGTATCACTCCAGTCTCCGTTATACAGACGGTTATAATAGACATTTGGATAATAGGTCAAGGTCAGAGTTCCAGCCTGATAATAGATATCTGCATAGGATAACCCTGTCACATCTCTTGGTGAATCATATTCTGTAGTACTACTCGTTTGGGCAGACTTCGTTGCAGCTGCAAAACTTACTGTTCCGACTCCTGCATTGAGAATGTTCACAACGTTTCCGTTATTCAGATTACCTCTACCTACTTCGACACCACTATCTGTCGTATACGTTGTATACCATACATTTCTATCTGTAAAAAGATCTGTTGTACCACGGGGCAGAACCATATTGATGACAGCATCATTTGTAAGATAGCCTTCAGATTTATGTATCTGGATTGTGAATCCTTTTCCAGCACCAGTCGCATTCGTATACATGCCTGCTAATGCATCAATAGAGGCACTTGCTAAATAATAAGATGTATATGCACGTCCTAAGTTAGTAGGAAGTTCTCCTGGCATAAAAGTAGTTGTATCCGTAAGGTTTGTAATTGTAAATGTCGGTGTCGATGCATCCGCCTGCAAAAGCAACCTAGCAGTATAGCCTGTCTGGCTTGTCGGTGTTGTAACAGCCACCTGATTCACTGTTCCATATCCTGTATAGATCTGCATATCAAAATTATAAGTACCCTGGGTTGCTGATAAAGAATTCAACAGGGTCGTCGCATTTTGTCTGATCGTAAACTGCCCTACAACGGATGCTGTAACTGTTGCTCCACAAATTGCTTTTACTGTTGTGGAACCATCCGCATTGGTAGTTTTTGTAAATGTCACATCACTTACCTGAGGCATATTCTGCACTGAAAATCCTGCAGGAATCGTAAATACAGCTGCCACACCAGAACGCTGAGCCTCAGGTATGTCATTGACTGTAATTAGAAATGTCAAGGCAAATTCAAATTCACCCTTTTTCCCAATTCCAAAATCTGCTGGTGTTTTAAGAACAGAGTTATTTGGATCGAGCATGATATAGTTTGATGCATCTGGCACTTGTATAGGATCTGTTAGCGACATTAATGCAAATGCTTCCGGAATCATTTCGATTGTAAATTCTTCCGTATCAGTTTCTGTTGAGGTTTCAGTGGAATCTTCAAATATGATTTCTGTTGAAGCTTCATCGGGCGTTTCCGTGGATTCCTCAGTTGCAGGCGTTTCTGTTACAGGTGTCTCGGTAACAGGTGCCTCGGTAACAGGTGTCTCGGTTACAGGTATCTCTGTTACAGGCGTCTCTGTTGCAGGCGCTTCTGTTACAGGCGACTCGGTTTCAGGTATCTCTGTTACAGGTGTCTCGGTTACAATGTCTGTGGTTTCCTCGCCAGAAGATGTTTCTGATGAGGCTGCAGATGTATCTTCTGCAATTAATTCCGTAATCGACTCAGACACCACTTCTGATGACTCTGATATCTGTAGATTTTCCATCTGCATATCATTCGCATATGTTTTATTTCCAGCGAGCTGAATGGACAATAACATTATTACAAGTAGTACTGAGATTATTCTTTTTTTCATAATATGATCCTCTCCAATATATATGAAGTATGCTTTAAAAAATACTATAGCATCTTCATTTGCTATTGGATGAATCTTGTTCCACAAAACACAATATTTGACACATAATGCACTAATTGTACACATATGACAAATAAAGAACTATTAAAGGCAAAAGAATTATGAAAAAACTTTTTATCGATGTATTGGACAATTAGAAGCTCTTTCTTCCCGCTTAAGTCCAAAGATAAGAGAAAAATCTCTTCAAATGCACTTATTCTAAGATATTCGAAGGCGTTTGGACTAAAATCGACTCGCAACATGTCAAATTTTCCAAAATTCTATCATTTTTGGACATTTACATTCAGATTCATGCCTAGCAACCCATAGTTATATTGCCATGACTAATTCGGTTTTGCTTTTTATTTTAGCTAATTAGTAAGAATAGAAATGTTCATCTTTTTCAACAGCTGTAACTATTAGACGATGTATGACACCCTAAGGTTCTTCATGCAACCATCTTCCTTCACCGATATCAGCATTCGCTCCTGCTGCACTTAAAAAAGCCCCTCAGCATTCAGAAGGGCAATACCATTCGGTTCGTATGATTTTTTTGATGCAGATAGCGATTATACAGGGAGTCTGATATTGCACAAATGCGATACATCCACAATCTTTGAAATACGTACTGATCCATCAATTCATCAGCAATAGATAACTAAGATCTTCATATTTGCATTATCAGTGTTCCCCATACATGTTTCGGTATTCCGTAATTAGCATAAATATATTCTCACCTTGTTTGATACGAGCAATAGCTCACTCCTTCTCAACATCCGGAATATAACGCTTAATCTTTGCAAATTTCATATCAAAACTAAATCTCTGATCCAGATCAAACGGTACAATATATCATGATCGGAACAAGTGCACATGATTTCCAGTTATCATAGTCCCCCATAGAGAAAGCCGCGATAGCAATTGTATCGCGGCTTTCACCATTTAGGTGTTAAAACAGTCCCTTAAGTAAAATGTATGTTTAACTCATCAAGCCATGCCTGAACTTGTCTTTCATCAAATTCACTTGTTGTAGAAAATCCTGGCAGCATTTTCGTTTTAGAGCATTCTTTGGAGATATTAGCCTCAATCAGTCCAAATCCTCCCCCTCCATGAGTGCAAAATGGGATAACTGTTTTACCTTCCAAATTCACAGAACGCAAGAAAGATAGTATGGGCGGTGCAAAAGATCTGAACCAATTTGGAGACCCAATGAAAATATATTCATAGTCTGTAATATCTTCATTTCCAGATATAAGTTTGGGACAGTATCCGCGTTCGATTTCACTTCGCACTTCCTTTGTTGCGCCGTTGTAAGTAAATGTATACGGTCTTTCCGGAATCAGCTCTCTGATATCTGCATCTGTAATAAGTGCGATATCTTCTGCCAACCCTCTTGTTGTATCAGAATACGAATAATATACCACCAATGATGTACTCATCTTTCTCCTTTCCTAAGTCAGAAATGCAATTATCAATTAACTATTTTCTTTTGCATGTCTGGCTGCAAGTTCCGCAACATTCTCGACTACCTTTTTCTTACTAAGCGGATAGATCAGAGCAAGTACGAGTGCGGCAAAGATATATATTGTTCCAGGGAAAAAAGTAGCAATGTTGTAAATACCATTCGTTACACTTTCGGTCTGAACTGTCGCTATGGAATTATATCCGATCAGAGCAAGTGCCCATCCACTCATACCACCTGCCAATGCCTGTCCAATTTTTCTGGAGAAGGAATATACCCCATAAATTGTTGCATCATTTCTACGGTTCGTCTTGACTTCCTTATCATCAATGACATCTGTTACCAGTGCATAGGACTGCATCATAAAAAAGTACATTCCCAACATTGCTATAAAGGAAAGGATCAAGTATAGATATACGTTTTCGATATGAAGAACACCTAGTATGATATACATGATACCTGAGAATCCACAACCTGCAATCCCACATTCTCTTTTTCCAAACTTAACAGCAAGTCTGGTGGAAAAGATGGCCATGATAAACATTGCAGGCAGTGCTAACATGGAGGCGATTGAAAGTGCTTTTGTATTTCTAAAATAGTCCGCATACAGGAAATTATTGACTCCTTGTCCCATTAGGGACGCCAGGAGAAGTAAAAGTGCTGACAATACAACACCAAGCAAGGCGCGGCTTTTGAAGATTTCTCCCAGTGATTTAAAAAGAGAGGCCTTTTCTCCATTCTGATCCGGCTCGATAACAACCCGCTCTGTGACCATAAAGTAACAGAGTACATAACAGATGATCGCACAAACAGAAAATATACCGGCTATCATTGTAAATTTCGCTGGGTCAACGACCTGATTCCCATTTGCATCTGTATAATAGACAACCAATGGTGCTGTCACACTAATCATGATTCCTGCAAGACCCCCACCCATGGATCGAAAAACAGATAGAGAGCTTCGATCCTTTGGATCACTTGAAATAACTGATGCCATAGATCCATAAGGTATATTGATCGATGTATAGAATACAGATCCCCATAACAGGTAGGTCACGAACATATAGATGATTTTTACGGTCATGGACTGATCAGCCAGAGCTGACTGGTACATCAGAAAAGACGCTAGCGCTACTGGTCCGCACATGCGTCGGATCCAGCTTTTGAATCTTCCATCCTTGGCAAGTTTCGCAGAATCTACGATTCGACCCATACCAATATCAGTAAAAGCATCCACGCAGCGTGCAACAAGGAACATCACTCCTATGATCGCAGGATTAATCCCCATTACCTTTGAGTAAAAAATCATTACATAAGTACTTGCAAAAATAAACGTAAAATCATTTCCAAAATCCCCGAACATATACCCCAATTTATCCCGCAAACCAAAAGGTCTGATCGCTTTTTCTTTTAAATCCATACACTTCTCCTATTATTTTCATTTGATTTTCAATAACATTCGTTATTTTTTAATCTGATTCAGCTGCTCATTGATTGCGAGCATATCTTCTTTGGTGATTTTCTTTTCCGTAAATCCACCGAGCATGGATAGCATACGTTTTACAGTAAAGCTGCTCATCATGGTATTCATTCCTTCGCCAGACTGACTGGCCTGTGCTATGCTCTCTGGCATCAACCCCGCCATAAGTTTGCCAAAGAACATTTTTCCAGCTTCATTTTCCATCAGGGTACCAATTTTATCGTTAATAGAAAAATAACCATCAGGAGCCGTAATTTCAAACCAGTTCAAAATATCTCCGACTTCCTTCATTCTATAATCTTCATTAAAGACCTCTACCTTACGAATCCTGCTGTGATCCGTACAATCACCAGCTTTTACCATAATCTCTGTCTCTCCAGCATTTAAGATAACAAAGTAGAAGAAATGAACATCACTCTTTTGCTTTCCGACCGTTTTTCCATTTACGAACAATTCTACTTCAGGCAGATTAGAATATACTGTTATTTTCGTTACATCTTCGACACGATCCACATATTTCTTGGAACAGATATGTACAAATGGATCCTCACTTAACCATGCTTTATATGCATAGAAAGCATCTTTTTTATAGGTTCTGTCAAAATTCACAAGTCCTTTGTGATTCATGCCATTTTCACCGCCCTCTGCTCTTCCGTCAGCAGCAAAATCGAACATATTCCATACATGTGTCGCCCAGATATAAGGTCTTGTGAATAGCTGTTTGATCAGCTCTTCATGGTAATGTGCCTGATATTCTTCCGTGTAATCACCTTGTTCCGGATCAGATGTATGCCAATCCAGTGCTTCACATCCATATTCGCTTAGACCAATAGGTTTATTTGGATATTTCGCATGAAAATGATCGAACCATGGACCATTTTGAGAGGTATCACCGCCGTACCAGCCAAAATAGTGGTTATATGACACAACATCTGAAATATGTACATACTCTTCGTCAATACCTACCATGGAAACAGCAGCAATTGTAGTCAGTCTCGTCTTATCCATTTCATGAACAAGATCGTTCAGCTTATGATGATTTTCTAACAAGCCCTGATCTCCTGCACCACCCATGGATACTTCATTCGAAAGTCCCCATACAACTATGGAAGGATGGTTATAGCTTTGTGTCACCAACTCTTTCATTTGAGAAATGGTGTTTGGCATTCCATTTGCCAGATGTTTGGAGATGTAAGGAATTTCAGCCCAAACGACCATACCCTTTTCATCACATAGATCATAGAAATACTGATCGTGCTGATAGTGCGCTAGTCGGATCGTGGTAGCTCCTACTTCACAGATCAAACCCATATCTCTTTCATGGTGCTCCTTAGTGAGCGCATTTCCAATTCCTTTAAAGTCCTGATGGCGGGAAACTCCGCGCAGAGGATAACTTTCGCCATTTAGAATAAATCCTTTTTCAGGATCGATTTCAAATGTCCTGCATCCAAATCTGGTAGATCTTTCATCCAGAACTGCTTCTCCCTTTTTCAAAACTACTTTAGAAGTATATAAATGAGGATCTTTTTTTCCATTCCACAGATGAACATTCTCGATTTCAAATACAGTTTTGCTTTCTGAGACTGGCAGCGTTCTTGTTGCAACAACCTGTCCACCATCCAGTATCGTATATTCCAGTTCTTCATTACCATTTGCACCTGTAACGAATACTTCTATTTCAACAAGTGCATTCGTATTCTGTACTTCAGGGGTCACTTTTATCGCAGGTCCGCCATAGTTATCGAGGTCAAAATGTACTTCTTCTGTGCAAATAATTGATACATTTCGGTAGATTCCTCCATAAAATGTAAAATCTGCCATCTGTGGATAAACTCTGTCGTTTGCTGAATTGTCAACCTGAACGACAATTTCATTACTTTCCTGAATCAGGTCCGTAATATTTACTCGCCATGTCGAATATCCACCATCGTGATGTCCTGCAGCTGTTCCGTTCACAAAAACATCTGCTGATGAATTTACTCCCTCGAATTCGAGATAGACAGAGAAAAAAGAAGGAAGATCAGATTTTTTCAAAATCTTACTATAGGTGCAGGTACCTCGGTGATAATCATTTCCCCCATCTTGTCCGTCAATTCCATTCCAAGTGTGTGGCAGATTGATCGCTTCCCACTCTGCTTGTGCAAGTTCAAGTGTGCTTTCTGATACAGCACCGTCGTATTTTGAAAATTTCCAGCCGTCGTTCCAAATCTGTTTTGTACTCATGTTTACCCTTTCCTTTCTAATTGCAACAATGTATCAAATAATGATTGCATTTTAGCAAAAAAAAAAAACTTGTACTCGGATGATATTTGTTGTATTAGCACATTTTTTGTGTTATTATTCAAAATAGCAGTAACAAAAGGAGGTGCTATGCAGCAGATCAATCAAACTGGAAAAGAATATTTTCCATTTTTTAAGCAGCTAATCACGGATGCCTTTCAGGCTGACTGTATCTATCTTGAGTTCCCCTATGAAAATATGGACGAAATTGACCGTGGATTTCGTAAAACAATCTGGAATACCTATCCATTGCCTAATTCTGCCTCGTTCATGATGGAACCAGTTTCTGAGTATCATCTTTATGTGGTCAAGAGCAATCTTGGATTTTACAATATTCTGGCAACCCTCACCTTGGAGAAAAACGCAGATATTCTCAGCATCGGCCCCTTTCTCGATGAAGATATAACGCCTACCTTTTTGGGAACTATTTTAAAAGATGCCCAGGTCTCATCCAAAACACTCTTGTCTTTAAAACAGTTCTATCACACACTGCCAAAGGTCAACGTAAATGCTGTCGTTACTCTGACAATGCATTTGCTTTCAGTCATCATTCCGGAGTTTAGTGATATCATTCCTAAGTTTATGAATTTTTCAGATTCCACGAACAAGGTACAGCCACAAGCTTTCGAAATCGCTAAGTTCACATCACAATATGCCGAACGATATGCAAGCCTTTCGAACGATTATTTTGATTCACTGACGAAAGGAGATATCAATAAAACATCTCAGCGCCTAAATTTAATTCTGGAGTTTTCCGGTATACTGAGCCTGGGATCACTTTCAAAACTAAAACGACGTGTCCATTCGATCAATGAAAGTTGTAAAACGAAAATACTTGAAACAACAGTGCCAGCAGCTCTTGTCCTCGACCTTTCGCAGATTTACGAGGATCGGATCGAATCCGCCACATCTCGACAGACCCTTGCAGCTTTGACCTCGGAAATCAGCAGAAAATATTGCCTGCTGGCAAAGAATTACTCTTTTTCCGAATATACCTTTCTGACACGAAGTGTAATCCTTTATATTCAGGAACACTTAGAGGAAGAGCTCACATTATCAATCCTATCCGATCAATTTAAAAAGAACGCATCCTTTTTATCGAATGCGTTCAGTAGAGAAACTGGGATAAGTCTTACAAACTATATTCATAAGGAACGGATTCAGGCTTCGATCCGTTATCTGGCGACCACGAATCTGCCCATTTCATCAATCTCATCCTGCGTGGGTTTTCAAGATTTTAATTATTATTCCAGATTATTCAAAAAACAGATTGGAACATCCCCCAGTGAATACAGAAAAATGATACTAAAGATGTAAACTCGTTATTTTCCACCACGATAAGCGGTATCAACTGCAGTAAATTTCAACTGCATCCCTCAAAAACAAGGCACATCCAGGTGCGATTTTTTCATAATACTCTGTGAACCTGGGATCCTCCACATACATACGGGTGACTCCGACATGCGCTTCCTTGCTGTAGTCTTTCCAGTAATAGCACAACCACCTCTTATGCAGCTCACAAGCTTGCTGCGCCAGTTCACAGGCAGGATCTTCTGTGGCAGCTGCCACTTTAAGTGCTTCGTTTAATTCCTTTGTCAGCGTTTCCACCTCGGCATATTGTTCCGACGTCATGCCCATAACTTTGGCATTGGAAGCATCCACTTCCTCATCTCCATATTTTTGGCGTATTTCTGCTCCGTATTTTGTTTCGTTCTCCTCTACGAGTTTTTTCTTGAAACCCTCAAATTTTTCTTTATCTGACATTGTATTTTCTCCTTTCACTGCAGATATAGTTCTTTCGACATTCTTAATCAGCAGGTCAAGCTGTGATCTTCTTGCTTTTAACGAGGATAGATGTCCTTCCATTGCCTTTTGTGCATCATAATTCTCCGTTTGCAGGATACGATTGATCTCACCCAGTTCTACACCGAGTTCTCGGTAAAAAAGGATCTGCTGCAGTCGGTCGACTTCCTTTGAACCATAGATTCGATAGCCATTAGAACTGATTCTTCCCGCCGTTAGAAGTCCGCATTCATCATAATAGCGCAATGTCCGCGTACTTACACCGGCTAGTCTAGCAAGTTTATTTATTGTATATTCCATCACTCCTGACCTCCTATATTACAAGTATAAACTATGACGTAACGTAAATGTAAAGGGTTTTCTGAAATTGAACTCTGGATTGTAGAGGAATTATTCCCTTTTACTCCTTTACAAACTTCGAGCGAGAAGAGATAATGTTTAAAAACAATAAAGGAGCATTCCATGGAACGCATTATCAATTTCAGACAGTTAGCAGAACATATGACCAATAAGAATGGACTTCAGATCATCCCAAATACCGTATTTCGCAGTGGTGAACCTGGTGCTGCCACAGAATCAGATAAGAAGAAACTACATGATTATCGAATTCATGATATCTATGATTTTCGCTCAGAGGAGGAGAAGAAAAGTTCACCGCAGTTTTCTGAGCTCGAATTTCACACACATTCCATCGACCTTATAAAAGAAGCAGGAACGGGTAAGAATGATTCCTATCTGCTGAAAGATCTAAGTGAGGAAAAGTTGATCCAGCGTATGACACAGTTGTATTCCCAGGGACTTGCAAAAGTCAGTAACTATAAACTGCTGATTTCGGATCTTCAATCACAGGAGTATGCACCATTTTTATTTCATTGCACGGCTGGCAAGGACAGAACCGGAGTATTTGGTGCAATATTTATGAAAATTCTTGATTTTGCAGAGGATGAAATAATGGAAGAATACCTGCGTATCGATACGAATGCAATGAATCAGCTCATGAAAAATCAAATGGCAAATTATCACATCAGTGATATGAAAATAATGGAAAATATGAGACCAGTCTTTCAAAATCGCAGGGAATATCTACAGGCTTATCTAGATTCTGTCACCGAACATTTCGGCAGCTTTGATCGCTATCTGACTGACTATCTTGAAGTTTCTCCTGCCGCAAAAGACTTTTTAAAGGGAAGGTATTTGGTTTAACAATTCCCTTCGGATCTCTGCTTCAATCTTGGTCCGATTGGCGTCAGAAACGCTTATCAACCCCGAGTTTTTGACACTGATCAAATATTTTCTGTGACGTGATCGGCAGATCTCTAACATTGACACCAAATCCATTGTATACTGCTGCCGCAATTGCTGGTGCTGGTGTATTGATTACAACCTCGCCAATGGATTTTGCACCAAATGGATGGGTCGGTTCATAACTATCTTGAAAAGCCACACGAACCTGACCCATATCCAGCTTGGAAGGAATCTTATATTTTAAAAATGAATCATTCAACATTTTGCCCTGGGCATTGTAAGTAATATCCTCGAATAATGCCATACCGATTCCCTGTACAATACCCCCCTCGGCCTGCACTCTTGTCAGATTCGGATTGATTCTGGTTCCACAGTCAACAACAGCAGCATAGTCGATGACTTTGACTTCGCAGGTATCTTCATCTGTTTCGATTTCGACAAATCCGGCAATAAACGGTGGTGGGGAGACTGGAGATGTTGTTTGTCCGAACCCGATCAATGGGCTTTCTGTCAGTTCTGAAATAAAGACCCTTTTCCGACCGCTGACACTGGTTCCAACGACGATTATATTTTCGTCCTTCTCCTCTGGATATTTCATCAGATACAGGTCTCGAATCTGCGTCTTGAGATCATCGCAGGCTTTTGAGAGTGCAATACCTGTCAGATATGTCGTTGAAGAAGCATAGGAGCCCGTATCATAAGGTGAATGGTCTGTATTGACTCGTTCGATTCGTAGCTCTTCGTAAGGAATCTCTAGGCTGCTTGCAAGCATTTGTAATAGGATCGTATCACAAGCCTGTCCCATATCAGCAGCACCGGTCAGCAGTCTGTATTGACCCTTCTCAAATATAACTTTAATTTCGGCATAATCAAATTCTGGGATGGATGAGCCTTGCATCGTTACCGCCATGCCCAGAGATCTTTTTTTACCGTTCTTATAATAAAATGGGAATTTCTTCTCCCACTCTATCATCTTCTTTCCTTCTGTAATGCATGCATCCAGCCTTCCGCTTAGCAGTACTTCATTATAATAAGCAGGCATAGTCTCACCAACGGAAACTAAATTTTTTAGTCGTAGCTCCGTTGGATCCATGCTTAAGAGATGTGCCAGTTCATTGATACAGGATTCCATGGCAAAACATCCCTGAGTTGCACCGTATCCTCGAAATGCTCCGGCACTGGAAGTATTTGTATATACCACATTATATTGAAAGCAAAAGGCCTTTGCTTTGTTATAAATTGGTATTGTTTTATGAGCAGATAGACCCACAGTAGTGGGTGCGTGTTCCCCGTAAGCGCCTGTATTGGATAGTGTATCCATTCTGATTCCTAAGATCTCACCCGTTCTGGCTGCACCAATTTTAACGGTTATGCGCATCTGGTGCCGGCTGGTTGAAGCAGTCATCACTTCCTCTCTTGAGTAGTACATTCTGGCTGGCTTGCCGGTCTTTAAGGTCACAAGTACTGGGAAGAATTCGGCGACTAAGGTCTGTTTTGCTCCGAAACCACCACCTACATTCGGCTTCCTGATACTAATCTTTTCCTCTTTCATATCAAATACATTTGCTATAAAACGGCGAATATGAAAGGGAATCTGTGTAGAGGTCACGACAACTAATTGATCATCCTGATCCATAAAGGAAAATGTCTTGAAGGGCTCCATCATGCCCTGATTATTTGCTTTAGTATAGTAAGTTCTCTCAAGGATCACATCTGACCTTGCGAACTCAGCCTCTACATCTCCATATGACTCCGTTCCACTTGCACAGATATTACGCCTAACTTGATTTCCGATATCAAAATTCACATGATAGTCGTCGTGATCATGAACGATAACCCCATGATCGATGGCATGTTCGAAATCCAGTATGCTTTCTAAAATTCTATATTCTACTTGAATCAGTTTTAGTGCCCTGTCCACTGCTGCTTCTGTTTCTCCGGCAACAATACAGACTTCGTCACCAACGTATCTTACGATAGGATCTAGTATCATTCTGTCATAGGGACTAGGTTCCGGAGCTGTTTGTCCTGCCCGGGTATGTCTGTTCTGCGGTACATCTTTATAGGTATAGATTCCTGCGATGCCAGGTACCTTTAGCGCTTTTTCCAGGTGAAATCCAAGAATCTGCGCATGTGCATGAGGGCTGCGAAGTGCCTTTACTACAAGTACATCCTGGGGGCAGATATCTTCGGTATAAATAGGGTGCCCATGAACGATCGCCCAAGAATCTACCTTTTTCACACTGCTTCCCACTCCATTGACGGATTTTTGATCTTCCATTATTCTGATACCTCTATGTATTTTTTAATTGCTCGCAGCTGACCCATATATCCTGTACAGCGACATAGGTTCCCGGCAAGATATACCTTGATTTCCTCCTCGGTCGGCTGGGGAATCTCTTTTTTAAGTGCAATGGCTGCCATCATAAGACCAGGGGTGCAATAACCACACTGATCTGACCCCTCGGCCGCAATCAACGAACCTAAAATATCTATCTCAGATTCCAGTCCTTCAAGGGTTTTGATCACCCTTTGATCTGCCGCAGCTGCAAGGACAGAACAGGAAAGAACCAGCTTATCATTCATCAGCACAGAGCAGGCTCCACAGCTTGAGGTCTCACAGCCTCTTTTCACACTCTTATAACCTATCCTGCGAAGAAAATCAATCAGAAATTCACCAGCATCGATCTCCTCTGTATAATTGATGTTATTGACCCTTACGTTTATCTGCATACTGATTCCCAGCCTCTTTTCAATAATTTTTTTGCCAGATGCTCTCTATATTCCTGGGAAGCCGATGCATTGCCTTTTATCTTGGCTTCACTGATCAATTGCTCCAGTATAAGCTGAAATTCATCTCCTTCCATCGGCATATTCTGAGCATTGCGTCCCTCTAACAATGCCCCTGTCCTTTTGAGTACAATAGGACCCTGAGGTCTTGCTGCACAAACCACTTTATAGGAGTTCCCCTGTTTGGCGATTCCCAAAATAAAATACGGAAGGTCCATTGCGGATTTTCTGATCGCATAATAGGCTATGTCAGTTTTTTTCTTTTTTATTGAGATCCCGGTCACGATCTTCTTTGTCCTGTCTTGTTCTAAGTAGTTCTCCAAGGAAATTTTTTCTGTCCCGTTGAGTTCAATTTCTGTATCAAGCAGTAAAAGTGTACTTACTGTATCGGAAAACCCGAACCGGGAGTATACTGAGGCTCCTATCGTTGCGGTATTCCTAAGTTGAACCCCCGCAATATGCTGATATGCTGCTGCAATGTGGGGATAGTCTCTAAGGATCGATGGATGACGCTCCATTTCCCGTAGTGATGTTGTTCCTCCAATGTGAAATTCCTGATCTGACTCTTCAATAAAGCTCAAATTCAAGCGATCGAGGGATACAGCATTCATGATCTGACTCCCCTGCTTCAGCCAGTGTGTACCGCCGACCAGACGATGATTTCGTGATTTTAATAGCTGGACTGCTTCTTCCACCGAATCTGGTCTGATAAATTCTTTTACTATCATATTTTTTCCCAATTGACTTTCTTTGATCTAATCCTTCGCATCGTTTCTTTAACATTTGCATCGTTTCTTTAACATTTAGTGCTGCAGTGATCTTCCTATTTCAACAATGGTATCTTTCCACCTGTCGAAGAACCTCTGAAAAGAGGGGCAAAAATAGTTGTCATACAATCCTGTCATCGAATTGAAATCTCGATGTCTCTGGCATCCACCTCTGCATAACTCATAGAATCTGCAGCTCGCACAATCCTTTGACAAAAGTTTTGAGCGTTCCAGAAACTCTATATCTTTTCGCTTACTGTCAATGTCCTCCAATTGATCCACATTAAAATTCCCCAGTAGATACTCATCCAGAACATAAAAATCACAGGGATAGACACCCCCATCTGCTTCCACAACGTTCTGAATCGAACAATGTCCTCTCTGATCGCAGGATTCCGGCATATAGCCGGCCGCAATCGCAACATAATTTTCGAATTGCCTGATATAGGGTTGCTTTCCCTGTAAATAATCTTGATACCAAAGCTCAAATAGTCTGGTCAGGAACCTTCCATAAGCTTCCGGTGTCAACGCATACTCGTTTCTTCCATGGTCTTCATCCAGCGGATCTAGACATGCAATATACTGCTGATAATTCCAGTTCCTGGATTTATAATATGCATAGATTTCATCTACTCGTTCCACTATTTCAGAAGTCACGACTGTCAGTATGTTGTATTCCACCTGAAAGCGATCCATAAGATCTGCGGCCATAGATATTCTCTCAAACGTGTTCCTCCCGGTGCCTCGCTCATGTCTCAAAGAATTATGTATCTCTGGGATTCCATCTACGGACAGCCCGATCAAGAATTTGTGCTCAGCAAAAAAGCGGCACCAGTCCTCATCCAGCAAATAACCATTTGTCTGCAGTGCATTCTGAATTGTAATATTATTTTTGTTATATTTTTGCTGGAACTCAATAACCCTTTTAAAAAAATCCAGTCCGCAAAGGGTCGGTTCTCCACCCTGAAATGCATAGGATATCTGACCCTCTGCCTTCAGCAGTGTTTTTCGGATCACATTTTTTAACGTCTGCTCCGTCATAAGACCATAGGATTCCCGATTTCTCTTTTTTGCCTCATCACTGTAAAAACAATAATCACATGACAAATTGCACAGACTCGATGAAGGCTTTAGTAAAACATTTAAAGGGGGCATTTCCATTCCTCTTTCCATTCCATGATATTTAATGCAAACGCTATTTTACACTAAAATCAGCTAAATTTATATACATTATACATATTGATGAAAATAATCACGACCATTAGTCCGATAAAGAGCTGATTCACTGTTTTGTCCTTTAATTTTGCACTTGCAAATCTGCCTGCCATACCACCTGTGATTCCGCCTGCTACCATGACCAGCAGGATCTCGATCGAAAAAGAAGGCATATTTCCCAGTATTATAGTAAGTGCGAGACTCGTGATCTGAGAAAAAAGTATGATATATAAAGAATTTTCTGCAGCTGTCTTGATATCCATAGAAAAGAAAAAGAACAAGACCACCAGATTAATTGGACCTCCGCCAATTCCCAGGAATGCAGACATAAATCCAAGAGAAAGACCGATCAAAACACAGAATACGGTGTTCTTAAAATGACAAGTCTTAATCTTATTTTTAAAAATGGTATATAACAGTGTGCCAACTGTTACAATCACCAGACAAAGAGCTTGGATTGCGCCAATTCTGTTTGGATCATCACTCAGATCCCTTACGATTGAAAAGATATGCTTACCCACGAGTCCGCCAAGTGCTCCACCCACAGCCAACGGTATTCCAATTTTCTTTTCGATCCTCGAATGACCGCTTCTCTGACTTTTGATGACCGAATACGTGGTCATGGACAGCACTGTACAACCAGATAGAAAGCTGATCGTACTGACATCCATAATACCGAAGGCATCGAGAATTGGCTTGATAATAATACCGCCGCCGATTCCACACACAGCGCCAATCACAGATGCCAGAAAACAAATGATAAAAAACAACAATAAAATCATGCCTCACTCCTATTTTATGTCCTAATTTCGGGTTCTGTCTCCGCCTTTTTAGACCCTTTCATTTGATTATAATAGAAATTCATTTTATCATCAACCCATTATAGTTCACGAATTCGACTTCATCTTGTCAATATCCTATGCTATAATCAGGATAGCGTTGGAATTGTTATTTCACCATTTCCAATATTTCTACTCAATTGAAAGGGGTATTATGAAAAAGTATATAGGTCTGATTTTGTTTTTTTTCATTCTTTTTATCCCAAAGGTAAGCTCCGCTGCTGAAAAAGCAACCATTGTTGTAATCTATACATTAACGGATGAATCAAAATTGAAACATTTCAGAATCCTGGATATCGCCTTGAACAGTTTTGACGTTGACGTAACCTTTGTTCAGGATACAGAGCTTCTTTCTATCGATCCTTTGGAAGTGGATCATCTGATTTATTACGGAATTGACAAGCAGGAGATTCCTGAGACAGTGAGTCAGCTTATAAATACATATCCAAAGGGTGTGTATGCAATTGGGCATAATGTTGAACAGCTCGAGAGATTTGAATGGTTGCAGGCAAAGCCAGATACACTTGCAGATGCAGTGTTCTTGCCAAATCAGGAGGAAACCTATCCTCTGGGTGCAACTGTTGTTATCGTTGAGACCTCTCCCGCTCAGGGAATTATTCAGGCCAGTGTGAAGACCCAGTCTGAAGGTGGAAGAAAAATTCCGCTTCTTGTACAAAATGAAATGGACTTCTATCTTTCATCCGAGAGTGTTAACTTCCCATTTGATCTTTTTTTCTGTGAGAGTCTCCCTGAATTTTTGGATCAGGAGCCTTTGCCAGCAATGCGCTATCTGAGGCTGGAGGATATACACCCAAAGTCAGATCCAGATGTTCTGATGGAACAGGCAAAGTATTTAAAAGAACAAGGAATTCCCTATATGGTGGCTGTCATACCTGTATATGTGGATACAGCGGGAAACCAGACGCATCTATCCGATTCACTGTCACTGGTAAAGACATTGCAGTATATGCAGGAAAATGGAGCCAGCCTTATTCTGCATGGCTACCGCCACCAATATCGTTCCACGGAAACCGGAGAAGGATTTGAGTTCTGGGACGCACAAAATGATCAGCCGATCGTGCAGGACGCAACGTCGACTGTTAAGAACCGATCTGATTTTACAAGCGAAGAATCCTATCAGGAATACCTGACTCAGGGAATGGAATACGAAAGATACTATATGGAGGAAGCGATTTCTGATGGCATCGAGGAGCTTGTCACCCACGAATTATATCCTCTTGCTTTTGAGGCGCCCCATTATGCCATATCAGAAGAAGGTTACCAGATCCTGTCTGAACACTTTACATCCTACACCGGTCGGTTGCAGCTGTCGAATACGACCTGGAAGACTGAATATGTGCCACTATATGCATCGGATCCGTCATATCTGAATGGAATGACGGTATATCCTGAAACACTGGGGTATATTGAGCAGGGAAATAATGCTTCTCTTTCCGACATGCAGATGAGAGCCGAACTTCTCTCAAACTTCTCACAAGTCTATTACTCCGCATTTTATCATCCCTATCTTGGTCTGGATGGATTAAAAGAAGTCGTATCTCTTCTGCAGAGCAAAAGCTCCGCAGAGTGGCTCGATTTAAAAAAAATTGACACGACTGTAAAGATCAATGCGATTACGATCACCACCTCTGATGGTGTTGTGCAGGTGGATAAGCCATTTATCTCTGGCGAGTACGAACGCAATCTTTTACTTATAAAAATAGCGGTTTTTGCTATTTTAGGAAGTATTATCCTGGTATTCATTTTCCTTTTCTTACATAAAATGAATTAGATCTTTTATACACAGTCTAGTCCAATGGACACCAGAATTTCATCTACAGGCTTTAACGAGGCTGCTGCATAATTGCACAGCAGGATATACTGCTCTGCATTGATTTTTTTATCACTCAGCAACTCAAAGGCTCTTGTGGGAACAAAATCTGACTGGGTCTCTCCATACATGAAGTCTATTCCATTTTGAACATGCTTCGAGACTGTGAAGGCAGATACCACCTCAATTCCCATTTTTTCACGTAAAATAGACTGGGCATTGGAAGGACTTTTTTCACAATATACGATGACATATGTATTCTCCCAGCAAATCAATGGCAGAACCATTAACTTCTGAAGCAGATCCTTGTCGAACTGATGCGCAAAGCTCTTAAGGTCATATCCGGAAAACTGCTCCAGATTCACGAACTGAATTCCCTTTACATGTGCAAGTACTTCCAGCATCTGCTGCTCCGTAATTGCTTTTTGCTCTAACAAGTATTCCCCAATATAAATAGTATCCGGTTTATTCAAAAGATAGTGCTTTAGCCGCTCTGGCTCAAGAAATCCCTTTTCGATCAGTACATCTCCAAATGTTCTGCGATACCTGCTCAAAGCATCCTCAGATAAAAAAGTATGCTCAGTTTTGGACCATACAACAGACTTCTTCTTGGTTTTTTCCTTCTTCTTTCTTCTATTTCCAGACAAACTGCTCTTGTAGGCATTCAAGGTCGCAGTTAGATTAATGATATTTCCCCAGATGATTCGAATCGGTATAATAGGTGGCAGAAGGCAGGCAAAGAAGACACTTCTCATTCCATAGACATTAAAAATCGCAACCCCTCTTGAAATCTGCCGTTCTATCATCATAAATGTCACCAGTAGACTCAAGTACCAGGAAAGTGAGAAAAAAGGATAAATGGGGGCAAGTGGTATAAATAGGGAAACGAAAAAATATGCAAGTACGGGATATCCCACAAATACCAAAAGGTTTCCGACCTTTGCCTTTAAATCTCTGTAAATGGAATATCTGCCCATAAACGGCAGCCCATTCTTCGCGAAAATTTCTTTAAATTCCACAGACTGCATTGTGATACCCATGATCCAGCGGGTCTTTTGTTTGACTGCTGCGCGGAATGAAGTTGGGAACATGGATCGGGTCGTGACAAAATCATACACGATTTTCTTATCTTTTGTTACTCTTGGAAGACTGTCTAATACGTAATATAAAGATGACTTGTTCTCGAACAAGGTCAGAGAAAGCCGATAGTCCTCCGTCAGGCTGCCGTCCGGCAGTATATCATCGGAGCCAAAGGAATCGATGGCTCTCCTTGAAAGTGCAAGACCCGTTCCGGCAGAAGGAACAAATGCGCCGGTACTGCATCGGCCGACCATGGTAATAAAATGGTTTTCAGCAAACTCATCCGCATAGGTGCCCACCGTCAGTGTCTTTAGAAAGTTCGTGATTTTCGGCATCTGCATGAGTGGAAAAACGGGAAACTGCAATGCATCATATTGTTCGATCATATAGTTCGTTACCATCAGTTCATAGGGATGTACAACGTCCTCCGCATCATGGATCGTAACGGACTGAAATTTCCATCCTTTCTGCTTCTCATATTCCTTGATCTGTGAGATGACATGATTCAGATTCTGAGCCTTTGTAGTGGGTCCCGGCTTACAATTAATGACCATGTGCACATTGGGCACTCTATCAGCAATTTCTGCTACGATCTCCATTGTCTTAGGGTCGTTTGGATAAACCCCCACAAATAGATGATACATGGATTTTGGATATTGTATCGAGGCCAAAAGATTGTCGATGACTCTGCCGATCACATCTGCCTCGCTCCATGCTCCAATCATTACAGCAATCAGCTTTGGCGGTGAAGTTCGTATTTTTTTAAAATCCAGACGTGCCTTTTTATAGTTTCCCCGTCTCGTCATTGCATAAATGTCCCAAATAAAGTCATCAAAGCCCATCAATATGTAAAAAACTACCAGAATAAAACCAATCAAGTAAAGTATCTGTGAACTCATCTAATGCTCCCCTTTACGCTTCAATTCCCTGATCAGAATATCTGCGATTCTTTCACTTGCATGCCCATCACCATATGGATTGGATGCATGACTCATTTTCTTATATTCCTTTGGATCATCCAAAAGAAGTTTGCAGCTCTCATAGATCCTATCCTCACAGGTGCCCACAAGTCTAAGTGTTCCTGCCTTCACACCCTCGGGACGTTCCGTTGTATCACGCATAACAAGAACCGGCTTTCCAAGTGCTGGCGCCTCTTCTTGAATCCCACCGCTGTCTGTCAGGATCAGATAACTCCTTGCAAGGAAATTATGAAAATCCAGTACCTCTAAGGGCTCTATGATCTTGATCCTGTCGTTACCACCAAGTTCCTCTTCCGCTTTTTCCCTGATCATAGGATTCATATGGATCGGATAGATTGCCTTGCAGTCAGGATACTGTGTCATGATCCGCTGGATCGCACGAAACATCTGACGCATGGGTTCCCCCAGATTTTCCCTTCTGTGGGCAGTAATCATAATGAGCCGGCTGCCTTTTGCCCAGTCCAGGAGCTCATGGGAATAGTCCTTACGAACGGTTGTCTTTAAGGCATCAATTGCCGTATTTCCTGTCACATAGATATGATCTGCGTTCTTACCTTCACTTCGAAGATTTTCACTTGCTGCTTCTGTAGGTGCAAAATCATAGGTGGAAAGCATGCCAACTGTTTTTCGATTGAACTCCTCCGGAAATGGAGAATAGATATGATTTGTTCGAAGTCCTGCTTCCACATGTCCAACCGGAATATGCAGGTAAAAACAGGCCAGCGCAGCAGCGAATGTCGTGGTTGTGTCGCCATGCACCAGTACAAGATCCGGATTCACCTTGTGCAGTACCGGTTCTATTTTCTTTAATACATTCTCTGTAATATCGAACAGTGTCTGTTTCGGCTTCATGATCTTAAGATCATAATCTGCTTTTATATCAAAAACAGATAATACCTGATCCAGCATATGTCGGTGCTGGCCTGTCACACACACAACGGTCTCAAGAGCTTGTCTCTTGTATAATTCTTTTATTAGCGGGCACATTTTTATCGCCTCAGGGCGGGTGCCAAATACTATCATAATTCGCTTCATCTATCTCCTCCTCGTTACAGAAGACGCTTTAATTGTTCCAAAACGCATCCAGTACTCTTGCATTTTACCTCAAATCAGACGAGAAAGAAATAAAATTTTCATTATTAATCTAAAAACTACCCAGAACATCATTCCTGAGTAGTTTCACTGTGCATCATCATAATGCAATGCTATTTTAATTGTAAGGATATTATGTTCTCGGTCTGGGTCGATATTTAAATTTCCGTTCCATCCTTTCACAATGTTTTCCACGATTTTAAGACCCAGTCCATGATTTCGTTTATCTTTCTTTAAAGTAATGATACTCTCATTCTCGATCTGAATCTCTCCGCTGAATGCGTTCTCTATGGTAAACATTACCCAGCCGTCCAGTAATTTCGTTGTCATGGTGATAAATCGTTTTTCCGGCGGCATTTTTAGATTTGCTTCCACAGCATTGTCCATGACATTGATCAATACCCGGGTCATTTCAAAGGAATTGATTTTGAGTTGACTGGGCAAGACGATTTTCCCGGACATTGCGATATTGCTATTCTTACAGGTATCTTCAAATCCTTGCAGCAGGTCATCAATAACAAGGTTATTGGAATATTTCCCTTTGATTGCATTTACGGATTCAAATTCCCGATAAAAATCACTTAGATACTGGGGCTGTATCTGCTCAGTAACATCCTCCTTGTCTTCTCTGTTCGCTACCTTGACCAGCTTACTGTAATCATGTTCCAGATTCCTGAATTTTTCAATGTCCTCTGTAAATCTGTCATAATACTCCGATCGGCTGATCAGTTTTTCCTCTAAGATCCTGCTGTCTGCCCGATAGCTTTCAAGTTCTGCAATATCGATGGAGTTCAGGTAAAATTCCAGCATGAAAAAGAATCCGGTAATACCAAACAAAAAGAAAATGCCCGGATACGAAAAGGTACTATGAGCATCCGTATCCGCAATTCGGTTGGTAAATGCAATTACGGCTAAAATTGTCAAGGCGATCAACTCGATAAAAAGAGTTCGTATTTTCCCTTTCCGGTAATAGAACGGTTTATTCATATTCGGCAGGATCACAAATCTTCTGACTGTTCTCAAAATAATGATCAAACAGACATAGACACTGATCATAATACTGATATACCATTTCGTATCGCTAAGCAGTGCCGATGTTGGTAAATGGAGCAGTATGGAATAAAGGGAAAGAACCCCGCCCTTTGCGATTAGATAGAAGTAATTGCAGAACATTCCCAGGAAAAATGCCTCATATATAGTAATATAAAAAGTACGCTTGAACATCATAATACTAAAGATCAACAATGCAGGAAATACATAGAGTTCCGGAAGCTGATAGAAAATTTGTACGAAATTCGTGATAATGAGCGCAAAAATACCAAATGCTACCGCCTGTAACGACCTGGTCGTAAAGAAATGCTTGCAAAATTCATAGTTAATGATCTGCAACGCAATAAAAATCAGCACTCCTATTGATGCTAGTATAATATAGGTTCCCATAGTAGTTTCTCCATGTTAAAGCTTTTGGTACACAATTCTGTGCAAGTATGTTAAGCAGGTCAAATTGTTCGTATAAGCAGTACACAGTACCATCTAAAAAATATTAACCCCAATATTTTCCAAATACTGATCAAATCCAGATATCAGATCCTTTCGATATTTTCGTGTGACTGAAATATGCTCACCACTCTTTAAGGCAACCTCAGCAGAACTGATCCTGCTGATAAAAGCCGGATTAATAAGAAAAGATCGATGGGGCTTTAAAAATACAGCACTTCCTAATTTTTCTTCAATGTTTTCCAGGGTCGAATAAAAACCACTTTCACAGAAATGTCCTTCCCGATCTACATATACCAGTTTTATGATTCTTTTCTTTACCTCAAATAATACGATGTCCTTCAAATGTACAACATACTTTTCCTTGCTGACTTGAAATAGAAATAGCTTAAATCTCATGTCGCCGACTGTAGTAAAGATCTTCTCGAATTCTTCCATAAATTTGTCGAGATGCATCTCATTTTTCAACAAATAGGTCAACGGCTTTGCTTCAAAGGATCGAAATACATATTCCGGTGAAGCGGATAAAAAGATTATTTCACCTCGAAATCCCTCTTTCCGTGCTTGCGAAGCAATATCGATACCGTTTTCCTCGCCGAGTCGAATATCCATAAAAAGTATATCTGAATTATATATCCAATCCTCCGTATTATTCAATAGGGATACACCACTTGCAAAAGATTTTATCTCCAATTCCAGCATTTTTACTTTTTCAAACTCTCGTAACATAGTATTCAGTTTGTCGCGAAATATTTTTTCATCATCGCATATTATTATTTTGATCATGGCACCCCCTGATACAAATTTAATTGACATATTATTTACCTGTCTATATATCTATTTTATTTCTTTTACTCTATTTTTTCTCATCTTGTTCCAAAAAGCAAGTAAAATGTTCCAAGATGCATGCCATTTTAGTAAAACTATATAAATATTAGCCATTATATGAAGTGCTATTTTGAAATAAACTATTTAATAACTGTTCAATCTGGGATGTTTTTTATACTTTTAGCATAATAAAACGGACTGCGAAATCGCAGCCCGTCATGTTGATATAGAAATGAACTACTTAAGATCTGTTCTTTTACGTCTATAGACATATGTGCAGAAAAGTCCAAAACCTGATAAAAGAATCAGAATGATCCAGATGATCATATTTGTCGAATCACTCGTCTGCGGTATTGAACTTGCACTCCCAGAACTCGATGTGGTGGTCACAGTTGTGGTGGTGGTTACCGTTGCGGTCGTTGACTTTACCTTGGTCCATTTTGCATAGAGTACCATATCACCTGTGATCGTCTCACTGGCAAAATTCCACTTATCTGTATAGGATGCATCCTGATACCAGCCAGAGAATTTGTATCCTTTATAGTTTGGATCCGCCGGTTCTGTGACCAACGCTCCATATAAAAGTCCTGTGATGGATGTTACTGCGCTTCCGCCCATGGAATCAAAGGTCACTGTATATGTAGTCACAACTGGCACTTCCTGCCACTGCGCATATAACACATTTGTTCCAATATTGTCCATCCGTAGGATCGCTCCTGCTGCAAAAGCCGTGCCACTGCCGTCTGCCAATGTATTCCAGCCTGTAAATGTGTATCCAGCTCTTGTATAATTCAATAGCGTATTGCTGATGTCGAGAACCGTCACAGCTCCATTATTTGGGATCTCAGCTGTCCTATAGGTGGTGCCACTGCCACCATTTGGCTCATAGTACAGTGATGTAGGTAATTCTCCGTAGGTGTACACCGCTGTCAGCAATAGAATTCCCTCCGTCGCATCTGCAGCTGTCACAGTCAGCAGATCACCAGGATAATAAATCGTACCATTAATCATCCAGTACTTAAAATACCCATTCGATGGAGGTGTTGATGCAGATTTTACTAAAGCTGACGTATTTTCATAATATGTTCCCGAATCCACCGGTGCATTACTTCCCACTCCTGCATCATATTGAATCAGATACTTCTCATTACTAGACCATTGGGCCTGCAAAGTCAATAGTCCATCCACCGCATACATTAGAATATCGCCAGAAATCAGTGTATCGAAGCTAAACTCTACTCCGTTGAGTGTCCATCCTGAAAATAGATAGCCTGTCCTTGTTGGGGCAGATACCAAAGCCAATAACTTGCCATATACATCCAGCTGATCTGCAATTTCTTCTGATGTCCCCCCATTCAGATCAAAGGTAACATTATATACAGGTGGGTTCCATTTTGCAAAAAGGCTCAAATCCTTGATTGGCATATCTGACAGGGTTAGGTCAAATTCTGTCCCTGCCTCAAAGTCTTCCGTTGTATACCAACCGTCAAAAGTCGAACCCTTCGGCAGACTATCCGGCTCAGTCGGCACATAATTATAAGAAGCAAGAGAAGCTCCAAACTTAATACCAGCCACTGATTGGTCAAGATTTCCAACACTATAGAATGAGAGATCATAGGTATCTCGAACAAAATAAAAATGATTGGTATACAGCTCAGATTCCGGATATCCATCTGGTGTAAAATAGAAAGAGTAGGTGAAGCCATCCAGATATGCTGCCGTCCAGTCTTCTGGATACAAATAATCATAATCATATGATTTGAATGAGTAATCCTCAGACCTCGTGAAGCCTGTATCATTCGCATTTTCGAACCAGTAATTCGTTTCATATAATTTTAAATTTTTACTGAACTGTGCTGTAAAAACAGTATTCGAATTATCTGTAGGATCAAGCACTTGCTTCTCGGTTATATAAGGTGTCAGCGGCACAATATTAATCACACCATCTGATCTGATCCATTTATAAAACATAGGAGCAGCAGTACCCGTTACAATGGTTGTCATATAATCTAAAGTTGGCCACCTGTCCGCTACACTTTCACCAAAATGTGCTGTAAATGTATATGGTGTTGCTTCACTGTATGTTACTCCATTGATCTCCATAGTGGTAATTCGTGAAGCTGTTCCTGATGTAATATCATTAACTTTAAATGTAAAAGAATATGTATTCAGTCTGAAATATTCATTCACGACGGTGGAGCCATCACCAGCGATCACCACATCCTGATCTCCATGGTCGAATGTATAATATTTATAATACGCCCCAACATTTGTTTCATCAATGGAAACCACTGAACCTGCTGTCGAGAGTACCTCTTCCTCTTCCCGAAGGACATAATTACCCGCTACATAATGGTTATTATCATCCAATTCCTCTGTCCAGTATTTTATCGTATAGGAGACGGTCTCTGGAGTCCATTTTGCGTACAGAATCAAATCGGATTCGATAGAAGATCCGAAGGTAAATTCATCTACAAAATTGGAATCCGAATACCAACCTTCAAACTGATATCCAGTATTTTGAGGAACAGAGGGAGCCACTGTTTCCTCGTACAATGGGTAGAAAGTGCGAGCCAGAGTGGTGCCACCATTCGACTCATAGGTGATCCAGTACCCACTTTTTATAATTGGGTACAGATTGACGATACCAGATAGTGTGATGGATGATACCTCTCCAGTCTCATCTCCGAGACCCGTCATTGTACCACTTGGTGCATTGATCGTAGACCATCCGTATAATTTTTCACTCGAAGCCAAAGAAATTACAATTTTCGACACGTAATCTGCAACTGTTACTTGCGTTCCTGCATCTGCAGAAATGCTCTTCATTACCGTACCATATTGATTATAAATATTGAGTTGATTTACAGCGTCTTGAAAACGTGCAAAATACTTCACTGTTATATCAGCACCAGTTCCGGAAGGAATCGATACCGCTGATCCAAATGTAAGATATTCATTCGGCTGCGTACTCGTAGACCATCCAATAAAAGAGAGTGTCGAATCCACAGAAGATACCGGTGTACCTGGATCCGCCAGAACATCTGCGTTCTTTACGATTGTTGATAAAAGCAGAACAGGATTTGATGCATCGCTGTAAAATTCATAGGTAATTGTCGCCTGTCCATTTGGCTGACCAATAATCGCATAAATTGAAAATGAATCTGTGTTAAAGCTGGCTCCAAGGGAATTGGCATCTGCAATGATTTGAGGTCCATTACTGCTCACATGAACCACTGCATGCTCATCACCTTCTACTGCTTCTGCGGATGAGAGCATGACATTTACCTGTGTTCGATCTGCTGGTTCGATTTCGTTACCTGCAGCATCATAGAAAGTGATATCCACAGCCACAACATCTGTTATTTCACTCACTGCTGGCGAAATGATCTGAATTGCATCCGATTCAGCAATCGGAGTGACTGACATCGTCGTTCCGATGGGAAATACACCTTCATTTACCGTTGCTACCACAGAAACACCATTAGACGCTCCTCCCACAAAGGATCCTGCCGGCATTTCCGGAGTCTGTGGCAAAGCCTCAACCTGTACTGGTACTTCTGTCTCGGTAACTACAGGTTCTAGTTCTGCTATCTCAGTCTCTGTAACCACAGGTTCTGGTTCCACTAACTCAGTTTCTGTAACCACAGGTTCTGGTTCCACTAACTCAGTTTCTGTGGCTGCAATTTCTGGAGACGATGTTACCATATCCGAATTCACCGTGTCTGTTGTTTCATCCCCATAGACTTGATACGGCACTGATGATGCAAGCATTATCAGTACCATCATCCATACAATCGTACGTTTCCCCACTTCTTTTATCCAAGTTCTCATTTGACTATCCCTTTCCATAACTTTCTCAATCGCTACTTTTCAAAAACCCTCTACAAATCATTTAGTCAAAATATCCATTTACATGTTAATATGATATCCAATTACTGGCATATTTTTCGTAATTGTTCCAAATGACGTAAAATATGTTCCAAATGACTTCCAATTATACACACGATCTCTTTCTTGTTTTTTCAAACAAAAAACCAGTACGATTTGCGGTCAAATGGCACTGGTCACGGTAAATTTATTACAATTTATTTCATATAAACACTGTTGCAGACAGAAAAGCTTTATTCTGTTCCTCACAGTTTCTTAGCGATTACGACCATTCTCCCATTTTCCTGAGAGTATTCACAGGTCACAAGGGAAATGATTTTATCACCAAAAGCTGCCTCGACACCCGTATCATAAATCGATATCTCTTTGCACTCTTGAATAAACTTATCGAAAGACTCTTCGTCGACCGCATCAATAAAGTTGTAAAATTTAAAAATATCACCGGAGTTTTCATCTGCTGACATCTTGAATACGGACAATATCTCATAGGTGCTTTGCTCAGTCAGGGTATCGAAATGCACGATCTTGTGTTCCTTCCAAAAATCCAGACTTTTATATTTTTCAAGATCAGCAAACATACTGCCATTTTTCATATGGTGGGAATAGATAATAATATTGTCCGACGGGGATGCGACTTCACAGTTTTCCTGTACATATGGACATCCATAGTTTGAATATTCCTTGTAAAAATCATGTTTCAAGTAAAAGTTCGGACTGTCCAATGACTGCATGACCGGATAATCAATCTTCGTGCCTTCTATATAGATCCAACCTACAAAATCGCTGTTGAGCTGGTAGAGTGCCTGATAATCCGGTCTGTATTCCACAACTTCTGTTTCTCCAACAGCCTGATTATCACTTTCAGCTATCTCAGATGGTTCCAGATTAGAATCTTCGACCAGCTGCCTCAAATTTTGATAGGAATCCTCTTCCTTATTTGCTTCAGCGTAATATTGGTACAATTTCACGGCACTGACTGTAAATACTACAATACATACTATAATAATCAGTGTTTCTGCAATTCTTTTCATAAATACTCCGTTGTCAATCATGAATGCTTGATTACAGTGCCAAAAGTGTTTTGCCACCTTAACCATGCTTGCTTTTGCGAATGAAAAGACTGCTTCATGACTAAGCATTTTAGTCATGAAGCAGTTTCCATAAAAACTATATTTTAAATATTTGATTCCCTTCTTCTCTTTCTTCTGATTACAATGATTAGAACTGTTGCAGAGGAAAGACCGATGATAAGCAGCAGTGCTCCAACATTAGCATTATCACCTGTAAGTGGAAGTACGACATTTGTGTAGATCGTATTTACGATAGTAGTCGTTGTCGTAGTTGTTGTAGTTGTCGTTGTACTCTTTGTGTATTTGTTCGTAAATTTAATCTGAGATGTATTCGCCAGTTCATTGCCACTTGCATCTAAGAATTTTACTGTTTTCACAAGATCCGTCTTGTCTGCATTGTATGTGATGCTGACCTGCATGGTATAAGTCGTTGTATCGTATGTATATTTTGATATACCCGTATTCACTTCTGCTAACACGTAGGAATAGGTTTTTCCAATATCTGAATCAGAATAACTTATCGTTCCGAATTCTACTGCTCCCTCTCCCTTGATGCTCATTGTTTTAACTCCATTGACCGAACCCTCTGGCATTGGTGCATCAGCAGGACTTGCTGTCATGGTAAATGTGAATGTTCTGCTTGATAATTTGCTGTCGTCATCTCCATTTTTTACGACTTTTTGAATTGGAGGATCCTGATCCAGATTCAAAGTGATTCCGTAGCCTAACAGGGTAACGGTTACTTCCGTTCGTACCGTTGGATCATTTTTATCGATCAGTGTAATTTTGTAATCACCAGGAATTCCAGCTGCGATCGCTGCATTTAATGCTGCAAGCTGATCAGCATCCACTGTGATATTACTGCTGTCGATCAGGTTGCCCTGATAATCTCTAAGTTCTGCCTTGGTCAGACTGATAATATTTGACTCTGTAACTGTTCCATCAGCGATGTAACGGCTGATATTATTGCCGGCTATCACATTCTTTTGCTCCACTGGTGGATAAATCGAATCAAATAATGTAATTGTAATGACTGATACTACACTTCCATCTCTACTGTCGATCAGCGTTACACTATATTCACCAGTTGTTCCGGCGACAATCGCTGCATTGATCGCTGCGATATCTTCATCACTGATCGTGATAAAATCATCTGATAATTCAAAACCATCTTCATCCCTCAACACTGCATCCGAGCGATCCAGTATGGTTGCCTTATCAATTGATCCTTCACTGATTCCATAGTTAAAGTCAT
Organism: Lachnospiraceae bacterium; assembly: GCA_047974745.1. GTDB lineage: Bacteria > Bacillota > Clostridia > Lachnospirales > Lachnospiraceae > JBKECO01. Next base: position 38,512 of record JBKECO010000014.1, read on the forward strand.
TCGCTGTCAGTGAATCTTTTCCTGTTTCTGCACCAGAACCTGTATCTGTCAGTTTTACCATTATGGTAACTTCGTCAACAATTGTCACACCATCATCTGCATATACATAGAAGGTCAGAGGGTATTCGCCCTTTGTTCCAGCTGCGATGGCTGCATTGATTGCTGCAAGCTGCTCTGCATCTGTTACAGTATTAGATATATCTAAAGGTATCTGATCTGCATCTTCCCCACCAACTGCAACTTTTGCCAGAGCAATTGCTGCCTCTGATGTAAGATCTGCGGACTTCGTTGTTCTGCTGTCATCCGTATAAATTGGATATTCGAAATCATTTGCGGATATCTGGCCATTTGTTCCAACCGTCGTACGTTTTACAAAGTTCGCTGTATAGGATGCAGTTTCATAAATATTATTTGTGTTCTTTTCAGGAATGAATTCTTCCGTGGTACAAACAACATTTCCATCTGCATCTGTCCAGTTCACGAACATATATGCTGCTGCATCTGTTGCAACTACTGCCTGTGCTGTAGAACCAGAAGCTGTACCGGTGGCTGGAGCGATGGATTCTGAAACAGGTGTAACACTTCCCCAGTCACTATTGCTTGTCAGATAATTGATTACAACATTTTCTTCTTCTGTAAAGTGTGCTGTATATGCTGCAGATTCGTACACACCATCGGAATTCTTAGATGGTATTAACCCTGCCAGCGTTGTTACGATTGATGTGACTCCATCTTTTTCAACGGTCCAGTTTGTAAATTTGTATCCTGGTTTTGCAGATGCAGTAGCGCCAGTCATAATTCCCAGCACAGCCTTGATTGTCTCTCCGATAGATGTGACCGTTCCCTTTGTTACATCTTCACTTACATAGGTGATCACTGCATCTTTTTCTGTGAAAGTACCAGTCAAAGTAACTGCTGAACTTGGCATCTCAAAGGATGTCGTTTCTGTACCATTCAGGTTCCAGCCTGAAAATGTATAGCCAGCCACAGTTGGATCTGCATTCACAGTAACAGTACTGTGATAAGCCGCTGTACTTGTAGCAGGCAATGTATAACTAGATGGAATTGCACTTGCACTATCAAGTGCATAGACTACGTTATAACTATTTGCTTTCAGCACAGCTTTATATACCACTGTGCCAGTTGGAACAAGTACACTTGTCAATGCAGACTGTACAATATTACTGCCGCCTGATGTGATAGCACCCATATTTGTTCCATCTACCCACAATTCCCAGTAGTTAAAGGAATAGCCTGTAGGTATCGATAAGGTTGGATTGGTACCAAGTGCTTTATTTACAACTGCCGATACGCTGTCTGGCGAAATTGTCGCTCCATCTGTTATCGCATTTGTTCCGTCACCAGTCGAAGAAATTGCAAAGGATACTGTCTTGTATTCTGTTAGACCAGCATCAATCACTTTATTCGTAGCATTCGATGTAAGCTGTATTCCTGACAAACTTCCTGTGCTATTATCTGTGCTTGCTGTTACAACGGAAGGATATGTGCCAGTTGATGCGGTATTGCTAAATACATAGGTGGCTGTATCTGGATTACTTACCTTTACACTGATTGAAATGGCTGAATTCTTTCCAGTTGCAGATGTATTTCGAACATAATCAAAATAGTAATATCCATTCGCATCTGTGGTTACTGTCTGAGTTCTAGGTATGGAGAAGTTATCTGATGCTGAAACACTAATACCTTCCAAGAACACTTCGCCTGTATCCCAGTTTCCATTGTTGTTTGTATCTTTATATACATGTCCGCTGATAAAGCCCTGGGCAACTTCAAGTGCTTCTGGATAGCCGTGCGTTTCGTCCTTTGTGTCACCTATTGAATAAATCGTAGCACAATTCCATGTATTGATTGCTCCTGCAACTGCTGTCAGGTCTCCCCCTGTCACATTAAATATAAACTCTGCTGTCTCATCAGCAACAAATCCACCACTCAGCGGTGTTAACATAACCATATCAGCTTCAGCTGATGTTACAATCGTGTAATCGCTTGCAGCTGGTACAGTGCCAACGGCGTAGCTTACACCAGAATTCATCTTTAGATATTGCAAGGACCATCCAGTAGGAATGGTTTTTTCTGTATAGGTGAGATCAAATTCCTGATCCCCATCCGGATTAAATGCCGCTCCAAAATTCTGTCCTGCTTTTGGAACCGGAATAAACACACTGCAGGTATCAAGATCCTGTCCCGTCTTATTCTGTACTGTAACCTTATAGTCAGCTTCAAAATCATCTTTTACAAAAGCTCTTGTATTATTTGGATCGGTCTGACTGTAGATCAGTTCCTGATTTAGAGGTATTCCATTCGATGTAACGGTCATTGAATTCGATACGATAACACTCTTTAATTCCTGAACAGATAAAGATCCAGGAAATGCGGTCAGTTTTTCAGCATTTGGAATGCCATACATATTTGATACTGCTTTCCCTGCATGGTAGGAAAAACAATCATACGAAAGCTCTGGATCAGTACTACCCGCAAATACCATGACTCCTCGGTCAAAGGTTTGAGCTGAAAGACTTGGATCCGTTATAAAATCGCATTCAAATTTAAGAGATTGGGTTTCTCCATCCTCATTGTAATACCCTGACCAGGCTCCAGTTGGAGACTCGAATTTATAAATTGTCATTTCTCCCGGATTATCGCAATCAGATGTAATATCGATTCCAGTCACTGAGATTCCATCAATTGTTGCATCAGCAAAACTAACGCCACTAGGACACGCCAGATAAAACTCAGGTTCATACATATAAACGGTAGTCGCATTGTCTCTGGAAGGTCCTGTAAAGTAATCGACTGTCAAATGTGCTGAACTACCTGCTGTGATCGATGCAGGAGACAAGGTACTACTACTCTCAGTAACTCCAATAATAAAGTCCGTTCCTGGAGAATATACGGAAGTTACAGCAACTGCCGAATCATCTGTAATACTTGTTCCAGTATCGTACATAATGAAGTCACTGCTTACAGCTGCACCTCCTGAAAAATATCCCCAACATGTTAAATGTTTATGTTCATACCAATAATTTCCAACACCTTGTGTATTTTCCGTATCATCTCCACCCTCTAATTCACCGCATTCATATTCCATTGATGTAAATGAGGAAATACCCACTGAATCTATGGTAAGTACTGCATAAGTCGAATTATTTATCATAGCAACCGCATCCAATGCATAGGTTGAGCCATTGATAATAATCTGATCTCCGCAGTTTGTAAACTTAGGAATAGTGATAGCAGTGATTGTTCCCGTATTTGTTGTATTATAATTTGCACGAATGGTTTGTGATACACTGGACAAACTTGCAGAACCCTCAGCTGTAAAGTACGCTGCTCCCAGCACGGTATTTTGAATAACTTCTTTTTGACCGAACCAGTCAAACATGGTTGTTGTTCTTCCAGTTCCTTTGATTTCTAAATTATCCTTTAACGTGTACCTAAGATTTACCGATGCAATTGGCATATGATGTGAATTTTCATCACCATAGGCACTTGCGTACTCAGTTGTACCTGTATCTCCATTTTTATTTACCGTGATAACTTGTGTTGTATTATTGTATGTACTGGAAAATGAAGCTCTTACACTTAAAATAAGAAATCGTTGTAAGCCATCCGACTTATCAAGTACACAAGTCACAGTCTTTGTTCCATCTAAATTGTCAGTTGCAGTACCTAAGGTACATGCCACATCTCCAAGAGTAACTGAGCTTATTGTTGCTTCCTCTGGATAAGTCAATGTAAAGGTGGCATAATCCAAAATCACTTGATTGTCAAAATACCCTAGAGAAGCAACACCGCTTGAGGCGAACAAACACCAGGATTGTCCAATTTCATCAGGTGCTAAGATTGGATTAGTTGGTGTATATAGATTATTTACTCCAACAATAAAACCAGTTTTGGTTATACTTGCTACTGTTTTCGAATCCGTTGTAGTTGCATCGATTGTTGTATCATCCATATTTCCACAGGAAACAGTCAATTTCTCTGTGGTCACTTTCATGGATCCGGAACCATTGTAATATAGCGGATCTGGTGTCAGTCCAATATCGAAACTGCCACTATTTGCATTGTCTTTAATATGATAGTAAACCTTCCCGCCTTGAATATATCGGCTAGAAGCATATCCCGTAGGAGCATCATACTGTAACACCGCATCGATACTGGTATGATCAATCGCTCCAGCTGTAATCCACGCTGAACTTCCGACCATATTGGACCCTTGAAGCCAGTATGGAAGATCCACAGCAATCCACGCACTCTGACCCAACGTTTTTGTAAATTCCACATGCAAGTAATATTCGGTCGCAATTGGCCAGGATGAAATGTCTGGATTTGTCAACAAGTCTTGTGTTGGTGTTGCATCTGCAGACGATCCCTGATGAAGAACAAGTGCTGTAATTTTGGGATTTGCAGTACTAACTGTTGCAATCTCCATCTCCATCGCACTCATTTCTGGTTCAGCTTCTTCTGTGTTAAGTTCATCCTCTAATTCTGTTTCAGTCTCTGTTTCGGTCTCTGATGAATCTTCAATAGCAGGATCGTTTTCCACAGTGGTATCTTCTTCTGCAGGCAACTCGGACTCTGATTCCTCTTCCTGAGATACTTCCGCCCCAGTAGTTGGCAGTTCAGTATCTGCAGGCTCATCTGTTCCTGCACTTTCCGAGGACACTTCCGTTTCAGATAAAGCTGGTTCTGTACTCTCTGCAGGTGCATCCTCTGCAATAGCAGGCTCAGTTGAAGTGATTTCTGAACTAATCTCACCTGTAGTCATAGTACTCACTTCTCATACTACAGTCGTTCCATCACTATCAATCGCTATAGCAGTCTGCTCTGTGTTTTCATCCGCACTTACATATGAGACTGTCTGTGATATCTGCAGTGAAAGCAATAAGACAACCATTAGTAATGCAATAAATGATTTTTTAAATTTCTTCATATTATTCTTCTCCTTTTACAAGTAACACTAGGAAATTCAACTATATATGACAGAACACAATAATAGTTGCATCATATAGTCCTTTAGTATGATACTTTTTTTGTATTTTATTATGATTTTTATACATATTGCCAAACTTGTTCCAAAAGACATGATTTATGTGACAGAAAACCAATTGTTCACAATTTTTTTCACAAAAAAAGACAGGGCGCCTTCCACTCTCCCCTGCCTTTTTTACAAAATGCTGACTCAGATTTTGTCTCTTTTTCTCCAGCGCTGTTTATTCTAAATCAAATGTTATTCAGATGTCATACCTTTCAGATTTCTGAATATTTTTTGCTCTTTCTGTAGATAACAATACACAGTAAGCCAGTGAGGGAACTAAGTATCAATAAGATCCAACCCCAGACATTCGAACCATCCTTCGTATCTGGTATGCTCGAAGCTGAAGTTACAACAGTGGTGGTAGTGGGTGTTGCTGCAGCCTTTGTCTTGTTCTGGAAAACGGGTATTCCGCTGTATGCCTTTCCGTCCTTTTGATAACTGACAACTGCACTGTAGTCATCCGACTGTGTGACAATAATTTTCACCAGATAGGAAGATTCATCATAGGCAATCGCACTGTCCTTTCCCACCTTCTCGGTAATGGTGAAACGATAGGTACCTGCTGCGGCAAATGAAAGTTCATCAAATGTAATCGATCCATCCTTGTTTTTCTTTGTCTGAATGACATTTCCAGTTTCATCCTTTAGCACAAAAGTGAATTTACTGCCAGAGGGTGCTTTCCCATCCAGAGTTTTCTTGGCAGTAAGCGAAACTGTTGCAGGTGTGGCAACAATCACTTCCTCTGCAGGCCGATCGTTATTAAACGATGCAGTTGCCACGGTATCTGTAGTGATAGACCCCTGCGCAATTGTTGCATTTGTGCCGTTTACTGTAACTGTGTATCCGCTATTATCACTTTCCGTTACCGTATATTGAACTCCAGCTGGCAGGTCCGTCGCCGCTGCACTCTCACCAGCCTTTAATTGGAATGTGGCAACACCATTTTCAAAAATCATAGTTCCATAAGTTCCTGCAATGGTACTGTCGCTCAACGTAACGGTAAATGGAAATGCTTTCGTTGTACTTGCACCATCTCCTGAAACAGTTTTACTTACCGTCAGTCCACCTGTATCTTCTTCCTCACTGCTTAACTCTATTCTTATTTGTGGTGATGGGATGGAAAGTTCCGTAACAGTCGTTTCCAATGTGTCCCCATCAATCTTATTGTATCTAAGATTTGCACTTTCATTTGTGTCATACAGATAGCTTCCCTGTTCCCCAAACATGACACTTTCTTTGAGCTTGGAATAGAAACTTAATCTTCCACCCGCTTCTGTAACACTATCGCACATCCAGGAAATCCTTTGACCATCCACTATTAGTAGCTCTGATGGCAGATCTGCAAGGGAGGTGTACGCTACTTCTCCGACAGTAATCGGATGATCTGCATCACATATGATCTCAAGCTCATCTGCAATCACATCTGTCAGTACTGCTCCATGGGTCGGAGTGATTTGTTGAACTAGTGCCTGTTTAAAGTAATCCTTGAATTCTTCCACATCATTGAAATCTTTATAGTGATCCGTGTCAGTAGCCATCTGTTGTAAGATTCCTATCCCGCCGGCCTGAAGACCAACACAATAGAGTTTCGAATTCGTATTATTCTTTACATTATCTGCGCCATTGATTGCATTTCCTTGATTGGGTTCTCCATCCGAAACAAAAATTGTAAATGCTTTTCTAGAAGTGTCACTTCTGGCATTTAAAAACTCAGCTGCCTTATTGAGTCCACTTTCATAGTTTGTGATTGCAAGCGTAGAAGCGGTAGGCAGAGCAGCCTCTACATCCGTCAAGCTGTTAGTAAAATCTAATGCAGTCCCATCCTTCGTGCCAAACATACCCGGCCCAGCAGTGGAAGCAAAGGTAATGACTGCTATACGATTCCCTGTATTTGCACTCATAATTTCACTAGACATACTAGACACTGACTCGTGTAATACCATCATTCTGTCATAACATCCATCTACGCTGCTCCAGGGCGAAGAATAGTAAAACCCTGTTTCAGGAGAAGCAGGAATACTGTTATAATTCGCTCCATCAAATGAATAATGATGATCCTGAGGCTTCCATGCTCCTATCTTTTTATACTTTTCCATAGCTTGTGTACTTCCAAAGAGATCCGAAGCCGGATCCTTCATTTCGCTTGGCAGCGAGAGGGCGTATTTTGTCTCGAATGCACTCCACTGGCTGGATGAGATTGTATACCACGGAATAGCTCCACCGAACTCATCTGACATCTTAAAATAGACTCCAGTTCCCGTAGCACCCCAAGTCCCTTCCGGAATGTGGTAATAATGGTCTGCATGTAAACAGGGCATGGTGGATGCCGCACCCGCACCACTATAAAGCGAATATGCTGAGTCATTGATCCACATGGACATACTGGCTGAAACATCCAGCACCAGCACCACATCAATTTCTTGCTTTACTGGCTTTGTCGCGACATCAAAAATCGTTTTTACAATTCCGTTTCGTGCATCTTCTTCATCTTCAAACGCTGCGTTTTTTGTTACCCCTGCTTCTCCAGTAAGAATTGCACTAATCAGTTCACTGATTGATGTACCAAACTCTTTTTCCTCTCCAATTGACACTTCCTCAGACAGGTGATTCAGCACTGTGAGACTGCTGGTACTATTTACTCCTGTTTGAGCATTCGTTCTTATAACGCTGACAGTCTTCGTTTCATCAGCATGAACAGGACTAGGCAGCAATGGCAGACACAGGCCAACTACTAATAACATGGATAACATCTTTACCTTCATTTTTTTCATTGATTTCATTCCCCCTATGTGTTCGTTTCGCAATTTATTACACCTGTGATACCCGAATATCTATTTGGGATCAACTTTTTCTATGGTTCCTCCTTCCCACTATGATAACTGTCCATGGTATTCCAATCAGAAGGATTCCACTCAATATAAATAGGATCGTAAAAACCGTCGGATAACTTTCATCATCTGTTAGTGGCAGATCCCCTTCAGCCTGCTCAGTCTGTGAAACAGTGGTTGTAATGTCCGATACGATCGTTGTTTTTTTAATTGTGTGTGTATTTGTGATGGTAAATGTATCTTCACTATATGTAATTTTGTATTTTGAGGGTACTGCGACTTGTTTTACAGCATAAGTAACCTGTAAGTCTCCTTCAAATGCAGAAAGTGAACTCCATGTGTAAGTCCAATTATTTGCAGCTGTAACTATGACAGCATCGCCGTATGTTTGCGTATTTCCATTTACTGAATAATATAGCTGGACTAATACAGAATCTGGTCGTATTTCATCTCGGTCATCTTCATCAACCCATAGGATCGTGACTGTTTTACTGACCGTTTCAGTGATCGTTTTTTTTGTATTTATAATTGTTCCAAAATCCCTGACTGCAGCTCCTGAGCGTTCTTTGTCCAGAGAAAAAGGAAATTCCTCAGCCGACAAAGAATATCCTGCTGGTGCATTCACCTCTTTCAGGAAATAACTTCCAGAAGGAAGATTGATCACACAGAGACCTCCCTCGGTATCTGTAATTAAGGGATCCGTGCCCTGGGAGTCATAATAAAAGAATCGGATGCCCTTCACCGTTATTTCCGTAAATCCAGAAAGCTTTTCCTTTTCTTCGTTGTAGAGTTCGAACTCAGCACCCTGTAATACCTTGCTTTGATCTTCTGCGTCGACCTTCCTGAATTTCGCTCCCCGAATCATTTCTTCTGCCAGAAGATACACGATTTCAGTATCGGAAACAGTAAAGGAATCGAACTGACCTTTTCCGGAATAATAACCAGTTGGAACGGAAACCTCCCTCAAAAAATAGGTCGTATCTGCCCAAAGCTGACTTAAGGTAGCGGCGCCAAGTAAGTCTGTTGTGATAGCTGTAATAGTTCCACTTGGATCAAAAACATACTTTCCTTCCTCTAATCGAAAGGTGACTGGTGATGATTCGCCCTCGGCGTAGATCTCATAAGAAACACCAGCTAATAGTCCTTTTATTCCAGATGGATCTTTCAAAATGTCGCTAATGGTGTTACTGTACAATGAATCGGAACTATAGATTTGGACATCTGTTCCGATTTTCCGAAAAACAGGCTCAATTCCACTCAAATCGTATATTAAGTATTCTTTGTATACTCCTGCATCGAGTTGAAAATAGCGAAAGCCATTACCAGGTAACTGTTCTGTCTGGATTGCTGTATTCCAATCGTAGAATGGGACATCCGTCTTATCCACTTCAGGAATATTCCAGCCTGTAAAAACATATCCATTTTTTATTGGAATATTTTCTTCTTTATATAGGAAGTCAACCATCTCCGTTTTTGTCAAAAAGCTCTTCCCGTATAAAGCAGATGTTCCATCTGCAAAATGTACTTCTGGGTCGTCAGAAAGATCAACAAGTAGAACATCCTGATTTCGATACATATTATAAACCGGATCGCTTAGGCCAGACTCATGCAGTCTGTCACTACTCCAATTATAATTTGTGTAATTCGGCAGCATGCTGCCATTCACAGAATCTGAAGTGCCCGGTCGGATGACTGCCATCGGCAGATACTCCACCAATGCCCCGGTAGCAGGGTCTGTATAATAGAAGCTTCCTGCTCCGATGTAGACCATTCTGCTTTTTGGATATATGAATTCCCTTAAGTCAGAATTATTCTCAAATGCCGGAGTTGAGAATTCGAGAGGCATGATACCATCTGCGATCACTACGGTATGTATTTGATTTGATGCAAAGGAATACATTTGCAGCCTTCTGACACTGCCTGGCAACTGCAATACCGTCAACTGATTATTCATAAATGCATCATCCCCAACGATTTCCACTCCATCCAGAATTGTCAGATCCTTCAGTTGATTATTTTGGAAAGAACCTCTGCTGATTTCATAGATACTTCCAGGAATCATGACAGATGTCAGGGAATTATCAGCAAATGCATATTCTCCTATCGTTGTAAGTGCTGACTCAAATGTCACACTTGTGAGTCCTTGGTTTTGAAATGCATTGGCACCGATATTTTTTACTTCGACCCCGCCAATTGTTTCTGGTATTTCAAGTACACCTCCCAATGCAGTGCCACTATATCCCGCTGCAAATCCGGTAATTGTGTTGCTTGCAGCATCAAATGAAAATGCTGATTCTATTGTTGCCGCTACAGCATTTGAAGAGTGATCGTCTCTTGACACAAATCCTGTAATCAGCAAAATCAGTAGTACAGCCGTAATTGATTTTGCCCATGCAATCCACTTTCTTCTCCACATTGTTACTCCTCCATAATACCTATTCGTAAATTCCTATATTACATACTAACTGCCTATGTGTTTTTTGTGGGCAAGTTGTTCTAAAACACCCTAAAAATGTACCAGAACACCATTTTCCTTTCTTTTGTTATGTTATTTTCGTATTTGATTAATAAATCAAAAAATAGATGCATTTTCGACTATTTATTTTCACATAAAAAAAGCAGGGTATGTTTCCCTGCTTATATTGTCTATCCATTTGCACTGATTACAGAATTTTAACTTCCAAATCTCTGCCTTTTTCAAATTTATAGCCCACCTTCGATACTGTTTTGATGATACTCCGATCTTTATCGATCTTCATTCTAATCATTTTAATATAGGTGTCAATTACACGGGGGTTCCCATCATACTCTGCCCCCCATACATGATTGATTATTTCACTTCTAGTCACGACCTTATTTGGATTGGATATAAAGTAAGTTAGCAGATGATATTCCTTATTTGTAAGTTTAATCAGCTTGTCACTTAGTTGAACCTGACCAAGAAATGGATCAATCGTTATCTTTGCTGTGTGATTTTTTTCACTCATACTTTCGCCTCCCATGTGTCTTTGTCTTCCTGTCTTTTTTGTTTCTCTCCTGCTATCTACTCCTGACTACCAACGACCTCCATTCCAGGTTCTATCGAAAGAAGATATCCTACTTTCTGTACTGTGATCAGGTGTCTGCTGTGGATTCCCAGTTTTTTTCTAAGTATCTTTATATGGGTGTCAACAAGCCTCTCGCTTCCTTCAAAGGTTTTTCCCCACAGGTTTTCCAGTAATTCTTTTCGCCTTAAGACATTGTTTCGATTGGTTAGCAATAATTTAAAAAGCTCATATTCCATGGAAGCAAGTTTTAGAGTATTTCCATTAAAAACAACCGTGCGTGTGATTGGGTCTAATAGGATGCCTCTTCTTTTCACCTCATAGTCTCTGGAGACAATTTCTTTTTTCTCAGTCAGTTGTTTGATTTTATTATAGAGCTGCTGTGTTTGAAATGGTTTTTCGATATAATCGTCAAATCCCAATGTCTCGTCAATGATAGAGTTCTTTTCACCCAATCCAATAAACACAGCATTTGTCTTCTTTTTTATACATCTGCCGAGAGGATACAGATCTCCGCCTAAGGCGGTCATATCAATAATCACGATGTCTGGGCATACATAGGAGACATTATTTAGAATATTTTTTTCTGAATCTTCAAAGTAGACCTCATATTTTTCCATTTCAATCAGTGACTTGAGTTGATCCTTCAATTTATTATTTTCCACGACAATCGACAATTTTTTCTTCATTTGAAAATTCTCCATAATCAGTATTTATCTGCGAGCAAGTGTTCTTTCACCACGTTCCAATTTTTGGTCTGTCGCATAAATCTTGACACTATTTTGTTATTTTTCAAATTATAACAACTTGCATGGAATATTTTTCCTAAATGTTCCACAAAACACTCAAAATGTCACTAATTGCATTTTTGAGGTCTTATAAATCATTCGTCGAATGCCTGAATCAAATCTCCTTATTCTTGTTTCTTATGCGTCTTACCAATATAAAAACGAGTACAATAGAAGTAGAACAGAACGTAAGATCACTCTGTAGCATTAGTGATTTCGTAGTAAATTTTTCACTGATTCTGGCTGATAATAATCTCGATCTCAGGATCGACCGAAAGAAGATATCCGACCTTTTGTACTGTAATCAACTGACTACTGTAGACTCCAAGCTTTTTTCGAAGCAGCTTAATATGAGTATCTACAAGTCGTTCACTTCCGACAAATGCTTCTCCCCATAGATTTTCCATAAAACACTTCCGTTCTACGACATGATTTCTATTGAGCAGCAGTAATCGTAATAATGCAAATTCCATCGGAGCCAGATTCAATATGTTACCATTAAAAATGACTGAATGAACATTAGAGTCAATAATGATACTCCTTTTACTTTCCTCCGTCTCTTTGGACACGATTTCTTTCTTCTGGGAAAGTCGCTTGATTTTATTGTACAGCTGCTGTGTCTGAAAAGGTTTTTCGATATAGTCGTCAAATCCTAGCGTTTCGTCAATTAAAGTATTCTTTTCTCCCAATCCGATAAACACTGCATTTGTCTTCTTTTTGATGCACCGGCCAAGTGGATATAGATCTCCACCTAATGCTGTCATATCGATGATTACGATATCAGGACGGACATAGGTCACATTATTTAAAATGTTTCTTCTGGAATCCTCAAAATAAACATCATATTTTTCCATTTCCACCAGGGACTTGATCTGATCCTTGAGTCTGTCGTTCTCAACAACGATTGATAATTTTTTCTTCATAAACATGTTCTCCATAATCTTTATTCACTCTCATATATATTTGATGTGATGTCATTCAAATTATAACAAGTTATGGTAAAAATTCTTTCTATATGTTCCATAAAAACAATTCGGATGTCATTACTTACAGGTCTTTCTAAAATGCTGCTGCCTCATGAGAATCCAAATAGGTGGGAGAATTGTGGGAGGGGAGGCACGAAACAAACCGCAATCAATAAAGTAAAGGTCGGCATGTTTTACCACCTTAACCATGGTTACGGTATCAAAAAAAGAGATGCTATCCTGCACCTCTTTTTACAAATTTCTTTCTATATTCAAAAAACTGTATTGATCATTCCACTGTAAATTCCAAAAGACCATTCACATTATAGCCTTTGACATCTGTCAACATTGTCTCGAAACGTTCCATGCTGAGCTGTTCGTGACCCTCTCTGTCCGTTGCTGTCACCTGAACATAATAAACTCCCGGACCCAAATGGGCTTCGCTGTCATACTCTGTGTCTACAATATTTGTTTGCTCTAATAAAAGATTCTCCATATAGTAATCAGAATACACACGAACACTGTATGTTACAGGCAGTCCCTGATAGGAATAGGAAACCTCCCAGGCAAAATGCATCGTTCCATCCGCATTTTTTACCGGTGTAGCAACATACATTGGTGAAGGATATTTCGACGACTCAATAAAGTTATCATAATTGGTTAAAATGCCATCATAGAGATGATCAAGATAAAGCTCATGTTCAACAGGCGTCATAGCATCAAGTAATTCGATGTCCGGGTATAGTGGTATTGTTTCTGCAAGCACGGGTCTGTAAAGAGTTATCAGTTCGTCTATATTTTCTCGTGTCACAGTCTCCTGTAATAATTCCTCCATCTTTGTCTGTATCTTCAAAAGACTTCCATCCAGGCGCAGATATCTGCGATGCAGTACTGACTGGTTCAGCTTTTGTATGCCCTTAAGGGAGATCGGAAGCTTCATCAGAGTGCTTTCATGATCTCCGAATCGAAGGGTTCCATCGAAATCCCAGGGAATAAAGTACCAAGTCATGGAATTATCTGGATTGTATAAGATAAAATTGTGATTAATGATATCATTATTTCCCATCAGCAGATTGAAGGAGAGCCACGTCAGATAATTATCTTCATTGAAATACTGATGAAACACGGTATCAAAATTTGAAGTCCCATCGTTAAGTGCATCGAGCATTTCCAGTAATTTGCTATGATCATTTGCCTCCCGAATCGAAAGAATGCTTTCAAATTCCTCTTCATCATATTCCGGATCATTGATATCTTTTAAGAAACTGTTCGAATTGAAATTAAAGTCTCTGGCTTTATATAAAGAGGCACTGCTGCTTAGCCCTCTGATTTCCAGATAGGCTTTATTTGGCTGCTCCATCTGCGTATACAGACCATAATATTTAAATTCGTTCTCATCTCCTGGATCTGAAGTGTCTCGGATCCAGACACGCATAAAATACGTTCTGTAAGATGCAATGTTATCTACACCGATCAGTAGATCCGTTTCAAGCTTCGTTGCAATTTTGGTGATATCCTCCGAGTGTTTATTCAAATTTAAGGTTGTCTGTCCATAAAATGGAGCTGCTTCCTCTGTTAGTTTGATTTTATAGCTTTTATAAATATCCCCTCTGGATGAATTACCTCTCACCCGTATCGTTGCATTCTTGCTGTCGAGTGAAAGCAAAGGGTCTATCGCCTCGTCCTGTCCAAGGATCAAAATATTACAATTCAATATTGGATTGTAGGTATGATCTCTGGACTGATGCAGAGCAAAGGCTGAAAAATCGATCATTTCGCCACTCTCATCCTTCGTAGGAAAGACACTGATATACACATCATACAGATTAGCATCAATTCCATCTGAATAGATATTCTTATCTTCCATAAGTGGAAGACCATTCAAACTGCTGTTTTCAATCTCCCATTCTGATAGTTCAGGCGTTGAGCCCTCGGCTATATTGACCTGTTCCTTCTCCACCCGATTTCTTTGATACAATATTACAAAAATGGCAACGGATATCAAAAAGATGACAATCAGAAGGAGTGCCTGCCTGCTTATTTTTGTTTTATTATTCAAAATAATCCCCCGTAAAGTCAACTAAGACTGCGCTTTCAACACCATCCACTTTGGCAACATTTGTTACAAATGAGGTGTTATCTCCCTTTAATTTCATTTCATAGGTCAGCTCAGTAAAGCTGCGTGTCGTGTTCTTGTTCTTTAGTATTTTATGAATGCTGTGCAGTTCTCTTTGTACCTGCTCTGCTGCCTCATTCTGAAACTTTACGATCAGCAGGTAGACACGTTTTCGATTCCTGATCTTAACGAGCAGAATATAAATGAACGAAATAAAAACGGTCCCTCCAAATGAAATCAGATAGAGCCCCGCACCGCAGGTCACACCGATCGCGACAGTAAAAAACAAAAATCCGACGTCTAAAGGATCCTTTACTGCTGTCCGGTAACGTACAATTGACAATGCACCCACCATTCCCAGAGACAGAACGACATTTGAACTGATTACAATGACAATAAAGCATGTCACGAGTCCTGTCATCACAAGTAAAATATTGAAATTATTGTTATAAATGACACCTTTGAAAAAGTATCTGTATACAAAATATACGATCATGCTGCAGATAAATGCCGCAAGCATGGACATTACAAATCCATCAATTGTCAGGTTGCCGGTTTCCGAAATAAAGCTATTTTTAAAAATGTCCGAAAAATTTGTCATCTATACAACAACCTTCCTTTCTCCTCCCTGCACAATACATATTTTGAGATCGCACAGTAATCTGTCATGCCAGTCTGAATCAGTGATGCAATGTAGGAGGGTAGGAATTCATCATATTTGACCTCCATGACCATAGTATCCGATTCCAGAATTTGTTTTGTTGTAAAACCTGCTGCAAAGATATCCAGACAGGAAACAGAAGAAGCAATCTCCTTATCAAAGGTAATTCTGACATTCCCTTCCTTTGCAATATACGCTTCTCTCAGATATTCGACGACCACGGTCGGCCGAAGCAGCCGACTTCTGTTATATCCTAGCAGCTGCTGGCAGACCCGCTCACTTCTCTCAGCCATTTGATCAAAATTCCCTTTCAGCAGATGGTCGTATTCCGATCGTGACAACTTTGCCTGCTCCTTGGCAATGTATTCCTGATATTTCATCTTACATTCCAAATGGATCTGATCGTCATTGCGTCCGTAACATCGGATGCGATATTTTTTCCGGAAACTGACACCAGCATTTTTTTCATTTACAGCCGAATGATAGAGATCATCAAAATACAGGCTGCTGATCAAATATCCATTCTCATCCGGCATATTTGGATCGGATGTCATTACATACTGCAGCCTTTTTCGCAGTGTATGATATACCAGTGGATTGATATAATATTTTAACTCATGGCGTATCTTATTCCCTTCATATTGCATGTCGTCCCCCTTTTCCTCGGTATACTAGCGGCACATCAGGAACTTGTCCAGATTTTTAAGTCGGTCTCTCAGTGCGAGATAGGATATGATCCAGCCCGTGATCGCTCCAATCAGTATCGGCAGCGGATAATAAGGCTTTCCAACCTGAGATGCAACGAGGGCTAATACGATCGTAATAATGCAAAATGCCAGGGGTCCATACATGGATGCTTTATGATCTTCAAAATAATATAAGAAAATGACTGTAAAATACATGCAGAAGGTCGAATACAGACCGATCGCAAGGACCGTGAACATATTAAGGGCTTGTGAGCTGATGCTCAGATAGGGAAAAAATACATTTGCAAGTATCACAAGTAATACGGTAATGATAAATTGAACCTCATATACAAAAAACAGCTGCAGCCGTATCGTGTTCCCCAGTGTATCCTGTTCCTTTTCTATGATCTTATAAGATCCCGAGCTGAGTGCAGATAAATAGTTGACATATTTTTCAAAAAATACTGTCTCTGTTTTAACAACAAATATAACGAGGGCAGGCATGTTCACCACGATCGCCAGGAACATGGCAAGATCATATTTCGGTGATGTTCTGAAAATGCTGACCTGTGCCTGCATATCTGAAAAGTTCCAATAAATAACAGAAGATATGTAGAACCCCAGCATATAGGAGAAGCCACTAACAACGAGCCGTGGAAATCTGCCAAAATATCTGATAAAAGCCATATATTCTCTGTCCGGCTTTCCAAAGGCCTTCAGGCAAACAAAGATCAGCATCATATTTGTTGCAAAAAAAGCAAATACAAGTGCACAATAGGCTGCCATGATCAGTTCAAGCCCCAGAACAAAATAGCAGATAAAAAAAGTTGGTATCGACAGCAACAGCCCGAGGAAATATCCTCCGGTCACCTTCTTATACTCCTTTAGACCAGAAACAAAGGTGATCAGGTTATAGGCATTGGTCGCAAGTATTCCGAGCCAGTAATAGACGATCAAAAATTCTATATCCTGAATATCTGTCATATACATTCTGATGCAGAAGAACAGCATGACCATACCCGACAGGATACTTCCGATCGTGATGCTCCCAAGAACTGCCGCGCTGATTTTATTCTCTTTACTGCTAAAGATCTGATCTGAGATATAGCGGGACAAAATCGTATTCATGAGTGAGGAGATTAAGATCGCTGTTAAAAACACATAGGTAAAGGACGAAATAAAGAACATACTCTCCCGTTCACTAGCATGATAATAGTCCATCAGCATCTTTAAAGAAAGAACCAGTCCTGCAAATAAGATCGTAGGCCCAATCGTTGTAAAAGCTGCATAAACACTGCCCCAGATATTGGATGCCAGCGTTTCTTTTCCATAAATTTTTCTAAGTTCAAATCCTATTCCTGCCATATCACTTACCCCCCATTCAATTGATGATATATCCGATCGTAGCGGTCCAAGCATGATTTCTGGCTGTAGTATGTCTTCACTCTCTGTTTTCCTGTTTCTCCCATCTTCTTACGAAGCAGTGGATCGCGAATCAGGTCTAATGTAGCTTTTGCCATCTTTACACTGTTCATCACAGGCACCACATAGCCTGCTGATCCAAGACTGTCTTCTCCGTCCCCTTCCAATATTCCCCGGCAGTGCCCCACGTTAGTCGTTACGAATGGGATTCCTGCTGCAAGTCCTTCCAGCAGAGCCAATGGCTGTCCTTCACTAATACTGGATAACAGGAGAATGTCGATCGACGCCAGATAATCCTTTATATTGACCTGGCCGGTAAATACAACATCCTGAATATTCATATCCAGAATCAACTTCAGGCATTCCTGGTAATACTGTGGATCCTCTTCATAATTCCCCATCAGATAGAGCTGTGTACCTGCATCCTGTGATTTTACAATTTCATAGGATAATAGCATTGTCTTTACATCCTTGATCGGTACGATCCTTAAAATAGCACCGATTCTTGTCACACCTTCTGATTTGGGAGGTGCAAGCTCTCGCGTCAATTCTTCATATCCATTTGGATCCACACCATTGGGTATGATCTGTATCTTTTCGACGGGACACCCAAGATCCACCTGCAATGTCTTATTTACTTCGAATAAGGTCGTCACCAGGGATGCCTGATTGTAAGCCACATAGGAGAGTCTTCTAAAGAACCGGATCCAGGTCTTTTTAAAAGCACCATCTACCCAGTTCGAACGTATTATATCTTCTTCTCTTTCTCTTGTATAAATACCGTGCTCCGAAAGCAGGAAGGGTTTTTGTTCCACAAAGGAGGCACAGCTGCCCAAAAGTCCTGCATACCCGGTCGAGAGTGAGTGGTAAATATCCGCCTTTGGTATTTCCTCATTTAAAATTCCGATCACAGGGAAATACATGCTCCTATAGTTCCATAAGAACTGATGAAAAACCTTTGTAGAATCCCTCTCTTTGTATTCGGCGAGACAGATCTCGTAAAAATCTTCACCCATAACAACATCCACCAGATCGTTTCGATACTTTTGAATAAACGCTAGTGTTTTCCGCCAATCTGCTTTTCCAAGATCACCTACCACCATATTCTCAAGCACTTTGCGATCCTTCTCATCCAGTCGGATCTCTCT
Organism: Lachnospiraceae bacterium; assembly: GCA_047974745.1. GTDB lineage: Bacteria > Bacillota > Clostridia > Lachnospirales > Lachnospiraceae > JBKECO01. The sequence goes on from JBKECO010000014.1 coordinate 57,229, forward strand.
CTTTTTGGTGCGGAATTTATCTTCTCCCAGATAAAAAGTATGGACTTCCTTGATATTTTCAGGAAGTGTATACTTATATTCCTTCATTTCTTCTTTCGTAGTTGCCAGTGACCAAATTACAAATTCTGTGTCTTTCATCTGATTACATATCATTTGCACCCAACTGGAAACTCCCCCCTGAACGTAGGGGTAGCTCCCTTCACAAATTAAGCAAATCCTCATAATTATACCTCCTTAAAATATATATATGCTTCAGGAGCCATGATCTCAATCTTGTAATAGTGATTGCCAATGGATTCGATTACAAGATGATCTGCCGAGTCTATCTGTTTGTCTGTATGATAAAAGAATATCTGCTGCTCATTAAAATCGCTGCACTTTAACTGGAGTCGTGTCTGATCAGCATTCCATTCATAGCTTATATTTGCATAGCTATTCACAACATCATAGCTTTCCGAAAGTGTTTTTGCCTGTAAAAAATCTGTTCTGGCTACCAGCTGGTCTTCAAAAATCCCGATCTGATCTTTATCTATATCCCAGCTTGGAGTGATACCATCCACCGTTATCATGGTGTTGATATCGAATACATGTGCTGTCATTCCATAGGCTGCTATGGCAGAATATTCAAAGAGCAGATTTCCCTGATCCAAATTGTTTCCATAGGTCACAGCCGGCAGCATGATGTACTTCTCTTTGGATACAAAACCTGACTCATAAGAATCTTCATCCAGATCGACCCGTACTGCTGATATTGCTGTATTTGGAATTTCGAGGATCGACTCGTCAAAGTAATCACCGGAAAGAACTATGGACTGTACCTGATAATTGACAAAAGACTCCCCGAATTCTTTTAAAAATGTTTCATTGAGAGCCAGTGTATCGCCCTCGGAATAATTGACTGCATATGCCAGTTCCCCGCTGTACTGCAGTGCTGATTTACCGATCGTACTGAACAGACTATCATTGATTGCCGGAAAATCCTCCTCACCCGTTGATAGGGCTAGCACAGAGGATACATATTTGATTTCATTTCGAACTGCGATGCCCATGAATTCCGGCCAGATCACATCGCGGACAAAGGATTCTGTGTCTCTTCCATACAGATCTGCGGTCACTTTATTACTGACAAATGTCACCATTGGAAAATTGTCCAGGTAAACATATCGCTGTCCAATGACCGGATAGATAAAATCATCACTAACTGCTGCGATCGCACCGGTCAAAAATCCTGCACTTAAGGTATTGTTCAATAAGGTCGAATTGATCATACAGATCCTGCCCTTACCTGCATCTCTGCTGTAGATCAATGGAACTTCCGATTCCTCATCTTCTATATAGATCGTCGAGTCCTCTGATATCCGGATCCAGGTCGAGGCACTAAAATCACCATATGTCAGATATTCACTTTGCACCGGTAAAAATTCATTCACAAATCGAAATTTGTTATAATTCTGCCGGATCGTTTTTTCTCGGATACCCAGATATGGCCATAAGTAGGAATCCTGATTCCCTTCAGAAAGACCTGCCGCAAATATGACGCGTCCCCCATCTTCGATAAAATCACCCAGCCATGCTGTATCCACATAGTCGCTGACCACTTCATCACATAGGATGATCAATGTATGCTCAGGCTGAGTAATATTCGGAATCCCATACTCTTCGAACTGATAAAAATCAATTTTCAAGTTTTTCAGGAGATTTACTGCATTCCTATAAATGTCTTGATAGATTTCTTTGTCAGGATTCCCAAATACAATGAATTTCTCATTTTGCTGACGATCGATTTCCGGGTTCTCGATCAATTTGGACCTTGTGATCTCGATGTTCTTGATCGTGATATTTTTACCCCGTTCTTCGTTAAAGTTATAAATCATAAAGATTATGCTGACTAGTAGTACAAGGATCAGTAAGTATAATAGTCGTTTAAATGACAGCATGATCGTTTTTCCTTTCCCTCCATAGCCTCAGTTTCTCTACTCCCTCTGAGGAAAGACGAATCGAGTTATCTTGTTCAAGTTCTTCTATGCACTGATAGAATTCTTCTTTTCTTTTCTGATCATATAGAACGGAAAGTATTTGAAAATATGCCATTTCCCCCTTTTTCTCAACTTTTGTATAAAATGCACTGATCGCTTCTTCTTTTCTGCCGCTAGCAACCAGGTAATAGATATAATTGTTTTGTTCCTCCACAGACAAACGGGAGGGATCTCCATCGTATTGCGACAAAAACAGCTCACAATACTGCATCATATACAGGACTTGTTCCTTCTGTGAGAGCACCTGGCTCCCAATGAATTCAGCAAGTGTTTTCATCATCTGATGAAAGAAAATATCCGATTCCGGCGATTCCTGATACCTCTCCAGTACTTCCTCCCATTTTTTGCGAAGTCTGCTGCATACCTCCATTTTTGCAGCTGCAACATAATGAGCGGATTCTGAATCGCTGTCATTTTCTGCGTCCAGAACAAATCTGTAATTGATCGATATATCCTTTCTCAGCTGATCCAGTACCAGTGATCTTTTTTCATGTAGATTACTGATTGCAACAGCATCTGCAACAGGCACTACGTTCATTTCCTCAGTCATATAAGGATGGTTCTGTTCCTTTTCGAGTTGAAAACGCCTGACCAGGGATGCCTTGTCGTAGTGATATGATTTTGAACATGCTAGAAAGAAAGCAATAATTCCATACATTACAAATCCCAGTATTGGGAGAAATATAAAGAATAGGATCATTGTGTCCGGTTGTTTTCGAATCAGCTTATAGATCAAGAACAGCACGACGCCGATATAGTTTATAATAATCAGGAGCATCAATAGTTCTGACATACTCTCACGCTCCCTTCAGTTCGTTTGCGGGACTGATCTGATAACCCTTACCCTTCATTCGTTCGATCACTGTTCCACTTTCCTGTTTGTTTGAGTTGCTGAGCAGAATATAGACTCCACCATTCCCATCAGAGCCAATATAGTCCGTCATTCGAAGGGATGACAGTATATCATCCACCTGAGAACCAGTGATCTGACCTTCCATTTTTAACAGACAGTATTCAGCGATCTTCTTTGTCTTTTTCTCCTCGGCGATCTCGATCATCTCCAGAAAAGCTTCCCACTTCAGCCATCCATTGACTTCGTCATACCGCTCTGCCCTGCGGGCATCCTCATAGGCCAGTGCCTCCTCAGTCACATCCACGATCAGCATGCGAAGCGTCCGCATAATGTTCAGAAAATAGAGTGACTGTTTTTCGAAGCTGACGGACTTAATGACGATCACCGCAAGAATATCATTTCCACGATCAATTGGAATTACATAAGCAGGTTCGTTTTCCCAAACATTGCCAATATAGATCTCTCCATATTTTATTGCATTTAAGATCGAAGGATAATTATATAGATTCCATGACTTTCCATCCATCACGGAGTCCTCGCTCAATGCATGGATCAATCGAAGGTAACCGGAATTTGGATACATTTTATAAACTGCAACTGTTTCCGTTTCTAAAAGTTCGTGTATCACATTCATGAGTTCAGAAAAAATACGCTCCGGCTGCAGGATCAGCAAACGGCTGACAGTCTCATATAGCTTCGTGATGCCGGTTCTTGATTCCAGTATTCGCTTCTCATATTCTTCTTTTATTTGTACATTTTCTAAGTTCACATTCTTGAGTTCTGTTAATTCTTCAGATAACATCTCATTATTACGCTGCGTCTCTCTCACTTTTTCACGAAGAGAGGAAAATTGATAGCTGATCAGTATTCCAAAGAATACAAAGGTAATCACTGCCAGTGAGGCTTCCGCATAGGAATAAAAATTGACCATTCTAAAGATACTTAGTCCTGAGACGATCAGATAGGCTCCTGATGCTAATACAATCGAAAACAGGGACTGCTGAACACCATAATAGAGTGCAATAACAACGACGTAGATCAGCAGCCATGGAATCTGTGAAAATAACGGATGTTCCCTGCTGACCGAATATAAAGTGAATAAGATCAGGAAAATAAAAAGATTCTCTGCTGTTTTCCGCAGCGGAACTGAAAATCCTTCTCTCTTGTTCTTTGTCTTTTGCTCACTTTTGACATATTTGATCTTGGATTCCTGAAACAACTGTTCCAGTGAGTAAAAGTCTACCCATTCCAGTTCGTCTTTAATGATCTGGCATTGAACCAGGCTTTTGCCTTTCTGCTCTGTGTCCAGACCCTTCTTCTCGGATCCTGTCCTTCCCAGAACTCTCTCGATCCAGTTTCGGATCTCTCGATAGGTGATCGAGGAGGAAGAAGCAACATGATACAATTCACCCTGTCCAAATTCCGCGACTCTCTTCACAGCCTCAAGAAAATCACCAATATAGATGGGCTGAAATACTTCGTTCGGACTGATGGATGTTATTTCTTCTTTCTCCACACTCCAGAACAGCCTGCTCAAAAAATCCGTGTTCCCGCTTCGACACTCTGTGTCGAAGATCCAGCTTGCACGAATGATCGTGACAGGTAACTGAAAGGTCTCTCGATACAGTCCCGCCAGATATTCTCCCTGTGCAAGAAGGGTACCCTTCTTTGTGACCGGTGCCATCTTTGAATCTTCATTCGCGTAGTCACTGACAACACCTAGTACCTCTAGCGAGGAAAGGTAAATGAATTTTGCTACATGATACTTTTGGCTTAAGGACAACATAATTCTTAATACAGTCAGGTAGTCCTCATTTTCATCTTTCCAGGTCTCTTTGAGATAATAGAGTCCTGCAAAAACGATCACATCCGGCTTTACCGATGCCACAATATTTTCCAAAGTAACAGGGTTAACCGTGTACTGATAGAACTGGTGCTTTCGGGCGGGGTCTGTGCTTGCGAGTAATTTCTGATCAGAAATGACTGCAACCTCATAATCCTCCTTCTTGAACTTTTCAATCATGGATACTGCAAGAAAATCTTTGCTTCCTACATATAACAATTTCATAAAGCCACCCCCTTAATGAAAAAATGCCAATCCTCTTTCTTCTTTCCAAACCAATTCTTTCCAAACCAACACTTTGCAAACCAATTCCTTCTAAAACAAGTGAACCTTCTTCTCCTTTCTGAATGTAACAAACATGTGATACTTCTATTGAACTATCACTTTTATTCATTATAATACATATTATTCATATATGAAATAGTTATTTATTTTTTAACAATTTTATTTTCATAAATCTGTCTTTATTTATGATTTATTAATTTTGTATTATCAAATCAAACTACATTCCAGTTTCAATCTATACTATAGCACCTATTGTCATATAATTCCCCACTCGAATGGGTAGTTTTGTGCAAATATACATTTATTGACAATGTCTATTTCCTACTATATTTCTTCGTTAAAGACAGATTCCGTTTGATCCTGGATCGAATACTTTTTCTCGAAATCTGTTTCAAGCCCTTCAATCACCCTTAGTTCACTCACGATCCTGCCGATTTCTTTATTTGTCAAAAAGAGATTGTCTTTCATTGCCTGACCATTTCTTTTTGCGTCCTTAATTATCTTACGGATCAAACCGAGAATATCTGACTCGGTTTCCAGTTGCCCGGCTTCCAGCTGCTCAGCTTCCAATTGCCTGGTTTCCGGTTGTCTGGTTTCCAGTTGTCTGGTTTCCAATTGCCTGGCGGCCATGTGCTCAGGTGTTGATTGCTTTCTATTTGCCTGATTTGTCATCCCATGGTCCACAGGCGCATGTCCCTCAACAATATTTTTAACGATCTGCTCTGCGCCCTGTCGGTCCTTGCTGTAAAGATACTCCAGATCTGTCAGTGTGACTGCTCCTCCACGTTGATATCGTTGATAGATTTCTTTCAGTTTTATGTCCATAATGCCACCTCCATGCAGCTTTTCAGAATCCATTCTATATCAAATATATCGGGTATAAATCTAATTTTCCTGACTGTAAATTTATGATATACTATACCAAATGACAGAATTTGACTAAATCAAACGCAAAAAGGAGAACATTTTATGTGGGCTTATACAAGTGTATTTTATCAGATCTATCCCCTCAGTATCACCGGTGCACCTTTTAGAAATGATGGTGTGGAACGACACTCCATACTGCATCTAAAAGAGTGGCTCCCGCACATCCATTCACTTGGTTGTGATGCTCTTTATTTTTCACCAGTCTTCGAATCTGACAGTCATGGATATGATACCAGAGATTATCGTAAAATCGATGTCAGACTGGGAACAAATGATGACTTTGCACAGGTGTGTCAGGAAGCAAAGAAACAGGGCTTTAAGATCATTCTGGACGGGGTCTTTCATCATGTAGGCAGAGGCAATTTCGCATTTATTGATGTCTTGCAGAACAGGGAGAACTCAAAATATCTCCACTGGTTCCACATCGACTTAAATGGTAACTCGAATTACAATGACGGACTGTGGTACGAGGGATGGGAAGGGCATTATGAACTCGTGAAACTAAATCTGCAGAATGAAGATGTCATACAATATCTATTGGACTCAGTCGGATGCTGGATCGACTGGTGGGACATCGATGGTTTAAGGCTGGATGTTGCCTATTGTCTGGATGAATCCTTTTTGCGCCGCCTGCGAAATTACACGAATGAAAAAAAATCCGAATTCTTCCTATTAGGGGAGATGATCCATGGTGATTATAATCGACTTTTAAAAGACGGCCTGCTTCACTCAGTCACGAATTATGAATGCTACAAGGGTATCTATTCTGCGCTGAATTCCATGAATCTGTTTGAGATCGTGCATTCTATGATCCGGGAATTTGGTAATCCGGATGGAGGTATTTACCATGGTGCACATCTATTGTCCTTCGTGGATAATCACGATGTGTCAAGAATTGCAAGCATCCTTCAAAATCCTGCACATCTTCCGATTGCATATGCACTGCTGTTTGCAATACCGGGAATTCCAATGATCTATTATGGAAGTGAGTGGGGAATTTCAGGAAATAAATCGGATGGAGATTCGGCACTTCGTCCCTGCTTAAGTACTTGGGAAGAGAATGCTTTGAGCGAATCCATTCGCAGCTTTGCAAGGATTCGTCTGTCCCATTCCTGCCTGCAATATGGCAGCTTTCAGTCACTAATACTCACAAATAAGCAGTGTGTATTTGCCCGAAATGATGGGCAGGAATGTATCTATATTGCAATCAATGCGGATGCAACCCCCTATAGGATCCAATTACAGACTCCGGATCAGGAACTGACAGATCTCGTGGATGGCACCTCCTATCAGGTCAGTAATGGAATTGTCCTCGAACCCTACAGAGCCTATTTTCTGATCCGCAAATAGAAAGAAAAGACATCCTAACCATATTTTTAAAAAAATGGAATATTTTGACCGAAAATGATTTACAATGATTGAATTTGGTGTTATTATTCGATTAAGAAAAGCTTTTTCTCAAAATTCAGTCATTTTCAATCAACGGAGGTAGTTATGTTAAGTGAGATGCGTTGGAAAGAAATTGTCGATATGGTAAACGACAAAAAAAGCGTGTCTGTCCTGGAGTTATCCATGTTCCTGAACGCCTCTGAATCCACGATCCGAAGAGATCTTACTATTTTGGACCAAAAAGGATTGGTGAACAAGGTACACGGCGGAGCAACCACCATCGAAAGCGGATTTGCCCAGATAGATGATGAAATATCCATCCGGGAGCAATTATTTCAAGAGGAAAAGAAACGGATCGCCAAATATGCCGCTTCTCTCATCGCACCTGGCGATTTCATCTTTCTGGATGCAGGAACTACGACCGGACACGTAATTGATTACCTGGAACACAAGGACACGATTTTTGTAACAAATGCTGTAAGCCATGCGCAAAAGCTTGCAGCAGCCGGATTTAAAGTGCACATTCTTGGCGGAGAAATGAAATCATCAACAGATGCCATCGTCGGTGCAGAAACAGTCAAAGCACTGGAGCGTTTCCATTTCACTAAGTGTTTTATGGGTACCAATGCCGCATCCCCTTCCAGAGGATTCAGCACACCGGAGCTAAATGAGGCACTGGTCAAGGAAAAAGCTATTCTGATGAGCAGAGAATGTTTCATTTTATGTGATGCAAGCAAATTCAGCAAAATCAGTCCTGTCAGATTCTGTCCGTTCAAGGATGCTGTCGTACTCACGACCAGTCTGCAGGACAAAAAACTCAGACAGTACACAAATATTGTGGAGGTGATGTCAAAATGATCTATACTGTTACCTTTAACCCTTCTCTGGACTACATCATATCCCTGAGTGAATTTTCCTTAGGCAGCATCAATCGGACCGAAACAGAGCATATGCTTCCTGGCGGCAAGGGAATCAATGTTTCTATTGTACTCAACAATCTGGAAATCGAAAGCAAGGCACTGGGATTTATTGCGGGATTTACCGGCAGAGAAATTGAGCACAGAACACAACAGTTCGGCTGCAGTACTGACTTTATTGAACTTTCTTCCGGCTTGTCCCGCATCAATGTCAAACTGAGTATGAAGCCTGAGACAGAAATCAATGGTCAGGGTCCAATAATCACTGAGGTTGCCGTCCATCAGTTATTTCAGCAACTGGATGCTCTGACCTCCGAGGACATTCTGATCCTGGCAGGGAGTATTCCTAATACCATGCCGAATACCATCTATGAGGAAATTTTAGAGCGTATGCAGGAAAACGGCTGTAAGATCGTGGTCGATGCCACTGGTGATCTTCTTGTCCGAGTGCTCAAATACCACCCTTTCCTGATCAAGCCTAATCATCACGAGCTGGCAGAAATCTTTCAGACAACGTTCAAGAACGAAGATGACCTGATCTTTTACACTAGAAAAATTCAAGAAATGGGAGCCAGAAATGTTCTGATCTCCATGGCCGGAGATGGTGCTATATTATTGGATGAAACAGGCGCCATACACAAATCTCCTGCTCCTAAAGGTACTCTGGTGAACTCTGTCGGCGCAGGTGATTCCATGGTCGCAGGCTTTGTTACCGGCTATCTGAAGAATGCAGATTATCGGGAAGCTTTTTATATGGGCGTTGCAACAGGAAGCGCAAGTGCATTTTCGAAAGATCTCGCAACAAAACCAGAAGTTATGGAACTATTGGATCAGTTAACTCAACCATCAAATAATTAATTGGGAGGAATGGATATGAGAGTCAGAGATCTATTATCGGTTGACAGCATTCAACTGAACGTAACAGCAAGTGATAAAAATGATGTCATTCAAAAGGCAGTTGATCTGATGCAGAAACGTGGCAATATTACAGATCGGGAAGCTTACGTAAAAGGTGTTTTTCTCCGGGAAGAGGAAGGAACGACAGGCATCGGTGAAGGAATTGCAATCCCCCACTGCAAAGGGGATGCTGTCAGCGCTCCCGGATTAAGTGCACTTGTGATTCCTCAAGGTGTGGATTACGATTCTCTGGATGGCGAGCCAGTCACATTGCTCTTTTTGATCGCTGCACCAAACACAGAAGATAATATCCACCTTGATGTGCTGAGCAAGCTTTCTGTTCTACTCATGGACGAAGCTTTCACGAACCGCCTGAGAACTGCTGAATCACCAGACGCTTTTCTATCGATCATCGATGCAGCAGAAGAAGCGGATGCAGCGAAATCAAATGAGCCGGAACCCGTTGCCGCAGCTGATGGCAAGTTGAAGATCCTCGCAGTGACGGCTTGTCCGACAGGTATTGCACATACCTACATGGCGGCTGAATCCATCGAGAAAAAAGCGAAAGAAAGAGGACACTGGGTCAAAGTAGAGACTCGTGGTTCCGGTGGAGCGAAGAACGTACTGACCGCTGATGAAATTGCAGCTGCTGACTGTATTATCGTCGCTGCAGATACAAATGTACCCATGGATCGTTTTGATGGAAAACCTGTAATTCAAACACAGGTATCTGTGGGAATCGGCAAATCTGACATGCTGATCGAAAAAGCAGAGAGTGGTACCGTTCCTATTTATCACAGCAGTGGAGGCGGCTCAAAAGCAAATGAAATTACAGGAAGCGAAAGTGTGGGAAGGCAGATCTACAAGCATCTGATGAGTGGTGTATCCCATATGCTCCCATTTGTTGTTGGCGGCGGTATACTGATCGCATTATCCTTTATGATCGATAGCTTCAGTGTGGATCTTTCGACCATAGCCGATAAGACAACCTTTGGTACGATTACACCTTTGGCCGCATTGTTCAATACCATTGGTGGAACAGCCTTTTCCTTTATGCTGCCGATTCTGGCAGGTTTTATCGCCATGAGTATTGCTGACAGACCGGGTCTTGCACTTGGTGTCGTTGGTGGTTCTATGGCAGCCACAGGAACATCAGGATTTCTGGGCGCCCTGATTCTGGGTTTTGCTGCCGGATATATCGTTCTGTTACTCAAAAAGGTATTTGCAAACCTGCCTGAAAAGCTTGACGGAATTAAACCTGTACTTTTATACCCCCTTTGCGGTATACTACTGACAGGTCTACTGGCTACTTTTATTGTGGAACCAGTCTTTGGCGGCATTAATACTGCACTGTATGGTGCCCTTGATGCCATGAATTCTACCGGCAGTGTCCTGCTTGGAGTACTGCTCGGCGGTATGATGGCTGTGGATCTCGGTGGCCCGGTAAATAAAGCTGCTTATGTGTTTGGTGTAGCTTCCATTGCCTCAGGCAACTATGATATCATGGCAGCAGTCATGGTCGGAGGTATGACTCCTCCTCTTGCTGTTGCAGCTGCGACCATGCTCTATAAAAACAAATTTACAGCCGAAGAAATCAAGGCAGGTCCTACAAATATCGTAATGGGTCTTTCCTTTATCTCTGAAGGTGCCATTCCATATGCAGCTGCAGATCCTCTGCATGTACTGCCGCCACTGATCGCCGGCTCTGCTTTAGCGGGTGGACTCTCAATGCTTTTTAATTGCACTCTCATGGCACCACATGGTGGAATCTTTGTTTTTCCACTCGTTGGCAATGCATTGCTCTATCTTTTAGCCCTTGCCGCCGGAACCGTACTATCCACGTTCCTGCTTGGCATATTTAAGAAAAAAGTGGTACAGTAATTTCTCGTTCGAAAGGAGAACCAAATGAAATCATTTGAATTTATCGTAACTGATGCACAGGGGATTCATGCACGTCCCGCTGGACTATTTGTGAAATCTGCAGCATCTTATCCATGTGCGATCACCATCAAAAAAGGCGAACGCTCTGTTGATGCCAAACGAATCATGGGTGTCATGAGCCTGGGTGCAAAAAAGGGTGATACCGTTATCATTACTGCTGATGGAGAGAATGAGGATGAGGCAATTCTTGCATTAGAAGAATTTATGAAAGAAAATCTATAACGAACCTGTTCATACAGGCGATGTATCTGTCCAAGGGAGGACCATTTTTTACATGAGATTGTAAAAAACTGGTTCTCTTTTGGGAAAAATCCTTTAAACTACACGCTTACCATTGTCGAACTTGGCTTATACCGGATACAGGGGGGAAGGTTATGTATATTGCACGTCAGCCTATATTTGATCGTGCCATGCAGCTATATGGCTATGAGCTTTTATTCCGAAGCTCAGATTATTCAACTACTTATGGACAGACCTCGTCTGTCGCTGCAACTGCGACAGTTCTGAGTGGATTATTTGAAATTGGTGTGAAAGAGCTTGTGGGCAGGCACAAGGCCTTTATTAATTTTGACGAAAATACCCTCTACTCAGATGCCATCGAATTGATCGGTCCAGATTCGCTTGTTGTGGAGATCCTCGAGTATACCCAGCTGAGCGACAAGGTCTTAGAACGCTTGAACTACTTAAAGCAAAAGGATTACCGTATCGCTCTAGATGATTTTACAGAATCTGTAGAGAATTATCCTGCCGTTCCTCTGGCAAATATCATTAAATTCGATCTGATCGAAACGCCTCTGGCAACGCTTGGGGAGTCAGTCAAATCCGCTCTTCGCCTGAAAAAGATCCTGCTTGCTGAAAAAATAGAGACAAGGGAAGAATTCATGGAAGCCAAGAAGATGGGCTTTCATCTGTTCCAGGGCTTTTTCTTCAGCAGACCTTCCATTATCGGAAGTACACACACTCTAAGAGCTGATATCTCCACTTACCAGCGTATTTTGACTGAGATTTCCAAATCAGAACCTTCTTTTACTGTGATTGCTGATATTATATCCAATGATGTCAATATGGCTTACAGGCTCATGAAGGTGTCTAGCAACAAATACAACGATAAGCAGTCCATCCTTTTGGCTCTCACAAAGATCGGTCTTGTGGAACTAGAAAGATGGATCAATATATTAATGCTGCAATCCTTGTCTGATAAAAAGGCATGCGAACTGATTCGAACCTCTATGGTCCGCTCCAAATTTGGTGAGCTGCTTGCCAGAAATACAAAGTACAGTAAGCGAAAAACAGATATTTCTCTGATGTGCCTCTTCAGCACCTTAGATGCAATCTTAGACACTGATATGGAGCATGCATTGGATGGAATCCTATTGAGTACCTCGGTCAAACAGGCTTTGATTCACAAATCGGGTCTCTTTCAACCTATCTATGATATCGTGCTCGCTTCCGAAACTATGAATATCCCGATCATTGACCAGAATGCCAGGCTCCTGAATTTAGAGTCAGACAGGGTTTCCGATTTCTATATTCAATCACTGCAATGGGCTGATAGTAATATGCTGAAAATGTAAGATGTGATCCTTTCTCCCGACTTCGTTGTAATTATGACGTTTTTCTGTTATAATCAGGTCAGCAACAGTAAAGGCTCGAACGAAAGGGGAGATGTACATGGATGTAACAGCTTTGACCTCGCAGTTGATTCCTGCACAGGTAATGCAGCAGGCAGGTATTCAAGTTCTCGATAACACATTAGAAACTGTAAAGACATTAAACGAAGGAATGGTCAAGATGATGGAGAATTCGGTGAATCCGTCCATCGGTTCCAATATTGATATTTCTATTTGAACCTGAATCGAACAATATAAAAAGGAGCATAAGCTCCTTTTTTGTTTGTCTGTTATTGCTGGTCAGCCTGACCAGCAGCAATCAGGTCAGCAACATAGACGCCGCTGGCAGATGCATGTGATAAGGAATGTGTGACTCCGCTTCCATCCCCGATGACATACAAGCCCTTAAGCCTTGTCTCCAGATTTTCATCTATCGCCACTTCCATATTGTAGAATTTCACCTCAACGCCGTAGAGCAGGGTATCTTCATTTGCAGTTCCCGGTGCGATCTTATCCAGTGCATAGATCATTTCAATGATTCCATCCAGTATACGTTTTGGCAGTACCAGGCTCAGATCTCCTGGTGTTGCTGTCAGGGTCGGACGAACTGTGCCTTCCTCAAGTCTGGATGTATTGCTCCGTCTGCCTCGTTCCAAATCACCAAATCTTTGAACGATGACTCCGCCTCCCAGCATATTTGATATTCTGGCAATACTTTCTCCGTATTCATTACTGTCTTTAAATGGTTCCGAAAAATGTTTTGCAACCAAAAGTGCAAAGTTCGTATTTTCAGTTTTCATGGAAGGATCTTCAAAACTATGACCATTCACAGTGACGATCCCATTCGTATTCTCATTTACCACGATCCCATTTGGATTCATACAGAACGTGCGGACCCTGTCTTCGAATTTTTCCGTTCGATAAACAATCTTGCTCTCATACAGTGCATCCGTCAGATCTGAAAAAATTACTGCAGGCAGCTCGACCCGTACTCCTATGTCAACACGGTTCGATTTGGTCGGTATGTCAAGCTCCTTACAGATCGCCTCCATCCATTTACTTCCGCTTCTGCCTACAGAAACAATACACTGAGCAGCTTGTGCCGACCCACCTTCAAAATGAACCCGATATCCATCACTTATCTTCTCTAACTTTTGTATTGGTGTATCGAACAAGAATGTAATATGATCCTTCATATATGCATAGAGATGCTCTAGCACGATATAATTGACATCTGTACCCAGATGCCGCACTGAGGCGTCCAGCAATGTCAGCTTGTTCTGCATACAGATCTTTTTGAAATCACTTCCGGCGGTCGAATACTTCTTTGTTCCTTCTCCGCCAAATTCCATGTTGATATCATCCACGTATTCCATCAGCTCAATCGCTTTTTCTTTACCAATGAATTCGTGGAGGGTTCCTCCAAAATCGTTCGTAATATTATATTTCCCATCCGAAAAAGCGCCTGCACCGCCAAATCCATTCATGATTGAACAGGACTTACAATTAATACAGCTTAGGACTTTTTTTCCATCAATGGGACAAAATCTATTTTTTAGTTCATGTCCGGCTTCAAACACTGCCACTTTGAGCTCCGGTCGCTTTTTCATCAGTTCATACGCGGAAAAGATTCCACCTGGTCCGGCACCAATAATGATTACATCAAATTCCATCTTATTCTTCCCTCTTCCTTTCTAAAAAAACCAACCTATTATATCATGAACCCAAAATATATGCCAACAATATCTTCAATTTATTGTTTTGCCACTATTATTTATCGTTTTACGATAAATATATATTGACTTTATTTAATAATGTATTATAATGACCTTATCATGTGATAAAAACCCAGACAAAGGAGTTATTTTATGAAACAAACTTATATCGCCGGAAGGTTAAAACTGATCTGTATTGTCTTTGCTCTTGCCGGCCTACTGTTTTTCCTGGTTTTTGTTCCGTTCTTTGCATCAAGGACAGTGCTTGCAGATGCTGTCTATGCCAGAATCTATATCCCTGGAATGTTCCTAGCTTATACGATCGGCATTCTCTGCTATCTGATCTTATATCAGTTTTGGAAGGTTACCATTAAAATCGGGCAGAATCATTCATTTTGCTTGGAGAATGTACATGCATTTTTGTGGATGAGCCGCTTTTCTCTGGCTATTTCAGGACTGTGTCTGATCTTTCTGCTGTATACCATTGTTACTGACAGTATATTTCCAGGTGCCATACTCCTGACTGTCATTCTGCTGTTGATTGGTCTGGCACTGACGATACTTACGAGTGCGCTCTCGCATCTGATCGAGCATGCATATGAGCTGCAGCAGGAAAATGACCTGACAATTTAAGGAGAAAACTATGGCAATCATTTTTAATATCGATGTTATGCTGGCCAAACGAAAGATGAGTGTGACAGAGCTTTCAGAAAGAGTCGGTATCACCATGGCCAATATATCTATTCTAAAAAACGGTAAAGCGAAAGCTGTGAAAGTAGATACGCTGGATAAGATCTGTGATGCTCTGCAGTGTCAGCCCGGCGATATTCTCGAGTGGCAAAAGGAGGATCATTCATGAACACTGAATTTAATTATACGAACCGAGACAGAATACTTGCAATCCTGATTCTCATTTTTTCCTTTGGCTATGTACAATTTGTGATCTGGCATCAGACAGGTTTCTTTACAAGCATTTTTTTTATCGCTCTGGCTCTCTTTTTCCTTGTGGCTGCAAGAGTCGATGGGAAAAAGATAACAAAATACAACTATTTCCTGCTGATCCTGATTTTACTATTTAGTACGGTATACACAATAAGCGCGAACAGCCTGATCCACTTTCTTGTCACCTGTTTCTTGTTTGTTGGCGGCTCCTATTTCATTTTTTGTCTGTATCAGGAAACAAAGACCTTCTCAGAGTTTTTCTTTCTGGATCTGATTCAGTCAGGTCTGATACAGCCCTTTTACAGCTTTGGTAAACTGATTCCCGCTTTGTTTTATCGAAGAAAGCAGGAAAAACCAATCACCGGTCACATTTTTGCGATGATAGCAGGATTTGTTGTACTGCTGCCCTTTACCTTCATCATCGCATCCTTGCTGATGAGCGCTGACAGTGGAGTGGAGCGAATGCTGTCCAATCTATTTTCTATAAATTTGTTCGATACATCACAAATTGTCAAAGTCATATTTAGTATTATAATTGCCTTCTACCTGTTCGGCTCTTATTTTTCAAATAAGCATCATTACGTTCCCGGATACTTTCATAGCAGCAATTATCAGGGGATCGTGAATCAGTGCAAGCGTATTCCGGCTCTGTTCTTCTTTTCCGGTATTGCACCGATTTTATTCCTGTACGTGATTTATTTTATATCCCAGCTGCAGTATTATATTGGTGCATTTTCAGGAACACTTCCAGCCGAGTTCACATTTGCTGAATATGCCCGACGCGGCTTCTTTGAGCTGAGTACGATAGCTGTTCTCAATCTGCTCCTGTTCATTGGCATTCAACTTACTGCAAAAAGCATCGGTGCCATTAGTCAAAGTATTTTAAAGACCTACAACATTATAATCAGTGTATTTACATTGATCCTGCTTTCAACTGCTTTCTGTAAAATGCTGATGTATATACAGGCATATGGTCTGACATCGCTTCGAGTATATACGACCTGGTTCATGGTTCTGATTGCTGTTATTTTTGTACTCCTGATCATAAAAGAGATCTTTTCTTCCTTCCCTGTAATCAGGGCATGTATGATAGGTTTTCTGACTATGTTCGTAATCCTGTGCTTTTCCAATATTGACAAACAAATAGCTCGATATAATATGATGGCAGCTGAGCAGGGGCAGATCGAGGAACTGGATCTATATGCACTCAGTACATTATCCGATGATGCAGCATATTATCTGGTGCAGAATGGTGTGACGGATTACAACGAGAATCTCATCTGGAAATTTGACGCAGATCCATACGCAAGATACCATATTTCATCCTATCTACTATACCAGTACCTGCAGCAAACTAACTGATCATTTTCTGGCGGATTCTTTGAATCGCATTATCGATCGATTTGAGAGGCTTCTTCATTTCGACTGCAATCTGCTGATAATTCATTCCGTCTAAAATATAGTCAAAGACCTGCTTTTCCAGTGGACTCAGCCTCTTTTTGACCTCTAGAATACGACTGGTGAAGTTCTCTTTATAGATCACCATCGTCTCAGGATTGGTATTCCAGTCAGACTCAAGGTATTCTAGTAAGGGATTTCCTTCTTCTTTGGATTCATACAAAGAAACATAGCTGTTGAGCGGAGCATGCTTTTTCCTCTGTGACGCTTCAACAGCTGTATACATCTGTCTGGTAATACAAAGATCTGCAAAGTAAAAAAAAGAGGCTTCTTTCTTTTCATCAAATCCCTGTATCGACTGGAAGAGACCGATCATCCCTTCCTGAATCAGATCCTCTGTTTCTCCGCCAATTAAGAACAGAGACTTTGCTTTTTTTAATACAAGGGGCTTATATTTTGTCAACAGGTGATCCATGATTTCCTGATCTCCCTGTCTCAGTCGAAGAATCAGCTCTTCATCTCTTTGATTCTGATAATTTGGCATCTCGGCTCCTATCAGGTGCTGTACTGCTACTGTCGCTGACGAACAATCTCATATGCCAGAACACCTGCAGCTACGGAGGCATTTAAGGAATCAATATCTCCCTTCATGGGGATCGAAGCGACAAAATCACAATTTTTTCTGACGAGCTCAGACACACCCTCACCTTCGTTACCGATCACCATTCCAATAGGACCTTTCAGGTTCAGCTGATACATTGTGGTACCTCCCATATCTGCGCATACGAACCACATTCCCTGCTCCTTCAGATCTTTAATTACTGCATTCAGATTCGTCACCTTTGCTACAGGTGTATAGTTGAGTGCACCGGCCGATGTCTTCGCAACAATTGCAGTCAGACCTACCGCTCTTCTTTTGGGAATAATCACACCATGGGCTCCCGCCAGATTTGCTGTACGGATGATCGCACCGAGATTATGGGGATCTTCTATATTATCAAGCAGGAAAATGAATGGATCTTCGCCCTTTTCCTTTGCACGGTCGAGGATATCTTCGACTGTAGCATACTCATAGGCAGCTGCCATGGCAATCACGCCCTGGTGCCGCTTGGTCTCACTGAGCTGGTCAAGTCGGTCACGACCGACATAATTAACGATGGTGTCATGTTTTTTTGCTTCTCTTAGTATTGTCTGGATCGGTCCGTCCTTACTATTCTCCAAAACAAATAGCTTATCCACAGTTCTTCCAGAACGAAATGCTTCTAATACTGCATTTCGTCCTTCTATTTTCAGGTCATCTGACTTTGGACCATCTATCTTTTGTTCCTCAAATTCCATACTTATTTTCTCCTACAGTTTCAGATGAATCTCATGGATTCCAATTTTTATCAACTCTACGATTCTGTCCATTTCATTGTTCAGATACAAATATCCCATCAGTGCTTCAAAGCCTGTTGCCTTTCTATAATCGATAACGGAAGCGTTTTTGGCCATGGTAGCGGACTTTGCATTTCTTCCTCTTCGATAGACAGATTCTTCTTCTTTATTAAGGAAGGGCATCAGCTTGTCTGACATTTTCGCCTGTGTTTCTGCCTTGACGACATGGCTCGTCTGATGATGCAGATCCTTTGTTCTGGCATTTCCCTTCCCCACAATGATGGTTCGAATGATCAAATCATAAATTCCATCACCAATATAAGCAAGGGTCAGTGGTGAATAGGATCGAATGTCGATCTCTGGAAGTGCGAACTGTTCCTGAATGTATGCTTCTAAGCCCTTTTCCATTTAACACCTTCTCTAGTATCCTCCAGAATAATGCCCTTAGACAGTAATTCGTCTCTAATTTCATCTGCGCGAGCAAAATTTCTATCTTTTCTGGCATTCTGTCGCTGGGAGATCAGATCCTCGATATCTTCATCCAGTATTTCTTCTTCAATACTGATTTCTATGCCCAAAATATCACATAGCTTCACAATAAGCTGATTCAGACTTTCCAGATACTCAAAAGTATTTTCAGAGGATGCGTTGGTATTACTGAATTTGACCAGTTCAAAAACCGCTGCTATCGCATCTGCAGTATTAAAATCATCATCCATTGCAGATTCAAATTTCTCTTGAAATGTCCTAGCCTGCTGCAGGAGCTGCAGCTCCTCCCGGGTCATCTGCACAGTTTCTGACGCCTTCATCAGATGGCCAAGATTCGCTGATGCTGTCTTGATTCGCTCCAGTCCGTTTCTTGCGGCTTCCATAAGCTCTTCACTAAAGTTCAATGGACTTCTATAGTGGGCACTGAGCATAAAGAATCGAAGGATCTCTAAATCATATTTCTCGCCGATTTCTCTAACTGTAAAAAAGTTTCCGGTGGATTTTGACATTTTTTTATTATCAATATTTAAAAAGGCATTATGAATCCAGTATTTTGCAAATTCCTTCTCATTCGCCGCTTCACTCTGGGCAATCTCGTTCTCATGATGAGGAAAGACCAGATCCTCTCCTCCTGCATGAATATCGATTTTATCACCAAGATATTTTTTTGACATCACAGAGCATTCTATGTGCCAGCCAGGTCTGCCCTTGCTCCAGGGTGACTCCCAATAGGGTTCTCCATCCTTCTTTGGTTTCCAAAGAACAAAATCCAGATCATCCTCTTTCAAATCGCCGCTCACCTTAATATCACGGTGCCCCGACTGCAGATCGTCCAGGTTCTTATGGGAAAGCTTCCCATAGTCTGCAAATTTTCTGGTACGATAATAAACAGTTCCGTCCTCGGCACGATAGGCATAGCCCTTTCGGATCAGTTCAGATATCATCTCGATCATTCCATCGATTTCCTGAGTCGCAAGCGGGTGCGTGGTAGCTGGTCTGATATTCATGGATTCCATATCTTTTTTGCACTCAGCGATATACCGCTGTGCGATTTCTTCAGCAGGAACGCCTTCTTCCACTGCCTTCTTAATGATCTTGTCATCCACATCCGTAAAATTCGAAACAAAATTCACATCCAGACCTTTATATTCCATATATCTTCTGACTGTATCAAATACGATCATTGGTCTTGCATTCCCGATATGAATTAAATTATAGACGGTAGGCCCGCATACATACATGCGCACTTTTCCTTCCTCGATTGGAACGAATTCTTCTTTTTGCTTTGACAGTGTATTATAGACTTTCATTTTCGTTCCCTTTCTTAATTTCCTGGGTCTGCTGATTCTTCTCTATATAGTTCGTGCAGTTCTCTTCTAAAAATGCAATGTTCTTATCCAGATTCTGTCCCATTTTCTGCAGCAGCTGTTCAAGATCTACAAGCTTATCCACCATTGTGGAATTGATCCTTTGCAACGCCTGAATTTCTTCCTTGACGGGGTCTGGTAAATGTACTTGATCCATATCACTCCTCGGTACTTTCTGATTATCTATTTTTAC
Organism: Lachnospiraceae bacterium; assembly: GCA_047974745.1. GTDB lineage: Bacteria > Bacillota > Clostridia > Lachnospirales > Lachnospiraceae > JBKECO01. Next base: position 77,408 of record JBKECO010000014.1, read on the forward strand.
AATACGTCCCGGAACTCCAACCACGGTGCAGTTCGGCGGCACTTCCTCAAGAACGACACTGCCCGCTCCGATCTTGGAATTTTCTCCAACTGTGAAAGAGCCAATCACCCTGGCTCCGGCACTAATCATAACATTGTCTTTGATCGTTGGATGCCTTTTTCCTGATTCCTTGCCTGTTCCTCCCAGTGTAACGCCCTGATAGATCGTCACGTTATCGCCAATGATCGTTGTTTCGCCGATTACGACTCCGGCACCATGGTCGATAAAGAATCCTTTCCCAATCTCAGCACCGGGATGTATTTCGATTCCTGTTCTTCTGGCAGCACGCTGGGAAATTGCCCTTGCTCTGAAGTAATGGCCTTTTAAATACAGCTTATGGGCTCGTCTGTAGCTGATCATGACCTTAAAGGTAGGGTATAGCAATACCTCCATTGGAGATTTTATCGACGGATCACGTTCTTTGATTACCTGAAACTCTTCTTTGATATGCAAAATTATTCCCATCTCATATTCCCTCTTTCACCGACAAGCTGCGTCTGGCATTACCAGAACAACAAACAGAACCACAAAATAATTCTCTCTGATTAGAGACGAATTACTCCGCGGTTCCACTCTATTTAAAGCATATTGCTTTCACTTAAAACGTAACGTGTCCAAACGTATCCGGATACTTTATTCCCCGGATCTGCTCACGGATGCACTTCAAAAACCATGTATCAGACCGCTTTCAGCCCGGGGCGGTCATTCTCTTTGATACAATCTGTTCTTTACTTTCTCCGCTCTCTGCATTTTCCTACTATTCTGATATGCAAGGCATTATCTCTATGTATAAGTTTATCACCAGAGAGATTTTTGTCAACCTTTTTCTTATGCCTATTTTTTACAGCCCGAACAACTGCTGCAGGCTAGATTTTCACTGTCTGCAGCAAGCATATTTTCATCGAATAAAGACACGATGCCGCAGATTGCCTGTGCACTGATTCCATCGCCGGCACCTGTAAATCCCAATCCTTCCTCCGTAGTCGCTTTGACGTTCACCTGTCTTTTTTCAATACGGAGTGCTGCTGCAATATTGATTTCCATTTCTTCTATGTAAGGGCGCATTTTGGGATTCTGTGCAATGATAGTCGCATCAATATTCTCGACTCTGTAATTTGCCTCATCCAGCAGAATCCTAACTTCCTCTAACAGCTTTATACTAGAGACCCCAAGGTAGGTATCTGAGGAATCCGGAAAATGTTTTCCGATATCACCCAGTGCTGCCGCACCTAGTAATGCATCCATGACAGCATGAAGCAGAACATCAGCATCTGAATGACCTTGCAGCCCCTGGTCATAAGGAATATCCACTCCACCAAGTATTAATTTTCTTCCTTCTGTTAATCTATGTACATCATATCCAATTCCTACACGCATTCAGCACCTCTTTCTATCAAACGATGTCTTTTCTTATAACTATAATACCAAAAAAAAAGAGAGGTTAAAACCCCTCTTCTAATTCCATCATGACCTCTTTCACCGTGGAGATCGAATGGATCGAGCCCACATCTGCACCGCAGAACATCAGTCCATTGTCCACATCTCCTCTCACAGCCATCGTCAGTGCCTCTGTGATACAGTATGGTATTTCTCTGATATCGCATTTCGCTAAGCACTGATAACATTTTCTTACAGGAATCCTGCTCTCCTGCACTGCCTTCAGAAATTTATTATTCAAAGCACGTCCCGGCATTCCGACCGGACTCTTTATAATAGCCACATCTTCATCCTTAGCATTAATATAAGCCTGTTTGTAGGCATCGGATGCATCACATTCTGTGGTTGCAACGAATCTCGTACCAACTTGAACCCCATCTGCGCCAAGTTCCATAGCGTGTCTGACATCTTCTTTGGTGCTGATTCCACCAGCAACAATAACCGGTATCATCATTCCAAATTTCCGGGCATAGCTCTTCACAGTCGCAATGATCTTTTTTATCTCCTGATCAAAATCCTCCTGTGTCATCTTCTCTAGATCATCCGTGGAAAATCCAAGATGCCCTCCTGCCTTTGGTCCTTCGATCACAACGAAATCAGCTGTACGCTGGTATTTCTTCTCCCACATTTTCAATATGACAGAAGCGGCCTTTTCAGATGATACGATGGGTGCGATTTTTGAGGCTGAACCCTTTACAAATTCCGGCAGCCGCAACGGAAGACCTGCTCCACTGATAACGACATCTGCTCCGGCAGTTACTGCTGCTTTCACATGCTCAGCATAGTGCTTTAACGCCACCATGACATTGACTCCCACAAGACCACCGATCGCCTGAGCCTTCGCAAGTTTTATGTGCTTCTCGATCGCTCTTAAATTGCATCCCTGCTCATCCTGATCAAAACCCTCTTCATCATATCCGATCTGGGCTGTGGATATAATGCCAATTCCACCTTCGTGTGCAACTGCACCGGCCAGTCCGGAACGGCTTACCCCTACACCCATTCCACCCTGGATGATGGGCACACGTGCCACTTTATCACCAATACGTAATTCTTTCACCTGAGTTATCCTCCAGTATTCATTCTATTCCAAGCTGTTACATTCCTGTAGTACTGCCTTTTAGTACCGTTTCAGCGTAGCACTTGGCAGTTATGATGTCAAGTTTTTTTAGTAATACATTCTATTATATGTAGTTATTATAACTATATATATTTATCCTAATTAACAGACAATTCATGAATTTTTATGCAATTGAGTTTCTTTAATAAACCTAATAGAAACCTATTGACTTTTATCGAAGAATGACGTTATAATAGCAAAGCAGGTTGAGGAAATCAATGACTTGCAAATGACATGGGATCTTAGCTCAGCTGGGAGAGCATCTGCCTTACAAGCAGAGGGTCATAGGTTCGAGCCCTATAGGTCCCATATTTTTTTAACTTCATTTTGGCGGAATAGCTCAGTTGGCCAGAGCACACGGTTCATACCCGTGGTGTCGAGAGTTCGAATCTCCCTTCCGCTACTTAGACTGAAACTGATGTTTCAGTTTTTTTTATGTCAGAAGACACAAATGTGCGAAGACTGCCAGCCTATTTAATTACGGATTGTTTCGTGCTTTACACTCCCACAATCCTCCTAGAATTCTTCTGAACATTCTCCCGCTTTTAGGTTTTACAGGGGACAAACCATTTGTTTACCTGAATTTGATCTATTAGAGCATCTATTTCTTAACAAGGCTTTGGCTTTGGACAATTTTGTGCCCTTTTTGACCACTTATGTCCAAAGATAGGAGTTTGCCCTCCTTAGATGAGCATATTCTAAGAAATTCTAGGATGTTTGGATCAAAATCGAGTCTTAGCATGTCAGATGTTCCAAAATTCTGCCATTTTTGGACAATCCCATCCAGATTTACACCTAAAATGTCCAAAGCAAGTGGTATACTTGTTTGCTCGTGGATCATATCAGCTATTTTCTCGTGGATCTAAGTTTGACCTTAGTGCATCTATGTATATGTTCTATAACGACACTTTTATTTCTTGACCAGGCTTTGGCTTTGGACAATTTATGCTCTTCTGACCTCTTTGGCTTTGGACAATTTTATACTCTTCTGACCACTTCGACTTTGGACAATTTTGTGCTCCTTTTGACCACTTATGTCCAAAGATAGGAGTTTGCCCTCCTTAGATGAGCATATTCTAAGAAATTTTAGGATGTTTGGACCAAAATCGAGTCGTAGCATGTCAGATGTTCCAAAATTCTGACATTTTTGGACATTCCCTTTCAATTTCACTCCTAAATTGTCCAAAGCAAGTGGCCAATCTATCGAAGATACTTTTTTTTATTATCATAGCAAAGTGCATTATCATATAAAAAAACCGCAGCTTGCCAGATTTTCTGTATGCTGCGGTTTTATGCTATTTTTCTGCACGATTCAGTGTTTTATCGATTTCCATATGCTTCAATTTGTTTATCGATTTCCATATGCTTCAATTTGTTTATCGATTTCCATATGCTTCAATTTGTTTATCGATTTCCAAATGCTTCAGTTTGTTTATCGATTTCAATGAATTGTGGCTTATATCTTATGTTTATGCAAGTGCTGCTGTAATAATTGCCATGGAATACACTTCTGCCGCATCACATCCACGGGAAAGATCATTGATCGGTGCATTCAGTCCCAGAAGAATTGGTCCATATGCTTCAAAATTACCAAGTCTTTGAGCGATCTTATATCCGATATTTCCGGAATTGATATCCGGGAAGATAAATGTATTTGCATGACCAGCCACATCTGAATCGGAACACTTCGTCTTTGCCACACGAGGTGAAACGGCTGCGTCGAACTGAATCTCTCCTTCTACAGCGAGCTCTGGTGCTTTTTCTTTTACTTTTAATGTTGCATTTCTCATTTTGTCTACAGTAGGACCTTTTCCGGATCCCAGGGTCGAATAGCTTAAAAATGCCACCTTAGGATCGATTCCAAAGATCTTCGCACATCTTGCTGCTTCAATTCCGATCTCTACCAGTTCATCCTCTGACGGATCGATATTGATCGCACAGTCTGCCATTGCAAGGACTTCATTCTCTCCTGTCGCTCTCGGTCTCACAAGAATGAACACTGAGGAAACAATGGTATTCTCAGGCTTTGTCTTAATAAGCTGGAGTGCAGGTCTTACTGTATCAGCTGTTGAATAGGTAGCACCTCCAAGCAGAGCATCTGCAATACCTTGTTTTACGAGCATAGTTCCGAAATAATTCGCTTTGCTCAGCGTTTTTCTAGCCTCCTCCGGCGTGATTCCTTTTCCTTTTCTCAGCTCACAGAAGCTCTCGACCATCTCATCCATGTGCTCATAATTTAATGGGTCAATGATTTCCGCTCCACGGATATTGAATCCACTTTCCTCTGCAGCAGCTATGATCTCCTTTTCGTTTCCGACTAAGATCGGATGTAAAAAATTACTAGCAAGCAGACGTGAAGAAGCTTCTAATATACGAGGGTCGGTTCCTTCTGTAAATACGATTCTTTTAGGGTCATTTTTCAAGATTTCAATTAATTGTCCAAAACCAAACATATTCGATCTCTCCTATCTTTTTGAGTTGTTCCTAATAATATTGTATACAATAATTTTAAAAAATCAAGAACTCTCGTCGGTGCATTGAAAAAAAACCATCTAATTATTTTTTTAACAATCTTTCCACCAGCTTCACGCACTCTGCTGCATCCTTTGAGAACCCATCGGCATGGATTTCTTCCGCATAAGAAGGCGTTGCTGCTGCGCCTCCAATAATGATCTTAAAGTCTTTTCCCAGTCTCTTCGACAAGTCCACCACCTCTTTCATTCGAACCATCGTCGTTGTCATCAACGCGGAAAGGGCAATAACCTGTGCCTGTTCGGCAACGGCTGTGTCTACAATTTTTTCAGCAGCCACATCCTTACCAAGATCGATCACCCGATATCCGAAATTGCGAAGCAGCAGAGCAACCAGATTCTTCCCGATATCATGGATATCTCCTTCAACAGTGGCGATCACAATGGTTGCTTTGGGCTGAGTCAAACTGTCCTTTTCGATCATTGGCTCCAGATAAGAAATTCCATATTCCATTGCATTGGCACTTGCGATCAGCTGGGGCAGAAAGTATACCTGCTGATCATAGAGTTCCCCGACCTTGCTGATCGCCGGGATCAGGACACGATTGATGAGATAGGATGCAGATACCTGTTTTTGTAAAAGTGTATCCAGCTCCAAACGAATTGTATTCTTATTTCCATTTAAGACACAGGCTGCGATCCTCTCTTCCTGCATCGTCTGGTCATCATTCGATTTTTCCGAGTGAATGACCATCTTTTCATCCGCAGTCCTTTTGCTGCCCATACATTCTATATATCTTTTACTGGATCCCTTTTTATTCATCAATAGATCCGATGCAAGTGCAGTATGTTTTATTAGGTCCTGGGAAGGGTTCGCAATTGCGAGCGTCAGTCCCTTCTCAATGGCCAGCGTCAAAAATGCAGCATTGATATAATTCCTTTCAGGAAGTCCAAAGGAGATATTGGAAAGTCCGCACACAGTTGCTAACCCCAGCTCCTTACGGCAATAGGAAATCGTTTCCAGACACTCGATTGCAGCTGCCTGATTCGCCCCTACCGTTGCCACCAGACCATCTACAATAATAGCTTCCCTGGAAATTCCATGATCCTGTGCGGCCGCTAAGATCTCTCCAATGATTTCATGCTTTTCTTCTATTGTTTTCGGAAGCCCTTTTCCTGAGAGCGGAAGCAATATGAACATAGCCCCATATTTACTGGCTATTGGAATCAGCTGTTGGAATTTTTCCGGCTCCAAAGAAATGGAATTGATCAAAGCCCGACCTGGATAGATCCGTAATGCAGCTTCCAACACCTTTGGATCACTGGAGTCGAAACACAATGGGAGATTCGTAACGGAGCCGATCTCATAAATCGCTTCCTTCATTAGTGCGATCTCATCAATTCCATTCATTCCAAGATTGACATCCAGTATTGCTGCACCATCGGCCTCTTGTTCCTGTGCAAGATCCATAACGCTGTCCAGATTACCTTCTAACAGCTCCTCCTGAAGGAATCTTTTTCCCGTTGGATTGATGCGCTCACCTATGATCTGCAAAGGCCCATCCAGATTCAGTTCCACCGTTCTGCGTTCCGATGTCAGATATCGTTTTGGTTCCTGTATCCTTTTTAATGGCACTTCACCCTGAATCAACTGATACAGCTGACTGATATGCTCTGGTGTCGTACCACAGCAGCCTCCGATGAGGGATGCCCCTGCAGACACCAGATCCTTTGCAGCTGCTGCAAATTCCTGCGGCTGCATATCGAATACGGTTCTTCCCTCAAGTAGCTTTGGAAGTCCTGCATTTGGTTTTGCAAAAACAGGAATCCCGACTGCATCACACATCATTTTCACCTGTTCCGTCATCTGCTTTGGACCAGTGGAACAATTGATCCCTACCGCATCTGCACCAAGGGATTCCAGTACAATCGCAGATGTCACGGGATCCGAACCAAAAAGAGTTTTTCCACTGGGCTCAAAAGTCAGGCTGACCATAACAGGCAGATCGCAGGTCTCCTTTGCTGCGATCAGGGCAGCCCTGCACTCAGAGAGACTCATCATGGTCTCAATTACAAGCAGATCAGCACCCGCCTGTGAAATTGCCAGGATCTGCTCTTTATAGATTGTCACCAGTTCTTCAAAATCCAGATCGCCAATGGGGTAGAGCTGTTGTCCAGTCATCGAAATATCCCCTGCCACCAGTGCCTCCCCTGCTGCTGCCTCCAGTGAGAGCTTCACCAGCTGTTGATTGATCTCGAACAGGTTCTGTTCCAGACCAAATTCCGCCAGCTTGATTCTGTTTCCAGTGAAGGTAGGTGCATAAAGGATATTCGTCCCTGCCTTCACATAAGCCTTCTGCAGATCCAGTATCACCTGTGGATTATCCAGTATCCATTGTTCCGGGCATACTCCAAGCGGCATTCCCGCTGCCTGCAGATTTGTTCCTGTTGCACCGTCCAGCAGCAGGACTTTATTCTGTAAAAGATGTTTAAATTCCAATCGATCCATTTTGTCTTCCTTTCAGCTCGCCAATAATTCCTGCAATGAGGGATGCCCGATTAAAGGGCGTCATAAAATAATATCCATCGGCCACGTCTTCCAGTTCAGCAATCAGCTCCAATGAAATTGCTGCCGCTGTCTCTTCCCCTTCGCTCCGTGACATATTCTCATGATATCTTGACAGAATCGTTTCCGGAATATGTATGCCCGGCATTACACTGTTCATGAAGTTCGCATTTTTATAGCTGACCAGAGGCATAATACCACACATGATTCTGGTCTGGACTCTTTTTTTAATATACTGAATTCTCTCAATATCCTCCTTCGAGTAGATCGGCTGTGTCAGGAAAAAGCTGCATCCCGCCTGGATTTTTTGCTCCATTCGCTTTATGACAGCCTCTGGGTTTGAGCCATGGTAATTCAGTGCCCCTCCCAGACTGACCGGATCTTCCCGGAAAAGTTCTTCGTTCATTTGAGAAATATATTCCATCAGACGGATGGAATTAAAATCAAAAACTGGTTTGATCTGACCAGCGGACTCCCTTCCCACCGGGTCACCGGTGACGATCAGTGCATTTCGGATCTGCTCACAGTACATTCCCAGGAGACCAGCCCGCATCCCTATCACATTTTTATCTCTGCAGCTGATATGGGGCATGACCGGGATTCCTGTTTCCCTCTGGATCCTTGCAGCCAGATAGCCGGCATCCATACGGGTTCTGCCCAGGGGGGAATCCGACAGTGTCAGAAGATCTGCTCCGCACTCTTTTAACTGCTTTGCCCCCTCCAGGATTTTGGTGATATCAACTTCAAAGGGTGGATCCAGTTCAACGATCAGAGTCTTATGCCCGGCTTCCATTTTCCTGATGAGCTTTGTATTTTGCTTTGATCCTGTGGTCTGATCCACCCCGACTGTCTTCTTTGCAGGAATCTCCATTTTATCTGTGACAGCTGAGAGTTCCCTGATATAGTCGGGGGTCGTACCACAGCAGCCCCCTAATATTTCGATGCCAAGCTGTGCGATGTCACTCATCTTATCTATAAAATACGATCTGCTGCCCGAATACACTGTCTTTGCTCTCAGACCGATGGGATACCCAGCGTTCGGAAGTGCTGAACAATATTTATTATTTAAAAAATCTGTCTTTTCCAGCTGCTGATACATATGAGCTGCTTCCATACCGCAGTTCAAGCCAAAAGCATCTATGGTATCAAGACTTGATGCCTTTTGGATCATCTTACGAATACTAAGACCGAGCCTTGTGTAGCCCGTCTGGTCAAAGGAAAACTGTGTCCATATAAAAACATCCTTTTTCTGTTTTAAATACGAAGTGATTTCTTCCAGATAAATGAACTCCGACTGTGTTTCGAATAAAAAAATCTGTGCCCCGGCCGCTAAAAATGTGTCGCAGATCATTTTGTATTCCTGTAGGATCACATCCCGCCCAAGATAGCCCGCATCGTGGATCGGTCCGATATCTGCTGCAATAAAGACATCCTTACCGCTTTCTCTGACTGCCTGTTCAGCGATTTCATACCCACTGCGAACGATTCTGTTTATCATTACTTCATCATCAAGAAATAAGCTGTTCGCTGCAAATGTATTCGTTCGAATCAGTGTCGCCCCTGCCTCGATATATTCAATATGTATGTCCCTTATTCTATCTGGATGGGTCAGATTCTGCATTTCTGCCATCTGCTCTTCCCTGGGATATTTACTTTCAAAATAGGTACCCATTGCGCCGTCTGTGATGATTCTCCGGCTCTTTAAATGTTCCTTTATCCTCATGTCACATCTCCTTTGCTCCATCATTATATTGTTTTTTTTGCAGAGGCGCAAGACATACCAGAAAGGATATCCATAAGAAAGATCAAATCTCTTTGCTATATAAAAAAACTGACCTTACACAGTCAGTTTTTTAAATAGAATATGTCGCAGGAAACCACCGTACTTTTCTTTTGTTTCCACGATCCGGTAATTTTGATCCATAAAATTTTGCAGGCTGTATGTGTTCCGTGGATCCACGGTAGCGAACAGATCCGATTTATGTTCCAGAATACAGTAATACTCAGCTTCTTGAATCAGTTTTTTTTGAATCCTTAGACCTCTGAATTCAGGAGCAACAACGACAGTCTCCATGTGTGCCACCCCTGTAAGCATCTTATCGGAATAGCACAGATCCCTTCCCAGATTATCCAGATCGAATCCCGGAAATCTCACCAGCAGGAATCCGGCCAGCTTTTCCTCAATTTCTGCTTTCAGGATGAATCCTCGCTCATGCATATGACTCTGTATGAATTCTTTATCATCTGCAATGAACATGGACGGATCCGCCAGATTTTCAGATGCTGCTACCATACACATGTGAATCATCTCCAGATCCGAATCCAGTGCCATGCTGATTTCGATTGGTTTGCCATGATGAATATGCTTGTCTGCATGCCGCAGCAGATGCAGTGCTTTGTCTTTAAAAAGTATTCCCGCTATTCCAATCAGTGCAGTAATGATAAAGACTACGATCGTCTCCTTCCATGCACCTTTACTGACCGATGATCCGATCACTGTTGAAGTAATGACGGATGGAACTCTGGCAATTAATGAGATGAAGAGAAATCGGGACAGTGAGATCTGAGTCGCACCCACCACATAGGTAAGCATATCCTTTGGAGTACCTGGTATCAGGAACAGAAGAAAAATGGTCATTTCCAATTTTTTGGAATCCTGCACAAAAGAAAACTCTTCTATATTCTTGTTCTTGAACAGTTTCTGAATCAGTGTCTTTCCATATTTTTTTGAAATCTGAAAAATAAGAGCGGATGCTGCAGCGATTCCGGCCATACAGAGAGCCATTCCACCGAGACCACCATACAGGACTCCTGCCATTATTTCCACCGGTTCCCCCGGAATAAAGGCAATGACGACCTGCGCAAATTGAATCAGCAATAATATCAGCCAGCCTGCGACCCCTAACGATCCAACTATATTCTGCAGACTGTTCTGTATATCCGGATCTGCCAGCTTGGAAATATATGGAATAACAAATACTGAGATCAAGGTGATGATGAACACTGCCAGAATGACCTTGATCCAGGCTCCTCTTGTCTCACGGTCCATGTTTTGATAAAATTTTGGTCTCTTCAATGCGCATGCCTCCGATCTGAATAGATGTAAAGGATGTCAGGTTCCATCACCTGATCTATATGGATTATCATATACCAGATCTGCTGCACAATCTATTGTTTTTATTCTTTTTTATATAATCTGACTTCTCCTGTAATTCCCGAACCACACTCCGGCTCCTGTGGCATCCCGAACATGGATGGTGTTTTTGACATCTTTCGTTCCAGTGTAGTTGCCACCTCGATCGCAATTTGATTTTGACCCTTACTGATACCCTTGCTCAGAACATATCGGAACGGCGGTACGATTTGTATGCCCTGGGTCTCTCCATTCACAAAGACCTCTACCCCTTCAAAGGCATCTGTGATTTCCAGAACCATTGTGTTTGTCATCTCTGACGCAAATGAATTCTCATATCTTACAAAGCCTGAAAAAAGTGGTTCTTCTTCTGATAGTCTGTCCGGAAGGCTTACTTGCTTTCTTCCGTGGAACATCGGGTACTCGATGCTTTCACAAATGCTCCGATTCCAGCCCTGATCAAAGGGTATTTCCTCCCATTCATCGGACTGCAGCGTTACTGTTCCCTGCAACTGCATGGAACTAATTACTGCTTCCTTCTGGGTCGCAAGCTGCTCTGATAAATCCTCATTGGTAAAAAGAAAAAGCTGGCTGTGCAGTGGCTCTACGGATACAAGGAGATTGGATCCATCATAAGGAACGGACTGCAGCTCTTGATTCCAGGCATCATATCTGTAGCAGGGATACTCTTCCTTACAGAGTATAGTGCCCTTGTAGTTCTTGGTTCCCTCGTTTACCACCATGAGGAGCTTTGAGCCATCATTATGCAGATAGGTATAGAGTCGGATCCTGTTATCTGCCGGCTCGATCTGCAGCTGGCAGTAGCCATCACTTCTTAATGCCTTTGCCAAGTCTGCAAGTGGAACCACTCTGCACTTCTTAAGATCGCTGTCTAACTGGGATTTTGTGCCATTACACAGACCCTGTGGTAATGCATCACAAAAGAATACCGGGATGCCATGGTCTGTCATTTCTTTCAAAGCCGTTGCAAACTCCTCTGTTATAAACTGCATATAGGGCACTACAACGGTCTTGTATACAATTGAATTGATACAGAGCCTGCCCTCTTCGATCTGTGTCTGATACAAAATGCGTTCTGAGAATACATCCTGAGGAATGATGTGGTAGTCGATCTGATCGTCATATAGCTTGTGTGCCGGCATCTGCATCTGCATAGCCTCTCCGCACCAGTCTGCCTCTCCATCGTATAGAAGTGCTGTGTCGACCTGTGGCTTACCGTCACTGATCAGTTCGCAGACACGGTTCAGATAGCGCATCAGTGCTCCAAAATGACGATACTGCGGATTATGTCCATTTGCGTAAAAATGCGGTGGGCAGTCAGGATCTGGAAATTCCTTCGGACTGAATGCATGAGGTACATAATGATTAATTCCGCGTACAAGAAAATGATCCACGAGATATTTTTCAAGCCTGACACCTTCTGACCAGCCGTAAGCTCCAAAAATCTCACACATGGAATCCCCATGCTTGCCAGGTTCAATGGCCGCAGCCGAGCTTCCCAGCTTGCCCAATACATAGTGATAGAACTCTCCATCCCGCTTCTGGAAAATACCTCTGTCAAAGCTGACATCCTCCATCTGAGGCATCACCTGCCCTCCAATATCATCAATTCCTGCCATATCCTGACCAGCAAGTCCTCTGAAAAAATGACCCAGTGAGGCTTCTGTCTTCGAGTGATGTCCATTATCCTCGATCAGATGTCCGATATACTTTACATTATGCTCCCGGCACCAGTCACCGAGCTGCATGGAAAAATCTTTTCTGACTAATTTGGTAACTGCATCCATATATGCATAACGAATACGGGCTTTACACTGCTCGTCCGCATCATTTTCCCAGATCAGCGGCAGATAGAGCATCTCCTCTTTCGTGAGATTCTTTTCCAGTTCCAGCAGGATTTCACTGCTCCAGGGATAATCTATCTCTTCTCCCATTCCTCCATGCCCATTATATAGGTGCCCGTTTCCAAGCTCTGGCTCATCCGAAAAAAATCCGGCGATCGCCCTGCCGAAATCATCTTTATAGTGTGTAAAGTGACTCTCATATACTTCATCAATCAAGATCCTGCAGGAATCATGATCCATCATATTGATATACGAACGATGATAACCGAGATTTCTTGACAGGTGCATCAGATAAAGCGTCCAGTCCCCCTCTGGAGCCTCCCAGGTAAATTCATCGCCCTGGATCAGACTTGTCAGATCCAGTACCTTGCCAGATGCCTTCTCCATTCCGATCAGCCCATAGATCTGATCATCAGTAAACTCTCTCTGATGGTGCTGATCCAATATCATCTGCTCGATCTGGGTCGACTCGAAGGGTTCCGGGTGCATCAGCTCATCACCTGTAATGCTGACAACTTCTCCTTCCCCTGCATGATACGTGCGGACTGCGATGCTTTGCCGGCAGAGATCAGCTGATTTTTTTAATACTGCTCCATTGGCAAATCCGGTAGGAAAATGACTATCGTCCAGTATCCAGACCTTCATATCTCGGTTTCTGGCTTCCTCCAGAATGATATCCATATCCGTCCACCACTTCTCACCGCAGAAATCAGGATGAGGACGACTCTCCACGCACACCGCTCCAATACCGGCCTCGGAAATGATCTTCATATATTCCCGAAGCTTTGTTTCCTCTTCTCCATGCTGCCAGAAAAATGGAAAAATATAGTTTTCTCCGTTTCCTGAAAGCAGTTTACTTATTTTTGACTGCATAGACCCTCCAATCACATAAAAACCTATAATATTGCTGCCTGCATACTCGGATTTGTATTTACAAATCTGTTCTCACTCCATTATAATCAAAGTTACACAAAATGTAATCAGACGATTATGCTATTGGTACATACAATATTGCTGAAAGGAGCACGATGTTCGAACAAATCCACCTGATCTCCTATCATACAGAAACTCCTGTCACACCGCTGCATTCACTATTACACCTTTCACCTGATCTGGATCAGGAAGAGTATTCTGACGATACCCATGCAGATATCAAAAGATCGATTGAAGAAAAGCGCAGATTTTTCACTGAGAGTCAGGGCGAGCTTGATTTTCTGATTTCAGGACATCTGGATGTCTTTTCCATTGCCTCCCCCTCAGAATTTGCCAGATCGCAGCTCTACTATCTCGAGGGATTTAGTGTATTCACCTGTGATCCCGGTTTTTTTACACGTAGAAAGGAATATCCTTCTTTTTTACTGCTCTATACCTATGAAGGCTGCGGCGTGCTGGAATATGAAGATAAGACCTATGAGTTAGGGGAAAACTATGGATTTCTGATCGACTGCAGAAAAAGGCACCTATATTATACGAAGGGTCAGATTCCTTGGAAACACAGCGTTCTGCACTTTAATGGTCCCCTTGTCAGGTCCTTTTATGATCAATTCTTTGCTGAACAGTCGCCGGTCTTTCATGATACTGGAAACCCATTTTATCAAAAGCATCTGGAGCTGCTCCTGCAGGACTATCAGCAGGGTGGGATGCAGAGAGAATGGCTCGTTTCCGACAGGCTCAGTCATCTTTTGACGAATCTTGCCCGTCATGAACATCGAACACAGCTCATCACGAATCGGAACCCCGGCTATATCTTAGTATTGACTGTTTTCCTGGAGCGGCATTTCACCAGAAAGGTCTCACTGAATGAAATGTCAAAGATCGCAGGTGTCAGCAAGTATCATTTGTCGAGAGAATTTCAACGTTATACCGGCTACACGCCATTGCACTACCTGAATATGCTCCGAATCGAGCATGCAAAATCACTTTTGACCGGCACGAGCTTATCGGCTGCAAAGATCGCAGCCCTCAGCGGATTTGAGGATGTGAATAATTTTTCGCGTCATTTCAAAAAAAACACCGGGATCACTCCCGGTGCCTTTCGAAAGCAGGTCATTGGTCTATAAAAAGTACTGCACGCCGCTCTCAAAGATCTTCATATCCTGTTCTCCATAAATATTAATGGCCACTCCCTGTCCCTTACGCTCTGCATGTGCCATCTTTCCTAAGATTCGTCCGTCCGGGCTGGTGATTCCTTCAATGGCAGCATAGGAGCCATTTACATTCCATTCCTCATCCATTGTTGCCATTTTGCCTTCGTTCACATACTGGGTCGCGATCTGACCGTTCTTCTTCAGCTTGCCGATCCAGTCCTGTGACGCCACGAAACGACCTTCTCCATGGGATGCCGGGCTGCAATAAACGGTCTCTGCATCTGTTTTCTGCAGCCAGGGAGACTTATTACTGACAACCTTTGTATAGACCATTTTACTGATGTGGCGGCCGATTGTGTTATAGGTAAGTGTTGGTGAGTCGCTCAACTGCTCTGTAATGCGACCGTAGGGTAGGAGCCCCAGCTTGACTAGAGCCTGAAATCCATTACAGATTCCAAGCATCAGGCCGTCTCGATCCTCTAATAGTCTTGTAACGGATTCGGTCAGTGTGCTGTTCCGAAATGCTGTTGCAAAAAATTTGGCGGATCCTTCCGGCTCATCACCAGCTGAAAAACCTCCCGGAAACATGATGATCTGTGACTGTTCTATTGCCTTTGAATACGTTTTTACCGAATCAATGATATCCTGTTCATTCAGATTGCGGAACACTCTTGTGATCACATTGGCTCCGGCAGTCTCAAATGCCCTGCTGCTGTCGTATTCACAATTTGTACCCGGGAATACCGGAATGAATACTGTCGGTCTTGCTACTTTATTTTTACAGATATAAATTGACTTCTCTTTATAGCTCTCAGGCTCAAATTCTGAGTGATCTTCACCTGCATGGGTCGGAAATACTGTTTCCAAGGTACCGGTCCAATAGCGAATCGCATCCTCCATATTGATCACCATGTCAGAATACTGGAATTGTGCCTGGTCATTGACAGTTCCGATCATCTGAAGATCCTTTGTGATATTCCATTCTTTGATCTGTTTTTGCATTTCTGATAATTTTGAAACAGGAACTTCGATGATGAGATTTCCAAATCCTGGAAGAAAAAACTCCGTTTCATCTACCGAGTCATAAATTGTGACTCCTAACTTATTTCCAAATGCCATTTTAGAGACTGCTGCAACGATTCCCTTTGCATCCAGAGCATAAGAGGACACGATATAGCCGCCCTGGATCATCTTATGGATTCCTTCATACAAATTCGTGATCTGCCCATAATCTGGCATATCGGAATCATCCTTGCGTATTCTGCACAGATAAAGTACATTGCCTGATTCCTTCAATTCCGGTGTTATGATATCTTTTTCCTCAGCAGTATCCACTGCAAAGGACACCAGTGTTGGTGGTACATCAATCTCATGAAAACTTCCTGACATGCTGTCTTTTCCACCGATCGATGCAAGACCGAATCCGATCTGTGCATGATAGGCTCCTAGCAGTGCTGCAAAAGGCTGGCTCCATCTTGAAGGCTCCTCTGACATTCGCCTGAAATATTCTTGAAACGTAAAGCGGATCTTATGCAGATCTCCGCCGGTCGCTACGATTCTGGAAATGGATTCAAGTACTGCATAAGCTGCCCCATGAAATGGACTCCAGCTTGAAAGGTAGGGGTCGAATCCATAGCTCATCATCGTCACTGTGTCGCAGCTGCCCTTTGCAACGGGAATTTTTGCGACCATACTCTGAGTCTCTGTCATCTGATATGCCCCACCATATGGCATCAGTACGGAGCCTGCACCAATTGAGCCATCGAACATCTCCACGAGTCCCTTTTGTGAGCAGACATTGAGATCCGAAAGCTCCCGCAGCCATGCCGCCTTTACATTTCCAGCAGCGACCGCCTGTTCAACCTCTGGTATTGCGATCTTATCCAGATAGCTCTCCTTCTTGGAAGGCATTTCTACAAGAACTGCTGATTCCTGGTGTGCACCATTGGTATTCAGGAATTCGCGGGCAATGTTCACGATCTCCTTCCCTCTCCATTTTAAGACCAGCCGCTTCTCCTCTGTAACAACTGCAGCTTCCACTGCCTCCAGGTTTTCTTCTGCAGCATAGTTCAAAAATAATTCTGTATGTTCCGGTGCGATTACCACTGCCATTCTTTCCTGAGACTCCGAGATCGAAATTTCTGTACCGTCCAGACCAGCATATTTTTTTGGAACCTTATCAAGATCGATCATGAGTCCGTCTGCAAGCTCTCCGATCGCAACAGAAACTCCTCCCGCTCCAAAATCATTGCATTTCTTTATAATTCTGCTGACTTCTTCTCTTCGGAAAAGTCTTTGGATCTTTCGTTCGGTGGGAGCATTTCCTTTTTGGACCTCTGCCCCACAGGTATCAATGGATTCTGTAGTATGTGCTTTGGAGGAACCGGTCGCTCCGCCACATCCATCACGGCCTGTCCTTCCGCCCAAAAGGATAATAATATCACCTGGATCGGATGTCAGCCGCTGCACAGCACGTCTGGGCGCCGCGCCCATTACCGCTCCGATCTCCATTCTCTTAGCCACATAATTCGGGTGATAGATCTCTTTTACATAACCCGTTGCAAGGCCGATCTGATTTCCATAGGAGCTATATCCATGGGCTGCACCTCTGACAATTTTTTTCTGTGGCAGCTTACCTGAGATCGTTTCCTGAACGGATACCGTCGGATCCGCTGCACCGGTTATTCTCATGGCCTGATAGACATAGGTACGGCCAGACAACGGATCACGGATGGCTCCGCCAAGGCAGGTGGCAGCTCCACCAAATGGTTCGATCTCTGTGGGATGATTGTGTGTTTCATTTTTAAAATTTATCAGCCACTCTTCTGTCTTACCATCCACAAGGACAGGCACAACAATCGAGCAGGCATTGATTTCATCAGATTCCTCCTGATCCTCCAGCTTACCTTCTGCCTTCAGGCGCTTCATGGCCATAAGTGCAATGTCCATCAGACAAACGAATTTATCCTCTCTGCCTGCATATAGCTTATCAAATGTCTCGCGGTAATCCTTATAAGCTGACAGAATGGATTCTCTGTAATCGCCCTCTGCAAATGTGATATCCGTTAGTTCTGTTGAGAATGTAGTATGTCTGCAGTGATCTGACCAGTAAGTATCTAAGACCCTGATCTCTGTCATGGAAGGATCCCGTTGCTCCTTCGTACTAAAATAGTCCTGAATGAACAAAAAATCCCGGAATGTCATCGCAAGATTTAAAGAGTCATAAAGCGGAAGCAGTTCCTCCTTTGACATTTGAATAAAGCCGTTAAAAATCAGAACATTTTCCGGTTCTTCAAATTCCACTACCAGTGTCTCCGGCTTTTCCATTCCTGTTTCTCTCGAATCTACCGGATTGATACAGTGATTCTTGATCGCACTTAACTGATCCGCCGTCACATCTCCAGAGATCACATAGGTCGTGGCAGAACGAATAATTGGATCCTCTTTTTCATTCAAAAGCTTTATGCACTGTTCTGCAGAATCGGCTCTCTGATCGAACTGACCCGGAAGATATTCCACTCCAAACACAAAAGATTCCCCAAAATCAAATTGTTCCTCGTAAATATCGTCCACTGGCGGCTCCGACAAAACCGTACGGATCGCTTTCTGATAGGTCTCCTCCGAAACATGTTCTAAGTCATAACGGATCAGAATACGGACCTTCGTTACTGAATATATCCCAAGATAATTCTTGATCTCAGCCTGCAGCTCCCTTGCCTGAACAGCAAATGCGTCTTTTTTCTCGACGTAGACTCTTTTTACGTGACTCATATCTATCTCCTTTATACTGGGTAATCGCATTCATTTTAGGTAATCATAGCATTTTTTATTAGATAAGTACAATTAATATATCTAATTCTATTTATAAGAAATCTAGGGTCACTTGTCGCCCTAATTTTTTTGTATGACATCTCTTATATTTTTGTGTGATTGACGCATTCATAAGTATATCTTATAATATAACCAACGACAGATGATTTACAGGAGGATGCATTATGGATATCAATTATGAATTATATAAGGTCTTTTATTATGTTGCCAGTTCATTAAGCTTTTCAGAAGCAAGCAAACAGCTGTTCATCTCCCAGTCTGCGGTCAGTCAGTCCATTAAAACACTGGAACGAAAGTTGGATCAGCCATTATTTATTCGAAGCACCAAAAAAGTCCAGCTGACCCCGGCAGGAAAAATTCTGCAAAAGCATATTGAACCTGCTATGAATCTGATTCAGCGTGGGGAAGAACAGATCATGGACACGAATGGTCTGGGACTCGGACAACTCCACATCGGAGCAAGTGATACGATCTGCCGCTATTTTCTGGTTCCCTATCTCAAAAAATTTCACCAGAAATTTCCAAATGTTCCGATCAAAGTCACAAATGCGACTTCCCTATCCTGTGTCACCTTGCTCGAACAAGGTAAAGTGGATCTGATTGTTACGAACTATCCAAATTCAAGATTAAATCACATATATCGGCAAAAGACCGTAATGGAATTTCACGATGTATTTATTGCAAATCCAGCCTATTTTGATTTTTCCAAAAAATCGATCACCTTTAAGGAGCTCTGTGAATATCCGATCCTGATGCTGGACCGAAAAAGCACTACCAGTGAGTTCCTGCACAATCTGTTCTTGCAGCATCAGCTGGAGCTTTTGCCTGAAATCGAACTGAGCAGCAATGATCTGTTGATCGATCTTGCCCGTATCGGACTGGGTATAGCCTTCTTGCCGAATTACTGTCTGAGCGGCCAGGAGAAGGATCTGTATAAGCTGGATATTAAAGAACAAATCCCATCCCGTCAACTGGCTGTTGCCATCAATACGAATCTCCCTGTATCAGCTTCGACTGACGAGTTTTTAAAGCTTCTTCCAGAAATCTGACAAATATTGCGTATAGCTGTCCAGTCTGCATATTTTGAATTGTTCCCATTCCAGTGGGAACAATTTTTTATAGGATGATCTTAAAAATCTTTCATCCAGAAGGGTAATGGTTCCAAAGTCTTCCGTCGTTCGAATGACTCTGCCCGCTGCCTGAAGAACTTTATTGAGTCCGGGATATGTGTATGAAAAATCAAAGCCTGCACCATATACCCGATCGAAATACTGTTTTAAAATCTCTCTTTCCGTACCCACCTGAGGCAAGCCGGTTCCCACAATGATCGTCCCGATCAGACGAGACCCTGTCAGGTCGATCCCTTCTCCAAAAATTCCTCCCAGTACACAAAACCCGGCGATACTTTTTTGCGGATTGTGCTCGAAAGCCTCCAAAAAGGACTCCCGTTCCATTTCATTCATATTGGGCGACTGACTAATGACGAAAACTTCATCCTTGTAGTTATCCTGAAACACTGTAAATATTTGCTCCAGCATCTTATAAGAAGGAAAAAAGACCATATAATTACCTGTCTGAGCTGCCACAGTCTGATAGATATATTCTGCGATCTTTTTAAATTCCGCTTCATTGCGCCTTGTATATTTGCTGCTGACATCTTCTGCTATACAGAGCAGCTTCTGCTCCTCCTGAAATACCGATTTTGCATAGATCGCATAATTATCATCCTTTGTGCTCAGCATCTTCATATAGTACTGAATTGGAAGCAGGGTGGCGGAGAATAGGACTGTGCTCCTTCCCTTATTGATACATTGCTGCAAGAGGTAGGAAGGATCGACACAGAAGAGTCGGATCATGAAGCTCTCATCCTCTCTTATCTCAGAATAGATCTCATATCGCTCATCTACGCGGTCATAGGTATATAAGAAATTCCTTAATTTAAAGTAAAATTCCATAATACTGCTTCGATCCGGCAATTCCGGCTGCCGTTCCAGAATCCTGTCAAATCTTTCTGCCAGACGCTGCAATGCAAAGATCCCTCCTGCCAGATCATCCTCAATGATACGAAAGCTCTCACATTCTCTTTTGTAATTCAAAAATGCTTTATTGCAGCGATTGAGATGATCCACAAGCTTTTTGTCCAGATTCCGGACCAGCTTTTTCACCTCGAGAAAATCTTCTTTTAGCAGTGAGGCACTATACATATCCCTGCCTCTTTCCACGAGATTATGCGCCTCATCTACCAGGAACAGATAATCACCTTTGCTGCCCTCTGAAAAAAATCGCTTTAAGTAGACATTAGGATCGAACAGATAGTTGTAGTCACAAATGATATGATCAGACCAGGTGGCAAGATCCAGGGAAAATTCAAAGGGACACACCTGAAACTTTTTTGCATATTCTTGTATTATGTCACGATCCAGATTATCTTCCATCTGTAATAGTTCAAAAACGGTGTCATTAATTCTGTCATAATGTCCCTTTGCATAGCTGCAATGGTCGGGATTGCACTCCATCTCATCACACAGGCACATTTTTTCCTTTGCTGTGATCTGAATTACTTTTGCTCGATAACCATCGGCAGCAAATAATTCAAAGGTCTCTTTGGCGACAGTACCTGTTATCGTTTTGGCGGTGAGATAAAATATTTTTTCGATCAGGCCTTCCCCGGACGCCTTGATCCCTGGGTAAATTGTGGCAATGGTCTTTCCTGCTCCAGTGGGTGCCTGTATAAATAGTGTTTTTTTACGTAAAATGCTCCGATAGACATCTTCGACCAGCTTTTTTTGTCCTTCCCGGTACGAATATGGAAAATCCAGCTCTTTGGCACTTGCACGGGTTATTTTTCTCCACTGCGATTGAAATTGAGCCCATTTCATATAGGACTGGATCAGGTTCCTGAACCAGTCTGAAAGCTCATCGACATTTTGTTGTATCTGAAATCGCCTGATTTCTTCTGTATCCAGATTCACGTAAGTCATTTGAAGTTCGATCTTAGGATCTGTGATAGCTTGCTCCTGCATATATAGAAATGCATAGCATTTGACTTGCGCCAGATGAACCTGGACAGGCTCCTCAAGCTGATGCACATTCTTATAGACTCCTTTGATCTCATCGATCAAGAATCCATTCTCTCTGTCTACAATGCCATCTGCTCTGCCCTCTAACAGTAGATCAAAGTCATCCTTTTCTATTTTAAATTTCAGCATGACCTCGGAACGGTAGTCTGATCCCATCTGTCTTTGAATCTTTCTGTGAATCCTGCCGCCCTCCTGCATCGCATCCTTTGGTGCCATTCTGCTGATGCGATTGTCGATATCTCCATGCCGAAGCACAAATTCCACAAGGTTTCTTACTGAAATCCTGATTTCCTCTTTTGTTGTTTCATCTATTGTCGTGCTTTTTTTCATTTGGAATTTATTACCACCAGACTTTTTATTATAGTATGTCTATGCTCCTGCTTCATTATATACTAACTGTACCTTCGATACAATTTTGATATACGAAAAAGAGACACGGGATCCGTGTCTCTTTTTCAACTTAAAGTCCGTTCTCAGCAGTGTATCACACTGCATATATGTCAACTATTATAATTTTTCTTCCCGTATAATTTTTCATCCCGTTTTGAATCTTTTTGTCAAATCACTTTATTCTGTCACATAATAAGTCGCTATACAATTGCATATCTTTGTAACGCTTTTTCAAAATTGCAATTTGAATCACACTGACTTCCAAAACATTTGACCTGCAACTCTTTTGCTAAGCCTAGCCCCAGAACTCCTAGTAATGATTTTGCGTCTATGTGGATATGCTGGTATACTAAGTCGATTTCAAAGTCACATTCTCCTGCTGCCTTCACAAATTGCCGTATGTCTTCTGTCGAGGTAAATTTAATGACATGTTCCTTCATAAAAAACCAATCCTTTCAATCACTACTTATTTGCTATGTTTTAATAATAGTGATAATTACTACTAATTTCAATACTTTCCCCGAAAATTATATATGAATAGGGTGTAATCTAAATAATATCATTTGATCATGTACTTTTTGTCATGAAAAAACCCGGAAATCATCCGGGCTTTTTCTATGCTTTCTATGCTATTGCATATTTTTGCAGTGTCTGTTCAAATTTGCAGCTGCCTCCTGAACATTTCACTTTGAGTTCCTTTGCAAGCCCGATACTCAGGACGCCCAGTATAGATTTTGCGTCTATATATCTATGTTGATCAATCAAGTCAATATCAAAGTCACATTCGCCAGCTGCTCTTACAAATTGCTGCACATCATCCGTGTTCGTAAATTTTATAATATGTTCATTCATAATTAGCCAGTCCTTTCATATTCTTTCAAAACATTTACATGTTATTACATTCAGAATTATGACATGATTAATTACGTCTGTCAATTTTTCCAAAGCCCTGAAAATGCGCGTTTTTTGTGTCAAATGCTGATTGGAACATCATTGAATGTTGCAAAACTGCACGCACAAGGTCATGTTTCTTCTATGAGATTGACTAAACTATACAAAAAACTCATCTATTTCCTAGTAGTTCACTCTGTTTATTGTTGAATTGCACGAATTTTTTCAGAGACACTTTATTTATATCTTTTTCTGCTCTTCTCCATCATAATCATCCACAAAATGATAGGACACACCGTGTTTATGATACCCGATCACTGTTCCCAGATTGATATCATGAATACTTCTGAAGATATTCTTGTCAATTACATCACTTTTCTTCCTCAGATCTGCAATCAGTTCCTTCATTTCTTCTCTTTTTGAGGTCTTATCGCCACCACAGGTCGAACAATGCTCAGTAAAACGGCAGGCGCATTGTATAAAGCCCAGTCTGTTCCTGTCTCTCCAGGCACAGATATCGGCTTCTCGTATCATATACATTGGTCGAATCAATTCCATCCCGTCAAAATTTTTACTGTGAAGCTTTGGCATCATTGTTTCGATCTTTCCAGCATAGAACATCCCCATTAAAACGGTTTCGATCACATCATCAAAATGGTGACCAAGTGCGATCTTATTGCATCCAAGTTCTTTTGCCTTGCTATAGAGATACCCTCTTCGCATTCTGGCACAAAGATAGCAGGGACTTTCCTGGATCGTTGCCACCGTATCAAATATTTCAGAATGAAAAACTTCTACCGGTATTCCCAAAAGCTTTGCATTATCCATAATGATCTGCTTGTTCTCAGGATTATAGCCAGGATCCATAATCAGGAAAACACAGGAAAAATCCATTTTTTTATGACGCATCAATTCCTGAAACAGCTTTGCCAGCAGCATGGAATCTTTCCCGCCTGAGATGCATACTGCAATGCGATCTCCTTCCTGAATCATGTCATACTCTTTGATCGCTTTCACGAACCTGGTCCAGATGTTTTTGTGAAACTTCTTCATAATGCTGCGTTCGATCTCTTTCGTTCTGTCAGCCCGTTCCTGTTCATCATCCATCAGCTCTGTGAGCTGTAATCTGAGGTAGGAACGATATCCGCCTTCTATATGTATGACCTGCCAGCCTTTTTCTTCTAAAAAGTCTGCTGCAGGTTCACTGACATCCCCAGTGTAACAATACACATAGACAGGCTCATTTTTATCCAAAGAAGTGTATCGGTCGGACAGTTCACTATACGGAATACAGATCGCATTCGCAATGTGATTTCGCTGGTGTTCCTGTTCCTTTCTTAAATCTAAAATCTGCAGTTTCTCTATTTCTAGCTTTCGTAAATCTTCTATTTCTATTCTTTCCATCATTTTCCTAATCTCTATTTGTAAAAATACTCTATGTTTAAGTGCCAACTATTGTCTGGGATGTAAAAAACCTTTGACCCCGACATCCTCTAATCTTACCTGCACAAGTGTTCTCTGTCAACAAAGAATCGTATGTGTGAATGTCACAAGGAAATGAACGTACAATTGTCAACCTTATACTTATTTTTGGTTGACATATGAATGATAATCGGGTATGCTTTGACTGAATTAAAACGAAATGGAGATCATTATGACTGAAAAAAAGGAAAATAGAGAGGGAAAATTTTCCCTCTCTATCCGACAAATTGCAACTGTATCAATTTTTACAGCACTTCTGTGCGTCCTGGCACCGATGTCTCTTCCCATTGGTCCTGTCCCTGTGACTTTGACCAATCTGGTGCTTTATATTTCCGTTTATGTACTTGGAACCAGACTAAGTCTGTACAGCTATCTGATCTATTTCCTGTTAGGTCTGGCAGGTCTGCCTGTTTTCTCAGGATTCTCAGGTGGGCTTGGAAAAGTATCCGGTCCAACTGGCGGATTCCTGATCGGTTTTTTTCTCATGATCGGAATATCCGGAATACTGGTCAAAAAATTTATTGGAAATCGACTTTTATGCATTGCAGGTATGATACTTGGTACACTGTGCGCCTACCTGCTTGGAGTTTTATGGTTCATGTTCTCTACTGGTTCCGGATTCCTGTATGCTCTGACCATCTGCGTTCTGCCTTTTTTGATCGGGGATTTCCTCAAAATTGCTGCTGCTTCTTATTTAGGACCGCTTCTGAGGAACACGTTAAAAAAAGCATCTCTTTTACCGGATCAGACTTAATGTCTACTGGAGCTTTACATATTTGAGCTGGTAGCTTCCAGAGCCTGTCTCACAGATAAAGGTTTTTGGATCCACCTGTAAGAAGTTCAGGGTATCAGAATGAAGCAGTTCTTTCACGTCTGTGAGTTTTATTGTTGCATAGGTATTTGGAGGAATCTCAAAATGAAGTGAAATCGCTTCCCCACGTTCATCCTTTTCCCGGATCCACTCTGAAACAATGGTTCCATACATGGAGTCGTATGCAGCATGTATCTGCGTCAGGCTGCCTCCAGGTCTTGGAGAAAACAGAATATGGTGGAATCCCGGATCTGTTTCATCTGCTTCAATACCCGCTGCTACACGGTAGACCCAGTCCATTACAGCTCCATAGGCGTAATGATTGAATGAATTCATATTCGGACTCCACATGGTTCCATCCGGTTTGATGCCATCCCAGTGTTCCCAGATGGTTGTTGCACCTTTCTTCACCTGATAGAGCCATGATGGATAGTCTTCTTTCGACAGCAGGCTGTATGCTTCTTCCAGACAGTCACTTCCGGAGAGTGCATGGCAAAAATAAGGTGTTCCGATGAACCCTGTTACCAGATGCCCATTCTGCTCCTCCAAAAGTCTGAGCAGATCTGCTGCGACCTTTGGTCTGTATTCCTCTGGTGCCAGCTCAAAGTAGAGTGTCACGATCTGAGCTGTCTGGGTCTGTGCAGTTAAATGTCCCGATGCATCAAAGTATTTCTCTGCATAAGTCTTTCTGATCTTATGATTTAATTCTTCGTATTCTGCAGCGATCTCATCTTTTCCAAGTATTCTGCATATTTTTACGAACAGTGAACAAGAGTATGCGTAATATACAGTGTTCGTCAGCTCTATTGGTGTTGCTCCAAAATAGCTGCCTTCTTCTGCATCAAGTGCTACCCAGTCTCCGAACTGTACACCGAAATTCCAAATATTGTCCTTTGCATGGGATGTCATGAAATCGATCCATCGCTTCATATTGGTAAAATACTTCTCTAAGATCCTTGTGTCACCGTGCATCAGGTACATGGTCCATGGATTGATAATGATAACATCTGCCCATGCCGCGGCACCAGTGGAACCTTCTTTACACAGCCAGTTATCTTCATTTTTGCCGGTAAGAATATCAGGCACAATATGTGGTATACTTCCGTCTTCCGGTGTATCAGCCGCCACATCTGTAAGCCACTTATCATAAAATGTATAGGTATCCATTAGATAAGAGGCTGCCCTGCAAAAAATCTGCGCATCCCCTGTCCAACCGCAGCGCTCATCTCTTTGCGGACAATCCGTAGGAACATCGACAAAATTGCTCTTTAACCCCCACTGTACATTGTGATGCAGCTGATTCAGCAGAGGATTTGAAGATTGGAAATATCCTGTCTCTTTCATGTCGGAGTAAATTGCCCGAACATAAAAGCTATTCTCATTAATTTCGCCCGGAAATTCACGAACCACAATATAACGGAAGCCCATAAAGGTAAAGAATGGTGCATATTCCACCTCGCTTTGTTCTCCAAAAATATAGGTCACGGACTGCTTCGCACTTCTTAGATTGTCCAGATATACATTGCCATCCGCATCCAGCGTCTCAAAGCATTGTACATGAACGCGATCACCTTTTTTCCCAAAGGCATGTAAATGGAGACGACCTGACATATTCTGCATAAAATCAATTACTGTATCGCCTTGTGGAGTCGTAAAAATATGATTCCCCGGAAACATCTCATGCTCTTTTATTTTTGCTGCGCCCTGAACAGTTAGTATACTGCTGTCAACTTTGATGATATCCGTCTCTTTGATTAAGTCAGCCGCTATTTCCTCTGTTCCATCCGGGTAAAAGCAGTCTGGAATTTCCCTGCGCGCATCATAGATCTCACCATCATAAATATCAGAAAATACAATAGGTGAGCAAAATCCAGTCCAATGCTGATCTGTTTCTAAAATTTCCTTCGTCTCGTCTTCATAGGTCACTTCAATGTGGCAAAAAAACGAAGTCCGATCCCCATAATTATTCAACTCATTCATAAAGCCCATACGGCCTTTATACCAGCCAGCTCCAAGCATGGCTCCTGCCATATTCTTACCCTGCCGGAGTTCGTTGGTCACATCATATACCTGATACAGAAGGTGCTTGTGATAGGAGGTCCATCCGGGAGTCAGGAAATCGCTCCCGATCTCGCTTCCATTCAGATAAAAACGATACAGTCCCTGGGCGGTGACTGCAGCGATTGCCTGTTTGACTGGCTTTTTTAACACAAAGCTCCGTCTGAGGCACGTTCCCTCCTCTGATTCTTTATCCTCAATACGTTCCGCTGTAATAAAGTCCAGCTCCTTCTTGGGAAATCCCATTTTCCCGGTTAGAAAGACTGCTGCTTCGCTCCATGTGCTTTCTTTTGTCTCACTCGCTGCTTTCACACGCACATAATAATAAGTAAATGGTTCAAGCTCCAGACCTTCTGGATAAAAATGAGTGGATGCAGATGAAACTACAGTTCCACTTTGAAATTCACATTTGGAAAAATCCTGTTTTGTAGAAATCTCGATCTGAAACCACTTCTGAACTGTATTTCTCTCTTTGGTAACAAGCTCCCAGGAAACCTGAGGAATTTCATCCACTCCCATCAATTCTGTTTCATAATTCAATCTTACATTTTTTACATATAACATAGTAACTCCCTTCTGATCCTATCGTTTCTGACCCTACCATAGCACGTTACATTTTACTGTGCTATAACGAAATTATTGAAAATGATTGACCAAATCCTAGATTGTTTTTTATACTGTATTTAATGGGTGACCTATCCAAAGAACACCGTTCAATCTGCAAAAAGGGGGCTTGTATGAATTATAAGGAGCTTGATCGATTTCTACGAGATCTGACACAGGAAGAGGCGCAAAATTTATCCTCTCAAAATAAAAAGGTGGACTATACGAATTTACGAAAGGCAAATGTCAACGGCAGACTCATACCACTTCTCAACCGCGCTCATATAGGCGCCTTCCCAGATCATGAGCACTTTATGATCATCGAGAATGCAAGATACCAGGAGGTACCGGAGCATGTGCATGAATGGATCGAAATTGCCTATGTTTATTCCGGAACCTGCCATCAGACGATCAATAACACCCCCTATCACCTCTTAAAGGGGCAGATCTGTCTGATCGATACCCGGGTTCCCCATTCTGTAAATTCCTGTGGTGAGGAAGATCTTTTAATCAATCTGCTATTCAGCAAAGAATACTTTAACAGCAATTTTTTATCCAGGTTCTCCGGACACAGTCTTATGTCCGAATTTATTATTTCTGCGATTTCTGAAAAGACGCTGAGTGACAAATATATTATTTTCCAAAGCACAGAAAATGAGCATCTTTCCATGCTTATGAAGGAGCTGATGTGTGAATATTATGAGCCCTCCCTAAATTCAACGGATGTACTCAATGCTTTTCTCGCACTCATTTTTCTAGAACTGATGCGTATGGAGGAACAAAATATGCTTCTTTCGAATATGACCGAAAAAGCCTACTCGCTTCACAAAGTACTAGGACATATTGACCGCAACTATCTGTCGACTTCACTTACAGAAACTGCCCAGTTATTTTCTTTAAATCCAAGCTATCTCTCCACGCTCTTAAAAGAAGAGTCCGGGTACAGTTTTGGCGAGCTGCTGCGTAAGGCCAAGATTAATCACGCAAAGCGACTCCTGCTCTCATCTGATCTTAGTGTTACTGAAATAGCACATCTTTGCGGCTACGAGAATATGAGCTTTTTCTACCATATTTTTGAAAAGGAAACCAATAAAAGACCTGCCGAATTCAGAAAAGTTTACAGTAATATTTATTTGTAATATCAAAAAATGAATGGTAGAATGTGAATAGAAAAAGTAAAAGGAGGTTCTCATGCAGGAAAAAATTTATAAGACTATGAACTTTTCAGGTGTTTTGAGTCTGGTAATTGGTATTTGTACAATCATGGCTGGCATTACTGCTGGAATATTGCTAATTGTCAGTGCCGGACGATTATTAAAAGGGAAAGACAATATTCTGCTTTAAAATATATTTGATTACAGTGTCAAAAGTGCAAGGCACGAAACAATCCGTAATTAAATAGGCTGGCTGTTTTGACACCTTACCCATATTTTGGTCAAAACGTGGTCATTTTCATATTTTAAGTAAAAAATAAGCCAGTAAAACAGCTGAAACGCTTGATTTTACTGGCTTTCTCTACAGGGACAGAAGGACTTGAACCCTCGACATTTGGTTTTGGAGACCAACGTTCTACCAACTGAACTATATCCCTTTATATACCTTCAAAATTCCATACAGAAACGAATCCGAAAACATTACCTTCTTGGTCAAGCCCTCGACCGATTAGTAACAGTCAGCTCCATGCATTACTGCACTTCCACCTCTGCCCTATCTACCTTGTAGTCTTCAAGGGGTCTTACTCACTTATAGTGAGGGATATCTCATCTTGGGGGGGGCTTCACGCTTAGATGCCTTCAGCGTTTATCCCTTCCAGACTTGGCTACCCTGCTATGCCGTTGGTCGACAGCAGGTACACCAGTGGTCTGTCCAGCCCGGTCCTCTCGTACTAAGGCCAGCTCCCCTCAAATATCCTCCGCCCGCGCCGGATAGGGACCGAACTGTCTCACGACGTTCTGAACCCAGCTCGCGTACCGCTTTAATGGGCGAACAGCCCAACCCTTGGGACCTGCTACAGCCCCAGGATGCGATGAGCCGACATCGAGGTGCCAAACCACTCCGTCGATGTGAACTCTTGGGAGTGATAAGCCTGTTATCCCCAGGGTAGCTTTTATCCGTTGAGCGATGGCAATCCCACTTTATACCACCGGATCACTAAGTCCTACTTTCGTACC